>CAMRBN010000001.1 GCA_947040455.1 uncultured Mycoplasma sp.
TTTTGCAAGTGGTGGTAAGTGAGCAGGAAAAACATCTTTAGTTGCTAAAGATTTTGAAGGGTTTACTTCTATTGGCCAATTTGCATTTGAAAATAAAATTTTAAATAAGGTAATTATTCCTGATTGAATAATAGAGGTCGGATTTAGTGCTTTTTTCTATAGTGAATTACAGGAATTAACATTATCTAAAAACCTTACAAGAATTGAGTCATTTGCATTTGTAGGAAATAAATTAAAAACCTTGGAAATAGGGCCAAAGGTAACTTTTATTGGAGAACACTCTTTTGAAAACGGTGAACTAACATCACTTACATTACCTAATGGATTGATAGAAATTGCACAAAATGCATTTGGAACCAATAAATTGACATCCATAATAATTCCTAATACTGTAACTAAAATTTGAACAGGAACATTCTATAATAATAATTTTAGAAGTTATAGAGATATAACAATTTCTCCTGAATTAGCAAGTATTATTGGTTCGGATTTTGAAGCAACATTTGGTGTTCCACCTGGACCTATGGTTGTGTTATTTCAAAATAAATATTTTAAGTTTAAAGAAAATAAATAGATTTTCTTTTTTTGCAATATACCCTCTTTATTGTGAATAAAACAAAAGAATCTCAAGAATCTTTAACAAGGTAATTATTATGATTTTTGGATAATTTAAACAAAAGAAGGAATTAATATGTAATTCTTCAAAAGATAGTAATTAGGCTGCGATTGTTAAAAGAGAGTTGTCTAATTGATGAGCTATTTGGTTTCTATACGGTTTATCCACATGTAGTGGTTTGATTTCTTTTCTACCATATCAAAAATCATCATAAAAAATATTTGATTTAATACCTTCTTTACTACCACCGTGTTCTTTAACATAATCAAGGTATCTTTTTTCTTCATTTAAGCATTTAATCAATTCCTGAATATAGGCTAGGATTTTGGCAAAAGATATCCCATATCTTTTAACTCGAGTTTCACTTGCAATTCTTTGACTTAAAAGTTCTAATAATTGTATCGAATCAATATTGCTTTCAATATCAATCAAGAATTTTTCCTTGATTTTTTCAAAAGGAATATCATCACTATAATGGAGGATTTCATTTGCTGAAAGCTCTCATGATTGACTATTTTTATTTGTCCTAAAAAACATTAAATTATCGCCAGTTAACGAACCTGCTTTGGCAATATATCTCCCAAATATTTTGACAAAAATATTTAGTGAATTATCAGCCTCATCTGTTGATTCTCATATTTGACTACATAAACTTTGAAATGTTAAAATTAAGGGTGTTTCTTTAATTTCCGGCTTATTTGTTGTTTGATTCATTAGAACTTTGTTTTCACTAATAGGAAATCTTGCATGTTGAGCAGTGCTTTGAATAATTTCCACAGTTTTAATGTCATGAGTTAAGATTTCAAATTCTTTTGGCGAATTCATAATAGAAATGATTGCCTTTTCTTGATTAATGACATCAAGCTTTTCAAAAAAATCATCCAAGATAATTTTTTTATCAGTACTTTCTAATGATTTAACAAGAATCTCTAATACTTTGGCTGTTTTTTGACCTTCTGAATAATTTGCCTTCCAAAGATCTATTTCAATCGCATAATTATCGTCTAATAGTTTGTATTCTTTATTAGGTACAAATTTAATCGCATTAGTTTTTAAATCTTCAATTTGTTGTTCTAATTTTTGAATTTGAACATATTCTTCTGATCTAATCATCTTGCTTTTAATTTCATCAATTAAATTAAGTGCTAAAGCAGGAATTTCTTCAATGTTAGCAAATAATCTTTTTAAATCTTTGATTTCAATATTAGCAAAATGTTTTTCATCAATTCCTTTTGTTTGTAATTTTTTCTGAATAGCATTTAATATCAAAACTATTTGGCTATTAAAATTTTGAGCAATTTGACTGTCATATTGATTGTTAATTTCATATTTTCATAAGGAAGATAAAATCATAATTAATTCAGTATCTTCTTGAGCTAGTTCGATCAACATATCTTGATGTTGAGTAACAAAGTTTTGCAAATCAATTAATTCTGGAATCGATAAATCATCATCATAATCTTTACCTTCCATCAAAACATATTGATCTCATTCTTCTTTTTTAGCAAAATTAATGCTTTTTAAAAAGGCATTAAAGTTATTTGCTTTAAATCCTTTGATTGTTGATAGTGATGTTTTGGCACTTGTTAGTTTTTTTACTAAAGCATCAATTTCTTTTTTTGGTTCTTGACTTATATAATCAAGTTCAGAAATTTTATGTGTTTGGTCGTTGTATCAATTTGAGATATAAGAATTCAAAACTATTGAATCAACATCTTGATCTTCAGAATATAAAGATTTTCCGCCTCCGTTGTTACCGTATATTAATTTTATAGACATAATTGTCATCTCCTTCTTTTTTATTTAGTAAATTATCATCTTGAAGATTAAGTAAAAACTTACATTAATAAAAGATTAATAATTTAAATTTGTTGTGTATATTTAGTTTATATTTCGTGTTTTTGCATCAAACTTTCCTGAAAATATCAGTGAAAATTAGACTATATATATTGTACTATAAAAAAATGAGGTAAAAGTTAATATCAAATAATAATGATTTTATTGTTAAAAAATATATTGTTAAAAAAATATGGTTTGCTTGAAGTGTTATATAATTTTATTATTACTTTAAAAGAACAATGATGTTGTAATTACTTAAGTCTTGGTAAATATTACAATAAGAAATATTTCTATATTGTAAATAAAAAATGAAATATGAAAGAAATGAAATATGAATGAAATTAAATGCCCAAATTGCCAACAAGTAATTACTGTTAACGAAACTTTTTACTCATCAATACTTGAACAAGTGCGTAGCCATGAATTTGAAAAAGATGTTGAAAATCATACAAAATTAATTGAAAAAGAAAAAATAAAAGAATTAGAATTATCAAAAGCTAATGCAGAAACAAAATTACAACAATCACTTTCAGAATCCAAACAAGAAATTGAAAAATTGAAATCGCAAGTTAATGAAGCTGAAAACTTAAAATTAATCGCTATTAAAAATAAGGAATCAGAGAGTAATGAATTAATTGCAAAACTACAAGAACAACTTAAAAATAATGAAAAAAATCAACAATTAGATAAAGATGCTGCGTTGAATCTTGCTAAAGCTAATGCAGAAACAAAATTACAACAATCACTTTCAGAATCAAAACAAGAAATTGAAAAATTGAAATCCAAAGTTAATGAATCTGAAAATTTAACATTAATTGCTATTAAAAATACAGAATCTGAAAATAAGGATATTATTTATCAAAAAGAAGCTGAAATTAATAATTTAAAAGCAGAAATTGAGAGCTCAATTACTAATAAAAAATTAGAAATTAACTTAATAGAAGATGGTCATAAAAATGAACTTAAAATGAAAGAGCAACAAATTGATTTTTATAAAGACCACAAAGCAAAACTATCTACCAAAATGATGGGAGAAACATTAGAATTGCATTGTGAATATGAATTTAATCGCTTAAGACCAACTGGATTTCAAAGCGCAAAATTCTTTAAAGATAATGATTCAACAAATGGTAGTAAGGGTGACTATATTTTCAAAGATTATAGTGATAACGGAACAGAATTCATTTCAATTATGTTTGAAATGAAAAATGAAGCAGATACTACTGCTACCAAAAAGAAAAATGAAGATTTTCTAAAAGAATTAGATAAAGATCGAAACGAAAAAAATTGTGAATATGCTATTTTAGTTTCTTTATTAGAAAGCGACAACGAATTATATAACACAGGAATAGTAGATGTTTCTCATATCTATAAAAAAATGTATGTAATTAGACCACAATTCTTCATCCCAATAATAACTTTGCTTAGAAATGGTGCTTTGAATTCAATTAAATTCAAAGAAGAATTAGCGTTGATTAAAGAACAAAATATTGATATCACTAATTTCGAAGATGAAATCAAGGATTTTCAAGGTAATTTTAGTCGTAATTATGATCGAGCAAGTAGAAAATTTGGTGTTGCAATCAAAGAAATAGACAAAACAATTGATAGCCTTAACAAAACAAAAGAAGCTTTAATGTCATCCGAGAATAATCTTAGATTAGCAAATAATAAAGCTCAAGATTTAAGTATTAAAAAATTAACAAAAAATAATGATACTATGTCTCAAAAATTCAAAGAATTAGAGAGTAAATAAATTTAACATAGGATTGTTATATTCATTATATAACACATAAAAAAACTCAATATAAAACTTTAAATATTTCAATGTTGCTGTTTTAAATAGTTGTATAATTAATAATCGAAGCTCTATCCAAAGATACATGAAGTTATCATGATGTGGATAGCAACAAGGAGAATTTAAATTATGAAAAAATTATTATTAGGATTAGGAATAATACCTTTATTAATATTGCCAGTAGTAATAACGACTAGTTGTGCACAAGAAGAGAAAATCCCGCCAGTTGTAAGTCCAGAGTTACCCCCAACTCCAGAATTACCCCCAACTCCAGAGTTACCCCAAATTGAATTAGCAACTAAATTAGTGAGAGAGCACATTGGTAGAGAATTTTCAATAAAATTTGATGAAGCATACAAATTGGTTAAAAACCGATTCGAAAATGAATATAATTTACCTGGAGTTTTAACATATCAAGTGGATGAAATACTTGGCCTAGGTATGCTTAAGAAAAACATTAACGAATTAAATAGTGTAGTACTGAATGCAAAAGGCAATTATGAAATAAAGTATGAAGATACAACCTTCAATTATGAGATTTATACATTAGAAGTAGAAGTACATCAAGATTTAGGTGACGGCAATGGTCCTCGATGAATTGGCGGTGAACATGCAATAATGGAAAAGGAACCATTTGAGTTTAGGATTATCAATGGAGAATTTGTCCTTGTGTAATTAAAAGGAGAAATTAAATTATGAAATTTATTATTAGCATTTCAATTCAAGGAGTATAATTGAAGCATATAATAAAATATTTCCCTTGATACAACACTTATCAAGTAATAGTTATCACCAAACAAATAAGCGTTGACAAAACATAACAACATTTATTTAAATGCATTAAATCTTTTTTATTGTATAATTTTCTTGCAAGAAAGTTTAGTTACAGAATTAAAACTGCTGAATTGAAACATGGATTTGTTTTGAAAGAAGAATTGCCAAAAATAATTAGATGAATAAATATTGATTTATATTTATCTGAAAACATAAATATTTTGAATAAGGATTATTTAAAATAAAATCAATATTTTCCTCTATGGAAGTTTTATCATCCTAGTTATTTTTCAAAATATATAAAATAAGGAGAAACATGACATTTGTCAACAAACAAGTCGAAAAGGACTTTAAAAAAATTGATTGATCAATGAGAGAAGTGATTGAAACAAAATTAGAAGGGGATCAAAGACTTTTAACATTACCGAGCCAAAAACTAAGAGGTGGTAATCTAGGATACAGGGTCAAGCACCATAAATATAGAATTTTTTACACCTTAGATGAAAATAGTATTCTAATTTATAAAATAGGTGAAAAAGATAAAAATGCATATGGAGGAATATAAGAATGAATAAAAACAAAATAATAGTAAATAACTTTATAAATGTTATTAAAACAATAGAAATGAGGAATAATCATTCATCAACAAAAAAGTTTGATGATGAATTTTTAAAAATGCTGATTGATGAAGTTAATATATTAAACATTGATGAAATGATTAGTGATTATAAATTTAGTGATAGTCCAGCAAGAGAAAATGGTTATTTTGATGATTTTTTTGCAAAATTTTATTCATTTGAAAAAAATGAAGAACATATTTTATTTCAACAACATAATATGTATTATGAAATAAAAATATTTCATGAAAATCAAATTAGAAAATATTTTAATGATGAATATGGGTTATATGAGTTAAATTTAACAAATTGTTCATTTATGAGTATTTTCTTAACTTTATTAAAGGAAATAAAATTCAAAAATGAAGGAAATAAATTTAATGATTGCTTTGAAAAAATGAACCAAAAATGATGAGTATATTATACCCAAGAAACTGGTGAGTACAATAAGTTAAGAAAAATTATTATTCAAAGAATTATTAAAAATTATATTATTTCCGAGAATGGCCTAAGAGGACAAACTAATGATTACAAATTATTTTTAAAATATTTGAACAAATATTCAATTGAAGATAGTAAAATATCAAAACTACTGTTTTTAGCTTTAAATGATGATAAGAATTGTCTTCATTGATTCAATTTATTTGCGAATTTAGATATCAAAGATTTCAAAAAAAATAATATAATCTTTTCTTTTGTTCAAGAAACTGCATTAGAAAGAATTGACAAACTACTGAATCTAAATTCCTCAATCAAACTGTTATCACATGAAGTTTACTCTATTTTATCTAATCCAAAAATTAATTATTTATTTTTTAAAAATAGAATAATAAATAAAAATATTCAAAATGATTTACAAGAATATTCAAACACAAATTTTTTTATTTATGTCTTTTATTTATTGAAATATAATAATCAAGAAAAAAACATTTTAAAATTTGTGAAAGATTTTTTTGATGAACTTACTAGAAAAATAGATTTGGAAAAATTTACTAAAGTTGACGAAATAGAGTTGAAAATAATTGAAGATTTGATTGAACCAATTGATGAAAATAAACCAACAATATTTAGTGCTTGAAAGATTTTTAAAGATTTATTTTCTTCTCTAAAAATAAGTGAGTCTGCTTATGAAGAGATAATTAAATGCAAGACCACAAAAGAAAATGCCATTAATTATATTAACAATCATTTTGACAATGATGTCAATGATTTTTGTAAAAGAAATTCCAACATCAAATGTACTACATCAAATTTAAAAGATTTTTTTATAGAAAATCAAGATGAAAAAGAAAATAAAAATGGTTATATTTTAGAATTTATTAATATATTTTTAATTCTTAAAGATAAAAAAGAAATATCAATCAAAGAAATTGATGGTTTGTTATCTTATTTTATAGCTCGCTTTGAATATATATATGCTGAAAAATATCAAATAATATTCACAAATTATTCAGCATTGAATAAAAAAGAAATACTTGCTAATATCAACATGTTTCTTGATAAAAAACATCAATTAAATGATGTTAATAAAGTTAGTGATGATGTTTGAAGAACATTTATTGAATATGATTTATTATCATTAAAAGATATTAATAATTGATCAAAATATGAGCAAAAGGGCGATAAGCTTTATGCAATAATTATTAACAAATTAATCATCAAAGGTAATTTGAGAGAATCAAGAGATAAATCAATTTATGAATCAGCTATATTCCAAGATAAAATATTTAAAAAAATAAACCTTACAAAGTATTTGATTAAAAGTGAATTATTATGAAAAAAGAACTTCAAAAGTGCTGATTACTTAGAATACTTGTTATTTGCATTGTTCAAAAACTACGGTTATGAAACTGCAGAATTATTTTTAATCAATCTTTTAAAAGTCGCAGGTGAATTTAGAGACGTTGCAAAGAGAGATCTTGTATCTATAGTTAGGGTTCCGCGTATTTGTGTTGAATCCTCAAAAGAAGATTATTATACTCGTCCTTATTATGTAGCATATGATTTTCACTTGAGATTAATTGAATCTATTAAGGATTTTTATTGTGTTGATTATTTTGAAAGCATGAACTATGATTTTCCTAATTGACATCAAATAAAAGAAGAAAATGAACAAGAAATATTTGCATTTTTAACTGAATTTTTAACTAAAGACTTCAAATCATTTGATTTATATCTTCAAAATAAATTTAGGAAGGATAAATAACTACATATGTTTAAACAAAATATAAAAAGTTTTGATTGAAAAAAATTCATAACATTAATTTTTATATCTCTGATACCAACTATTTATACAACTATTAGGATTTATTTTCTCGGAGAATTTGACGATCCGTATACTTATAGTATTGCTGCTCAAATATCTTGATTAAATGTTTTTTTCGAAATTGTTAGTGAAGCAATTATAATTCCCTTATTTTTTCTAATATCAAAAAGAAAAAATAATGAATTAATGCTTTTTAATAGAATAAAAACCGGATTTTTTCTCAATTTATTTATTTATTTTATCGTGACTATTGCTTTAATATCTGCTCTTCAACCAATTTTAAATTATCTTATTCAAGATGAAGTACTGAGGGATAAAAGTAGAGATTATATCTTTTTAGAATTAATTGCCTCATTCTTTTCTTCAATCTTTAAATATGTTTTGGTAATTTGAATAGTTCTTAATAAAAACACCAAAATAATTTTCAGCTTCCTAGTTCAAATGATTTTCATAATTTTATTTGATACATTCTTTATTAGTAAATTAAATATCTCTTTGAACTTATCAATTATCGGGATTGCTCTTAGTAATATTTTAACAAATATTATTCTAGTAGGACTAAGTGTGTTTTTCCTTTATCAAATGAAGGTTAAGATTTGAATCATTAAAGATTTAAATTTCAAATGAATGATTCAATATTGAAAAATTGGGATTGGTTCAGGTTTGGAATCACTTATCAGAAACTTGTTTTTTACCTTTATGGTCCTAAAAATTCTCAATGATGTTAATGGTTCAGGAGACTATTGAGTTGCTAATGGATTTATCTGATCTTGATTGCTTCTTCCTGTAATCGCGTTAGGAACTACAATCAAAGCTGAAGGTGATGCTAATAAGGAAGTTTTCAAAAGTAAGATGTGAGTTTATTTGTTGATAGTGACAGGGATAATTGTGATTTGACTTGTTACAATACCTTCTTATAGTTTATTTATACGCGATGTCCTAAATGTAACTAATTATCAATATATCTTTAAAATAGTAATGATTTTATTTCCCTTTTATATTTTGTTTGCCATTAATAGTGTTTTTGACGGAGTGCTAATTGGCTGAGGTAGAACTGATTTATTACTTTATCAATCTATATTTGCCAATGTTTCAATCTATCTTCCTTACTTTATCGCTCTAAAAACTGGAGCTTGAATACCAAGCGTTGAAGGAGTTGCAATCATGTTTGGCATAGGAATGACGGTTGATTCCATATTAACAATAATAATGTTTGTCGTTCTTGTAAAATTTGATAAAAAACTGATTTTAACCTTTGAAAAAAAGAATATAAAGAGAAAAACATTTGTTTTTGGAATGCCTACCGTTGGAAAAACAACATTTGTCCAAAATAATCCAAATACCACATGAGATTCTGATAACTTATATCACTATGTATCTTCTGTCAACCAAGATTCCTATAATGCTTTTGATATTGATCATAATTTTAGTAAAAAATTATTAGCAACCACTAATAAAAAATTATTAAAATCCAATTTTGACATCATTTTTTATTCCGTCTTACCTATTGAACTTTATGAAGAAATAGATTGACTAATATATAAGAATGTCAATATCGTCTTTATCAATAGAACTGGAGAAGATTATCAATATGAATGATGTAAGAGGAAAGAGAAAGTTAATAATGATGTTTGTGACTTAAATATTGAAAATGCTTTATTAACATCCAAATTCATTAATGAACAAGCAGAATTTTTTAAAGTCAAGTTAGTAAACTTAGAAAAAGAAAAATATATTAGTGAAGAAACATTAATTTAATTAATGTGTCCAATATTAAATATTCAATAATGTGAATTTTAATATTTATATTTTATTCTCCAATAAAGAATAAAATATTTCCAAAATAATAAAAATTGAGACTAATTTAATAACAAGTTATCATGTTGTCTCCAATATATATTATTGAATAAATGAAAAGAGGTTTTAAATGAAAATAAATAAGAAGGAAAAAGAATCACTGATTAATGATATGTATGCAAAATTATCTGAAAATGAAGTAGAAAGGGGATTCCCTGTTTTAGCTGCTACAATAGATAAAAACACCAACACAAATATTGTTATAAAAAATAAAAGATCCTGTAACGGAACAAATACTGACATTAATAATCATGCCGAAATAATTTTATTAAAAGAGATTGAAGCAAAAAAATTAAATATTGAATTTATATTAATTAGCCTGCCGCCTTGTTTTAATTGTTTTGAAAAAATGAAAGAATATGTGAAAAAAAATAAAATCAAAATATTTTTTTTAGTTGATGTTAGAAACAAAAAAAATGAAAGGAAATATGTAAGAGAAAATGATGATATTAGTTTTTTTAAATGAAAGGAATTAGAAAAAAATATAGAATTTACTTTAAAAATAAATTTTATAATTATGAATTGTATTTTTGGGTTTTTCAACCATAAAAAACCAGCAAAAAATATCAAGAAAATACTAAAATTTACAAAAGAAGAATTTAAAAAATTTAAAAAAGTAATTGATAAATTAAAAATTAAAAAGAATAATATAAATGATAAACAGCTAAGTAATATGGTGGAAAAAACTAGAAAAATAAAAATAAAGAATATGACCATTAAAAACATTAAAAAAGATGATGAGTTTTATTGAATTATTAAAAAATAATTGATAATTAATATTAATTTTTTATTCTATTACAAATAATATGAAAAACTTGTAAGTTATTAATATCATTTGATCCGCCAGTTGATTTTGGAATTATGTGATCAATATTTCAAGCATATTTACTGTTTCTTTGAGAATTAATGCTTTCATGTGATCCATACATTATTTTTTTATCACAAATATTGCACAATCTATGATTATTCTCTGTGCAATCATCATAATTACAATTACAGGTTCTTGCTAGTTCTCATATTTCTTCTATTTTATTTGAATATTTGTACTTAGCCATTATTTCAACCTTACTAAATTTATTTATGTTTTTAATATTTTAACTTATAAAAATTATAACAATATTCAAGTTATTAATCACTTATAAAAACTTTATCTCAAATTAACCAATCATTAATAAGATATTTTATATAGTATAATTTTATTATCTACACACTAATTTAAAGATAAGGAAAGGAACTAGTTAATTTAATAGTTTTTGTATCTTTTTAAAGCATTTAATTTAACTAAAATAATAAGTTTTGAACAAAAAAAATAATAATTATATAATTGAGTTAAATGGTGAACCGGACAACTTACAACAACAGTGTCGACTTTTTATCCAAAGACTTTCAGAAAGTTACAATAAATTTCAAAAAGACTTGAAGGATAATGAAGAAAAATGAAAACCCTACTTAAACAAAGAATTAATTGTTTTTACTCCACAAGAAATTGCCACTAAATCACCATTAACCATCATTGATGCTCCTTGAGGAAATGGTAAAACTTATTTCATCGAAGAAGTTGGTAAATACTTTTTTGATCATCAATATGAAATCAAAAAGAAACAAAATATTCCTTTTGAAAAAATAATAATTATAGATACTTGAAAGTATTCAAGTTCGGGTAATGTTGTTGAACAAGTCATGATAGAATTATTTTCAGTTTTATCATCTAAATCCGATAAAAATAAAGAAAATTGAAAAAAAGTAGGAAAATTTTTTTGAAACAAAATTGTTATACCTATAGCAAATGACAAAATAGGTACTGATTTTGATAAATTTGATGAACAAAAGAATTTTGATAAATTAATAAATGAAATAGAAAAAAACAAGCCTAAAAAAACAATAATCTTTTTTGATAATATTGAAAGACTAGGATCAAGTGCTTTAGATGTTTTAAAGGCTATTCAAAAATTATCTTCTTTTAATTTTTTTTGCTTCATATTCCCGCTTTATTATAAGAAATTACATGATATTAGCGAGGGAATAAACGGAGAGTTCCCAATTGATAAGTTTATAAATTTATCACACTTTAAACTTGAAAATGATTATACAAACTTATTGAAAAAAGAGGGTTTTGATAATGAGTTTAGCAAAGTAATTAATTCTTGTTTAAAAAATGATGAAAGCAACGATAATTTGACTATTAGAGAAGTTAAGAAAATTTTTGAACATAATAAATTAAATATTTTATATCAAGAAAAAGGAACTTTTGATTTTATTAGTAAATTTTGTAAAATTATAAATATATACAATAAAATTAAAGTGAAAGAATATTTATCAGGATTTTTAAATGTTTTTTTAACTAGTTTGGAAGAACAAAAAAATATATTCAATAATGAAATCCAGAAATTGGATGATAAGGAAATCTTCAAAATAATTCCCGAAAATATTAAAAATGAATTAATAGGTTATCTTTGATATGAAAAAAATATTAAGGGAATTGAAATTGAAAAAATTGAAAATTTTTTTAATGAAGAAATTAAAAAATATAATAATAGTATAGCAAATAAAGAAATATTATTTAATAATGCAATGCAAATGCAATACCCATTAGCAAAAAAATGGAATGAGGAAATAAATGAAGAAACAACTTTAAAAAGTAAGTATATAGAATTGTTAAACAAAAATACTAATGATCAAACAAACTTGTACATTTATCTAATTGATATTCTCCAAAAAATATTTGACATTTTTCCGAAAACATTAGATATCATTAATAATCCTTTAAAAGAAAAAGAGAATAAATTGTTTTTAGAGTTAATTAAAAAATGAGATGACCAAGAATTAAAGATTTTTTCATTGAAAAATGATGCTGAAAAAAATGAATTTCTTGATTTTATTTTAGAAATAAATTAATAATTTACATTCTATAAATTATTATTTCTTTTTTAACTCTAGAAAGAGCAACAAATATTATTTTTTACTTAATTCTAAATTTACCTAATAAATAACAAATATTCAACTATAATTTATATTAAACATATATATTGGATATATTTCTGATTTATTAATTTATGTTTGTGAAAATGATTTTTTAACTATAAGAAAGTTGGTAATAATGGGATTTTTTAATCGCCTTTTTAATAAAGATAACTCTAAAAATGATTTGAATATTAAAAGTGAAAAACATACCAAAAAAGGAGATATGTCCACAAATACAACAAACAACAATATAACTAACAATAACACAACTAATAATTATCACTTTTTAGAATCAACAAATTTTTCTGATGAATTAAACAATGATATAAAAGAAAAAAATACTAGAAAAACTGAAATTGAAAACTTATCTTTTGATAATGAAGATGAGAAAATAAAAAACATTAAATCAATAGAACATATGCAAGATATTTGAGAGTTAGAACAATTTAGTTTAATGAGTAGCAAAGATATTTATCAAACAATAAAAAATAATAATTTAATTGAAAAGATAATAGATGTCCAAGATGCAAGAGAAAGAAAAAAAATAAAGGATAATCTAAAATTTTTGGAAGAATCAAATCAAGAAGAAAAAACAGCCATTGTTTGAATGTTTATATGTAGTGTGATGCTCAATGAACAAAATTATAAAATATTTCAAATATATGCTAATAACATTAGAACAAAATATAATTTAGAAAAAAATTATCTTGAAATTGATTCATTAGCTCTTTTTAATAAATTTGGTATTTTTGAGCAAAGCACATTAAAAAATATTGTATTTTCAAATCAAAGTAAACATAATTTTGAAGACCTTTTTAAAACTTCTCTAGAAAATATATATAATATTTTTCCAGAAATAAAATTGATATATTCAAAAACAGAAAGAAATATTAATTCCAATACTTCACTTGTTTCTTTAATTCCGTGAATAAGCCTTTTAAGTTATTCATGCAAATGATTGATAATGGATTTAGGAATGAAATTTGAAGATTAAATAAAAAATTTGTTAATTAATAAATAATTAAAACTATATACATGCCACTACAAAAATTCAAATAAAATTTATACATACATTTAAAAGAGAAATTATGAACAAAAAAGAAGAATACATCCTTAATTATTTTAAAGAATTAGCTGCTTTTGAAGACCAAGAATCACACAAAGCATCTTTACTAAACGAACAAAAGTCTAAATCATGAATCAATGTTTATGACAAAGTTAAAATCAAACCACATTCTGTTCTTAAAAAATATTTAAATCCAAACATCACTCTTGGATCACATAACAATAATAGTAGCAAGATATTTCCCTTTGGTGCCAACACTTCTCAAATAAGCGCTGTCACTAATGCCCTAGACAACCAAATAAGTATTATAGAAGGTCTTCCAGGAACCGGAAAGACACAAACCATATTGAATATCATTGCTAACTTATTAATCAGGAATAAGAGCGTGCTTATTATTTCCAACAATAATAAAGCGATTGAAAACATCAAAGATAAAATGGAAGAATATGGTTTGGATTTTTTAATCGCCTTTTTAGGAAATAAGGAAAATAAAGAAAAATTTTTAGCAACACAAATTACAGAATATCCTCAAGATATTTTAAATTGAAATTTTAGAATGAAAAAACGCAACTATTTAAACGAAACTTTGGAAGAGCTAAAAGAAATTTTTATCAAGAAAGAAATAATTGCTAAAACAACTCATGAATTGAATGAATTAAAATTAGAGTTTTCATATTTTAAAGATATTTACCATGATACAACAACTTTTACTGATCAATTTAGCAAATTATCTTCGAAAAAATTAATGTCTTTGATTAATATTTATGACGATATACTTAGAAAAAATAAGGGCAAAAGAATATCGTTATTAACCAAGATAAAAATTTACTGAAAATATCGATTAAAAATTTATCAATTTGAAGATTCTAATGCCTTAAAGTTTCTCTTTTATCAAAATAAAATCAAAGAATTAACAGAAATCATTACAACTAATGAAAAATGATTATTACTTCATGATGAAAAAAGAATCTCAAATCAATTTTATGATGACTCTTTAAAGGTTTTAAAAAAGAATCTTTTCTTAAAATACAATACAAATGAACCAAGAAAGCAATTTGAAGCAGAAGATTTGTGACAAGATGGTAAGTCAGAAGCTTTTGTCAAGGAATATCCCATAGTTCTTAGCACTACTCATTCAGCATTTGATACATTAAATAGTAAGTTTGACTTTGATTATGTCATTATGGATGAAGCTTCACAAGTTAGATCATTTAATACCTTACCGATTCTTTCAAGAGCTAAAAACTTAGTAGTTGTTGGTGATACCAAACAACTACAAGATATTAATGAACACAAAGAAGAAGGAAATAAAATATTTCAAAAACATCGATCAACTGTTGATGATTTTTATAATGATTCTGCTAACAACTTCCTTGCTTCAATTGCCAAAAGTAATCCCAAAATTAAAAGGGTTATCCTAAAAGAACATTATCGTTGTCATCCCCAGATAATTAATTTTTGTAATAAAAAATTCTATAATAATGAACTCATAATTATGACCAAAGATTATGGAGAAAAAAATGTTCTTGAACTGCAAGAAACCACTAAGGGAAATCATGCTGATTGATCCAAAGTCTTAGGAACCTTTAATCCTCGAGAAATCGAGACAATAAAATTAATTTTAAAAGATGGTTACTTTGCTAATTTAGCAAAAGATAAAATCGGTATCATTTCTCCTTATAGAAGACAATGTAATGAAATCACCAAAGAATTAAATGGAGAAATTAAAGCTATCTCTACTGTTCATAAAATGCAAGGAAATGAAAAGGATGCCATTATATTTTCCACTGCAGCAAACTATATTAATAACTTTGTGAACAACCCTGAATTAATCAATGTCGCTATTTCGCGAGCTAAGGAAAAATTTATTTTAGTGACTAATGGTAATAAGCAACAATCCAAAACAAAAAAAACTAATAATATTGAAGATCTTATTGAATATATTAAATATATCAATAAGGATCATATGAACAAAGAAATCAGGGTTGAATCAATATTTGACTTATTATATTCTCAATATAAAGAAGAGCGTAAGAAGTTCCTGAAAAACACTAATAAAATTTCCAAATATGATTCCGAAAATATCTTTAATGTGCTTCTTAGTGAAGTGATCAAAGATTATCAATTCTTAGATATTGCTTTTCAATACCCTTTAAGATTATTAATTAAAAATAAAGATCTCTTAAAAGCATTTCCTGACCTTATGAAATTTGCTGCTAATAATTGGACTCATCTTGATTTTATTGTTTATAACAAGATAACAAAGAGACCAATTTTAGCGATTGAAGTTGATGGATACTCAACTCATGGCAAAGATTCAAAACAAATAGTTAGAGATACTAAAAAGGACAAGATATTAGACTTATATGATTTTCCTTTATTAAGATTAAGTACTAAGGGATCTCAAGAGAATATTAGGATAAGAGAAATGCTTGATAAAATTTTGTTTTAGCGAATACACACTATATAAGAGACTTTACTATTTCAAATAATTCATTTTTATTAAGAGAATTGTATGAATCATAATATTGAGAAATAAGTAATTTTGATATATCTGAGTTTTTAAATATATTATCAAGTTCTTTATAACATTTATCATGATAAATTTGTTTTTTAAAAAGACTTAATTCTGTTGATATTTTTTCAAAATTAAAATATTTATCAAAAGTTAAAACAAAAGTTTCAAAATAAATATCTTGAATACTTGGGATATTATCCAGCTTCATATTTAATAATAATTTTATGTTTGAAATAGAAACACTTTGTACTGCGTCGAATCTAATTTCATAATTATTATTTTTATAAATTATTTCATTTATAAACCTAACTCCAATTGGTCGGTCTTTTGCTAAAGCGCACAATGCATTCTTTTTGTCTAATAATTTTTTAATTAAATTATTAAATTTATCTATTGTCTCTTGTTCCAGATATTCTTCTTCATAAATAAAATTTATAGGAAATTTAAAATCAAAGTTTTCTTTCAATATTTTTTCAATGTGATTTTTATTATAAGACCTATTTTTAATATATTCTTCTAGTTCTTTTCCTAATATCTTTTTTAATGTTGCTTGTTTTCTAACATATACTTTTCCATCATTTTCATATAAAATATTATTACTAGGAAGTACATTTATTAAAAAATAAGAAAAGGAATCTTTTTTTCTAAAGTTAATTTTATTAAATTAGAATAGCTTTCAAATATATGACTTATTCATTGAGAAACTTTATCAAATTTATTAGAATCAACTCCAGTTAATTCTCCACTGTCACTAATTCCAATAAATAATTTTCCACCTTTACTATTCAGAAATGCTTTTATTGTATTCTTAATAGGTTCTTTGGTTAGATTATTAAAATCTTCTTTGAATTCATTTTGTTCATCTTCATTTTTTGGTATTTCATTTATTTTTATCATATTATAAATAATACTTTATTGACTTATAATTTTTATATATTATTGTTAAAAGAAGTGGTTTTAATATGAAAATTAAAAGCAAAATATGATTGATTGAATTTTTCAGTGAAAAAAGACTTTTTTTAATATAATTTTATATGCGGAAGAATTATAATAATTCTGAAGTAAAATGGAGGCACTATGGCTAAAGTATATAAATTTAAATGTAAAAATTGTAATCATGAATATCTTATTAATGATCAACATATTGCAAATTGCACTCAATGCGGAACAGAAAATCAAACCATTGGATTAATTTAATTATTATTAAAATATATATAAATAAATATTAAAAAGAACTTTCATTAGTTCTTTTTTTATTAAATAATAAGCACTTTTATATTTAATACATGTAAAGTGGGGTTTCTTCAATTAAATTCATAAACATTGTATTTGAATTTGGTATTTTTATATTTACTTTGCACTTGTAAACTTTCCGACAAAATACTAGCAGTTGTTTTAATAAATTTGTCCAATTTTTAAATTTATAATTGATAGTTCTGCTTCAAGAAAAGGAATATCTAGATATACATCTAGTAATACTGGGCATTTTACTACGTCTTATCAACTTTATTCACAAAATAGTATTACTAAATTGTTAAAAGTTCACAAAATAGTAATATAATTAAACATAAATAATTTATAAAGGAGTTAAATATGAAAAGATTAGTTGATCAAAAACTTGAATCTTGATTAAATAACCCTGATAAATTACCCTTATTTGTCTTGGGCGCAAGACAAATAGGAAAAACTTATTCAATTAAAGAATTCGGCAAAAAAAAATTTTAAAAATAAAACAATATATGTCAATTTCTTAGATCAAGATGATTATTACAAACATTTGAATAACATGAGCAATCCAGAAGAAATAATAAATACAATTAAAATTATTTCCAAAAAACCAATTGATACTTCTTGATTAATTATTTTTGATGAAATACAAGAAGTAAATGAACTTAAAACTTCTTTGAAAAATTTTGTAGATCAAGAATTAAAATACAATATTATTTGTTTAGGAAGCTATTTAGGAAATATGTTAAATGATAAGTCATCATTTCCTGTTGGAAAAATAGAAAGAATAGAAATGTTCCCACTTAATTTTGAAGAATTTTTAATTGCTTCTCAATATGAAGATTTAATAATTGATATTAAGCAAATGATTAGCAAAAGAATTGCTATGTCGCAAATTAAACATTCACTTTTAGTTGATTTATTGCATAAATTTATGATTATTGGCGGAATGCCTAGAGTGATTGATACTTTCCTAAAAACAAACGATGAATTAAAACAAAGCAAAATAAAAGAAGATTTAATCATTGATTATCAACAAGATATTATCAAATATATCTCTAATAAACCAGATAAGTTAAAGTGTCAAACTTTATACAAAAGTATTCCAACTTTTTTAGCCAAACAAAATAAAAAAATTGTTCTTTCACAAATAGATAAAAATGCAAGATATTTGAATTATTCTAATGCCATTGAAAGTTTATTAGCAACAAAAATAGTTTATAAAATTAATAATATCAACACCTTTAGCACTCCTTTAACAATTCATAAAAATGAATCAGAATTTAAAATATATTATAATGATTGCGGTTTTTTATCTGCTAATTTAAATCAAACTTTGAATACCTTAGAAAATAAAGATAATGGATATATAAGAGGATCAATTGCTGAAAACTTTGCTTTATCAGAACTAGCTAAAAAAATTAACATTAATAATATCTATTACTATTCTTATCAAGATGACAATAACAATAGATATGAAGTAGATTTTGTTATTGAAGATATTGATGGAAAAATAATTCCAATAGAAATAAAGTATGGCACTAATTTTTCTACTAAAAGCTTAAATAATTTACAATCCCATTACCCTAAAATTAATGCAATTATTTTTTCATCAAAAAATTTTAGTGATAATAAATTAACAAAAACATTTTGTATTCCCTTATATGCAATCGGTTTTATGAAATATCATTTGAATAGAATTGAAATAGATACCAAAACTAAAACAAAGTAAAATTACTTGTTTTTGTTAGATTAGTTTTTGATTAACATTGCTAAAATTCAAGAAGCATATTTAATTGATGCTTTCATTAAAAAATTAAGGTAAAATTAAAGATACATCGGGGTTTTAATGAATAACAAAAATGAACATGATTACATTACCAAGCCATTTGTCAAATGGGCTGGTGGGAAAAGACAAATAATCAATAAAATAGTGCCTTTATTACCAGAAAGTTATAATACTTATATTGAACCATTTGTCGGTGGCGGAGCTTTGTTATTTAACTTAAAACCTAATAGCGCAATTATTAATGATATTAATAAAGAGTTAATTACTTCCTTTGAAGTAATTAAAGATAATTATCTTGCGCTACTCAAAGTTTTAAACACTTACCAGAAAAAACATTCAGAAGATTTTTATTATCAAAAAAGAAAATATAAACCAAGAATTAGTTTGAATATTGCTGCAAGGTTTATGTACCTTAATAAGTCTTGCTTTAATGGTTTATACCGTGTTAATTCAAGAGGTGGATTCAATGTTCCATTTAATAAATCAAAAACAGTTAATATTTATGAATTAGCAAATATTAAAAATATCAATAAATATTTAAATAATCATGATGTCAAAATATTTAATCAAGATTTTGCATCAATTCTTGATAAATCTCAGGAAAATGATTTTATTTTTTGTGATCCTCCTTATGATACCGATACCAACCAATTTACTTCTTATAGTGCAAAATCATTTGGTAAACCAGAACAATTGCTTTTGGCCAATAAACTAAAAGAATTAGATGCTCGTAATGTTAAGTGAATGCTAACGAATCATGATACTGATTACATCAAAGAACTTTATGGTCAATTTGAGATCAATATAATCTCAGTTAATAGGAGCATTAATCCCAATGGTGCTAAGCGAAAAAATGGTTCCAATGAAGTCATCATCACCAATTATCGAAAAGTGCTTTAAATGAAGCGAAATAGCACAGGACAAGGTCATCTCACTAATAAAAACGGTAAGCCCTTTGAAAAAATAGTCTTACAAGATATTATTGAGAAATTAAACTTATATGAATCTAAAGTTTTAAATGTTAATTGTTACAAAAACCAAGATAATAGTTTTGTTGTTTTTGAACAACGCAATTTTTACAAATATGCCAAAGAAAAACATAATCTTGATTATAAAGATAAAGCAAGTAAAGTTTATGTTGCCGATCTATGAGTAATGAAAGATGAAAAAGATTTGTTTTTAATAGAGATTAAATCACAAACTTCTTCTGGCTCTACAGAAGAAAAAATATATGGTGGCTTAATGCTCAACTTAATCTATAAAGAAATCTTTAACAAAGACCAATTTAATTATCAAAAAATGTGTTATGTGACAAATGATTACTTTGAACAAAAAAGATTTGATACTCCAAAGGAAATACTTAAAAAACATGGGATTGATTTTTATATAAATAATCTTGATCTTGATTGAATAAACAAATAGATATTAAGTTTATTTTTTTTAAATTAAAGTTACAACTATTCAGTATTTATTTTTGATTTTAGTTTTTTAATCTCTTCATCTTTTTCATTCATTTGCTTTTTATTTTTATATGACTTAACTTTAGAATAAATAGAGTCCCACGAAGAATTTGTTTTAGCAAAAACAACTGGGTTTTTTGATATTTTTTCAAGTTGATCTATAACTGAAATAACTAAATTGGAACCAATTTCTTTTCAAACAGTGATAGGATCATAATCTCAAGTTAATCCATCATCAGAAACCAGAGCTCTAAAACCGGAAATAACAGGATAAATTAAACCTCCTGGAATTTTGAATGTTCCTTTTTTGCCATTTACAGTAGCTATAATATCCATTTGATTTCAAGTAGTTGTATTAATTTTATTCTCTTTTGAAATTCCGTTTTTTTCTATTTCACTTCACTTCAAAAAAGTGTATTTAGTTGCAAATTGTTTCTTCGTCACTTTTGCAAATTCATGAAAATCTTTTTCTATTTCATCTCATAAATCAAAAATTTTGTCCCAAATTTCTTTCTTGTCCTCAATATCTTTATTCCTTAAGTTTGTATCATTATATTTTAATATAAATTTTTTTAAACTCACAGATTTTCCAGAGTATGACTGAATTGGGTGATCCGCTTCATGGTTAGGGTCATAAATTTTATCATTAAAAACATTCATAAGAGCTATTAAATCTCTAACATCAATGTATTTTGTATTAGAATCTTCTCCTTTTTCAAACATTTTTCAACTGATTCTATCTTTAAAATTTTTATCTTTAATAATGTGTTTTAATTCATCAAATGAACCTTTTAAATTCTCTATAGATTTCATATCAACTGCAGCAGAAGTATTTCTTGCCTCGGCTATTTCTATCGCGAAATCTTTAGAATTAATTCCTGTAATTATTTCAAAATATACATATTTATTTAAAGATTTTTTAATTTCAATATCACTAAGTTCAAAAATCACTTTCAATGTATGACCACCATCAACATTCCCGTGAATTTCATCATTATCAAACGTAATTGTAAAGTGATTATCATCAAATTCTGCATCTTGTGCAGAAAACAAAATACCTCTATTAAGTAAATGAAATTCATCATTATCATTAAACGATTTTTTAATGGCTTTCGAAACATCTGTAGCTAAATTTTGCAATCTAGGATTTAAATTAAATCATCTCTCTAAAATTTCTTGATTTTTTCTTAGTTCTGAAACAAGAAAATAACCTACAATTTTATGATATTTACCATTAGGATCTTTTATTTTTGTTGTTTTTGTATTATAAAATTTTATTTTTTGCATATTTTCTTCCTACAAAAGAAACACAACTTAAAACTTATATGTATTTAATTTTTACTTTTAAATAGTATAAAATTAAAGAAACTTTTGTAATTTAAATATTACCAAAAAATAGGATTTTTTAAAATTTTATTAATTTTTAATAAAACATTACTCGAACCCTTTTAACTTATTCATAATATAATATGTTTTAAAGATAAAATACAATTATAGATTGAATAAATAATTGCATTTGGAGGCATCGTGGAATACACAACACTTGATCAAATAATTACAAAATGTGCAGAAATTAAGAACAAGAAAGTTAAAGATATTTTAACAACGCAAAATGTCTTGGAATCTCATGATCAAACACAATTAGAAAACTTAATTAAAAAAGAAGTTTTCAACATTAAGTTACAGAAAAACAATCCTAATAATTTTGAAAAATTAGGGATTAAATCAAAAGTAACTGGATTAATAAAATATAAAAAACCTGATAATGAAGGCAGAAAATATAAAGCGAAAGAAATTATTTCATTAGGAACAATTAGTGATCAAGTTATTCTTGATGAACCTAATTTTGAAAAATCAACTTTATATAAGCAAATGCAAAAGACTTTATATGTTTTTTATGAATATAGATATGACAAACCAATGTCTGAATGAAAGATTATTGATTTTAAATATGTTGAACTAGATGCATCAACCAATATTAAAACATTAGCAAATGATTACGAACTGATCTTTGCAAAAATTAAAAAAGGTAAGAGTGAAGACTTAACTCATTCTTCGACAGAGGAATTAAGCATTACTATCCCTAAAACAATACAACCAAACTTAGAAAGTTCTGCTCAATCCCGAGTTTTTTTATTAAAACCTAATTATGTTAATAAGATATTTTATAGCGAAGGTATCAAAGTTAATGATGCTGACGTCATGTTTTTAATCGTTAATAAGATCCAACCTTTTCATGGATTAACCATTGGAGAAATATATAAGGAAATGAACTTACCTATTTCAGAAGCTAAAAATCAAAAAGATGCCATCATTAATAAATTATTAAATACTAAGAGTTATGATGAAATCCCTAACATTAAACCAAGTGTTTTTAAAATTAGAAATATTGAATTAAAAAATAATGGCAAACTCAAAGATGAGATTGCGTTAATGAATGTTAATGATAATGAATTTTTGAATGATGTTCCCTTTAATGAAAGTGAACTATATACCTTTTTAATTTCTTATAAGTTTCTTTTCATTGTGTGACAAAAAAGAGGAGAAGAATCTGTTTTCAAAGATGTGATGCTTTTTCAATTTGATAACAAACTAATTGCAAAAGCTGAATTTGTTTATAACGATACCAAAGAGAAGTTTTTAACAGGAATGGAATTAGAACGAGTTGGAGACAGAACAATGTCTAATTTGATACATAAATCAAGTAATATGGGGATTTTACTAAGACCTCATGGACAAAATAGCAAAGATACTATGACAACTCCCTTTGGACAAGTAATTACCAAACAACAATATTGACTTAATAGCAATGAAGTTGAACGTGTTATTACAAATTAAATAACACAATAAAATAGAGGGATAACATATGACACAAAAAGAATTACAAGAGTGATTTGAAGAATTAGAAACACTAATTGAAAAACACCCAAGACAGTGAGACACATTTAAACGCACTTCAAGACATTTAGAAAATGTTTCTTGCATCTCTTGTATTTATGGATCACCATCCAAAGAGCAATTAAATGAAAACCATCGATTTTCAATAGCAATGAATCCCAGAAGATGTGCTGTTTGTTTTATTAAAACTGAAGCTTTGCTTTAAATATATAATTAAAAACTAAAAAATGAAGTTTAATTTTAATAATTATATTTATAACTTTTTAACAAATATATTTATGCTAATCAATGATTTTTTCAGAATAACAAAATCTGTAATTTAAAATAGAAAAGAAAATTATTTGAAGTTAGATTTATTTTTCTTTTTGTTCCTTAACTGCTTTTTTTATTTCTCTTCCATATGCTCATAAATAAATATCTATTTGTCTATTGGTTAATATTTGTAATTCATCTTGTGATTGTAAACCAAAAAGAGTAATAAATTGATTAATTGCAATATAAAAGTTTTCATAATTTTTACTTAAATTATATTTTTTAAAATCTATAAAGTCGTTTCCGAATTTCGCTTGATATTTACCTTTGAATTTCTCTTTCAATTCAAATAATGATTCAATTACATAAGAATCCAATATAAAGAAAAAACCATTATTTTGAAAGAAACAAAATTTAGATGCGAAAGAAATATAACGTGGTTCTTTTTTAATAATTTTTTCGCCTTTTTTCTCTTCAACTAAAAGTTTTGCAATTTTTTCAACGAATTTTATACAATGATCATCAGATTCAAGAGGATTGTTTATCAAGCAAGGATTATCCATGTATTTCTTTTCACCATAAATAGATACTATATGCTCCGCCATATTATTTATATGTATATTTTTAACTCCAGAAGAATAAAGAGTATTTAATGCAGCAACTTTTAAAAGTACCTTTTCAAAATCATCATTTTTATTATGTTTTTAAAATAATTTGTTTAATATATCATTATTAATTTTAAAAAATTTTTCTTCTTCAAGAACTTTATCAACAACATCTATTACATTTTTTTGTTTGGTTCTTTTAATCTTATATCATATTTCATAATTGTCATTATAAGTGATAAAAATCAATAAATTATAAAAATTAATAGTAAAAAATATTAATTGATTAACTAAGAAATTGTACAAAATCACATGGATGTGATAACAAAACACTGTGAAAAATCCATTGTGATAAGTAATTAGCAATAATGATTAAATGGCAATAAAGTTGAAGGATAATTTTAACTAAGAAAAATTTAAATTGAATATTAGGAAAGATTATTTAAATTGTTATATGATTTTAAAATGAAATTATCAGAATTATTATCTCTTAGAGAATTGGCATATGAATATCTTTTAGGAGCTCTTTATTCTTTCAAGTATAAGGTAGGCGATGATTATTTAATCATTTTTGCTTCCAAGATACAACAAAAAACAAATCATATTCCTAATATAGATGACTTTTCAGATCAACTTAAAAGAGCTTCTGATTTTTATAAATTTGATTTTCTATCTATTCTAAAACCATTAAATGAAATTGAACAATTAGAAAATTCAAAATTTGAAACTTGAATTGGATATGGTTTAATTGTTAAAAATGATATACCCAAGCATAATTTAAATATAGAAATATTAAAAAAAATGAATGTGGGTAAAAATAAGGAACATTTCCTGCGCGGTCTTTTTGATTCAAGATCAAGTATAGACACTACCGCCTGATACTTATCTATGGATATGAGAAAAGATGATTCAAAATGATTTGCAGGAAACATTTACAAAATGTTAATAACCACTTTCCCACACTTTAGAATAAATATAAATCCAAGATTTTTACAACCAGGTGTAGAATCTAGAGCAAAAAATCCACAATTGAGAATTGTTATTTTTGACTACTTTGGATTATTAGGCACTTTTAGAATAAATTATTTTGAAAAAGCAAAAATAGCAAAATGATGAAAAAAATTAAATAACGGTTCTATTATTCCTTCATCATTTGATAATTTGATTAAATGAGATACTTCTCAACTTCAAAATTTAATAGATGTTAAGAAAAAACCTAAAATTGATGAATTAGAAAATGATGAAGAATATTCTAGCTCAGAACTTTCCAAAGATGATAAATTGAGTTTGTATGAATATTACCTTTATCAACATGAACGAAATCAAAGACAAATTCCTTTGAATAAAAATGAAATAAAAAGAAGAGCAAAATTATCAAATGAGACAGTCATGAATGTTTTGGAGAAATCTAATAGAAATGATTTTTTTGCACCCACAATAGAAACTTCTAAAAATAAAAGGGGCGAGCCTTTGTTAGATATACACCACATTATTCCCCATAGATATAGTTATATTTTTGATGAAAAACATGTTATTGATCAAACAGAAAATCTTATAGCAATTACTCAAAATAACCATTATTTACTCCATCGTGGAGAATTTTCTGAAATTAAAATCAATATGCTGCAACAAATGTTTGAACATGTTGAAGTTTATTTAAAAACAAACAATATCAATATTTCATTTGAAGAATTCAAAAGTTTGTATTAACCAATATATATTTGTTATAATTGAGGAATAAAAATTATACCCTCAAATATAGTTAGGAGAAATATGTTTAAAATACTAGATTTATTTTCCGGGGCTGGTGGATTCTCTGTAGGACTTGAAAAAAATAAAAAATTTAGCACTGTAGTTGCTGTTGACTTTAATGAACAAGCATTAAACACAATTAAACATAATAATCCAAAAATAAAAACCATACTAGGGGATATAACTGATTCTTCTGTTAAAAATAATATTATTGAAATTTCAAAAAAATTTGGAGTTAATTTTATCATAGGTGGTCCGCCATGTCAAGGATTTAGTATGAAGGGTAAAAAACAAGGACTCAAAGATCCTAGAAATTTTTTATTTATTGAATATTTCAACATGGTTAAGGCGATAACGCCTGAAATTTTTATTATTGAAAATGTTCCGGCCATTATAAATTCATCAAATGGCTACTTCATGAATGAAATAAAAGATAAATTTAAAGAATTGGGTTATATTTTGAATTATGATATTTTGAATGCATCTCACTTCGGTGTTCCTCAAAATAGAAAAAGAGCATTCATAATAGGTTCTAAAACACTAAAATTTGATTTGCCTTTAGGTGATAAATTGAGTCTAGTTACAGTTCAAGATGCAATTTCAGATCTTGCATATTTAGAATCAGGAGATATTAGTCATAAGCGTCCATATACAACTAATGCTGAATCTAATTATCAAAAACAATTAAGAAGTGAGTCACACACTCTATTTAATCACTCATCAACAAATCATTCAAAGGAAACTCTTTATAAGTTATCTTTAATACCAGAAAAAGGAACTAAATTAAATCTTCCCGAAAACTTAAGAACTAATCAAAAATTTAAAACAACATGGTCAAGATTACATTGAGACCAATTATCTCCAACAATAGACACCAGATTTGACACTCCATCTAATGGGAAAAATACTCACCCCACTTTAAATAGAGCAATAACACCCAGAGAAGCTGCAAGAATACAATCATTCCCTGATTCATATGAATTTATCGGCGGGAAGTCAGAAATATGCAAGCAAATAGGTAATGCAGTTCCTCCTTTGTTAGCTAGCGCTGTTGGAGAATCTATATTAAAACAAATAAAATCAATATCTCAATCTTCTAATAATAATTATGAACTATATAATGGTGATACATATAAAATGTCAGGAAAAATAAAAGACAATTCTATTGATGCCATAATTACAGACCCGCCATATAACATATCTAAAAAAAATAACTTTTCAACTTTGAGCGGTAAAAGAAAGGGTATTGACTTTGGAGAGTGGGATAAGGAATTTGATTTATATTCTTGAATAAGTGAATATTACAACAAATTAAAAGATGGTGGTACTTTTATTATTTTTGGTTCTCACTTATTTGTTTCACACATTTCAGATGAACTAACCAAGTGCGGAGCGGATGTTAAGGATTTGTTGAAATGAATAAAATCTAATCCAATGCCTCGAAATGTTGAAAGAAGATATGTTTTAGATACAGAATATGCTGTTTGAGCTGTAAAACCAAAGGGAAAATGAGTTTTTAATAAACCTAACGGAATTCCATATGTAAGAGCTGAATTTAAAACAGGAGTTGTTTCAGGGAAAGAAAAACTAAATCACCCCACTCAAAAATCATTAAAATTAATGCAAGAAATAATCTCAATACATACAAATAAAAATGATTTAATACTCGATCCTTTTATGGGCTCTGGAACAACAGGAGCTGCTGCATTATTGTTAGGACGTAAGTTTATAGGTATAGAAAGAGAATCAAAGTATTTCAACATATCTCGCGAAAGAATTGAGAATATAATTAATAAATAAGTATATAAATTTAAGTAGTATAAAGGAGGTTTTGCATGATTCAATTAGACAAAGATACTTATGAATCAATTTATAAAATATTAATTGATACAGACAAAATGTCAAATAAACTATATAAAGATAATCCTCGTATAAATGCTAAATTTTTTGTTGATGCAATATTTCAAGATTATTTTATTGGAAAAACTGTAAATAGTATTGATTTGAAATATACTCAAAAGTCAACCACTAAAATTGTTATTGAAACTAAAGGTCAAAATATGACTTGAATCAAATATAGATTTAAATTAATTAAATCAAGCAAAGAATTAACAAAAACTATTTCTTCAAGGTTTTCAGAACAAGATTTTAAAAACTTTTTAATTATATATATGACAAAAACAATTAATAAAAATGAATTATTTCACAATTCCAAAATTTTGAGCGAAAAAGTCTTAAATGATTGAAAAGAATATTTAAAAATATTGAAGATTGATAAATCAATTATCGATGAGGATAACTGGTGAAAAATATCGAAAGATAAGGGTAATTTAGTTTTGATAAATCATTACGGAAACATAAGTATTAAAGAACAAAAAGAATTATTAAATATTAAAAACGACCAAAATATAGATAATCAAACTAAAAAATGCTTATATAAAGCAAGAATTGGACAAGGTAAGTATAGAGAAGACTTATTGACACTACACAATAACACATGTATGATTTCCGGCATTAAAGCTCCCGAACTTTTGATAGCAAGTCATATTATTCCTTGAGTAGAATCAAATCATATTGAAAAGCTGGATAAAAATAATGGATTATTATTATCTGCAAGCATTGATAAGCTATTTGACCAATACTATATTTCATTTGATGATAATGGTTTCATGATTATTTCTGAGAAGTTTAAACAAACACATACAAATTACAAAGACATTATGTCTACCATCGGAATTTATAAATCATTTATTGAGCAAAGAAAATCTTTATCACTATCCAAAGAAACTAAAGAATATATGAAAAGTCATTTTAGGGAATTAAAGAAATAATATTTTATCAATTAGCAACAAATTTATAAGGTGTAATAAGAATTTTATTATTTTCAAAATCATATCCCGTTTTATCAAAACTGATTTCTATTTTAGGAGCATTAATAATTATTAGATTTGGAGTGTATAAATTACCTTCATCATATCTTTTTATATTTGAAACAAAGTATAGATAATAATTTTCGGATTGCTCTTGATAAAAAGCATATTTTGATCTAGAAATAAAGAATTTACTCAAACTACTTTCAGTTGTTGATTTAACTTCTATATATTTTACTTGATTATTTATCTTCACTTCAAAGTCATAATTAGAGTATTTATTCTTACTTGAAACTCAATTAACATTTACCTCACCATATTGTTTGATAAGATGCTTGTAAACTAATTGTTCTCCGCATTCTTGAGTTAACATAAAGTAATCATGATCAGATGATGATGTTTTTGGGATTATTGGTATGTATTCAACAGTGCCTTTTTTAAGGTCAGTAATATCTAAAACTTCCAACTCTTTTTCTTGAGATATTTTTTTAAATTGTTCTCTATAATTTTGACTGCTACCCGCATCTGTAAACAAAGATAAATAATAACTATCTCACTCTTTAAGAATATTTTGATGCGCTTCTTTGTTTATGTTTTTCAAGATTACATTAATGTAATCTCTGACTGCTATTTGTACTTTGGGAATTCCAAATTTTTCCAAACCTTCTTTTAAAGAATTTCCAAAGCTCCCGAATTTTAGCAATTGTTTTAATGAATTAATGTCCATTCCATGAGAATTAGAATAAACATCTTTGACTGTTAAATTTCTTTTTCTATTAATTATTCTTGTTTCATTTAAGTAATATTCATTAATATTATTTGCTGTATCTTTTTTGAAATAATAATCAATCATAATAGAAACATAAAAAGATGCATCTATTCTACACCTACCCTTGCGTCAAACATCATTTTTAAAATATGATTCACTTTTTTCATATGTTGATGTAAGCAAATTAATTATTAATTCATTTTCATTCATAACAACAGTATACAGGAAAATATAGTGGTTAAAATGATATTAAAATTTAATTTTTTTCCTGTATACTGTTTTTTACTAATAAGTAATAAATGAAATGAATTTTAAAAACTTTTTCAATATATTTCAATCAAATAAAGGAATAAATTATGGACATATCAAAAAGATCAATTAACGATATATTAAGAACTTCAAATAATTTAATAATTCCTTTTTACCAAAGAGAATATACATGAAACCAAGAAGAGATAAAGAGATTATTAGAAGATATTGTGTCTTGTGAAACAAATAATTATTATTTAGGATCATTAGTTTTAAAAAATCATAAAACTTCCAGAGTGATAATTGATGGTCAACAAAGAATCTCAACTATTTGGTTAATCCTAAAAGCAATATATGATAAAAATGATCAATTGGATAAAGATTATTCAAATGAAATTAAAAGAGATTTAGAAGGTTTTGAATTCAAAACAATGAATTTAAAAGATGCAGGTATATTGAAAAACATAATAACAGATAATACTTCTTCTTTTTCTGAAAAAGAAGAACAATCTAATTATTTTTTAAATTATCAACAAATCAAATCTCATTTGAATACATATAATGTAGATTTAAATCTTTTTTACATTAACTTAAGAAAGATTGTGTTCGCTTTAGTCATAGCGGAAGAAAAAATTGATGAACATATTCTGTTTTCACAAATAAATTCAACAGGAAAAAAATTAACTGCTTTCGACTTGGTAAAAAACTATTTATTTTCTAAAATAAATGAAAGATATCTTAATGAAGAAAATCTTGATAAAAAACTTGAAGAAAAAACAAATTTATTGACACTATCAACAGATTGCTTAAAAAATGATAAAGATAAAAATAGTTTTATAAGGCACTTTATATCTTATAAAACTAATGAACTAGTTAATAACGACTCCTTAATTCTTTATGCATCTTTTGTAGATTTATTTGATAAAAAAATTTATAGTGATATATTGACTGCTTTTGATGATTTATATCTCTTTGCAACTATTTATAAATATATATTAAATAAAGAATGATTGGGTGAAAAATATGAAAAATCTATGAACATATTATATCCTTCATCAAATACATATATGGCTTTGTTTATTGATATATTTCATAGAAATTCAAACTTGATTGATAAGAAAATAATTATAAATGAACTACAAAAATCAAATATTAATAAATCATTAATGGTTTTAGAGTATTATAAAGTTACCAGAGAGTTCTATGGCTCAACAGAAAAAACTATAACAAGATTTATACCCAAGTTAGTAAATGAAATTAACAAACTAGAACTAAATATTTCATATGAAGCTAAATTGTTCTATAAATTATATACAGAACCAAACAGAGATATAAAGCGTAATAATGATTTCAAATATAGAATGCCTAGAAATGTTGAATTTAAATCGTCTTTTTATTCATTTAATTTATATAAAAAACAAAGTTTTTGCAAAATTCTTTTAATTAGATTATCCAGTTTTCAAGAAAAAATGAAGATCGATTTCAAAACATTTACAATAGAACATATCTTGCCGCAAACACTAACTGATTGAAGAGCTGCAGGATATAAAGAAGGAGAAATGGATATTGTTGCTAAAGAAGGAACAATTGGAAACTTGACTTTAACAAATTATAATGGTGAATCATCCAACAAAGTTTTCAGCCATAAACAAAAAATAATGGAAAAAGAAGGTTGAAAGTTTAATGATTATTTTTTAAATTTGCAAAAATGAGATTTATATGAAATTCAAAAAAGATCTGAATACTTGTTTGATAAAATAAATGAAATTTGAAATTTTTCCGAAATTGAAAAGGAGATTCAATTATCTCTTAAAGAATTTAATAATTAAACAAGTAGCACATGAAGAAAATAGATATATTAATTGCCAAGAATTTATACATCTTACCTAATTTTAACAATCACTACAGACAAACCAAACGCAAAACAAGGAAAACAAATGTTATTGTGTCAGATATTAGCTTGACGTCTAAAGACATAATAGCACAAATATTTCCTGATCAAAATCCTATTTATTAAATATTCAAGCATACATCAAAATATAAGTTTTTCGAATATGATGGTTTTAAATAAAACAAAAAAAATTCTGGTAAAGTATTAATATGACCAAAGAACAAGAAGAAAAGATAATTTTTGAAATAATTAGTGAAAAATCCCCTTTGTCAAAAAAATATTTCAATCTTATAAATACAAAAGACATTACAAAAAGTTATAAATGACATTCAGAAAAACCAAGTCGTCAAACTTATTCTCCATACATATGAATTGATTTTTTTGATATTTTATTAAATCAAAATAAATCAGCTAAACCTGTTGAAAAGTTATTAAATGAAAAAGATAATTTATTTAACTTTATTTCTAGTGGAAATAAAACTCGAGATAAGGGTTGATATGGTAGTACTCTAGCAAGACTTTTCTACATTCCTGACATGAAATTTAGACAAATTGATTCATTAATTTCTAGACAAGACATCAATGATCACATAAATATAGTTTGTAATGAATGAAAAAAATCAATGTATATAAACAAGAATTTGCTAACTCTAATAAATGATTGATTTGAAAACTATCAAATAACAACAAATCAAAGAATTCAAACATGAGAGGAAATATCTGATTATGAAGTTTTTGTCAAAAATATAATTAATACCGATAAGTTAAAAGAAATATTTTCTTTAAAAAATACAGAAATCAGAGATACTATTTCCAACCAAGGTTATAAAGGTCCTACATCTATAAATACAGGGATTAATGAAACTTATTTTGAAACAAACAAACAAATTTCTGATATTGCTAAAAATATAGTGGAAAATGTATTGGGTAAAAAATATGGGGTAAATTTTGTCACCAAAATTAATAAATTTGATCTTTGTGACTTTATAGTTAAAAATAATGATAAAAAAATATATGTCGAAGTAAAATCATCAACCAATAATAAACATTTTTTTATTTCAAGAAGCGAGTTAGAATTCAAAAGAGATAAGAATTCAGAATATCACATTTATTTTGTATACAACATAAATGTTCAAAAAAATAGTTTTGGAGAGTTTTTAATTCCTGATATAAAGCCTATACTTAATTTTAATTATAATTTTGAACTAAATAACAAACCTTACAATAAAGATTCTTTGTTTCATTTAATGCCAGTAAAATTCAAAGGAAAAATACCTTCTTAAATATTTGAAGATAGAATGGAGTAAATTTATAATTACATTTGAAAATTTAAGTGCAATTATATGGATAAAATTTGTTAAAAAATCAACATAATTAATCAAAATTTTCTCTTATTTTTAATCAATGCATTAACATAATAAACTAACAAATATAATTCTTAGATATTTAGTTTTCATAATATTTATCATATAATTAAGTGTATATCAAAAAAGAAAATACAAAAATTTTTAAAACTCTAGAAGAAGTTCAAGATTGAGCGTTTAAAATGATGAAAAAAAAGGAATATTACATCTATAGAGGGCAAGGTGATAGTTCATGGTCATTGAATTCTATTTTACAAAAATGCAAAATGTTATCCTAACCAAGAAAAGAAATTATCTTTAAAAGATGATGCAAAATTTCAGATGTTAATTAATGAAGAACCTATTGAAAATATTCCTCACAAAACACTTACATCTTCTAGAGAAGCCTATACTAGATCTTCTAAAAATTTCTAAGGAAGGGATTGTTGCAGCTAATTATTTATGCGAATATAACGAAAATCATATAACATTTATAAGTAAGACATCTGAAAAACCATTTGTCGAAGCTCATCATTTAATACCAATGGCTAAGCAAGAAATTATTTTAAATAAAGATATGCAGAATAACGGTAATATTGATATTGTTGAAAATATTGTTTCTTTATGTCATAATTGTCATAAAAATATCCATTTTGGAACTGATAATACTAAACTGATAGAAAAACTATATGAAAAGAAAATTCATAAACTAAGGAGTAAGGGTTTTGACTTAACTCTTATAGAACTTAATTCTTTTTATAATATTAAATAATTTAACTTGAATGTTCTTTACATAAAAAATCATTTAAATTTATATGACTTTTCTTCAATTTTATTTTGTTCATTTTTTAGGATATTTTTAAATTTTATAAAGTCCTTTATAAGTTTGCTGTATTTTCTGAATTTGGTGGTCACTTAATGTATGAAAAACTTTTTGACAGATTTGATATATTTTCCGAAAACAAATCAGAAAAAATTGATAAAACTTATCAAGAAATAGCAAATCTATGAAAAACCACAATCAAAATACCAGAAGAAAGAAATAGATTGCCGATTATTCTTTAGCATTAAAATAACAATAACCCAATCACCAAGAGCGCACATATTACCTATTTTTAACTATAAATATTAAATACTTGGGAGTTTATTAAATATATTTGTATTTTATATCTTAGAAACTACTTATAATAAAACAATATTGGTTCACATGATTATTTTTTTGATTTAATATTTTATAAGCAATTTTAGAATATAATTTTTATCATACAATTAAATTTAAAAGGAATTATGAATGGAAAAAGACAAACAAACTATAAAAGAAATATTTGAATTATTAAAAGATTCAAATATAGGAGAACCATTTATTTATAATCTATCAAAAGAGGAAATTACAAAATATTTAATTTTTAATTCCGAAAAAGAAAAATCAATAAACCACATTTGAAATAAATGACTTAACATTATGCAACTAGCTAAAATAATATCTAAAAACTATAATAACGGAAATGAGTTTTTTATCTCACATAAAATAAATACCATCATTGAGTTTTTGTATAGAGAAAATTATTTAATTTTACTAAACGAAGGTTTTAAAGAGAACGAAAATCAAGCAACATATATTTTAAGTCCTAAAATATTCATATAAATTAAATAATATTCCTATAAGATAAACTGAAGAAATCGATAATGCCTTCTTTAAAGGCATTAAAGTTAAAAGACAAATATTTCAATACTTGTCTTTTATTGAAAATAAGTTATGTACAGAAATAGTTTATTTCATTTTATTGGGAAAGAGATTGCATTTCAAATTTTTTTAATCAATAAATAATGTCTAAAAAATAAAAATTAACTTTGTTTAGCGCGATGTTTTTCGAAAACACTTAATATTACTATTTTAAGCCATTGCAGGCAAACTTAACAGAAAGATAAGCAATAGATAAAAAAACTCTTATGAAAGAACAAACATCTTTCAACCTAAATAACAAAATAAATGAATACTCTGAATGAAAAGAATTTTAATCGAGAGATCATGGAGACAAACTAACAAACCTTATTGTTGGTTTGTTAGGAATTTAATTTCCACAAAATATTTAAAAAGATTTTTTAATTGATAAAGCAATCGCTTTTGCCATTAAAGGTGGAACCGCATTTCCAATTTGAACCATTTGTTGAGATTTTGACCCTTCAAAAAAGTAATCATTAGGAAATGATTGTAACATAGCCATTTCACGAGGGGTGATAACTCTATTTTCATATGGATGAATATGAGTTCCTCCGTGATTCTCTTTAATTGTAGGAGACGGCTTACTTGGATCTAGTTTTTTCAAGCATCACTATAATTTTACAGTCATAGATAATGAATCAACTAGAGAAATGTTTGAAAATGAAGATGATTTAAGAAATATAACTATACAATATTCTTTTGCAAATAATCAAAGGTTTAAAGTTTTTTTGAAATATTTTTAAAAACATTAATAAAATTTTAATATTATCATTAGTTTTCTATAATTTACAAATTCTAGAAACATTACCTAATTTAACAATCATTAAAAACAAAATAAAAGAAAAAAATCTTCATTAAGTAAAATAAAAATACTCTATTTGTACAAAAATTGAAAGTAATATTTATTTCAACAATAATGTTTGCTAAGATATAATTATTAAGAATTTTTGATAAAATTTGCAATTGATTCAGCTAATTTTACAGGAACTGCATTTCCAATCATTTTATATATGTTTGTTTTAGTTCCTATGAATTCATAAGAATCACTAAATGTTTGGAGTCTGGCACCTTCTCTTGGAGTTATTGTTCTATTTTGAGTTGGATGAATATATCTTCCAGCTGATGGGGTGTCAAACCTTGTTGTAATCGTCATTGATTTTTCACTTTTCATCATTCTTGCATAAGCTCCACTATGAACAGATTTTATTTTAGTGTCTATTAATTTTTCACCTTCTTTTATCTGCAAAATCCTGTTCATAACTATTTGACTATGCTTTGTTGGAATGTGATTGAAAATTTTTTTAGAATCAGAAAGAACAACAGCCAAATCTTTTTTAGCTTTATATTCTTTCTTGATGTTGTGTCCAAATTTTTGATTTTCTAAATCAGAAATAGCATCTCAAACAAAATATTCCTTTTCAGAAATTCTCATATTTTTGATATCTATATTTTTTAATGATCCCAAAATTATTAATCTTTTCCTATTTTGTGGAACTCCATAATCTCCTGCATTTAAAATCTTATAGGAAATAAAATATTTGTTATTATTAACTTTTAATTTAGAAAGTTCATGCATGATTTCCTTAAATATATTTCCAGAATCTAATGTAATCATTCCAGAAACATTTTCCATAACGAAGAAGTTTGGCTCAACTTCTTTTAAAATTCTTAAATACTCTTTAAAAAGAAAATTTCTAGAGTCACTTAAAAAGTTGCTATTTTTCCTATTTCTATTCCCAGACATAGAAAAACCTTGACATGGAGGCCCTCCGATAATCCCTTCTATTTTTCCTTTATATTTTTCCAAATGAAAATCTTTTATGTCGCCAATAAAAACATTCGCTTTATGATTATATTCGAATGTTTTAGCAATATCTTCATTTATTTCGCATGCTTCAACAGTTGTATAACCTGCATTTTTGAATCCTTGAGAAAATCCTCCACAACCTGCAAATAAATCAATTATATTCATTATCTTATTTCCTTTAAATAATTTTGTATATAATTGATTTCTTTGTTAGAAAAATCATAGTGTTTTTGTAGTAGTGAGTCTATTTTCCTGATTTCTTGAATAGAATTTCTATGTTTGTATGCAAACTTTGTTTGTTTTGTATTAATTTCAATTTTACCTTTTTCTAGTGACGTAAATAACTTATTAGCTTCATTCAATAAAACAACATCACTAAAAACAGTTTTTGGAATTTTAAATTTTTTAATCATTCCCTTTGTATTATGTCAGCCATCAGATATTAAAGACCAATAAAGAAAATAAACATTAGAAGAATAAATAGCTGATAATATTATGGATTGCTCTCTTGTTTCACAACTATATTCTTGATATTCTTTACTTTCTTGCTGATAAGGAAATGATTTTGCTCAATGAGTAATTCTTTGAGATACATAAAATTTTTTTTCACCATAAAAAACTTCATCTTGTTTAGTTAAAACTTTCTTCAGTATCATTTCTTCCAACTTGGAACCAATCATATGCTCAATATTATCATTGCTAAAATATTTTATATTGTCAAACATAAGTTTTCTATCATTTGAACGTCATTGATTGTAGCTCGTCGTTTCTCTCTTTTTATTTTTAGAATTGAAAATTGTAAAAATAGAAATTTTTTGATGGACACCCACAAAGATACAAGACGGTCTATCTGCAAAACTAGCAAATTTATAAGAATTAAAATTTTCAAGCATTAACTCCCTCAAAGGTTTCATTCTGTTTGTTGTTTGAATTGATATCGGAACCACAAATGAAATTATAGAATTAGAATTCTTTTTAATGCTTATGCAATGTTTTATAATATTCGCATAAATATTTCCAAACATGTTTTTTTGAGTTTTTGGTGTTTCAAAATATGGAGGATTACCTATTATTATATCAAATGATTTATTTATTTCAAACACACTTAAATTACTTGTATTTTTTTCGATTATTTTTTTCACCTTTGAAGATTCAAGCCCTTTATCAATTGCTCACATTCAGGCTTTTTGTTTTCAGACCTCTAAGGCAAAATCATTCAAATCATTTGCAAATATACTATTTAAAACTTCCTCTTTAGAAGCAAAGAAAAAATTTCAGTTTCTTAAAACACCTTCCAAGAAAGCTCCAGAACCACTTGTAGGATCTATTATTGTGGGATTTTTTATTCGCGATTCTTTCTTAGTTTCCAAAATTAAGAAATCAACAACATCAATCGGAGTATAATATGAACCCGTATTTTTTTGATTTATTGTTTTTTCAACATAATAAGTAGAAATTATTTTTAAATTTTCACAACTTAATTTATTGAAAAAAGTTTCAATTAAATTATTACAACTATCCATTCAACTAGAATTAAATAAATAATTATAGTCACTCACCATAATATTCCTTTTAGATAAATTTATAAAGAGGTTTTTGATCATGGTAACACTATCAAAATGATTTTTATTTGCTCACGATTCAATATTGGTTATTGTTCTCCTAATATTCATAAAATAAATTATAGTATATTAAACATAAAATATCTTAATATTTAAATTAAAATGATATTATGTTTTTCTATGAACAATAAACTAATAGATAGAATAAATAAGTTAAATCAATATGAAAGTTGACATTTTGTTAAACAAAATTATAACTTTGAGGTTGTAAAATATATGATTCAAAAGATTTCATTATGACAAAAGAATGCAAATAAAGAAAGTTTTGAAAAATTTATAAAAAAAGAATATATCAACTCTTCAGATAAAGCATTTTCAAATTTCAGAAATGCCAGAACCTTAGTAGGATTAAATCTCATTCTAAACCCCTCTCATAGCATTGATTACAAAGATTATAAAATTTGCAAACAAATAGAAAATGCCGCCTTAAACAACAAAGATCAAGAACTTAAGAAATTAATGACTGAAAGAATGTTTAAAAAGGATAAAATTTTTAAATCCAAATCTAACAAGGCTAGTAGTGTATCTATTTCAAATGAAGTTTTAAATATTAAACCATTTGAAATAACAATAAATGTAATGATTGAACTTTTCAACAAAACTAAAAATAATTTTCTTGAAAATGAAGAAATTTCTAATTTTATATCTACAGCAACAGAAGATGTTACAGTTGATGAAATAGTTTCTGTTATTTTAGATTATAGACAAGATTCTACAATATTGAAAAATAAAATTAAGGAAAATAGATTTCATTTAACACTCCCTTTGTTTGAAGGAATAGAAAAACAAGGTAGAAACATTATTTTTAATATCGATGCATTGAAAAAAAACTTTAATTTATATAATTTTGAGAACAATCAAATAAACATTAAAAATAATGTTGATAAAGATAATATTGCAAAATATATTGTAAACTCAAGTGAAACGACTACAAGAAACCCTGAATTGCAAAAACTATTTAGAAATGAATTAAAAATTGAATTTATTGAAACTTGCGCATTTTGTTTATTAAAAGGAGATAAGATAGTTGTTGCCTCTCACATTAAAAGTGTAAAAGAATCGTTTGAAGATGGTTTATATGATGAATTTCCGAATTCAAAAAACGGTTTATTACTTTGTTATAATCATGATGCTTTATTTGATAATCATATTATTTCAATTGATGAATATGGAGTCTTAATTGGAAATACCCACGATATGTTAACGCATGCAAGTGTTTTTGATTTCAAATGATTCAAAAATAAAGAAAGAAAGAAATTTTTAAAAATACATCACCAACATTATTTAAATAAATTAATTTAAATAAATATTTTATCTTAATAGAATATCATAATAAATTTTTTTCTGAAGTTTCTTTATTAATTACTTATACAAAAATATAACATTGATTTATTGTTTTATTGTATTTATAAAATATATTAATAATTGTTAGTTAAAATTTGTCATTTGTAGATTAAAATAGGTCTTTCATAAAGACCTATCATTTTTTTTACTTAAATAAAAATAATCAGAACTAAGAGGCGCCGAGATAAATTAACTAAATCAGGAATCATTTAAATTAATTCTTAATCACTCTTCTGATCAAAGATAATAACAAACCCTCAAACATAATAATGTATAATTATTTAATATGCAAAAAATTTCTCCGCAAAATAAAACAAATTTAAAACAAAGAGTTTTAACATTGATGAACGGTTTGAAAGAAAGAGTTGATTTTTCTTTTAATTTTGAATACACAGGTTCTATAAAAAACCCTGGAGAAATGAAAATAAACTCAGATGGTTTTTATGACATTGATATCGATATAAAAACTTCAACAAATATGAGTGCACAAGATACTTATTCTAAAATTAAAACAGCTATTAATAACTATAGTTTAAGATATCATGAATCAACTAAATCTAAAACTAATGCGGTTATTTGTATAATTGTTGATGAACCTGGACATAAATATAAAATTGATATTGCTATTTTTAATTTGAATGGTGGAAAGAGTCAAAAAATGCAAAAATCTGGTCAATCATATGTTTGATCACAATAAGAAGATATTGATTGGTGATATTGATTGTACTAATTTTCAAGAAAACTTTAAAATAAGAAGTTTAACAAGATATAGAAAATTATGAGATGCAGCTAAGAAAATTGGATATAAATTTGATAATTTTGAAGAAATGGAGAGCGTCTTCAAAGAAGATATTAGAGTTAAAAGACAAGTATTAAAATATTTGTTTTTTATTGAAAATAAGTTAGGTGCAGAAATAGTTTACTTTATTTTATTGGAAAAAGATTATATCTCAAAATTTTTAGAAAAAAATAACAAGGAAATATTATTTATTCAAATTAATGAAAAAAATCCTAACAGTAATATTAATGAAATTAATAAATCTTTAAATGGAGCAAGAACGAATGATGATATTAATTTATTAACTGATGAGTTAACTTTTTTAAAAAAAATTAATTTTGCAAAGGTCTTAGAATATTATTCAAAGCATAGTTCTAATAAAAAATCCTTTGACTTGTCATTTGAAATAAAAGATTTAAGAAAATTCAATACTCTCAGGAATAAAATAGTGCATCATGATTTCATTTTGTTAGATAAAGAAAGTTTGATGATTACATTAAATTTATTAAAGAAATATATTTCACCAGAATATAAGAAAAAATATAATTCTTTCATAAAAGAAACTGAATATTTTTTCAATAGTATATTCTAAAATATAATATAATAATAATGTCTAAAAAATACAAGTTGACTTGTTAGCGCGATGTTTTTTGAAAACACTTATATAAAGTGTTTTTTTTGTCTAAATTACAAACTTACATAATATTTTAAATTAAAATACTCTTTATCCAAGAAAAGCACTCATATTTTTCCTGATTTTATTAAATTTTCTCTTATTTTTAATCAATACATTAACACAATAAACTCACAAATATAATTTTCAGATATTTGGTTTTCATAATATTTATCATATAATTAAATGTATGTCAAAAAAAGAAAATGCAAAAATTTTTAAAACACTAGAAGAAGTTCAAGATTGAGCATTTAAAATGATGAAAAAAAAGGAATATTACATCTATAGAGGGCAGGGTGATAGTTCATGATCATTAAATTCTGGGCATTCACGAATACTAAATACTAAAATGGAATATAAAGATGAAGTTGAGAAATTTGAATTTATTAAAAGAACATTTATACAAAAAATTGAATTTCTTAAGAAACAAATAGATAACTTGAAAGATTTAGCACTATTAGGAGAAATGCAACATCATGGTCAAGTAACCCCTTTGATAGATTTTACTGAAGATATCTTGGTTGCTTTATGATTTGCAGCTTCACACATTGATGAAATTGAAAAAACATTTGAAGATAAAAAAAGTTTTCGAATTTATTACCTAAAAAAAGAAGAGGGAAGCCACCAAAATGAACTTAATATTGAAAAAATTAAAATAAATGAAATTCAAACTTTTAAATTTAATACTGGTCAACAAATTGGAAGATCTATTAGTCAAAAGTCTATTTTTATTTTTGATAGTATAAACCTAGATACAAAAGTTGAATATATTGATGTAAAGAATGACTTTGTTTTAAAATTAGATATTATTTCTTGATTAAAAAAATTAGGAATTGATTCTATGTCCATATATCCTGACATAGAGGGAGTTTTCAAAAGTTTTGATTTTGTAGGTCCTGATCAACTTTTAAAAAATGGATTTAAATTACTGGAATCAAACAGATTTGATGAAGCTATTTTGAAATTTAAAGAAGTAATAAAGATTGATGCAAATAATGCTAACTCTTATTTATATTGAGGATTTGCTTTGAATAAATTAGGAAGAGATGAAGAGGCGATTGAGAAATTTAAAGAAGTGATAAAAATTGATCTAAATTTTGCTGATGCTTATTATAATTGAGGAGTTGTTTTGGGTGAGTTAGGGAAATTTGAAGAGGCGATTGAAAAATATCAAAAAGTAATAAAAATTGATCCAAATGATGTTAGCGCTTATAATAATTGAGGATTTTCTTTGGTCAAATTAGGGAAAGATGAAGAGGGGATTGAGAAATTTAAAGAAGTGATAAAAATTGATCCAAGTAATGCTAGTGCTTACGTTAATTGAGGGGTTGCTTTGGGTGAGTTAGGGAAAGATGAAGAGGCGATTGAGAAATTTAAAGAAGTGATAAAAATTGATCCAAGTAATGCTAGTGCTTACGTTAATTGAGGGGTTGCTTTGGGTGAGTTAGGGAAATTTGAAGAGGCGATTGAGAAATATCAAGAAGTAATAAAAATTGATAAAAATAATACTGATGCTTATTCAAATTGAGGAGTTGCTTTGAACAAACTAGGAAGAAAAGAAGAAGCAGAAGAAAAATTTGAAATAGCAAAAAAATTATCTAACAAATAACCTTTAAATTTGTTAAAAAAATGAAACTATGTTTAATAAAAAATATTTAAAACTAATTAGGTATAATTTATTTTACAATTACTTAATACTAAAAGGAGTAAATATGTTTTATAATCCTAAAGTTCGCAACACAAGAACAGATAATTCTCAAATAGTTACTAAATCAAGATCATCAATGATTAATAATGAATCAAGAGAAAAAGTGAATCAATTATCAAATTCTGTATTTTCAAGAATTTTCGCTGTGTTAGAAAATTATCTTGAAATTAAAGATTCTAAATCATTTCAAAAATTAATGAGTTTAATTAAAATACCTGCTTGCTTCCACTTAACAAAAAGAGGATGTTAATTTATCTTTTTAATTTAATTAAAAAGAGGATCTGGAAAACTTATGAAAAAATATGTTAAAAATTTAGAAATTAAAAATGGTAAAAAAGTTAAACGAGAGATTTTAAATTGAAAATACAGCGTTATTAAAGGTATTGATCTTGAAAAAAGCAAAAAGTTAATAAACATAATTAAAATCTTGAATTATCTTGAACCAATACTTGCTTTTATAAGTACTGTATTATTTATATACCCTTCGATGCTTATATATTCAGAAGCTGAAATAATTTTAGATTCAACAGCATATTTTTGATATAACTTTTGTTGAAAAACAGGGGTATTTTTGACAGTTTCTTTTTTTGTAATAATAGCTATCAATATTTCTGTAACGAAGAAATACAAAAATGAAAGAGCTCTTGATAAATTAATTAAAAATGTTAGAGAAAGCGAAGTTCTTAACCCTTGTTTAAATTGATTACCAAAAATTATTGAAGAAATCAAATTGGAAGAAAGGTCAGTAAATTATAGTAAAATGGCACTATATGAAAAATATAAATTTTATTTAAAGGAAGGAAATGAAACAACTTTCAAAAAAGAATACGAAGTTGCTCAAGGAACTATTTTTAATAACCCATTTGAACTTTCTGTTGGTGTTTTAAATGATAAACCAGTCGAGTATGTAGCATCAATTATTGACCAACCAACAAATGATATAGAATTGAATACTATTGAAAAAACAGAATATGCAGCATCAACCAAAGATGCTAAAATCCATACTAATTACTTGCCTTTATTGAGAGTAAAAACAAATTTATTTAAGGGCGAGATTATTAATATAACTAATGCAAAAAATACAAATAACTTTAAGATAGAAGATATTCAATTAGAAAATGATGAATTTAATAAAAAATTTAGTATTCAAAGCACTAGTGAAGCAAGTGCAAGAATGATCCTAACTCCTCTGGCACAACAAAGATTAATTGAATTAAATAATAAGATGTATTTTAACTTAATTATTGCTGATGGTTATATTGATATTTTGTTTTTATCTAAAACAGTTCAAAAGAAACATCATTCTAGCGGATCGTTCATGGATAATTTAGAAATTCAAAAAGTAGAAATGGGAATTAAACTTTTTGATTACATTGATAAAAAAATTTGACATGATATGATGACTTTTGTTAGTGCTTTAAATATTATTTTTTCAATTTCCATTATTCAATTTGAAGAAGTGATAAACTAAACTTTATCAAAAAGATACAAGAAAATAAATATTTTTTTAACAATAAATATGTCTCAAAAATACAAGTAAATTTATTAAAGTAATGTTTTTTGAAAACACTTAAATTGATTGTTTTTTTTGTTTTTTTACAATTTAAAGCATCATTTATATAACTTATTATTAGAATTATAAATATCGATTGATTAAAATGGAGGTTAAATGAATAGAGAAAATATTACAACCCTACTTTATTTAGATGGTTTAAAAGGTATTAGAATTCATAAAATGGGTAATGAAAATTTAAGATGTATAGAGCTAAATAGAAATAATTTAAAAGATTTGAAAATCCTGGAAAAAGGGAAAAATAATTCCGGTATTTATTTTTTATTAAATCAAGAACATAATCAAATATATATTGGTCAAGCAATAGATATACAAAACAGGTTAAAATCTCACTTAAACGATGAAGAAAAATCTTTTACTAAGGTTTACTTTTTTATTATGGATAATAATGATTTTTCAAAAACATTTATTGATTATTTGGAGTGACATTATATTAATAGAGTTATTAATCAATCTTTCTATACATTTATTAATAAAGATATGAGAAAGAAAGAACCTATAATAAGTGAATTTGATAAACCGATAGTTGAAAAAATAATTCAAGGAATAAATGTCTTTTTATTATTCTGTAATATAGATCTAAATATTTTAGAACAAAAACAAGAAGAAGAAATATTTTTCTTTAAAGAGGGTGAATTAATTTATTCAGCAGGTATATTCATTTTATTGAAAAATTCAAAAATAAAACGTCCTGCATATCAAAACACAAAATCTGACGAATCAAGAATTGATATATGATTTGAAGAAAACGCAGAACATTTACAAAAAATAGATGATAAAAATTGAATTTTAACAAGAGATATTTCAATTAATTCACCATCTTTTGCAGGTAGACCATGCTCCGGTAATAGTGCGCAAAATGGATGAACAGCTTGAAATAATAAAAATCAAGAGTCATTAGATTTTATTTATAGAAAAACTGATTAAATTATAAACCAATCTTTTCCCAACAAATCAAACACAACATAAAATACTTTGTACATTAATCGCTTTGGATTAAAGTTTGATCTTGTTCAATTAATTCACGATTATTATCTGAAATATCTTTATACATAGTAATAGCTAAAAACATTCCAACTCCAGGAACTGTAAAGTGTAATGATATAAAGATGTAAGTTTTAAATTTATTTTGGAAAAATCATGTATTCTTACTTAAATTTGCTTCTTTGTCAAAATGTGGAGTTAAAAATATTTTAAACATTATTATTCTATTGATAATTGTTAAAACTATGAAGGGAATCATTGTTACAAAACCCAAAATCAAAACAATTACTGGAGAAGATGATAGATATTCTCAAATTGTTTCATATTCTTGCTTAGTGGTAATCGACATTATAAAATAAGTCATTACCAGAGCATAAAAAAGAACTTGAATAAGACTGGTTACAAAAGATAAGGACAAATATTTATCTTTTAACTTATTTCAAACTGGTAAATGACCATTTAGAACAAATCCTTTTTCTTTGTACTTTCAATTTAAATTACTTAATATTCAAAACAATCCTAAAAGGATAATTAATGTTATTGCATAGGAGCAAATGATTTGAATATTCATTTGAATATTGGGAATAACTCAAATGGCTATCATAGCTCCAATATATAAAACAAATGCCGCAATTAATGAGATGATGCGCTTTTTCATTAATGTCATTAGATTCCTCCATTTATATTAAACAAATTATAATTATACCTATATCTATTAGATATATGAATATTTGGTGTTAAAATTATATTACATGTATAGCGAAAATAAAAAAGCAAAAGCAACAATATATTTACAAGAAGTTTTTAAAAATGAAGAATATTTAAATGCATTGAAGCAAAATAAATTGTTACTGGAAAATGATTATTTAAAATATGAAGATCTTAAAAATTGGAATGCATCTAAGTCTTCTTTAAATTTTTTGAATAAAGCAGATATTTTAAACAATTACAACCAAAAGGATGTGATGTTTTTTTTAAGACATATTGGAATTATAATTAGACGTAAAAATTATGATATAAATAATTGAAATACTGAATATAGTTTTTTTAAAGAAAAATTTTTAAAAGAATTAAAGATACAAGCAAATAAGCATCAAAAACAACTTGATATTGAAAGGAATGAGTTTAATAAACAATTAGAATCACAAAAAATGAGCGATATTGGAAGTGGCATCTTTTCTCCTCAATCAGCTGAAGGAAGAAGTCTTTTTCACAGCCTTCAAGGTCCTGATTATTCTGAAAAATTCTTAAAAATAAATAATGAATTAAATTATGTATTAAAACAAGGAGTTTCTTTTATATATTTAAAATTAGAGGAAATTTGCTTTATCGCTTATTCTTTAACAAACACAAGAGGCGAAAAAGAAAGATTATATTTAAAGCAAAAATTTGATTCTTTTAAAAAAATAAAGGAATTCAAAGAGAACATAACCGAAAAAGATGACTCCATTGTAGATAAAATACTAAAATTTGCAAATCATTATAAGCATCAAACAGAAATAGGAACTTTAGATCAAAAAAGTATAGATGAGTTTTTTTCTTTGTTAGACTATTTATTTAATTTGTTGTCTGGATTATTTGCTGAATTAACATCTTTTTATAAAAGAGCAATTGATATTTATGAAGAGTATGATGATTGTACAAACCCACTGGGATTAACTGGTTTTGAAATGGATTAAGTTGATTTTGTGGCAATTTTCTATTAAAAAAATATCCTAATTTTGACCTAAATAATTATAACTAGGAATGGTAGATTATAAACTGAGCAACAATAGTTGATTTATTGGATATTTAGCAAATTAATTTTCATATAAATACATAATTCATATATTATTTTTTATATGAAAAAAATAATGTTTATTGGTAATGGATTTGATATTCTTCACGGAATAAATATTACATTCCATCATTTTGTTAACTCTAAAACTTTCCAAGATGGTATTAATAGTTATAAAAAATATTTTATTGATGATGAGTATACAAAATTTTCAAAAGAAACAGAATTATGAAGTAGATTTGAAGATTATTGCAAGTATATTGTTGAAAATAAAAATATTCAAGGTTTTTCTTTTATAAAAAAAATATGCTTACTGTTTCAAAAATGATTTGAAATTCAAGATCTTAAGAAAGTTATAATAAACAAAGAACTTAAAAAATTTATAAAATTAAACAAAATAGAAATAATTGTTTCTTTCAATTATACAAATACAACAAATATTTATGGATTTGATAATTTTTATTTTGAACCTAATTCTGCTCGTAATGATTATGCCAATATAAATTCTTGAAAAGATAAAACCGTTATGTTGCATGCTTACAAATCAAAAGAAATACAAATGGTTCTAGGTCATGATAAAAATAAGTTAATAAATAAAAATAAAATTACTAAAAATTGAGGAATCGATAGAAAGTTTGACCCCAAAAAACAAGTATTGCAAACTATTTTAAAATCAAATGAAATTTCTGAAATAATATTTTTGGGTTTTTCATTTGGTGATTCTGATGAAGAGATAGTTAATTTTGCAAAAAAAATTATCAACAAACAAAGAGTAGTAACTATTTTTTATCACAATAAAATTAATCAATCAATTAGAAAACACTTTAAAGAGATTGAATTCTGCAAAATAAAAAAAACTATTTTTTAGGTTTTTGATTATTTCAAGTATCTGCTCCAATTTCCAATGTTGTTTTTGGATCGATATTTCAGATATTACTTAAATCTTCTAATAATATTTCTAGATTCTTTTTACTTGGATAATCTAAATATTTTATATGATCATCATTTCCTATTAATTGCAAACAAACTTCTTTAATATAAGAATAAATCATTCCATATATTTTTAAATAATTTTTAGATTCAATGTTTGAAGATGGCTTATTATATTTTTTTATTATTAATAATTTATCAACATCAACAATTATTAATTTTGAAATATGATATTCAATAGTCTTTTTGAAACTTAGAAATCATGAATTAAAATAAAGTTCTTCCGACCAAGCACTTACACATCATATTTGTTTAGATAGAGTTTCGCTTTGATCACTTTTTTTTATAAGATGCTTTTCATAACAATATTTCGCTATTTCTGACAAATCAATAACTAAAATATTCTTATTATAATCTTTATATAACTTAGCATATATTTTGTTCTCTGACTCCATCAATAACTTTCCTAAAATTCAATATCAAATGAATTATAACATCACACAAATTTAATAAATGTATATTTATATTTTTTCTATTATATTTTGAAAATCTTTATACTCATCTTCATCATAATCTTTTATACAATGTTTTGAACATTTTTTAAAAGATTTTTCTTCACAATTTATATTTTCCTTTTTGTTACAATGTTTTGAACATTTTCCACAATTTTGCATATAATCTTTAATTAATTTTATAACTCTTTTGAATTTTTCTTCTATTTCAATTAATTTTAAATCGCTATTAAATATTGTTTGATGTTGGTAATTATTATTTATTAAAAAATATCATAAATTATAATTTGAATAATATTCCACTATAGATTTCTTTATTTTTTCAACTTCTATATTATTATTTAATAAACTAGGTTCTTTTATTAAATCATCTATATTTTCGTTAAAAAAATAATTGAATTTATAAAAAGAAATAAAGGAATCTATGAATGGTTTAACAACACACTCTTCTTCGAGTGTTTTCAATGATTTTATAATTTTATTATCAAAAAGTCATGTATTTTTAAAATATTCTTCATCAGATAAAAAAGAATTTTTAATATCTTTAATGTTACTATTTTTTTTATACCTTTCCTCAAAATAAATAATTTTTTCAACCCCAACATTAAATAAGGACTTTAAGCATTCATCACATGAATATAAATTAGAATAAACAATTGTGTTTTTGTGTATTTTAGCATTATTTTTAATAATTGATAAAATTGCATTGGTTTCTGCATGAACCATATATTCCTCTTTTTTTCCCTTATCATGAAAATGACTTAATGTATTTGGGAATCCATTGTATCCAGTGGAATATAAAATATATTGCTTGAATTCCCCAAATATAATCTCCTTTACAAAAGAACATCCAACTTTAGATGAACCATCAAAACTTCTAAAACTAACAATGTAACTAATTGCCATAAATATTGTATTTACTCAAGTTTCAGAATTTATTGAATCTTTACAATTTTTAACCTTATATTGAACTTCAGCAATAAAATTCGTGAATGTTAGTAGTTCCTGTCTTTGTATCTCATCATTTTTATAGTAATAACCAAAATCAATAATTGATTTTAAAAAGTTATTTTTATTAGTGTTATTATTAATTAACATTTTTTTATATTTTATGCCCGATTCAAGCAACATCCCTATTACCTCTTTTGAGTTATCATCATATGAAAAATCCTCATCCTTTGACTTTGTTTCACCTGAAACATCTCCTTTATTCAATGTTGTTTCACTATAATCAATTTCCAAGTAAATTATTTCATTGATTTCGGCTTGAATAGCAAAATATACATCCTTTGGAGTTAGCAGTGATGTGGTATAAATTGTAGCCCCTTTCGTACTAGCTTGAACATTCGCAGAATTATTAATAGCATTAACAACAGAGTTTATAATTGTGTATTTTTTTTCATAAGTTGTATTTTCTCCGCATTTTTTAGTTTTTAAATTGATAAGTTCTGTTAAATTTGAATTAATCGGAAGTGCGGTGTCATACCCACTTGATATTATTCTTTTATTCAAAACAATAATTGATGCATGCTTAGATAGTAAATCAACAACATGCAAAAGAGCTTCTATCAATGGATTATCATCCTGAATTTCTAACTTGTTATAAAAATATTTATCCTCTTTAATAACCCTTCATACAAAAAGTTCTCTCATTGTATCAACAGATCAATTCCTCTTTCAATTTCAAGATCTTGGCTCTCAAACTTTTGATTTTTCAGCTAACTTCTTCTCTTTTGATTTTTCAATTATAAAAAGAGTTTTATTAAATTCAATAAAATTTATTATTTTCTCTATTTTTGGCGATAATTTGTTATCACCAAACTCTTTTTGATCTTTAATATTTTCTTGTTTATCTTTTTCAATTTTTATTTTTAATAAAATTTCATTAAAAATTTCTTCTATTTCTTTTCCTGAAGGTTGATTAATATATGTTAAAAATTTTAACATATATGTAATGGACATAAAATAATTATCTAAATTATCTAATCCATCTGAATTCTTTTTTTCTTTATTCATAAAATATCCTTTAATTTTAATAACTTTTTTTAATATATGTGGTGTCAAAAAAACTTTTCTTCAAAGTCTTTCTCTGAAAATTTTAAAATTAAATAAAAGCATAGATATATTTTAAAAATAACACATAAACCAAAACAATGATATTTAATCAATATTTTAATTAATAACATTTTACATTAAATTTATTCATTTAAAAAAATATTTAAATGTGTTAACTAATGATTTATACACTCCTTAGTAAAATACATCGCTTCAAACAAGTATTTTATTTAAATACGAAAAAATATAACCTACAAATGTTTAAAAAACTTAATCTTGAAAAGTTGTTAAGAGTATGAATCACAGTATGAAAATACATAATTAATATATTATTTTTAATATTAAAAAAGTAATATTTATTGGTAACAAATTCAATATTATTCATGGAATAAATATTACATTTCATGATTTTGTTAACTATAAAACTATTAAAAATGGAATCAAACATAATATCAAGGATCTACATTGCTTAAGAAAGGTAAGTTATATGCAGCTATTGAGAAATGTAAAAAAAATTGAAGATTGAACTAAATAATTTAATGTCCCAAAAATTGAAGTCAACATTATTTAAAAGAAAAGCAATAGTAGTTGATATGATTAATTCTATATATATTCATCCTATTTATCCACAATATCTCAACATTACTAAAACATACTATAATTAAGCATTTGATTAATGAATCTAAAAATTATTTAATAAAATATTCATTTTTTCTCCAAGAGTTTTATAAAACAAAATTAATTTTTTTATGTCAATCTTTTCATAACATTCTTTTTTGAGGATTAATGCTAAAATTTCTGTATTATTATTGTTAAAAAAATCGGTTTGAAAGACATTTATTTTGTTCAAGGGAGTATTGAAATTATTTTCCTCATACATAGAAATTGTTTTAAAATGTTTGTTTATAATTAGTAAGCTATCATTGTCTTGACATATCAACTCTTTATCAAAAATCATAAAAACATCATATACATGTCTAAACAAACGATTGATATCATAATTTTCTATGATCTGTGATTCATCATTGATTACATTAACTTTAGTGATGAATTTTTTATGGAATACCAATAGTTTTTCTGCAACAATAAAATTGATATCAACAACAGGAATATACGAACTAGGAGATTCTGTTTTTCTAGAATGTTTTTCTATTATGTTAAAAATTGGTTTTTTATTAATGTGTGTTTTTTCTAATGGTGTTTTCATAGCTTTGACATCTAGAATAAATTCAATATCTTTATATTGAAATTTACAATTGATAAATGATCTTTTCTCTAACCAAAACTTATCTCTTTTCATAATAACAATTAATTTTTTTTCTTCCATTTCATCAATTAACAAAGATATTTCTTGAATGATTTTTTTTCCTTGATCCAAACTCAAACCAAATATAGTTATATCAATATCTTCAGAAAGTCTGTTTGTGGTTGTATAGCATTTAGACAAGGACGTTCCTCCACACAAAAAATAATTATCTTGTCAAGATTTATTATCAAAAATATTAACAATATATTCCATAATTTCAGAAAGATAAATATCTTTATATATAAGTTCTACGCTTAAAGAAGGAAATTTTAAAAGTAAATTAGATATTGCATTTTTATTATGCATTTAATTGCATTTCTTTATTCAATTTTTTCACAAAATCTGAAACACTTACAAAATTAAAGTCCTTTTTATTTTTCTTGCTATATTTTAATAAATTTTCGAATACTACATTTTTTTGTTCTTGAAGATTATTTAAATATGTTTTCAAAAAAGCATAAGAATTTTTAATGTATTCTTTTTTACTACTTTTTTTAATATTATAAAATTTAGCCAGTGAATAAAGGTCAACAAAATCATTTTCTTGATGCGGAATTTTGATTTTTTTATATTGGCGAAATTTCTTAAAGAAAATTTCCTTTTCTTCTAAAGTCAATGCTTCATTAATCAAGTACTCAGGCACAAAAATGTTTGTGGGCAAAATCACCGCTTCGGTATTAAGTAATTTATTTTCTGTAATAATATCTTTAATCAATAAATGCGAAAGTTCTTGCTCCAAGCTAATTTTAAAATCAATTATTTTATAAGAAAATGAATATAACCCTTTTTGTATTCGTAATAATTCATGATTTAACACAAGTTTGGATAAAGCATTGTTTAAATGTTGATTAAAATATTTATCAGTTGTTATTTCTAATGATATCTTTTTATCGTTAACACTCAATGCTTCAAAAAGATTTAAAACATTTTCTTTATTAAAGGGAAGATCATGAAAAATCTTTTTATGAGAAATGATTATGTCATAAACTAATTGTTCTTTTTGTTTGTAAACTTCTATATTTGTAGACATTATTCCTCTTGTTGTATTTATTTATAAAAATAATTATATCATTTTCTTTAAAAATGTGGTATATTAATATTGATAATAAATTATTATCAATATTAATATATGCTCTAAAAAATATTAAGTTTGATAAAATTACTGTTATTATGTGTCATTTATTTTTAAAAATAGTGTGAATTAATAATAAAGTTTTTAATTAAAAAAATGAAAACTAACTAACCAAACTTATTTAAAATTTATTATGATACATATTTTATTTACATTAGATATGAATAAAATACTTTGAATTGAGTATTTCAAAGATTTAAATATAAAATAAAATGATAAATAATATCATTCTTAATATTATAATAAAGAGATAATTATGAATGAAAAAGAATATAGAAAAATAGTAGATAATCCAAAAGTTTTTATATTATTACTTTTATTTTTTCTAGACAAAAATAAAATAGAAGGAATAACGAAATTGCAAAAAATTTATTTTATTTTTTTAAAAGAATTCAGAAAAAAATCAGAAATAATTCAAGAAGAAAAATTTTATTCATATAATTTTGGACCTTATTCAAAAGAACTCCAAATAGCTTTAACTACTTTAATAGAATTTGGAAAAATAAACAAGAAAATGAAGAAAGAAAATGAAGAAAGAAAAAGTGATCATAAATTTATTGATCCAGATTTAATAGGACCATTTATAAAAGATGATTTTTATATAGATGAAAAGCAAAAGATAGACATTAAAAATATGATCTCAAATATAGAAAGTAAATATTCATTTTTCAAGCAAGATAAAGAAAATATGAAAATTTTTTTTAATGATTGAAACAAAAAAAAATTGGCGGAAATATTGAAATATGTATATACTAATTATGAAGATTTTACAGGAAAATCTATTATAAAAGATGATGTGATGAAATATGAAAAATAAAATTACTGAAATTCAACTTGTTAAAAAATTTACCAAAAATATGAAAAAGAAAAATATTATTCATATTTTTAAAAGTGAAATAAAAATACTGCCCAATATAATAGATTATTCATATTTAGATATAAATGACAAAAACCTTATAGGAGTAGAATTTAAATTATATAATTGAAAAAAAGCAATAGAACAAGCTTTCTTAATAAATGATTACTTTAATCTTACATATATTTGTATTTTGAAACCAGCAAAAAATTCTACAATGATAAAAATTTTAGAAATGGCTATATTCAGAAATATAGGCATAATTACTTTTGACTTAAATAAAAATGAATTTATATTTGAAACAATTCCTAAAAAAAATAATAGAATTATAAATATTAACGTTTCTAAAAATAGAACTTTACATCAAAAATTATATTATAGATATAATAGAGAAATGGAATTAGTTAAAAATGAAAGATAATTTTAAAAAAAACTTATTTTTAAAATTCGGATCTAACAAAGATTTAAAAATTTTATCAAACATATTAAGTAATTACTCTTTATTTTTTAATGCAAAATCAATTAAAAATAAAGCCAAAACTTTGTCTTCATTTGCCAAACATGATTTTGTAGTTGATGTTAACTTGTATGAATTTCTTGGTTCAGAAAGTTATTTGGAAGATATAAGTAAAAGTAGCAAAGAAATTGTCAAAGAAATAATTAATTACGATATCTCAAAATCATTCTTAGAGAAATTAACATATTTATTAAACAATTGTGAAGAAATATTCAACTCTGCCAAAAATTACCAAGAAAAAGCTATGATTTTAAATAAGGATGATGCTGATATTAATGAACTAATAGGTATGCCATCAAAATTTTTTCCTAAAAAAATAATAATCCCTTATTTCTATATTGCCAAAACTAAAAATAGTGTTTTTTTGGAAAACTTAGAACAAATAATACAATTAAATATTTCCATGATTGACGAATCTTTAAAATGAAAAAATGATGATTTTATAGCTATAATTTGCCTAAACAAAAATATTATTAAAGATGCCGAAATGACAAAAAAAATTATTGATGCATATAGTAAATACAATAGTATTCAATTTATTTTTTGAATAGATAATTTTTCATTTAAAGATGATGATGCACAATTATTTCTTTCTAATTTTTTAGATATAATTAATGGTGTTGGTAATAAAAACATATTAATGCACGGAGATTATTGTATGTCTCTTTTGAACAATAAAATGATTTCTTCCAACATAAGTAATGTAATAACTAATTTAGGATATGGAGAAAAAAGGCCTGTTTTTGGAAAGGGCAGAACTCCTGAACCTTATTTTTACTTACCCACCTCGCATTCAAGAGTTAAATATGGACAATTAAGAAAGATATATCAAATTTATGATGTTTTGAATCCTTCGCAAGAAAAAATTATTATTAGCAAGTATAAGAAAAGTATATGTTCCTGCTTGCATTGTGAGAAAATGATTCCTAAAATAAACGAAATAAATATAAATGAATTCATTACATTAATGACTACAACAAAAAATGAAAGAAATCCAAAATCTAATGAAAGATATGAATTTTTTTCAAAATTAATTAATCTTCATTACATCAATACAAAGCAAAAGGAATTTGAAGATATTAGTCAATTTGATAAAAATGATTATATTTCTAACTTAGAAAAATATTTAAAAGCCATAAGGCTTGAAAATTATATTTCAGATGAAATGATTAATAATGAAAACCAACCATTAGAATATAAGAAAATAAACGGTTTTACTGAAATGATTAAGGAATTATTAAATTAAATAATGAGAAAAAATATTTTTTTATTAGGAGCTGGTTTTTCAAAAATGGCCTTTGACAAACCTTTGCAAGAAAGTTTGATTAACGACACCTTAACTACTTTCTTGTATTGATTAAACAATATTAGCGAAGAAAATATCAAAAAAATATTTTTAGGAATTCCTTTCGTCTTTTTTATGACAAAATATTGAAAATTAAATGATGAAGAAGAAGAATTTTTTGATTTTTATGAAGAATTAAAATTATCAATTGAAGAAGAAATTGATTCTACAAATATTTCTGTTGAAACAAAAAAAAATATTAAAATAAATGATTATTTTAATTTAATGGATAATTATACCGAAGATTGTATTGATAAAATAAATTATGACGTTGATCATTACAAAGATATATTGATTGAAAAAATAGATAAAATAATTAAAATGAATAACAACATCGAAGTAATTAGTACAAAGATAATGATGGATAAAAGTAAAGATAATGATAATTTTTTTACAAAAAATTTAAATATAATAACAGAAAAATCTTTTATTTTTTTAATAAAAGAATTATTTAAAAGTAAAGATAACATAATTAACAAGAAATCAAAGATAAAATTGATGAATAACCTTAAAGATAACATAATTATTGATTTTAATTGAGATGCTTCTCTTTTGGAATTAATTAAGAAGGAATTACCGAATGATTTAATTGTTATTAATGAAAAAACAATGATAAATAATATATTTCAAAATTTAAATAATTCAACAAAAAGTAATGATGGACAAAAAACAATAATTATAAATCCACATCAAACAATATATGAAAATCCAATTTTGCCATCTTATAATAAAAATTATTTTAATTTTACGGATTTATTTATAGATAAAATTTTGAGAGAAATTAAAGAAAATTTCCAAATTAAAAATATTTATTTTATTGGTTATAATTTTAATGACTCTGACTCATTTATAATGCATAGAATTTTCGATAACATGAATGGAGAAAAATTTTTCTTTTTTACATATATTAAAAAAGAACTAGAAGAAAAATCAATAAAAATGAAATGCAAAGAAGTAACATGCAAAAATATTAAGAAATACTTCAATGCAAAAGAAGGTACAAATAACAAATATAATATAATTCATTTTGATGGAAAAATGGAAAGTTTTTTAAAAAAATTAATACAAATTGATGAAATATAATAAATATCAAAAACTAATAATTGAGAATATCTAAAAATAACTTTCCAAATTAAATATTTAACAATAATTATGTTAACTATAAAAATTTAATTAGACATATAAATAACAAAATTACTTTAAGATTCACTCAATGAACTACAAAATATTATTTTCAAAAAAAAGAGTAGTTTAAGTATTCAATGTTATATTTTTATTTAAATGAATTAACAATATCAACAGATGAAAATATTAAATTAAATACTGTATTTAATTTTACTGAAGAATAACTTTATCAAATAAAATTAATTAAAACATCTTTACTAGATAATCTTAAGTCAATTGATATGTCTGAATTAAAAATATTTATCAATTTTTTATTATATTCTAACAAATTTTCCAAATCATAGTTAAAGATAATGATTTACAAGAAATATTTATTTTAAAAGAAAAAACAAAATATCACTGATTTGAAAGTATCTAATCCTATCGCTATTAAAATTATCAAAAGACATATTTTAATAATTAACCCTTAGTATTTATTGACATTATTTCAAAGAACAGAAATCTCTATTTAAGCATTAGTGCAGCAAACAATGATTGCATTATATTTTATTTAAATAAATACTAATCAAACACATAAAGTGTAATAGATAAAGAAATTGATGAAACTTAAGGTCAAATAAAATTGCTAATTCTATGAATAAAGTGAAAATATTTGCCATCAACAAAACCGAAAAATTGAAAGTCTTATTTTTAATTTTAGAAAAAAATATCAAAATCAAGATTTCAAAAAAGTTTTTGTCAAATTTTAAATAGATATGGTTACTAGCATTATTCATTTTGTAGTTGATTTTTTTCCAGCCTTAAGAATAATTTAAAACATTCCTTAATGGGGCAAAATGAGTACACATATAGTTCTACAAAACAATCATTTTATAATTTCTAAAATGATTGTTGCTCCTGTTAAATAATCACAACAAACTATTATATTAAAATTTGTAATTATCATAAATATCAAAAATTTCTGAATTTGTAATATAATTTTATAGAATAATATTATTTGAATATAATTTTTTAACAAGGCGGTCAAAATGATTTATGATGAAGAAATAAAAGAAAATGAAAAAGGACATAGTCCAAGAGTAAGTAATCAAACCATTAATGCGACTAAAAATAATACTTGATTGATTGTTTTGCTTTCCATCATAACTCTAGGTCTGTTTGGAATATATTTCATTGTTGCTAAAAATGAACTTAACACACAACAAATTAAAGTTAATGAATGTGCTTCAAGTATTGATGTGCAACTAACCAAAAGAAGAGATACATTAATCAAATTACTTGACTCAACAAAAGCTATGTGTAATTATGAAACTTCATTACTAAAAGATATTACTAAATTAAGATCTTGAAAAATAGATGAACAAAGTAGAGATCAAGTTGAGAAAAAAACAGATTCAGCACTTTCTCGTTTGATTGCTGTTTCAGAAAACTACCCTGATATCAAAGCTTCAGAATCATTTCAAAAGTTAATGAATGTTGCTGACTATTCAGAAAGAGAAATCGCTGCTGCTCGAAGAACTTATAACAGCGCTGTTGCAAGATTTAATAGTAGTTTAGTTTCTTGACCATCAAGTTATATTGCTGCTAAAAATAATATGCACACTATTAAAATGTTCGAAGCTTCAAAAGAACAAAAAGAAGATGTTAATTTAGCTTTTTAATATGGACACCATTAAAAGTTTGGATAAGTGTTTTATTCAAACTTGAATCCTCTTTTTATGTATGAAACTTTAATTAATTAACAATACCTTTAAAATTTTTGCCAAAATAGATAATTAATTATGTCAATGTTTCCATATCTATTTTTCAATTTGAAGAAACTGAAAAAATTAGCATTTAAATATAAATGAGATGAGATGATAATTGATAGATAATTAATTTTAAAAAGTAAAATATTATGTGATTTTGATATAATTATTTTGTTAAAGAAATCAAAACACAATTAAAAGATCAATGATCTTCTAATTGAAACACAAGAAAAGGAAACATCAAAATGACATCATTTACAGCTAAAATTATAGATCCAGTAGGTCTACATGCAAGACCTGCTTCGATAACAGTAACGGTTGCATCTAAATTTACATCAGATATTAAAATACATGCAAATGGAAAATCAGGGAACTTAAAATCAATTATGAATATTATGGCTCTTGGTGTTAAAGGCGGAGAAGAAATTACTATCGAAGCTACCGGAACAGATGAAGCAGAAGCAATTCAAACAATTCAAGAAGAAATGAAAAAAAATAACCTAATCTAAAAGGTTATTTTTTTTAATCGTAATCATTTAATAAACAACTATATTCATTAATAAATATTTAAATTTGAAGAAAGTGTTATTTTTTTAACTTTTTAACTGCATAGGCAAAAACACCTAAAGGCGGCACTAAGGAAGCTAACAATATAGAACCCATAATAATCCCTTTGTTTGAAGAATTACTAAATATTTTTGAATCATTAATTCAATTGATTTTTAGATATTGAGCTTCAGTGAACCCATAAACTTCATAATCTGATGTTTTGTGTTTCAAATGCATAGAAATATCGTTCAACAAAAGTGTTGACTCAAAAGAGTTATATTCCACAACCTCAACAGACAAAGGAACTTCAATCTTTTTTATTTGAGTTCCATTAAAAACTCCGGTGGAAATAGTGTGTAATTTAGAATCTTGAGTAAAATATATAGATTTTAAAGTTGAAGATTCAAATAAACCATTATCCAACATTTTTACACCCTCAGGAATAGAAATAGATTTAATAAATTTATTATTCTTTCAAATTTCTGGACCAATAGCTTCTACATTGGGCGCTTGTTCTCAATCATCTAAAGTAATCGTTTCTTTACTAGTTCAACCAAGTTGATCAGCAATATCCTTAGTTAGGACAGTAGCACCTGTTTTCGAGTAAACTCATTTTATTGCATCTCATTGGGTTTGTGTCAAACCAAAATATGAAGTTGAAGTTGAAAATTTAATATTAAAATTAATATCTTCTAAAAAAGTTGTTCCACTAAATGCAAGATTACCAATTTTTTGAATACTATTTGGCAATTCAATAGAAGTTAAAATTGTATTGTCCTTAAATACATCAACAGATAATTCAACAACTTTAGGAGCATATAGTCTTCAATCCTCTAAAGTTATTACTGTTTTTTTATCTCAACCCAAACTTTTCATTATTGATTTTGTCAAGATGGTTGCATGTGTTGCGGATTCATATATTCAATTTATTGAATCTCATTGGACTTGTGTAAAACCCAAATATTCCATACCCAAATCTTTAAAACGAATAGGCATAGAAATATCAGAAAGTTTTGTAGTATTTTTAAACGCAAGCTCACCTATATGTGTAGTAGATTCAGGAATTTGTATAGACTCTAAAGTATCGCAACCTCAAAATGAATCATATCCAATTGAATGCAATAAAGATCCGGATTCAAAAGATAAGTGTGTAATAGCACTATTTGAAAATGAAAATTTACCTAGGGTTTTAACTGATTTGGGAACAACTATTGGATCCATACCTGTATTAACACCAATTCCATCTAATGAAAACTCTTCAAGAGCACTCAATGAAGATTCTGGTTCAAAAGTTATTGACTTTAAAGAAAAAGTACCGCCAAAAGAGTTTGACCCAATAACTTCTATATTTTTTGGTATTTCAATAGTTAAAAGATTCCCGAAACCTCAAAATGAGCCTGCTAATTTCGTTATATGAGGAGCTTGTAATTCTCAATCATGCAAGGTTATTGATGTTTTTTGGTTTCAACCCAAATTTTTAGCAATTTCATTGGTTAAGATTGTTGATTTAGTTAGATTTATATTGTTGGTTGTAACTTCTTTATTAATTTCATCCGTCGATATTTTTGTTTCATTTTTGTTATTTATTGAGACAACAATCAAAGTGGAAGATCCGATTAATCCTAATATTCCAAAGCCTGCAAAATATTGAAATATTTTTTTATTCATAAACATTTCTCTTAATTGCTCTTGCGGAAAAAATCAAAATAATTCCTTGAATTGCCACAAGGGCAAATAATGATGACGCTACAATAATAAATTTGGTGCTTGGTTTTTCATAAATTCAATTAATGTTATTTCATTGTTCATTAGATAAACCAAAAAAGTCAAGAGAGTTTTCAAACTTTGAAGATATTTGAATATTGTTGAAAAGAGTATTTCTAAAAGCGTTTTTATCTATAAAAATAACACTATAAGGTATTATTATTGATTTCAACGATGTTCCAAAAAAGACATCTTCTTCAATAACTTTTAATTTAGAATTATCTTCAAAATTTATTTCTTCCAAAGATTTGGTATTTTTAAAAGAATTAAAGCCAAAATTTAAAACATAATTTGGTATTTCGATAGATATTAAATTTTTGTTATTTTCAAAAGCACCACTAATAGTTTCAATATTTGGAGCCATAGTTCTTCAATCATCTAGAAGTATATTGGCTTTATTTTCTCAGCCTAATTTGATCACTAATTCTTTTGTCAAAACTTTTTCTTGAGTTGGCGATAAAACTCATTTTACTTTATTTCATTGAGTTTGCGTAAAACCAAAATCAGTTAATATCTCTTTAAAATGAGATGGCAGTGAAATGTTGGTTAATTGAGATGTCTCAATAAAAGTATTGAAGCCAATTTTTTTCACATTATTAGGAATAATTATTTTTTTAATATTTGTGTTGGAAAATGCTAATTCTTGTATTTCAACAACATTATCAGGGATAATTATTTCTTGCAATGCTGTATTGAGAAACAAAGAATGTTCGATAATTTTTAGTGAACTAGGAAGTGTCAAGGAAGTTAGTAGTAAATTTTCAGCAAAAGCACTACCACATATAACAGAAACTGTTGGAGGTATAATCATAGAAGATATTGCGATTTTTCTAAATGCATCAAAACCAATAGAATTTAGTTTAGAATTCATTTCAAAAATTACTTTATTTAAATTTATTGTTGCGTAAAAACTGCTATCACCAATGGTTTCTATTTCGTTAGGTATTTCAATTGAAGTCAAAATTTCGTGATTTAAAAACGCTCCTGAAATCGTCGTCACATTCGGAGCCATAGTTCTTCAATCTGCCAAAGTTATTATTTCTTTTTGGTCTCAACCAATGCTTATAGTAGCCGCTTTATCTAAATCTGTTCCATAAAATGGTACATGAGTTCATTGAATTAAATCTCATTGGGTTTGTGTAAAACCATAACTAGGAGTTGATGTTTTGAATTTAATGTTCATTGAAATATCCTTCAAAATTGGCGTAGAAGCAAAAACTCCAGTTCCCAACATTTCAACAGAATCAGGGATAACAATTTTTCTAATTCTAGAATTTCCATCAAATGCTTCATTTTGAATATTTTTTACATCATGAGGAATTATTATTTCTGAGACAGCTGTAAACATCAAAACTCTAGCAGAAATTACTTTTAATTTCGGAGGAAAACTAAATGAAATTAAACTTGGGATATAACTAAATGCCCCTTCATCTATAGAAGTAATAGAATCAGGTAAATCTATAGTGGTTAATTCTGTGCTATGAAATGCCTTTGCTCCTATTGTTTTCAACACAGAGCCTTCTTCAAAAATAACATGCCTTAAAAATAAAGCCTTGTCAAAAGTATCTTTATTTATTGCTTGAATTTTTTTAGGTATTTGAATTGTTTTAAGTATTTTATTTGCTTGAAATGCTCCGGAAATTATTGTAACATTTGGAGCCATAGTTCTTCAATCATCAAAAGTTATTGTTGTTCTTTTGTCTCAACCAATGCTTATAGCAGCCGCTTTATCTAAATCAGTTCCTGAAAAAGGTGTATACATTCATTCAATTGCATCTCATTGAATTTGTGTTAATCCATATCTATGTGCTGTTCCTGATGTTTTTAATGAAAAATTCATTTTAATACTTGTTAAATTGGGATTGTTAGAAAACGCATCTGATGCAACGGTTGTAATGTTAGATGGAATTTCAATATTTTTTAGAAATTGCATTGAAGAAAAAACACCTGATTCTATGGAAGTGACATTTGGTGCGTTTTTATGTCAAGCATCAAATCCTATAGTTTCTTGAGTATTTCAATTTAATTCATTTAAAATTGATGGTGTTAAAACTGTTTCAGTGGTTGTTTTAGAAACCATATAATTGTTTTTGGTAATTGAATTATCAACATTAATTTTAGTTTTTTTATGGTCATTTAATACACTTGGAATTAGTGAAACAAATGATGTTGATATAATAAAAATAGTAGGAATGAAAAATTTTTTTATTTGCAAAATGCACCTCTTTTTAATTGTTAGATTTATTAAAATAAGCTAAATAATGTTTAAATTTTACCATAAACTAAAAAATAATGGTAAAAAATTAAGGTTATAATTTATTTTGATATTATAAAATAAATCAAAATAATCATGATAATTTTTAAATTTCAACATCATTAAAATTAATTATTTTTAGTCGCTTCCTTTAATTCCTCTAGCAGCAAAAATCAAAACAATGCCTTGAATTACCATAAGAGAAAATAATGATGAAGTTAAAATAATGAAATTTACATTTAATTCTGAAGAAATTAAATTAATGTTATTTCATTGTTCATCAGATAAACCAAAATTTGTTGATTCCTCTTTAAAATGAAATGGTAATGTAATGTCAATTAATTGAGTTGTCTCAATAAAAGTATTGAATCCAATTTTTTCCACATTATTAGAAATAATAATTTTTTTAATATTTGTGTTTCCAAATGATAATTCTTTTATTTCAACAATATTATCAGGAATAACTACTTCTTTTAATCCCGTCTTAAAAAACAAAGAATCTTCAATAATTTTTAACTCACCAGGAAGTGTTACGGAAGTTAGTAGTAAGTTTTAAGCAAAAGCATCACTTTTCATAATATAAACCATTGAGGGTATAATCATAGAAGTTATTGCGGTTTTTCTAGATGCATCAAAACCAATGGAAGTTAGTTTAGAGTCTATCAAAAAAATTATTTTATTTAAATTTATTGCTCCGTAAAAACTACTATCACCAATAGATTTTATTTTATTAGGTATTTCAATGGCAGTCAAAATTTCATTATTTAAAAATGATCCGGAAATTATTGTAACATTTGGAGCCATAGCAGTTCAGTCATCTAAAGTTATTGTTGTTTTTTTATCTCAACCAATGCTTTCAGCAGCATCTTTGTCTAATTCCGTTCCTAAAAAAAACCCATAAACTCATTTAATTGCATCTCATTGTGTTTGCGTTAAACCGTATTTTGAAACACTATCTTCAAAAAATTCAGACATAGTAATCTCTTTGAAGTGCGAACCTGAAAATGAATTTTCTGCAATGCTTCGAACATTTAATGGAATATCTATTTTAGTTAATTTAGTTAGACCTCCTTCAAAAACATCACCAAGTATTGATTTCAATTTATTAGGCCATATTATATTTTCAACATTTATAGAACCATAAAATAATTTACTTGAAAGTATTTCTAATTTGGGTGGTAATACTATTGATTTCAAAGATAGCATATTTGAAAATACTTCATTTTGTATTTTATTAACATTAGGCGGAAGAACTATAGTCTCTAATCCGCTACCAAAAAAAGAACGTGTGTCTATTGTGTGAAAAATAGTATTGTTTAATTCAAAATTAAGAACTTTTAAATTTGGAGTATTTTCAAATGTGCTAGGTCCAAAATATTCAATATTATTAGGGATATCAATACTAGTTAAAATTTGATTATTTAAAAATGTTTGACTCATGAATACAACATTCAGAGCCATAGTAGATCAATCTTCTAAAGTTATTATTGATTATTTTGTCTCAACCCACACTTGCGGCCGCTACATTGTCCAACAATGTAGCCGTAAATTGTGGATAAACCCATTCCATTGTGTTTGTGTTAAACCATATCTAGGAGATCCTGATGAATAATTAAACTCTTGATTCATCTTAATTTTTGTTAAATTTGGAGTGTTGCTAAATATTTTTGTTCCTCTTAAAGTTTTAACAGAAAAAGGGATAATAATTGATTTAATTTCAGTATTTTGAAATACATGATCATTTATAATGGTTAATTTTGAATTATCTTCAAAAGTTATATCTTTCAAAGAAGAATTCATAAAATCACTATTCGCTATTTCTTTTATTAAATTAGGGATAACAATACTATTTAACTGAAGATTTGCAAAAGCATTTGAATTTATTGTTTCTACATTGGGAGCAAAATTATCTCAATCTTCTAAAGTTATTGTTGATTTTGTGTTTCAACCAATATTTGCTACAGTTGTTGAGTTTAATTCAGTTCCTAAAAATGGTGCATTTTTATGTCAAGCATCAAATCCTATAGTTTCTTGAGTATTTCAATTTAATTCATTTAAAATTGATGGTGTTAAAACTGTTTCAGTGGTTGTTTTAGAAACCATATAATTGTTTTTGGTAATTGAATTATCAACATTAATTTTAGTTTTTTATGGTTATTTAATACACTTGTAATTAGTGAAACAAAGATGTTGATATAATAAAAATAGTAGGAATGAATATTTTTTTATTTGCAAAATGCACCTCTTGTTATGTTTAACATAAATTAATAAACAACAATAATATTTAAAGGAAACTTAATATTAATTAAATAAATATATTATTTTCACTAATTTATTCATACTCGTCATTAGATTCATACTCGTCATTAGATTCATACTCGTCATTAGATTCATACTCGTCATTAGATTCCATGTCACTTGGTTCTATATAATATTCATTAGAATCATCATTAGAATCTATGTCACTTTGTTCCAAATACTCATTAGATGATTTGTGATAATTGATGTTATTTTCAGCAACATGTCTTTTAATTCCTCTTGCAGTAAAAATCAAAATAATGCCCTGAATTATCATAAGGGCAAATAATGATGAAGTCAAAATAATGAAATTCACATTTAATTCTGAAGAAATTCAATTTATTTTATTTCATTGATCATCAGATAAACCAAAATGATCAAGATAATCTTGAAATTTCAAAGGCATATTAATGTTTCTTAATGAAGTATTTCTAAAAGAGTACTTATCCAAAAGAACAACACTATCAGGTATTTGTATTGATTTTAATGATGAACCTGAAAGAACATCTGCTCCCATAATTTTTAATCGAGCATTTTCTTCAAATATCATTTTTTCCAAAGAATTAGTATTTTTAAAAGAATTAGGTCCAAAAATAAAAATATTTTTCGGTATTTCAATAGAAATTAAATTTTGATTGTTTTCAAAAGCACCACTGATCATTCCAACATTTGGAGCCATAGTAGCTCAATCTTCTAAAGTTATTATAGACTTTGTCTCCCAACCAATTAATGGTAGGACAGAATTATTAAATACATTTCCCAAAAAAGGTGCATTAACTCATTTAATGGAATTTCACTGAGTTTGTGTAAAACCATATTTTACAACATCGTCACCCCTAAGAGTTGAAGACATAGTGATATCTGTAAAAAAGGAGTCAATAAATGCTCGGGAAGAAATTGACACAACAGTTAACGGAATGTCTAGTTTAATAAGTTTATTTGTATCAGCAAAAGCGCTTTCTTGTATTGTTGTTAATCCAAGAGGTAATACTATAGCTTCAAGATTAACAGAACCAGAAACTAAAAAGTGTGGAATTACTTTAAGATTTGTAGGTAGTATTACCGACCTTAAAGATCTCATATTTGAAAATACACCTTGTCCCAATTCTGTAATACTAGGTGGAAGATTTAAATTCTCTACCCCGCTACCTTGAAAAGAATGACCATTTATTGTTGTAAAAACATTATTATTTGGTTCAAAATTAACAACCTTTAAATTTGTTGTAGATTTAAAAGATTGATCTCCTATTGTAACCATTGTTTTAGGAATATCAATGCTAGTTAAAGTTAAGTTATCCCTAAATGCAGCACCATTAATATTTGTAACATTTGGAGCAAAAGTTCTTCAATCATCCAAAGTTATGGTAGTTTTTTTGTCTCAACCAAGGTTTCTAACTGCTAACCTATTTAGACTAGTTCCTAAGAATGGATCAAAAGTGAATTCAATTAAATCTCATTGTGCTTGCGTTAAACCTCATCTATGATTTCCGACAATATGAATTAAAGAGTATTTCATTTTAATTTTTCTTAAATTAGGAGTGTTTAAAAATACTGTAGGTCCATTAATTGATGTAACAGAAGGAGGAATAATAATTGATTCAATCTTGGTATTTTTAAATGCCCCATCATTTATAGTTGTCAATTTTGAATCATCTTCAAAATTTATATATTTTAAACTAGAACCTGCAAAAACATCTTGAGACAAAGTCAATACTGACATAGGTATGGTTATGCTTTCCAAAGTAGCACTTCCCTTAAATGCATCTATTCCAACATAAATTACATTTGGAGCCATAGTTTTTCAATCTTCTAATGTGATTGTTGGTTTGACATTTCAACCAATACTTGCCACATCCACAGGAGTTAATTCATTTCCTAAAAAGGGTGTATTAAATAATTCAATTGAATCTCTCTGGGATTTCATTAATCTTGGTTCTATATTTATTTTAGTAACAAAATTTTCAGAATTATTTTTGGTTTCCTCATGAACACTTAACATACTAGGAATTAGCGAGATAAGTGGAATAGATGTAACAATAATTTTTGGAATAAGTCTTTTCTTCATTTTTAATAGTACCCCTTAATAAAATTTGTTTGTTTTGTCTTTCTAAAATATTATTTTTTAAATTTTAACAAAAAAATGCAATAATATTAATTAATATTTTTATTTATCAAATTTGCGAATAGATTTGGCGACACTAATCAAAAGAACACCTTGGATTATTAAAACAAAAAATAAAGTTGATGTTGTAGCGATAAATTTAACATTTAATTCTTCAGGAGTTCAAATTATTTTATTTCATTGTTCATCAGTTAAACCAAAATGATCAAGATAGTTTTGAAATTTCAAAGGGACTTTGATATTATTTAATTCAGTATTTTGAAAGGCATTTGCACTTATAAAAACAACACTATCAGGGATTGTAATTGATTTTAATGATGAGCCAAAAAATGATTCATCACCAATAAATTGCAATTTAGAATTTTTTTCAAATGTTATTCCTTTTAAAGATTGAGTATTTTGAAATGCATTACTTTTAAAATATATAATATTATTTGGGATTTCAATAGATGTGATATCTTTATTATTTTTAAAACTATAATCAAGAATTTGGATATTGGGAGCCATGTTTCTTCAATCCTCTAATTTGATTTCTTTTTTTGAATTTCAACCTATTTGAAATAATAAATCCTGAGTTAAAATTTTGCTAGTTGTTGGAACTAAAATTCAATTAATTCCATCTCATTGGGTTTGTGTAAATCCAAAATTAGTTAATTCCCTATTAAAAATTGACAAAAGAGAAATAGTGGTTAATTGAGGTGTATCATTAAAAGCATTAACTCCTATTGTTAGAATAGTGCTTGGGATTTTTATTTCAGTTAATTTATTCAATCCTTGAAATGCATGATTATTTATTGCAATAAGGCTGTCAGGGATTTTTATATCTGCTATTTCATTTGAACCAAAAAATAGACTAGTTTCAATAACTTTTAATCCATTAGGTAAAACAACAGATTCCAACATAGAATTACTCGCTAAACCAAAAATACCAATTGTTTTAACTGATTCAGGAATAATAATTGATTTAATTAATGTATTATTAATTCCATAATCACCAATACTAGTGAGTTTTGAATTATTTTCGAATTCCAACGAAGTTAATTTATGTGCAACAATGCTTTTTGCTGTAATGGTAGTAATTCTTGCTGGAATTATCAAACTTTCTAAAATATTATTATTTTCAAAACCTTTATCAATCGAAGTAACATTTGGTAACATTATTTCTCAATCTTGTAATGATATTTTAGTTTTTTTGTCTCAGCCTACATACAATAAAATATCTGGTGTTAAAACGGTAGCATCAGGGTTTTCCAAAGATATTCATTTCACCAAATGGTGTTGTTCTGGTTTTAACCCAAGGAAATCAAGATTATTTATCAAGTTATAATACAGTGTTATATCAGTCAATTGGCTTGTATTGAGAAAGATTCCATCACCTTGATCAGTATTTATTTTAGGCATTGATATTTTTTTAAGACTTGAATCACCAAATATTCTAGGTCCGACAGTTGTTAATTGAGAATTGGGTGCAAAAGTTACTTCACTAATTGATGAAGAATATCTAAATGCATTTTTACCAAAAGTTTTTACACTTGCAGGTATTTCAATATTCACTATATTAGAATAGGCGAAACAATCATGAGAAATTGTTTCTAATTGAGAACCATTTTCAAAAATCATTTCAATAATTCCTGATTGTTGAAATGCTGCAGCTCCAAAAAATGTTATTTGAGCAGGAATTTCCATTTTTTTTATATCAGGCATTATTATAAATGCATGATCATCAATAGAAACAACATTTGGAGCTGAAGTTCTTCAATCTTCTAATGTGATTGTTGGTTTGACATTTCACCCCAATTCAAAAATAATTGCATTTGTCAAAATTGTTGATTCAGTAATTTTAGGAATTATAGAATTGTTTTGTTCTTGAGCATCATTTGGAGCAATCAAATTTTGAGAATTGTTTTCTAATTTTTGGTCATTAACTAATACACTCACAATTGTTGGAATTCCTAAAGATGATAAAATCAATATAGAAAATGGTAAATATTTTTTTGTTTTCAAAATAAACCTCTTTGTCTTATTTAAGTTTTAAAATAACTCTAACAACTTTGTAATATATATTATATTACAAATTACCTTAGATGATAATTAATAATATATATTTTTAAGATGATAATTAATAATATATATTTTTACAACCTTATTTTTTATGAAGTTTTAATTATTGCAAATGAGAAAATTTGAAAAAGAAATTTTTTATTTATCATATAATAATATTAAAATAATAAAAATTCGATTAGTTAATTCGAAATCAACAAAATAAGGAGAATTTAAAATGAAAAAATTAAACGGAATCAGTGCATCTCAAGGAATAGCAATAGGTAAGGTTTTCGAACTAAAACACATTGATATTAATATCATTAAAAAAACATCAGAACCTTCAAAAGAAATTGCAAGTTTAGAATTGGCAATCAACAACTCAATAAAAGAAATTGAAAAAATCAAAAATATTGCTTTGACAAACTTGGGAGAAGAAGAAGCTTCAGTTTTTGATGCTCACATACAAGTTGCTTCGGATCCCTCAATTAAAGATGAAGTAGTTGCTTTAATCAACGCAGAAAAATGTGATGCAGCATTTGCTATGGATTCAATTTCTCAAAATTACATAAGTATGTTTGAAAACATGGATGATATTTATATGAAAGAAAGAGCTGCAGATATTAAAGATGTTTCTAGAAGAATTATTTATAATATTTTGGGAATTAAAACACAAGATTTAACTTTAATTGATGAAGAAGTAATTATTGTTGCTTATGATTTAACACCTTCTGAAACTTCACAACTTAATAAAAAATTTGTTAAGGGATTTGCAACAGATATTGGCGGAAGAACTTCTCACTCAGCAATTATGGCTAGAAGTTTAGAAATTCCAGCTGTTTTAGGTTTAAAGACAATCACCAAAGAAGTTAAGGACGGAGATGTTATTGCAATTGATGGAGATTCAGGAGAAGTATTCATTAATCCAGATCCAAAATTATTAAAAGAACTTTCAGCAAAACAAGCAAAAATTGAAGAAGAAAAAGAAAAACTAAAAAAATATAAAGATCAACCTTCTTTAACTAAAGATGGTAAGCATCTTGAATTAGCTGGAAATATTGGATCTCCAGCAGACCTTGCTGGGGTAATTGAAAATGGTGGTGATGCAGTTGGACTTTTTAGAAGTGAATTTCTATATATGGATAGCCAAGATTGACCAACAGAAGAAGAGCAATTCGCTTCATATTCAGAAGTTGTTAAAAATATGAATGGTAAAAAAGTAATCATTAGAACTCTTGACATCGGGGGAGACAAAACTTTAAAATACTTTGATTTTCCAGAAGAAGCTAATCCATTTTTAGGTTATAGAGCAATTAGATTGTGTTTAGATAAACAAGATATTTTTATCACACAATTAAGAGCATTGATTAGAGCATCAGAATTTGGTAAATTAGGAATTATGTTCCCAATGATTGCCACTGTTGACGAATTTAGACAAGCAAGAGCAATTTATGACAAAGTTTATGCAGATGTATTAAAAGAAAATCCTAGAATTTCAAAAGAAATCGAAGTAGGGATGATGGTTGAAATACCTTCAGCTGCTGTTCATACAGAAGTATTTTGTAAATATGCTGACTTTGTTTCTATTGGAACAAACGATTTAATGCAATACTCAATGGCATCAGATAGAATGAATGAAAATGTTGCATATTTATATCAACCTTTAAATCCATCAATTTTAAAATTAATTAAAATGACTATTGAGGGAGCACAAAAGGCCGGAAAATGAGCTGGAATGTGTGGTGAAATGGCCGGAGATATGAATGCTATTCCTTTATTAGTTGGAATGGGTCTTGATGAATTCTCTATGTCTGCATCAACAATCTTGCAAGCTCGTGAATTTATTAGTAGAATCGATAGTAAAGAAGCTAAAAAAATGGTTGATGAAGCTTTACTTGCCGATAATGAAGAACAAGTAAAAATAATTTTGAAAAAATATAAATTTTAATATATAATTTATATTAGTTATTGCGAGTGTAGTTTAATGGCAGAACTTCAGCCTTCCAAGCTGACTACGAGGGTTCGACTCCCTTCACTCGCTCCAAATCATTCTTATTTTAAGATTGACCAAATAAAAAATAATTGCAAGTAATGCAGTTATTTTTTTGCATTTTTTGAAAAAAACAAACTTTTTAATTAAATAAATTTATTTTTTTAAAATTATGACTTTTTTAAACATATAAGTTTATGGAAATTAAGTTACAAAAAGATGCTCTTGATTGTGGAGTAGTAGTGATTCAATCATTACATAAATATTATTACAACAATTGAATATCCCTGAATAAATTAAAGGAAAATGCCAATTATGGATTAACCGGCATTAGTGTACTTGAATTAATCAACATCGGAGATGATTGTGGTCTTAGATTGGAGAGTTTTGAAGGTGAATTTAATTCATTAAAAAATTTAAATATTGAGGAACCAATCATTTCTATCATTAAGCAAAATGATGTTTATCACTATGTCATTATCACCAAAATTAAGGGAAATAAAATTTACTATTATGATCCAATATTTGGCAAGGTCACGCAAACGTTAAATAGTTTTGAAAAAATATTTCAAAACATTATTATCATAGTTACCAAGACCTCATATCAATTAGATTATAAAAAAGAAAAGGAAAAACTTTTATATAGCAATTTAAAAATCACCATCCTTATAATAATCTTAAGCCTCATTTCTTTATCATTATCTTTTGTATCAACATTTTATTTAAAGATTATTTTGGACAAGGTTATTCCTAGTGCCATGTGATATGGTTTAAATTACATAACACTATCTTTTGTATTCATCGCCCTCATGAAAATTAGTGCTACCTGCTTTAAATCTTTAATGATTAAAAAAATTGAAAATAAAATCAGTCATCATTATTTTAATTTGTATTTCAATAAACTATATTTTTGTAATATTCATCAATTAGAAAAGATAACTAAAACTGATCACTTGCGGAGATTGGGGACGATTCAAAATATCGCCTCATTTAAAGCGAATTTTATTTTTACAATATCTAGCGAAATTATTGCTTTTTTATTCGCCACAGCAGTTCTTATATGAATATCTCCAAAAATTTTTGCAGTAATTGCAATAGTTTCTTTGTTGATAACTTTGATTTCTTTTACTTTTCAAAAAAATATTAATCACAAACATCAAAATGTCTTAAAAAATAATTTAGATTTTTCCACCAAAACTATTGATTTAATTTATTCACAATTAGAGATGAAACAAGTTAATTTAAAAAATATTGTCCAAAAAAATTTAGATCAATCTTTAAAAAATAATTTTGAAACTAATTTCAAAATGTTTAATTTGAATATTTTTCACAAAACATTAATTGAATCAGTCAAAATTTTAATACCTTTTATCATTATATATATTTCATCTTTAGAAATATTTGATTCACATTTAAGCATCGGTAATATGATTTTATTTATTTCTATCTTTACTTTTTTCATTAATCCATTAGATAGTTTTTTAACACTAATTTTAAGCGTCCCTATCATCAAACAAGATATCCAATTACTTAATTTTGTTTTAAATTTTGAAGAAGAAAAAACTAATGCAGGAATGGAAAATAATAACATCAAAAAATTAACTTTTCATGATTTATCTTTTGAATATGAAAAAAAACAACCACTATTTAAGATTAATGAATTGATCATTGAAAAAAACATACAGTTGAGTGGAGAAAATGGTTGTGGTAAATCAACATTTATGAAAATAATTGCCACCTATTTAAATTGTCAGGGCAATTATAAAATTAATGGAATTGATTTAAATTCTTACAATATTGATAGTATTAGAAAAAATACCTACTATGGATCAAATAAAACTTTTTTACCCAATGTTACCATCTTGCAATATATCACAAATAACGAACGGAAAAAGATTGAAAAATTACACACAAACATTAATAAATATAATTTACAAAATATTTTGGATGAGTTCGGAATTAAACTGGAATATCAGATTATTAATAATGGGAATAATTTTTCTTCTGGACAAAAACAATTGATTGTTTTACTACCTTTATTGATAAATGATTATCAATTAATTTTGTTGGATGAAGCATTTGACAATATTGACTACAAAAACTTTGATAAGTTAAAAAAATTAATTATAAATATTCATAAAGAGAAAATTTTTGTTGAAATTTCTCACAACAATAAATATTTATTTAAAGAAGGAGAAATTAATTTTGAAAAATTTAACTCACATCAATAACAAGTTCATCAATTACATAATAATTTTGCTCATAGTATGTTGTGGTATTCTATTTTTAATTTCACAAATGAAAATAGAAAAAAATATTAGTGGTTTAATGAGTGTAGATGAAGAAAAAGACATTACCTTAATTATTAATTCTTCAGATGCTTTTTTTATAAAAGATCAAAACAATATAAATTTTATTCTCAACAATAAATTGTATATTGTCAACGATATTTCACTAATACCTTTACCGAACAATAAATTTTCCATCAATATTAATGACAAAAACTTAGAAACTATCTTGCAGCAAAACACACTTTTAAAAATCAATATTAATTTAGGATTTCAAAAATTATATGAGTTATTATTTCAAGATTAATATTATTGTTTATAATTAAAAAAATGAAGCACTTATTAAACATTGAAATAAATAATGATTATAAATTTAAATATAAAAAAGAATTTAAAAAAATTGTCAAATATTTTTGCAACGAATTTAATATTAAAGAAAAAATTTCTATCGATCTTTTGATAACTGATAATGATGGAATCCAAGCAATTAATAAAACTTATAGAAACATGGATAAAAGTACTGATATTTTATCTTTTCCCTTTGATAATTTTATAGATTACCAAATCATGAAAGTAAGACCAATGGGAGAAATAATTATTTCTTATGAAAAATTAATTGCACAAGCACGTGAATTTGGTCACTCTGAATTAAGAGAATTTTGCTATATGTTTTCTCACGGCTTGGTTCACTTAAATGGAATGGATCACAAAAAAAATAAAAAAGAAGAAATTGAATTTAATCTTCATGTTGATAATATAATTAACTTAATGGAAATAAGTAGGTAATCAAGATGATAAAAAAATTAAAAGAAATATCGAATCAATCATACTCACCATATTCTAACTTTAAAGTTTCTGCAATTTTAGAAGAAAAAAATGGAAATCTCCATTGTGGTACCAATATCGAAAATGTAGCTTTCCCTTCTTCTATGTGTGCTGAAAGAGTTGCTATTGGTGTGGCACGAATAAATGGGGCTAATTTTAAAGAAGTTGTCAATGTCCACATATTTAGTCCTAATGCAGATTTTTTTCTAGCTCCTTGCGGAAGTTGTAGACAAGTGTTGACTGAACACTTAAATTTGCAAACCAAGATATATATGTATTCCAACAATGGAAAACATAATATAATGAAGTTAGGAGAATTAGTTCCCGAAGCAATTCTCCCTCAAAGTTTGGAAGTTGGTAAATAATGAAAGTTTGTTTTATAGCAATTATTGGAAGACCTAATGTTGGTAAAAGTAGTTTAATGAATACTATTTTAGATTATGATTTATCAATCATATCTCCAAAACCACAAACAACTAGAGATCAAATACTAGGAATTTATAATGATGGTGAATATCAATTTATTTTTACAGATACTCCTGGTATCCATAAATCAGAATCACAATTTGGTGAAGTTTTAAATGAAAAATCTTATCAAAGTATGAAAGATATTGATTTGGTTTTATTTTTACAACCAGCAGATGATGAAATATCGGTTGGCGATAATTTTGTAATTGACAAAATTAAAAACCAAAAAAATAAATTAGCAATCATTACCAAAATAGATAAAATATCTGATCCTAATGTTATTGAAGAAAAGGTTGTCTTTTTCAAAGAAAAAAACTTTGATGCAGTTTTAGGAACATCAATCACAATTCCACAATCAGTAGACTCGTTAATTGATGAAATCAAAAAATACTCATATGAGTCAGCACCTTTTTATGATATGGATGATATTACAGATAAATCATCTGCATTTTTAGCCAAAGAAACAATCAGGGAAGCCGCTATTAATTTGTTAAAAGAAGAGTTGCCTCATGCAATTGTTATTGAAATTAATGAATACAAAGAATCAGATGATGAAGATGAAATTTCAGCAACAATTTATGTTCAAAAAGAATCACAAAAAGGAATCTTAATAGGTGCTAACGGTAGCATGATTAAAGCTATTGGAACTAATGCAAGAATCAATTTATCCAAAAAATTTGATAAAAATATTAAACTATGAACTAAAGTTAAAGTCCAAAAAAATTGAACTAATGATCCCAAACAAATCAAAAAATTTGGTTATTAAATCTATTTTTTCTTACTTTTTTAACAATATTAATTATGACTATAGAAATTTTAAAAAACTTCATAAATGAAACGTTCGGAATAGAACTTAATAATGAATTAATTAAAATTATTTTACATCTTGAAAACAAAAATGTTCAATTAAAAACTTATGCCGTTATAGGTGATAAGTTAGTTGACTTTTTAGATTCCTTAAATAAAAAAGAAATGAGTTCACAAGATATTGATGATTTTAGACAACAATATTCAAGTGATGAATATTGAGAAAGGTGTTTTGATTTTTGAAAATTTAAAAATGAATTAATTTGAAATAAATCAAATGAAATTGGACGAAAAATTAAAACAACTTTCATTGAAGCATTATGCTCTTGCTTTTTTTTAGAAACCAGAGATTTAGATCAAACTTATGAACTTATTCAAAAAATTAGAAAAATAAAATAATATAATTAAGTAACTTTTGTCTTAATTAAACAAAGAGAAAATTAAATTATTTTCTCTTTTAATATTTTTTTAGCAAAATGATAAACCATCAACATTGCTTTAACATCGTTTTCACAATATTTCTCAAGGTCTTTGACAACTTCTAATCATTCAGTATCACCAATACCGTTCAAGCGTCTATCAATGGCTTTACTCATGGCCATCAAACCGTTTTGCACAGCTAGTTCTGAATATGGTTCAATCATAACTTCTAAATCTAAGCCGCTTTTGGTAATGTATTTTTCAATTTTCTTAATACTTGAAAAACCATATAACTCTCATAAAAAGATTGGTGGCAATGCTCCTTTTAGTGATGATAACTTAAACAAGTCAAGAAGATCAATTGTTTTGGCAATAATACTTTGAATTTTTTGATAATAACTATCTCAATTCACAGACTGATCAACGCTCTTTTTCATTAATTGATGTTTGTAAAAAATATCAGCCATTGATTGTAACTTAGAATTTTCATAAGATTTATTATACACCACATAAGCATCTGCTTCTTCTACATATATTGCATCTATAATTTCAAAAAAATCAGTATATGAAATTTCTTTTGGATCAATAACTACATTGTTAATGTCAATAATTTTATCTTCAACTGTTTTGATAACTGAAACTTGGAAAATTAATTGTTGATAAGGTAAGGTAAAAGACATCAAAGGAAATGGTAACGAAAATCCTTCAAAATCATATCAAACAACATTTTTTCCATCTAAAGAATCAATTATTTTTTCCAAAAATTCAGTATCTACTTGATCTTGATGATTCTTCATATAATTAGTTGTTTTATTGCTTTTATAAAAATCTTCAAGAAAAGTAGCATCACCTTGTGATTCTAAAATTTTCTTTTTATTCATCAATGTTCCACTTAAAGGTAACATGTGTGGAAAATCTTCTTGTGCTAGTTCATTAAAAAACTTATTGGAACCTCACAGTGTATTATCTTGATCACTAACCACTTTTCTCAAAGCTAATTTAGCATCCTTAATTCGATTAAGATAAAAATCAATACCGAATAATGTTAACTGTTCTTTTTTGCTATTTTTACCTAAACTAAGAATTGATCTAGAGACTATTTTTTGAAAAATGGTATCAACCATTTTTTCTTCTGTACCAAGAGCAGCATCTTTTAATGCTGGGATTGTTTTGCTTTTAGCTTTCGGTTTTGTATTTGTGGTGTTGGCATAAAATGTTTCATCAAACGTTATGGTGTCGCCTTCTTGAAAATCTTTAATTTCAATTGTTAAAATAGAAATATCCAAGATTTTATAGTTGTTTTTGAAAACTACTTCATAATCAAAAAAAGCTCTAATGTAGTCGACTCTTTTAGTTGAAGTGTTAAAGTTTAAGTTAGATATTTTGGCCTCTATTTTGTTATATATGGTTGGCTTACTAACGGCACCATTGTATTCAAAAACAGGATATAAAATGGTATCAACATTTGGATCGTTCATAGCTTCATTGGTTTTTTGAATTCCAATTTTATAATCTTTTTCTTTTATGATTAATAAACGAATATCTTTATTGGCGCATTTTTTTTCAAATCAGTCATGAAAACTATTTTGCACAATGTTAAAACCAGTTTTGTGAACTTCAACATAATTCGCTTCATTTTCATCACCTTCTTCAAAGTCTAATGACCAAAAATTGTCTTCCTTATCATCTTCAATAATTTTTTTTCCTTGAAAATCATTTCAAACAAAATATGGTTGACATGTTAAATATTTTTGTAAATGCTTTCAAGTAATTTTATCTTCTTTATTCATAATCTAACTTTAACTTACCTTCCAAAGATCATTTATCTAATAATGTTTTGTATTCAGTTATATTTCTGCACTTTAAATATTCAATTAAATCAGCATCTTTAATGACGTCATATTGTGGTGATATTCCTGATGTTGTGTATTTTTTATATCAACTCTTAATGGTGGTAATATCATCCATAATTTGTGCTTTATTTATTTTGTATTTATAATTCTTAATTTGTCTTTGATTAATTGGGAAAGATTTTGCATCTGCATAATCAGTTTCTTTTAAAAAAGTTGCTACAATTCAAAAATCTTCTACACCCATTAAATATGAATAAAGTTGTGCTTGCTTTAAATAAGCGATTGGCACGCCATACTTATTTCAATTATCATAATTTTTTTCACCAGTGGTTTTAATTTCAATAATTATTTTTTTATCTTCAATAAATCCATCAGGCAATCCACCGATTACATCATCTTTATCTGCAAAGTAATCAAAATTATATTCTGCAGGATCATATGTTTGGACCTTTAGATTCAATTTTTTCTCAATCGCATCCACGACCATTGGTTCAATATCAATTCCAGCATCTACATATTTACGATCTAAAATAGGGAGACCTATTCAGGACATTCTTGCAAAAGCAGCAAATTGAGATTTAAAATCATCTGTTTCTAGGACATCTCCAACTGATGATCCACCTATTTTTTTAAAACCGAATTTATTTCATAATTTTTTAGCCAAAAGCTTTTGGTGGAAACCAGGTTCTAGAACCACATTTTTATTTATTTCATCTAATTTATAATCTACACCATTGTAAAAATGTCTTTTGCTTAATTTCATATTTTTAATTATATACTATTTAAAGTGACAAAATAGTGCCATATTGTTTGAAATTTATTAAAAATAACCTTTATTTTAAAATATTGAAAAAAAGTAAAATAAATATTAAACGAAGAAGAATGTTTAGTATATAATTAATTATGCACAATTAACAACGTGCCGATTTAGCTCAGTGGTAGAGCAGCTGGCTGTTAACCAGTTGGTCACAGGTTCAAATCCTGTAATCGGCGCCAGTTTTGGCCTATTGGTGAAGCGGTTAACACACATGGTTTTCATCCATGGATTCACGGGTTCGAGCCCCGTATAGGTCACCAAAATGGAAGATTAGCTCAGTTGGGAGAGCACCGCCCTTACAAGGCGGGGGTCATGGGTTCGAGCCCCCTATCTTCTACCATTATGCCGTCTTAGCTCAGCTGGTAGAGCAACTGACTTGTAATCAGTAGGTCGTAGGTTCGACTCCTATAGACGGCACCATTAATGCGCCCTTAGCTCAGTTGGTAGAGCAAATGGCTTTTAACCATTGGGTCAGAGGTTCAAGTCCTCTAGGGCGTACCAATATGTCAATAAAGACTCCTATTATATTTAGATGTAATGCGCGAGTGGTGGAATTGGCAGACACGCTAGATTTAGGCTCTAGTGCCTCACGGTGTGAGGGTTCGAGTCCCTCTTCGCGCACCAATTCATTTTATTATGACCAAGATATATAAATATAAAACAAAAGGCTGATTCAGCTTTTTTATTACTCATTTTTTTGGATATTAAATTGCATAAAAAAATCCTTATAACTATTATAAGAAAATTTTATATTATAAACTTTGAATTTAAATTACTTAATTACTTCGTTAGCTTTTACAATAACTTCAGCTAGTAATTTACATGATTTATCAAATTGTGCTTGCTCAGCTGGAGAAAGTGCTACTTCAATAATTGTTTCTACACCATTTGATCCAACAACTGCAGGAACTCCTGTATAAACACCTTTATTTTTGTATTCTCCTTGCAGGAAAGCTCCAACTGTTAATACTCTTTTTGAATCAATTAAAATGTTTTCACAAATGTTTGCTAATGCAGAACCAATTCCGTAGAATGTAGCTCCTTTTCTATCGATAATTTCATAAGCTTTTCTATAAACTGTTTCATGGAATTTTGCATAGTTAGCAGGATTGATTTTTCCTTCTTTTTCAAATTGTGTTAATGGTTTACCATTAATTGATGCTGAAGAAAATACTGACACCGATGAATCTCCATGTTCTCCAAGAACATAAGCTTGGATTGATTGTGGAGCAATTTTTAATTCTTGAGACAAGATTCTTACAAATCTTGCTGAATCTAATGAAGTTCCAGAACCAACAACTCTGTTCTTTTCAAAACCTGTTACTGTTTGGTAAACAGATGTTAGAACATCCACTGGATTTGAAGCAATAACTGTAATTCCGTTAAATCCTGATTTTTTAATTTCTGTTGCAATAGTTTTCATAATCTTTGCATTACCTTCAACCATATCAATACGAGTTTCTCCAGGTAATTGTGGTCTACCAGCTGTAATAACAACAATGTCTGCATCTTTACAATCACTATATTTGGCATGAAAAATGTTAAATGGGTGAGCTGAAGTTGCAATTGCATCTTCCATATCCAAAACATTTCCTTCTGCTACTTTATCATTTACATCAATAATTCCGTATTCTTGAGCAATTCCTCTATTTATTGCAGAATAAAGAAATGAGTTCCCTACAGCTCCTGATCCTACTAAAATAATTTTTTTAACTTTCATATATATTCCTTTTCATAATTAATAATTTTATTAAAATAATTATATAACTAATTGATTAATAATGATTAAAAAAAACACCTAAAAGAAAGTGTTTTTTAAATATTTGACGTTAAATTTAAAATTATTTTATATTAATGATACCAATAGCATTTAAAAGCAAGATAACCCCTGGTATAACAGGTATAAAACACGCTAAAATACACACAACTAATTCTAGACCTTTTGGCTTAATCACAAATAAATATAATAAAGCTCCAATAAATCAAGTAAAAATAGTAATGATTATTAATATAATTCTTGAATTATCGACATTCGAATGTTTTCCTGGTTTGTTATTTGACATTGTATCTCCTTAAATATAATGGATTAAAATAAATTAATTCATAAATATTATTATACATCCATTTTAATCAAATCAACTTCATTATGATAAAAAGTTGTCAAAAAAGTTTTTTTATCTCCGATTTAATTACTAAACAAATCTAAAATAATTATTCAAGAAATATTTTAGATTCAGCACTCTTTAATACATTAAAATAAAACATTTAGTAATTATAAATTTAGTTTTTCTTTATAATTTTATTAGTAATTAATAAATTAAGGCATTAATATATTAAAAAAATAAGGTGATAATATGAAAAAATATGTTGAAGATTTAAAGATTCAAAATTTTAAAGAAATAGATGAAAAAATTAATGATTGAAAAAAAACAATTTTTAAAAATGCTAATGTAGGTTCACAATTATGAAAAAAACATCTATCGAAATTTTTTTATATTATTGGTTCTTTGGTGGTATTGATTGGAATAATCATTTCTATAGTTACTTCATTTTCCGATATTCCGTTTGAACAACAAAATTATATTACACCTCAAATTTTATGAGTGTTAGGTATTATTATATTTTCTATTGGAGTTCTTATAAATTACTTATATAAAAAAGGTTTGAACAAAAGACTACAAAGTGCAATTTTAGAATCAAATATTAACCCTTACACTTTATGACTTAATGAAACAAATCAAAATATTTTTGGAAAAGATGTTTCCAAATTGTTTCCTAAAAATTATAATTCTGCATCTAATGTTGATGAATTTGCAGATTCCCTTAAAAAGTATAATGACAGCTTGTCAGTATCAAATATAAATGATTATAAAGATTTGCAATACAAAATGACCGGGCACACTTCAATTGGGTTATCCAAAGAGTATGATTTGTATAATGGAGTTATTTTTAACAATCCTTTTTCATTATCTTGTGGTGTGTGACATTCAGAAACTACAATAAAAACAAAAGACACATACAATGTTGTAGATTATTATGACTATTTACCATTATTAAAAATCGAAACACAATTATTCAAAAATAATGTGGTGAGAATTACCAATTCGAAAGATTTTAGTGATTTTTCAAAAAAAGATATTCAATTAGAAGATGATGAATTTAATAAAAAATTTTCCATAACATCAAATGATGAAAATACTGTTAGAATGATTTTGACACCAATTGTTCAAAATAAGTGAAAAGAAATAGAGCATTTACCACCTTTTAATATGGTTATTAAAAACGGTTATATCACTACTCTTTTTAAGACTAACTCAAAATTTATGGACATAGATAAAATTTCTGAATTATCTGCAAAACAATTTAAAAATGTGAACGTGATTATTTGAAATGACATTAAAGCATTTCTTGATATTTTAACTTTAGTATTTTCAATTTCTATTTTTCAATTTGAAGAAGTCAAAAAGTAAATTTTAAGTCTTTTATTAGACTCAATTTTAATTATTTATTTAGAGTTTTTTTGCTGACCAATATCTTTAATTTTGTGGATATGATAAAAATCATAACAAATAAGGCATTTCCTATTAGTTCAGGAATATTTATAAACATCCCAACTCCCCATGTTTCTGAAAAGTCTACAAATCCCATTATTAACAAAAACAACAAAGCTATTGTAAAAAGCACACTTATGATTATTCATAATCTTTTTTTAGTTGATAACTCATTTATTAAATTTGTTTTCTTTTCGGTTAGGAAAATGGCTGGAGATCATTTCATAAATATCACAGAGAAAACCAACATTAATATTGGTGTTATAAAACTAACAAAAAATCAAAAGAAAAAAGCTAGATATCCCATATTTTCGCTTTTTGTTAAATAAGGTGATAGTAAATATAAATCGCTTAACAACAAAACTCTAGCTATTCAACCTATTGCACTACCTGCATAAAATATATAAGATGGGTTAAATGGTATTTCTTTATTATTATCTATTATATAAATAACGGTAATTAAAAGTCATGAGATATTTAGACATACAGAAAAAACACTAAGCACCATTGCCGTCAATGTTAGTGTTTTGTGTTTTTTATTTAATATTTCGTTCACTATATAATCATCCTATTAGTTAAATTATATGCTTAATAAATCAAAAATTAACTATTTGAATTTAACTGCTGTTCCGTATATTCCTGTTCCATTATTTGCCGTAGTAAAAACTCTCATACAAACAATAGCATCAGCTCCCATTTTCTTTGCTTCATCAATCATTTTAATTTCTGCTTTTGCAAGTTCTGTTTTTGCAAAAAAACTCATTGTTCTATTTGAATATACTGACCCAATTATTTCATATGTTTTTCCTGGTATATTTTCTGTAGTTGTTACTATCATATTCACTTCTTTTCTTTTTGATATTTTAATTTATTGAATAATATCATTGATTTTAATTCAATTGTCAAATCAAAATTAAAATCAACTAAATAAATCAATTGCTTTTATATTTTACAATAAGGTTAAGAAATAACACAAAATTTTAAAGATTTATAATTGATTTAACAACTTTATTCCATATATTCAAAACAAGTAAAAATTGTTAGTAAATTCTTCATAATATTATAAAAATAATATTTTTAATAAATAATATAAAATAGTATAATTATTTATAAAATAAATCTAACGTGGAGGGATAAAATTGTATGAATATTAAAAAACTTTCTTTACCAATCGGAATAGCCACTTTATCAATATCCCCCTTGTTTTTAATGGCATCATGTTCCTCAACTCCTTTTTCAATAGTAATTCCTAAAATTTTAGAAGATAAAATAGCACAAATAAAAAGTGAAATTGCAACTGAAACTCTTGATACTTGAATTTCGACAAGACAAAATTGAACTACTGAATGACTTACGATTAATAATCCTAAATTTGGTTATATAAGTGGTGGTAATGTTAATAGTGAAAATATTAAGAATATAAAAGTATCTGTTAATGCAGAAGGTAATCTTAATTTTTTTATAGAAGTTGATAAAAATTCATTGAATAGATTTTTAAATGATAAAACTGAAATAAATCTTGTAATCTCAATTGCTGCATAAAATATTTTGCAAAAATTCTATATATCTATATATAAATAAATCTTTAAATAATTCATTAATTAACAATAAATATATTTGAAAATTTAGAAAAAAATAATGAAAACAACACAGAAAGTAGGTGAACCACTTTGTCAAAACCCATAATTGAATTACAAAATGTTACCAAAGAATTTGATCAAAAAGTTATTTTAGATAACATTGATTTATCTATTAATGAAGGTGAATTTATTACACTTTTAGGTCCATCAGGATCTGGTAAAACAACTATCTTAAGAATCCTGGGAGGCTTTGAATGAGCTACTAGAGGAGAAATTAAATTTAATGGCGTTGACATTAAAGATTTGCCAGCACACTTAAGAGATACTTCCACAATTTTTCAGGATTACGCCTTGTTTCCACACTTAAGTGTAGAAAATAATATTAAATATGGATTAAGAATCAAGCGTTTCCCCAAGCCGCAAGAAGATTTAAAAGAAAATATTAATAAAATGCTAAAAATAAAAATTAAGCAATGAGAGAAAAAATCTGAAATTGAAATGAAGAAATTGGATAAAATTCAAAATGAATATATCCATAATTTAGAAAATAAAAAAATGCCCCCAAAACAAAAAGCTAAAATTCAGAATTGATTAGATGATTCTGATTTTAAATATTCCTATTGAGAAACATATGTTAATCAAGAAACAAATAAATTCAATAAAAAATATTTATTAAGAAAAATAACCAAAGAAGAATTAGATTCTAAAATGCTTGAAGCATTAAAGTTAGTTGAGTTAGAAGGTCATGAAAAGAAATCAATTGATAAACTTTCTGGTGGTCAAAGACAAAGAGTAGCTTTGGCAAGAGCTATTGCGGTTGAACCAAAAATTTTGTTGTTGGACGAACCTCTTTCTTCTTTAGATGCTAAGATAAGAGAAAAAATGCAAGTGCTTTTATCAGACTTACAAAAACAATTAAATATTACCTTTATTTTTGTCACTCATGATCGAGAAGAAGCATTGCAATTATCAGATCGAATTGCCATTATTAGAAATGGTAAAATTGATCAATTCGATACACCAAAAGAAATATATGATTATCCGAAAAATAAATGAGTTGCTCAATTCATTGGTGATTACAATATGTTTGATGGCATCATAGTTGATGATTCAACTGTTTCTTTTTTAGACAAAGAAAATAAATTTTGAAAACAAAAATATACATTCCAAAAAGACGATCAAGTAGATGTTTTAATAAGGCCTGAAGATATTCTTATCAAAAAATCAGGTGGTTTGATTAGCGGTAAAGTTATTTCTTCTACTTACAAAGGAAGTTATTACATTACTATTGTTGAAACTGAAAAATGTAATTTTATTGTTGAATCAACAAATGATTATGACGAAGGAGATAAGGTTCATTTAGATTGAACAATAACTTCAATGCACTTGATGATTAAAGAAAAAAATTTAACCAAGGAGGTGGATATTGAAATATCTCAATAATATTAATAGACAATCATTTCTATTTGTACCTTATGCAATCTTTTTTATATTGTTTATTTTTGTACCATTACTCTTTATTTGTATAACATCTTTTTTAATACCTGAAGGAGCAAGTCCTGATTATGATAATACTGAAATCTTAAAAGATTTTACTTTTTGAGTTATTTTCTTTAGATCCCTTGGTATCGGAATTGGTAGTTCAATCATTTGCTTGCTAATCGCCTTACCTTTTGTATATATTATTTTGTCAATCAAAAATAAAAATCTAAAATTAGGAGTCTTATCTTTAATATTGGCACCATTATTTATTTTTACTCTAGTCAAGATATTAGCTCTAAAGGGATTTTTCACCTATGTTTTTGATGAAAGATCATTGAATAATTCCGGAATTTTAATCATTGGATTGGTTTATTTAAATTTACCATTTATGATCATACCTTTGTATGTTGTGTTTTCTAATATGCCCAAAAATATAATTGATGCATCAGAAGATTTAGGTTATACCAAAATACAAACTTTCATTAAGGTGGTTATTCCTTATGGAATGAAAGCAATTTGCTCGGGTATTACCATTGTGTTTTTAATGAGTGTTTTAAGTGTTGCGGTCAGTGATAAATTAATTATCAATTCTGAACAAAATAAATTATTAGGAAATATTATTAATGATTTGGCAAATCCTTCAAATGGATTTGATATGCAAAAAGCATCCACAGTTGTTATGATAACGATTTTTTCTGTAGGAGCAATCTATGTTTTCATCAATTCAATTCCTTGATTGTATCAAAAAATCAAAGGTGGTATCAATGACTAAATTTAAAGAATTTTCTAAATATTTTTATGTATTAATAATATTAATTATATTTTATATCCCACTTTTTTTTGCTGCTATATTTAGCTTTAATCAAACTAGCGATAAGGGCTTTATCACCTTTACACATTGAAATGGTTTTACTTGAGAAGCTTATCAAAATTTATTTTCCAATAAAGTAATAGCAGCATTCATGAGTTCTCTACTACTAGGAACTTTGTCTAGTTTTATTGTTATTGTTTTTTCACTATTAACTGTTTTTAGTATTTGAAAGCAAAAAAGTAAAACCATCAAAATTGTTAGAAATGTTTCTACCAACATTTCTATCATTAATCCTGATGTCATCATCGGCATTTCTCTTGCTTTATTCTTTTCGATGGCTTTTGGTGTTTTATCATCTGAATCTGAGGGATTTTTTAGGGCAGTGATGGGACATGTAGTTATGATATTACCTTATGGCATTTTAATTATGTATCCAAAAAGTGAAAAATTTAATAAATCCATTTTTGAAGCGAGTTATGATTTGGGTTATCCAAAAGTAAGAACTTGATTTAAAACTTACTTTATATATATGTTGCCTTCAATTTCATTTACATTAATAGTTTCAATGGTATTGAGTTTTGATGATTTCATAATTACCTCTATAGCATCTAATTCTGAAACAATTGGAACTGAGTTATATCAAGGTAGATTTCAATCTTGAGCACTTGCTATTGGTTCAATTTTGTTGATTGCTGTTATTTCAGTTAATATTGGTTTATTTATTAAAAGCTCAAGAAAGAAAAAGGAAAAAAAATATGAATATTAAAAAAATATTATCTTGAATAGTTGCTCCTGTTGCTTTTTTTGGAATTTTAACTGGTGCAATTGTGTATAAAAGTGTTAATCCTTACAAACCAGCAATATATAATTATCAATCATATGTAAATCCAGATATGATTCCAAAAATTCAACAAAATTATTCATACAAAGAGTATAAAAATAATTCTGAATTCAATCATGCAATTGATAATAATAAAGCAATTGGTGGAATATCAACTGATTATATGTTGGTTGATTTAATCAATTCTCAAAAAATTTCGAAAATTGATTTTAATTCAGCGTTCGGAATTACTGATCCTAAATCATTTTATTCAGAACAAACAAATAAGCAATTGGATTTTTTTGATAAATACTTAGGAGTTAATTCAGAAATTAAAGGTGATGTTGATGGTGATGGTTTAGTTGATCATTTTTATGAATACCTAGTTCCTATTTGATTAAATAACAAAGTTTTTATGTATAACTCAAAGAAGATTAATGACAATATCCCTAATTTCAATAATGATTTTTCATATATTAATATATTGAAAGAATTGTCTAATAAGGGAGTGGATGTCTGAGCATGAACAAACGCAGCAATTGAAAATAGTGTTGTTGGCTCTGAAATTAGTAATGATGGGATATTCAACACTGAATTAACTAATGAAAACTACGTTCAAAGAATTGATGAATTTGCCCAAATTATAGAACGAGGAACTGGTTCTACAATAAATAATAGCAAAGTTAATATTTTTGAAGATGATTCAGATGTTGTTCTGCAATCAACAATAGATAGCAAATCTTCTATAAAAGGTTCATATTTATTTAATGGCGATGCTTTGGATGCATATTGGTCAGACGATAATTTTGAAAATGTAGCAAATGGAACTATCAAACTAGTTAAACCTAAAAATTCTCCTTCATTCATTGATGGATTTGTAGTTTCTTCATCAATCTCACCAGAAAAACAAGTGAAACTTTTACAAGAAATGAATGAAATTTTTTTTCGTGGTAAATTTATGACCAAAGAAGAAATTAGTGCTGAAATTGCCACAAACGAAGGCATTGATTGAAGTATATTGCCTTCATTAAACAATTTTGATTATGTAAACTATACACCAACTTCTAAGGGAGAATATGATTTTATTTTAGAAAATTATTTTCAAGATGAAGATGAACCAGAAGTTGTTAAATCATTTTATGAAATTGAAACAATCAGCATTGTTCCAATCCAACCTCTCAATGAAGAATTACAATCTAAAATTGCAATTGAATTTAAAAGAAGATTAAGATTATAATATTATTAAATTAATCATAAAATCAAGATAATTTTATATAATTAAATTTATGATTAATAAAAAAATGAAAATTATCTCTTTAACCGCAATGGTAAGTTGTTCAGCAATTGGTGTTGGATTAGGTGCTGGATTGAGTTTTGTAGATAAAATGGAAGTCCCATACACTGTAAAAATGGAAAACTCAAAAATACTTTCTGCTTTTGTTACAAATATAGGGCAAGAAGATTTTTTTAGTAATTCTGATTTTGATAAATCAGTCAAGTTAATGCGTGGTGGAATTGAAATAACTAATTATAAAGATCTTTTAATTACAGATGCATATAAAAATGATTACTTTAGATTTGAAGTACCTAGCAAAGTTAACTTTTTTGCTAAAAAACAAGGAATTGATGTTTTCATAAAAAGATACAATGAAAGTGATGGCGGTTACGGTGTGTTTCCTAGTTATTATAATTCTTCTGTACCTGAGTTTAACATATGATTTGGTAAGGGAGAAGGCTCAAGTAGAGTAGAAGAAAAAATTACTCTTACCGGGTTAAACTTTTACGGTTTCAAAAAGACACAATTAGAAAGTGATGTGCTTGATGTTAAAGCTAAATTTAAAAGTTCTATAAAATTAAAACCTGAATTTTACACAGATGCCAGCCAAACTGCAATAAAGCCCGGAACTTTTGCTAAATCTATTAAAAAAGAAGATATTATTTCAGGACTAACACCAGCTGAAATAAATAATGTTAATTGAGTTATAGCTAGTCAAAAGCAAGATCCTGTAGATCCTAGCAAGTTAATTGTTTATATTGATTTTAGTAAGGGTGAATTAGATAGGGATTATTTCCAACAAACATACCAATCATTTGAAATATCTGGTTTTCCTGTTGAAACCGGTGTTGATGACAATGTATCAAAAGTTAAGAATTTTATTGAAAAAAGTGAAAATCAAACAGGTTTAGGAGAAGCATTCAAATATACCAAACCTGAAAAAACAGATAAGGTTGGAACTGTATTAGAAAATTATAGAACTGGAGCATTTACCTTAGAACTTCCTTTTTCTTTTAAAAATAGAGCTTCAACAGCGGGTGTAGAATATATCTTCAAAGAATGAATTAGCGAAGAATCCGATTCTGTTTTTCCTGATGAACAAGACTCTTCTATTCCGAAATTCAAAATATATATTAGATCGGGTTCAGGAACTCCCTTGGAATATGAAGAATTTTTTGTAATTAAAGGAAATGGACAAGTTACGAATGTTCCCTTTGATGAAACTCCAAATGGTATTGCTATGACAGAGATAAGAGAAATGAGTCAAGGTTCTACTGATATTTTTAAAGATAAAATTACTTTAACATTAATTAATGAATTTGCTGAATTTGATTTGACTAGAAATATTATAACGGCAAAAATTGTGGCAGATCAAAAAGATGCTATAGATAATTTGTCATTAACATTATTACCAATAGTTTTAGATACACCAATATTACCTGACGGGACTAGTTTTAGTTTAAACATCAAAGAAGCAACTAACGATAAGAACAAACTAAAGATTAAAGCAGAAATTTTTATTGGAACAGAATTTAATGACAAAGCTTCTTTTGTAAAAACAATTTACTTTCCTGAGTTTGCAACTGAAAATGCTTTCGAGGAAAAACTAATCACACTTTTTTCTGAGGCAATTGCATTAGATTCATCTCAAGAAAACGTTGCTTTAATTTCAAAACCAGTAACAGATAAAGAAGCTTTTATTAACTCAATTAAAAAAGGTGATGGTTATTACTTTGATAGCGAAGTTATTGTTGGTTATGACAATATCATGAAACTAAAAGAATATAAATGAACTAAGAAGCCAACTTTTCAAATTGACTTTAGTGGAACAACCATTACAGGAGATAACATCAACTTTAAAATATCAATCAAAACAGAAATCACAACTAGTATCATTGATGTTGTCAGGCCAATAAATAGTTTTTTATAAAAATAAATATTTAAATGGGAGATAATCATGAAAGTTAAAAAAATTAAAACAAAGAAAAAAATAGAACTGAACAAACCTACTATTTTTTTTATGTGTTTGTTTTTAGCTTTTTGCGTTGGTATTATTTTTGGTTTAATCTTAAAAAATGCGTTAATTTAAAAAATTAAACTCTATCAAGTTCTATGACAAAATCAAATTTAAAGTTTGGTTTTGGATTCAAATTATTAATATTTAAAAATTCATATTCATATTCTGTAAATATAGAATTAACAGAAGCTTGGACACTCACTCATTTATAAAGTTTATTACCTGATACAGAAGCAGATATATTATCGGAAATTGTGTATTTAATTTTAAAAATATCATTAATAATTTCAATTCCTAAAGGATCTAATGTTTCTGTGTATAAATTTAATCAAAGCGCTGGGAAATCTACATTTTCAAATTCTGAAGAATTTTTCGCTTTTGTAAGTACTAAATTATTTGAAACTACAATTTTATTATTTAATTTTTCGTATAAATCATTAACATTTTTTAGTTGTGTAGTCAAAAAACCAGTAATGTAAAAATTGGTTTCGCTTTTTGATTTTCCAAAGATTGGTTTCCCATCACTTTCTCTAACAGTTGAAGGTGGTTTTATTTTGATTCATTTAGCTTCTGGTCCAGTACCAATTTTTACTTCCAAAGTCACTTCAGAAGAAATAAGTCCGGTGGCATCATTAGTTTTTAACACAAATGGTTGTGGTCTAAAGTTGAATGTTTGTAATGTACTTTCAGGAACTTCTTCTGTCGGATAAGAGTCAACACTAACAGAAAATTCAGTAATATACTTTGCATCTATATTTGAAATTTCCGAAATATTTGTAACACCTGCATGCACACTTGGAAGAGTTGTTCAAAATTCTTCTTTTGCACGAAATTGATTATATTTGTCATAAGCATCCATTGTCGCTTTCAACATTTCATTTGATGGCTTTAGAAATCCTGAAATATTTCTTGAACGAGAAATACCTGAACTAGGATTAACCAATTCTTTAGATACTTTATCATAAAAATTAATAGTAATATCTAATCTTTGATTGTAATCAAATGATTCTAAGAAAATTTTAGCATCGAATTTGCAATCACAATCAGGTTTATGTTCTAAAAAACAAGGTATATTTATGCCTTCTTGAAGTGGTTGCAATTCTTTATAAAGTGCCACAAGACCTGCTGTATCAGTTATTCCAGATGCAAAATATTTATCTTTAATTGTCACAAAATTAGGATCATTAAGATTGATGCTTTTAATTTCGTTTACACCCTTATAAAGGCCATCAATATTTTCTTGATAAATTTTTTCAGACATAAAACCTGTTATTTTTTTGCTTGTAGAAATAATTGTTTGAGTTGGTCTCAAGGGATAGCCGGATTTTGTAGTTAGTTTTAAAGAAATACCTAAATTTCCTTCGATGTTACTTGGTGTAAATTCGAAATAATAATTATATTTAACTAGATTTTCTTGATAAACATCAGACCCAGCAATATCTCGGAAATTTTTTATTGAGGAAGGTAGTGTTTCAGGATTGCCAGTTAAAATTAAGGAGTTAAAATTAGAATATTGTGCATCAATTTCTCTTTGTTCTATTTCAGGTAACTTCTGAAAATTTGTAATTTTAGTTATTTCTTTTTTCTCTGTTTGTTCAGAGTATTGAATAACTTGACCTTGATAATCATAAATTTGCACATATAGTATTAAAGAATTTTCTTTTTCATCTTTATCAAAAGAAAATGAAAAATCAATTTCAGGAAAAAGATTTGTAGGTGTAGAGTAAATATTACCGACATTACTATTGTCAATGGATAACAATAAATTTTGAGAAACTTGTTCTTGCTTAACTAAATCGGGTGTAAATAAATCATATTGTGATTGAAAATCAGTCTCTGAAGTTGTTGTAGAACAAGAAGATACAGCAATTATAGGTAATGAAATAAGGGGAATTGAACCAATAAAAAAAAGTGACTTTTTCATAACCCTCCATAATGATATTTAGATAATTATATAATAAAAGTATTTAAATTTTAATATTTTTTTGTGTATAATAATGTTAATATACATTAATAAATTTAAAAAGGAAATATTATGATTACAGATAGAATTTTTATCTCATCTTCAAAAAGTGATGAAGGTAGACATGCGGTTAAACAATTAACCGAAGGTCTTCGTAAAATTAAAAGAACACATGATTCATTTGACATAGATGATAAACATGATTTCCCTTCAGTGCAAAACAAAGAAAAAATTTTAGAAAAAATTGCTGATTGTGGTGTTACCATCCTTTTATTATCAAGTGATTTTCTAACACACAATAGTTTTTTATTGAAAAGAAATGATATTAATCAATCTGCTTGAAATTATGAAGAATTGAAAAATTCTTTAATTTGAAATCAACATAAAATGCACAATTCAATCATTATTGCTTATACTGAAGAATTTTTCAAAAAGTATTTAGAAAACCCATACTTGTTTTCTTTTCCAATTATTCATGATAACATCAATAACATCAACAAACTAAGATCAAGTGCTGTTGATAGTGATCATTACATGGAAGTTTTGAGTTTAGAGGAATTTTTATCTAAACCAAAACTATATTTAAACCGTGTTGATACAAGAAAATTAAAACAATCAAAATTAGGTTTATACAACTTAAAATATATTTAAACTGTGTTGATACAAGAAAATTAAAACAATCAAAATTAGGTTTATACAACTTAAAATATTTATTTCATATTAATAGTCGCCATTTTATTAGCGGCTTTTTTAAGCAACAATTCGTTTCTAATAGTTTCTGAAGCAGATATTTTTGCTTTTAATTTTTTCTCAGTTTCCATTATTAAGTTTTGAATTAACATTTCGTCAAGATCTTCTTTGTAAGCTATGTCATCAGTAAAAATATCTATATATTCTCGTTCCACATAAATAAGTCCACCACCGATAGCGCAAATTTTTTCTTTATTAGATGCTTTAGAATTAATATACATTGTAGAAATTTCAATATTACTTATAAAGGGCAATCTATTTTTTTGGATACCAATGAATCCTTTTGCTGTTTTAACAGTAATTATATCCACCTCACCATCAAAAAATATCCCTTTGGGAGTTGATATTTTTAAATGTGTAGTACTAGCCATAAAGAATCCTTTTATTTTTTGTTTTTATTATTTTTTTCCATTGCTTCTTCAATTGTTCCAACATATAAGAATGAGTCTTCAGATAAATCATCATGCTTTCCAGACAATATCTCTTTGAAGCTTCTAATATTATCAGGGAGCTTTACAAATTTACCTGGAATTCCTGAAAATTTTTCAGCAACATCAAATGGTTGTGAAAGGAAATTTCTAATTCTTCTCGCTCTATGAACAATTAACTTATCTTCTTCCGATAATTCATCCATTCCTAAAATAGCAATAATATCTTGTAATTCTTTGAATCTTTGAAGAATTTGTTGTACCGCTCTTGCGACTTCATAATGTTCATTACCAATAATTAATGGATCTAATAATCTCGAAGTTGAACCAAGAGGGTCAACGGCAGGATATATTCCTAAAGAAGCTATATTACGATCTAAAACAGTTTTGGCATCTAAGTGATTAAATGTTGTTGCTGGTGCTGGATCAGTTAAATCATCAGCAGGAACATAAACTGCTTGCACAGAAGTGATTGAACCTCTTTTAGTAGATGTAATTCTTTCTTGAAGTTGTCCCATCTCTGTTGCCAATGTTGGTTGATAACCAACAGCAGACGGCATTCTTCCTAACAGTGCAGAAACTTCTGAACCCGCTTGCGTAAATCTAAAAATATTATCAATAAATAATAAAACGTCTTGATTTAATACATCTCTAAAATATTCAGCCATTGTTAGTCCAGATAAAGCAACACGCATTCTAGCGCCAGGAGGTTCATTCATTTGACCAAATACTAATGAAGTTTTCTCTAAAACACCTGATGCTTTCATTTCGTGATAAAGATCATTTCCTTCACGAGTTCTTTCACCAACTCCAGCAAAAACAGATAATCCTCCATGCTCTTTGGCAATATTGTTGATTAATTCTTGCACTAAAACTGTTTTACCAACTCCAGCACCACCAAATAAACCAATTTTTCCACCCTTAACATAAGGTATTAATAAATCAATAACTTTGATTCCAGTTTCTAAAATATCTGAAGAGGCTTTTTGTTCTTCATATGTTGGAGCAGCTCTATGAATTGGCATTCTTTTTTCTCAATCAGGTGATGGTAATTCATCAATTGGTTCTCCAAGAACATTGAACATTCTCGAAAGCACTTGTTTACCAACAGGAACAGTGATGGCATTACCAGTATCAAATACTTCTAGTCCCCTTATCAAACCTTCTGTAATTCCCATGGAAATTGTTCTTACAGTATTGTCCCCAATATGTTGCGCTACTTCAAAAATATACTTATGACCTTCATAATTTAATTCCAAAGCATTTAACATCGAAGGTAATTTAGAATTATTAAATCTAACATCAACAACCGGACCTAATATTTGCACTATTTTTCCTGAATTTTTTTCTACTTCTTTATTCATTTCCTGACCCCGCTATTATTTCTGTAATTTCTTGTGTTATTTTTGATTGTCTTTCCTTATTATATTCTTTTTCTAAATATTCTATGATATCTGTGGCATTATCTGTGGCATTTTCCATCGCAATTCTTCTCGCTGACACTTCTGAAACTTTAGAAGATGCAATTGAAGAATAAATTAGTGCTCCTAAGTATAAAGGTAATGCTTTCTTAATGACAGTTTGTGGGTTTGGCTCAAATTCTATTGAATTATTAATTGTATTTTGCTTTGAAAGAAGTTCTGTTGGTCTTCTTGAAAAAGGATATATTTTCCTGTCTTCTGCTTCATAAGTCAAACTGTTTATATATTTTGTATCTAACATATGAATGGAGTGAATTTTATTTGCAAATAGGAAAGAAGATATTTTATTAGTAATTAATGTTACTACATTATAATCAGGATCATCACCAATATGTGAAAATTTTAATAAAATATTTTCTTCTTTAAAATTTTTAGAAATATATCTTACTCCTTTGTTTCCTAAAATAATAACAAAATCACTTTCAGTAACATTTTCTCTAAATAACTTAAAAATATTATTATTATATCCGCCACACAAACCCAAGTCAGAAGTAATAATGATGAACACTCTTGGCAATGAGGGATCTAGTTTGATTATAGCATTTCAATCTTTTATTTTGGTATTCAAGTTATGAAAAATATCTTCAATCCTTGAAGAATAAGAAGCGACTTCTTCATAATTTTTTTTAGCTTTTCTTAATTTAGATGTTGAAACAAGTTCCATTGCTTTTGTTATTTTTCTAGTTGTATTAACAGAAGAAATCCGAGATTTAACCTCTTGCAATGATGCCATGTCTTATTCCTTGCCTTTTAATTCTAAATTTTTATCTTTAGAATTATCAATTTCTTCAGCAATATTAGTTTCTTTAGTAGAAACTACACCAAGTAAAAATTTTTTATTGAATTCTGTAATTGATGCTATTAATCCATCTTCAGTCACTTGTGAAATTTCTTTTGAATCTTTGATTTCTTTTTTCAAAACACTTGCTTCAGAATCTACTTTAAAGAATTCAATAAGTTCATTTTTATATTTTTTGATTTCTTCCAAGGGAATTGTTTCTATTAATTTATGTTTAATAGAAAACAAAACTATTGTTTGAGATATTTGAGAAATTGGATCATATTGTTTTTGAATCAACATTTCATAAACTTTTTTTCCATGAGTTAAAATATTTTTTGTAGAATCATCTAGATCAGATGAAAATTGGGCAAAAGATTGCATTTCATTATATTGAGATAATTCTAACTTTAAAGATGAAGTTACTTGTTTAATTGCTTTGATTTGTGCAGCTGAACCAACTCTAGATACAGAAAATCCAATATCTACTGCTGGACGTTGTCCAGAATTAAACAAACTTTCTCTAGTAAAAATTTGGCCATCAGTAATGGAAATTACATTTGTAGGAATGTAAGCTGAAATATCTCCTGATTGAGTTTCAATAATTGGTAATGCAGTTATTGACCCGCCGCCATTTTTTTCATTAACTCTAGCAGCTCTTTCTAATAATTGTGAATGCAAGTAAAACACATCACCTGGATAAGCTTCACGACCAGGCGGTCTTCTTAATAATAAAGATAAGGTTCTATAAGCAACAGCGTGTTTTGAAAGATCATCGTAAACAATTAAGACATCCTTACCTTGTTCCATAAACTCTTCAGCCATTGTCACAGCACTATATGGCGCAAGGTATTGTAGTGGAGCAAATTCAGATGCTCCTGCCGAGACTACTATTGAATATTCCATTGCTTGTTTGATTTCTAAGGTTTTTACAATTTGTGCAACTGTTGAATTTTTTTGACCAATAGCTACATAAATACAAATAACGTTTTTACCTTTTTGATTCAAAATTGTATCAATTGCTATTGCTGTTTTTCCAGTTTGACGATCTCCAATAATTAATTCTCTTTGACCTTTTCCTATTGGAATTAAAGAATCAATAACAATCAGTCCTGTTTCAAGAGGTTGATTAACTGTTTCTCTTGTCATAACTCCTGGAGCAACTCTAAAAATAGTTCGTGATTTTTCCGCAATTATTTCACCTTTTCCGTCAATAGATTGACCTAACGCATTAACCACACGACCCATCAAAGATTCACCGACAGGAACTGATACTACTTTTTGAGTTCTCTTAACTTGATTACCTTCTATAATATTGTCGTTTTCTCCCATTAGCACAACTCCAACAGACTCTTCTTCTAAATTTAGAGCCATTCCAAATGTACCTGATCCAAAATCTAATAATTCCCCTAATTTAACATTGTCTAATCCTGAAACTAAGGCAATTCCATCTCCTATAGATAAAATTTCCCCTACTTCAGTTGTTTTAGTAAGTAATAATGAGTATTCTTTTATTTGTTTTTTTATAACCGCTGATATGTCACTTGCTTTTAATCCCATTTTCTAACCTCTTTTAACATTTTTTTCATTTCTTCTAAATCTGAAATTACTGAATTTTCAATTATATTATTATCTATAACTATTTTGATTCCTGATATCAATTCTTTATCTATCAAATTATTCAAACTAATCTTACTTCCTTGTTCCAATGAAATTTTTTTTTCAATTTCTCGAATTTTAGCAACATCAAGCAAGGAAACTGAATATATGATTCCTTCTTTGATACCCAAACTTTCACAACAATATTTGACAAATATTTGTAAAATATTGATGATTGATTTTACTCTATTTTTCAAAATTATTAATTTCAAAAAATTGGAAAAATATTTCTCTACATCCTTAAAGGTTTCATCAATTATTTGCTCTTTCTGAATTGTTGTTAAATTTTTTGAATTAAGAATATCAATTAATGGCAAACAACTAGTATCAGATAATGCTTCAAGTATTATCTTGGCATTTTGAAAATATTCATTAATCTTATTTTCTTCTTCAGCAATAGAAAATAAAGCTAAGGAATATCCAATTATTTTTTTTTCTCTATTCATTTATTCACCTTTGATATAAGAATCTAAATATTCTTTAACCAAATTTTCATCAACATTTTTAGAAATAATTTTTTTAGAAATTAATATTGCCATATCAATTATTTCATTATTTTTATTTTCTTCCATTTTTAACATTTTATAGTTGATTGAAACATTTGCTTCATCAATTAATCTTTTAGCTTCTTGCTTACCTTCATCAATATAATTTTGCTTTAATATTTCAGATTCTTTTTTAGTTTTAGAAATAATTTCTTCAGCAATTATTTTAGATTGAACTAATTCATTTTTTGCCTTTGATTTAATCTTTACAGAATCATTTTTTGAATTAATTGAATCATCAATGTTTTTTTGAATGAAATCATGTCTTTTTTTCATCATTTTTTTAACAGGTCCATAAAGTAACTTCGATAAAATAATAAGTGTAACTAAAAAGGCACCAATTGTTGCAATCATTATATATATAGATGGAAATAATCCATCTACCATATCATTGATGTCTCCCGGATTGGGTTTGGTCGCTTCTTTTGAAATAATTTCTTTTATTGCTATTACTATATCTTCGTTCATAAATTTCCTAGTTTTATGCAGCTGGCGCTACTGTTACTGTTCCATTGTAAACAAAAACCAATAATATCGAAACAACAAATGCATAAATCGCAGCAGATTCCGTAATCGCAAGCCCCATTATTAACATTTTTCTAATTTTCGCTTCAGCTTCAGGATTACGACCAACAGATTCAACGGCCTTACCTGTTGCATAACCTTGTCCTAGACCAGTTCCTACTACACCTATTATCGCAACGCCTGCTCCGATAGCTACTAATCCATATTGCATATTATTCATAATTTTACCTTTTAATTTAAAACAAGATTACTTGTTTTTTTACTTTCTTTTTTTTGTAATTTAGCTTCTTTAGCGATTTTTTTTGCTTCTAGCACTTCTTCTCCGCCTTCAACTTCTGTTGATCAATATATACACGTTAGCAAAGCGAATATATAAGATTGAATTAATGACCCAAATAAATCAAAATACATATGGAATCACGGAGCGATCACCATTCCTAATAAATTAACTTCACCCACCACAGGAATTATTCCTCAAGCTACACTACAAACGTAATAAATCAAAAACATCATTATGGCACCACCTAATATATTTCCATATATCCGAAATGACAATGATATTAACGGTGAAAATTGACCAATTAATTCAATGGGATTAATAAATTTCTTAAAAAATGTTAATCGCTGATGCATAATTCCAAAAACATATATTCCCAACCAAGAAACTATTGCTAATATCAAAGGTATTGAATATGAAGTTGCAATCGGCTCTAAAGCAAGGAATCCAGATGTGTTACCGACAATCATAAAAGTTACTAATGTAAATATATAGGGGCCGACACGATCTATCCTTCCTTCTGTCGAAGCAACAAACTCAGAATCAAATACTCCAACATATTGTTCAGCAATTAATGCTATTCCTTTTGGGGATTCATCAGGTTTAACTTTTTTGACTTTAACATACACCACTATTGATAAAACAGAAATAACAATAACAACATAAATCAATGTTATTAATTGTGGTTGAATTCATTCAAATAAATTACTACCTAATTGCCCCATGTTGTTCCTTTTTCTTTTTTCATTTTTGAATCACATAATCTAAAATATGATAAATTAATATACTTATTTGAAATGTCAATAATCCTACAAATACTGTAAAAAAATTGAAAATTCCATCTATGTTCAAAGAAGAATCATTGCTATTATTAAAAGCTTTATTAATAAAAATAATAGATATCAAAGTTCCTATCAATAAACAAGATGTTAATAAAAATTTTATAAATGAAATGATGAATGTTTTTTTGAAAGTTTTTTTAGTGCTTAATAATTTTCCTAAAAAAAAACTATTAGCAAAAAAAATCGATATTGATACTAATGAACCTAACAAAAAACCTGTTAAATATGTATAACTAATAATTGAAGCAATAGCAAGTGCTATAGAAGTCATTATTACTAGTATTAATCATACTTTTAAGATGTTTTTTTCAAGATTAATATACTTCATAAATATCCTAGGTAAATAAATTACCTATTATTATTTTACTCTTACTTTATAATAATTTTTAAATAATATCAATATTAAAAATTGAATGATAAACTTAAGCAAATAATCCAGCTCTAACTTCATTACTTTTATTTTTTGAAATTAAAATTTCGATAACTTTTAAACCTAATTCCAAAGATGAAGAAGGCCCTCTTCCTGTTATATATTTGCCATCAACAGTTATTTCCGCTTGGCTTTCTCTATTTGAACATGCCTTTTGTTCAATTCCTTGGATGGGGTAAGAAGAATATTTTTTATCACATAATAATTTAGCATCACAAATGGCATTTCCGGCATCACAAATGGCAATCACATATTTATCATTATTAATGAAGTTTTGTATTGTATCTATCGCTTTTTGATTAACACGCAACTCTAATGCTGATTTTCCGCCAGGAATAAAAATTGCATCATAATCTTTAACATCATATATAGATGTTGTTGCAATAGAACCGATTTTGTTAGATCCAAAAACATTTGTTTTCCCATCAGGGTTAAAATATGTATTTTGTTCTAGTTGTCCAGAATTATTAATTGTGCCAATAACACCTGATAATTCAATGTCTTGATAACCTTCCAAAATTAATGTTAATATTTTCATAAAGACTCCTAATTGTTTTTGCAATTCTTAATTACTAAATAATACTAAATATATTTTATTTTCAATTAAAATAAGTTACATTAAAGGAGCGAAAATTTTTATTAAGAAAAATTTCACAATTTTAATTGGTGATTTGCTTTTTTTCATTTTAGGTAATAAAATAGTGGAGTATATTTTATATTCATCAAATATGGCATCCAATTCTAAAACAACATCTCCTGAAACAAAATTCAATAACTCATAGTTAGAATAAAATGTCCTCATGTCTCAATTTATTGTTCCTAAATAACCATAAGAATTATCAAATGTTCCAATTTTAGAATGAAGAAACATATCTTTTAATACATAAACCTTTGCGCCAAGTAAAATAAGCTCATTTAGAAATAAATGAGTTGCTTCTAAAATATATTTTTTATCTGCTTTTCCTGGAATAAAAATTTCTACTTCAACACCTTCTAATAAAGCAAATTTGAATTGTTCAATAATTTTTTTCGAAGGTACAAAATAAGGGGTGGCAATTCTAATTTTTTTATTAGCGAAAGATATGGTGTTAATTAGTGTTTTTTCCAATATATATTCAGAAACGTTTGGTCCTTCTTCAAACATCAATGTTTTTGAATTAGTATTTGAAATCTTTTGTTTAATAATGTATTTTTCAATATCTAGGTTTTCTTGTGAAATTTGAAATCAATTAAATAAAAATAATTGTGAGAAATCATTAGATATTTCGCCAGTTACTCTTGCATTGATATCCACTCAATAACCATATTTTTTATCAAAAGATGAATATTCATCACTAATATTCATTCCACCTGTATGTGTGATATTACCATCTATAATAATCATTTTTCTATGAAGTCTAAATGATTGTTTAATGTTGATGAAGGGAAATGTGATTTTATTAAATATTTTAATTTGAATTCCTTGTTTTGTCATATCCTTAATTTCATAATCATCAAAAGATCATTTACCAAAATCATCCAAAAGAATTCTAACTTCAACACCCTGATTTACTTTTTTAATTAAAAGAGCTTTAAATTGATCAAATGTTTCTGATGGTTTGACAATATACATTTGAATGTGTATGTGGTGCTTTGCTGCTTCAATATCTTTAAATAAAAATTTATAAGATTCAAAACCATGTTTATAAATTTTAAAAAAAGCTGGTTTTCATTTTCTTTGAGTCACGGCAGAAATTTTATTTTCTGAATAATTTTTGACAGACATTGAGTTCACTGACTTAATTTTGGGATTGGCAAACTTTTGAAATTCTTTTTCATATTCTTTTTTGGAAATTTGTAATATGTTTTTTCGTCCTAAAAATAAAAATGTAATATGTCCAATTATAGGTATTAAAATTATGAAAAGCAATCACGATATCTTAGTTTCAAAATTTCTTTCATGAGTAAAAATATAAATGGAAAGCACTATATTCAAAACATAGGAAATGATAAGAGTTATTATAAATCCCATGATTCCAATTTTACCCATCAAAATTAACAAGGATACTGTTATAAGTGTAATTATTAATATGAGGATTTCTATTATTCAACGTAAATTCTTTTTCATTTAAACATAATTATATTTTAATATGTTCGAAAAAAAGCAAAAAAAAATGGCGGGGAAGAGAGGATTTGAACCTCCGCGGGGATTGCTCCCCCTACACCCTTAGCAGGGGCGCCTCTTCAGCCACTTGAGTACTTCCCCATTTTTTTAAATATTATACCAAACAATTAAAGCAAATATTAAGATTTATATTAATAATAATAACATTAAGAGTGTAACTCCAAAAAATATTAGTGTTGATAGTGCATCAATTAGTGTTGTTAGCACAGGCGATGCCATAACAGCTGGATCTTTTTTTAATTTTACCCCTAGTATAGGAACCACAGATCCGGCAATTTTAGAAAGCATTATAACTATAAATAAAGCTATAGAGGCAGCGGCCGATATAACCAAATAAATTCTAAAATCCTCTCCCAATAAATCTCCAGTTATTAAGTAATAAATCATCAATCTAATAAAATTAGAAATCATTAAAATTATTCCCAATATAACCCCAACTTTAAATTCCTTCAAAATAACCTTTGAAGGTTTAATATTTTTTAATTCATTTAGGGCAATGGATCTAGTAATCGTAGAACTGGCCTGTGATCCTGCATTACCTGCTGATGAAGAAATAACGGGAATGATTGCTAAAATACCGCCCATAAGAACTGTTGATGTGATGGTAACACTTATCGCAGAATTTAAAAATTGCTCTGTAATTTGATAAAAAGAGTCAATAATCATTTGAGATAATGTAGCTCCTATCATTAACATTAATAATCAAAAAACACGACTTTTAACTATCGACATTATTTTAGCCTTTGGGTAATGAGTTAATTCTTTAGAACTAATACCTGAACCTTTATAAATATCTTCAGTAGCCTCATCATTTATAATATCAATTACATCATCATGAGTTAACATACCAAGAACAATATTGTTATCATTGACAACAGGTAATATTGGAGAAAGTTCTGAAATAAATATTTGTGCAGCTTCTTCTTTATCTTGAAAATTATTAACACTTTCAATAGGTTTAATATTTTCTAAAATTATTTTATCTTTGGTTGCAAAAACGATATCCTCTAAAGTTATGCTTCCTAATAATTTATTTTCATTATCTACAACAAAAAATATTTGTGAAATTTCTGATTCTTCACGTTTTTCTTTTATTTTTTGCAAAGCTATTTTATTAGTATATTTCTTATTTAACAAGATAATATCAACAGACATGATTGAACCTACTTGATTTTCTGTATATTTAAGCAATTCATGAACTTTGTTTCTTGTTGCTTTTTTTACATTCTTCATTATTGTTTCAGAAAGATAAGTAGGTAATTCTTCAATTAAATCTACTATTTCATCTGTGTATAACTCATTAATAATTGAAGAAGTTTCTTTTTGTGTTAAATTTTTTATTATGTTTTCTTGCATATCTTCATCTAGATGAGAAAATAGTTCGGAAGCTTTTTCTGTTTTTAGGAATCTAAAAAATAAAATACTTTGATCATCATCTAATTGATTCAAAATTTCTGCAATTTCTGACATTGTTGATTGTTCAGAAAAGGTTCTTATTGAATCAATATCTTTTGCATTTATCAATTCTTGTATTTTATTAAAATTTTTCAACATATAAAAATAACCTTTCCTTTTAGTAATTATTTAATAATTTAAAATGTTTTTTAATCACGAAGAAAAAAGATTAATTTTTCTTGAAACTCATTTATATCAACTTGAGTTAAAACGGAATTTTTAGCAATAGTTACCCCACCGGTTTCTTCAGAAACAATAATTGTGGTTGCATCACAAATTTCACTAATTCCCATAGCTGCTCTATGTCTTGCGCCATATTTATTATCAATTGATTTTTTAGTAATTTTATAGTATGTTGCCGCATATAAAATTTTATTATCTCTTATAATAATCGCTCCATCATGTAATGGAGAATATTTATTAAATAAAGAAATAATTAATGAGGAAGAGATGTTGGCATCCAAAATAATTCCATCTGTTCTAAAGTTATCAATAACATCAAGATTTTCAATAGTTATAATTGCTCCTGTTTTAGTTTTAGATAGAAATTCAACAGCTTCACGCACTTGATTTATTAATCTTATTTTGCTACTTGTTCCAACTTTATTTTTCTTTTTGTCATAAAATATTTTTCTGAACAAAGAAAACAAAACCGGAGATATAACCACTAAAAAAATGATAGAAGAAAATATTAAAATTATTATCAAAAATGTTGTTTCTGTATTATTTCTCATTTGAATCTCCTTAGTTATTTTTTATTTCAAATTTTCAATAGGTACAAATCATAAAACAATCGTTGCCATCAACAACATTATAAGTATTGATAAAATAACTGTAAGTAATCAAAATTTCATATTATTTCTTTTATCTTTATCAACTGTTTTTAAAATTTTCGCAGAAAAATCTTCTTTTATTGAAGAATCATTTTGAAAATTTTGAATTTGTGTTTTTTCATAATCAGTATATTCTTTAATTCTTCCATAATCAACACTTTTGGTATTTGAATTTTCTGTTTTATTATCAATAATGCTCTCAATCGTTGATGTTTCTTTAACTGTAGAATCATCACTAAAAATAATTTTTTGAGAGTTAATAACTATAGGTTTTTGCACTTTATCTTTAACATAAATAGTGTTTTCTATAGTATCTGTATTGTCAAAATTTTCTTCTGTATAAGTTACAATTTCTTCTGTTCATGAATTTTCAACAACACTTTTTCTATTTAATATTTCATCAATAATAGAAGTATTAAGCATATCTTGCTTTTCAAATTCACTAATTCTAGCTTCATCTAATTGTTCTAATTCTCAAAATAAATCAGAATCTTTCTCTAGAGATTTATTTATGATTTTATTATCTTCAATTGTTTTTAATAAACTAGCTAATTCTTCATCAGTTATGATTTCTCCTGTATTAGAATCTATTTTTACAATTTTATCAACATAAATTTCTTTAACTATTGGTTCAGCTTTGACAACAATAACTCTTGGTGCTGGTTCAACAATCACTACTGGAGCTGGTTCAACAATCACTACTGGAGCTGGTTTAACGATTACTACTGGAGCTGGTTCAACAATCACTATTGGTTCTGGTTCAACAATCACTATTGGTTCTGGTTCAACAATCACTATTGGTTCTGGTTTTGGGACAACTTTTTTAGGTTTTTTCGGTTCTGGTGTTTTGGATTTTAATTTTGTCTCATCAAAAAATTTATCACTATCTATAACAACTTGGTGTTCAATTGTTTTAGATGCTGTTTTCATTCCTCTTTTTGACATTTCTTCAATGGTATAAACTATTTTTGTAAACTTATTACCATCAGCTTGTTGAACCATCATTTGAGCACCAGTTTTCAAAGGTTTAAAATAAGCAATAGCTAATGATTGAGTTTTAAAGATACGATAAAATTTTTTATCATTTTCAAGAACTACTCATATTTTTCTACCCTCTTTATTTACTCTTCTTGTACAAGTGTATTGTCTCGTTTTTTTCATGAGGTCCTCCTAGGTAAATATTAAATAATTAAAATTATAAAGCATTTTGCTTAAATATTAATTATTTAAGCAAAAATAAAAAAGATTTTACTCAAATTTAATGCTTGATACTACTTAAAAAAATTGTTTTATTCAGGTTTATCTTTTTTTTCGCGATTTTCATCAAATTCATCACCAAAAACATAATGACTTAAATCTAAATCACTTTGGTAAATTTTAATAGAATATTCATCACTAACCATTTTTTTATTAGGTTTAACTTGCTTGCTAAGATCAATTTTTATATTTTTTATATCAAGTGGTTTTATCAAAGGTTCTGCTTTAGGAAGAAGTTCATCTACAAAAGAAAAATCATAAATCATCTTAGATTCATTCACTATAATATATTCATCTTCATTTTCTTTAGTTTTTTTAGGTTTTTTATCAAAATTAAACATGTCTTCATCAAATAATGTATCACTATCCTCGACAATACCACCAAAAAAATCTTCAAAATCCTTTATTAAACCTTTTTTAACTGTTTCTAATTTAGTGAAAACAATTCTAGAAAAAACATTTTCTATTAAATCTTGCACCAACATTTCAGCATATATAGTTTTTAATTTTACAAAGTAACTTATTGCTAATGAACGATTTTTAAAAATACGATAAAATTTTCTTCCATCTTCTAAGACAACTCATATTTTTTTGCCCTCTTTATTCACTCTTCTTGTACAAGTATATTTTCTAGTAACTTTTTGCTTCATGCTATTAGTATATTTTTGCTTGACCTTCATAATAACACTTCCTAAATCTATGTTTTTAAAATTATAACAAAAAAAGCAAAAAAAAGCAAAAAAAAATGGCAAGGGTGACAGGACTCGAACCCACAACATGCGGGGTTGAAGCCCGCTGTTCTACCAATTGAACTACACCCTTACAAAAAAATTATTTATCTTCAATAATCTTAAACAGATCATCAATAGTTTTAATATTTGTTAATTCTTCATCAGGAATTTTAATATTTAGAGCATCTTCAATTTCCATAACTAATTCAACTAAATCTAAAGAGTCTAGACCAAGCAATTTAATTTCTGTTGAATTGTTAAATTTTTTGTCTGTTCTTTTTTTAATAATATCGAAAACTTTATCTTGATTAATCATATAAAGATTATAGAGCATTTATTAGAATAATGTAAGTTTTTTTTATTTCTTTTTCTTGATAAATTCATTTAAAATAAATCATTTTTTCAACACCACTATTTTCTTTTATATAAAATTTAATATCACCATTAACTGTACCTAACCTAGTTACAATATCTTTTATAATTGCCGCTATCATTTTATTTCCTATAAATGCTTTTCCATTTTCGAATTCTATCAAGTGATAAAAATCACTTGATTTAATTATCGGAAAAACTGCTTGCGATTCATCAACGTTAGGTGATTCAACAATTAAAATTGGTTTTTTATCATTATTTTGATTCTTGAAGGTGAAATAACAACCTAGTGAAATACCAACTATTATTATTGGCAAAGAAACCATTAAGATTTTCTTATAATTAATAAGAATTCTATTGGTTTTCTTTTTAAACATTTTTCTCTAAATTTATAATGTCCATTAATGATAAATTTCCTGAAATTACATTAGCAAAATTAAAATTTGAAATTGTATTTTGAACTTGGTAATCATCATCATACAAATCTATTGATTCATTTATAGTCAATTTTATTAAACCACTTTCTTTATCTAGGTAAGCATTTTTTATCGGATTAGAAAATCCAATTAAAATATTTGATATTGAATCAATGTCCACATTCAATATCGGTATCATATCCCCTTTAAAATTGTGAGGAACTATGTAACCTTTTTTTGAATTCAAACCAATTCCAGAATATGTATTTTCATTTTTGGCATCATAATAAGTGTTTTCGACAAAAGATATATTCCCTAAAATTCCTTTTACAGAATCTTCTGCATTATTGGATTTGTTAAAAATAACTTTGTTCTTTTTTAAAGCATTGTGAATTTTTAGCCCTTCAATAGTTTTTGCTACAATTAATGGCGGCTCTGTTCTTGATAGATTTATAATACAAAACATATTAATATTATGCTTGCCTGAAACAATTTTTTTTGGTAATATTTTTATTTGCGATTTAACATTTTTTACAATTACTTTATTTAAATCTTGAATAAAAATAATTGAACTATATGTTTCGACCAGTAATCCTTCATCATTTATTAGAAAACTTTTATTAGATAAATCATGTTTTTTAAGTTTAATATTTAATTCAGATATTCTTTCCCAATGAGTACCTCTATCGATTCTATTAAATGGAACATATGTGTCATACAAAGATACTTTGGCATTTATAGCTATTGCTATAGTAGAAACATCTTTGAACAAGGTTCCTTTTAAATTACTTGAAGTGATGATGATATCACTTTGTGATTTACTTTCAATATCCGGACTCATATAATTTATTTTATTGTTCAAAGATACAACAAAACTTTTATTTGTAAATGGAATGTTTTTAATGATAATTGTAAATTTTCCATCAGTTGAATTTTTCTTAAGTACGGTTGTAATTTCTTGTTTATTTCTTCATCAAATTTTTGTTATCATTTGCTTATATTCTATTTCTTCAAAAGATGATATCTTTTGAGGATCTATTTGTTGAATTTCTTTGTGAACTATAGGAAAGTTAAGCATAAAGATAAAACAAAAATGTATTTATTGCATCATTTTTCCTTTTGTAAAATGTAGATTTGGATCAATAGTCATTGCTTCAATCTTCTTTGATATTATCTAAAAATTCTTTTTGAATAATCAGTTGCTGATTTTTATCTAGTAAGTCAAAAATACTCTCAAATATTGATTTTGATTTCAATATTTCTATTTTTTGTTCTTGTATTTTATTTTCATTCATTAGTTTTTTTCCATTTTTTTGATTTATTTCTAAAAGTTTCAATTTTTTATATAAAAGACACATCTCTTTCACAATAATTTTCTTTTTCGATAATGGTATCGATTCTATTTCTTTTATTTTCATTTTTTTCTCCCATACATTAATTCCAAAAAAAGGTGTATTTTAAATAAAAAAAATAAATTATTGAAATTCATTCATTTATGAATGAAAAAAATAAATATAAATAATTCAAATGTTGATAACTAATAAAAATGTGTATAACTTTGATATTTCATAAAATAAAATGACATAAAAAAACTATTCCATAAGAATAGCATTAATTCAATCATTAATTGGACATAAATGATATGGTGGCCCCGGTAGGAATCGAACCAACGACACACAGAGCTTCAATCTGTTGCTCTACCGACTGAGCTACAGGGCCTAAATATGGCGGTCCAGACGGGGATCGAACCCGCGATCTCCTCCGTGACAGGGAGGCGTATTAACCACTTTACCACTGGACCATGGTTGCGGAGACAGGACTCGAACCTGTGACCTTTGGATTATGAGCCCAACGAGCTACCAACTGCTCCACTCCGCGATGTTTATAATAGAAATAAAATTTTCTATTATTTTTGAAAGGCAAAAGTTATAAGTTGGTTAAACTAATAACTTTTAAATGGCGGGCAATGAGGGATTCGAACCCCCGCGGGCGGTAAAGCCCCTGCTAGTTTTCAAGACTAGTCCCTTCAGCCAGACTTGGGTAATTGCCCTTAATTGGTGGACCCAGCTGGGCTCGAACCAGCGACCTACCGGTTATGAGCCGGGTGCTCTAACCAACTGAGCTATAGGTCCATTCTTCTACAACGAATATGGAATTCCAAATTTGGTGGCGCCAAAGGGAGTCGAACCCTTGACCTTCCGGGTATGAACCGGATGCTCTAACCAGCTGAGCTACAGCGCCATAATGGTGGAGAGGAAGGGAGTCGAACCCTCTACCTCCTGCGTGCAAGGCAGGCGCTCTAGCCAGGTGAGCTACCCCCCCATAATAATGGTGAAGAAGACAGGATTCGAACCTGCGACCACTACGTCCCAAACGTAGTGCTCTACCAAGCTGAGCTACTTCTCCATAAATTTAACATTAATAATAATGCTTTTTAATTATATATAAAAAATATTGTTTTTAAATTAAATTATTGAAATAAAAACATAATTTTATTTTTATATATGAAAAAGATGAATTTAAGCAAGACAATAGAGTGTTGTATGTCATATAAATAATTAAACTGCTTTACTTTAATTCTTTATCTATTTTTCAATATCCTTTTTGCAAAGATTCAAAAATAATTGTTTTTTTCTTATTTAATTTTTTAGTTTCGCCATCTTCAAAATCACATGTTTTAATATATCAAAGCATACTTTTCCTTAAATCTTTTTCATTATAATAAGAACTTGTAATATTATCTATAAACACATCTCCAAAAATAAAATTAACTAGATCTTCTCGTTTTTCATTATTTGAATTTCCCATAGATAATTTATGAATTTGATTTACAATACTTGGTAAAGATTTAAAGATTCCTTTTTTAGTAATTCAAAAAATATTAATAGAAATGTCTTTTTGAAATAATCTATAACCAATTCACAAACTTGCAACTACAAATCGATAATAAGATTTATAGTAAGGGTTGAATTCATTTTCTATTTTAGGGTTTATTTTTTTGAATTCTACAAATGAATTGTACAAAGTATTAGCAATAGCTAAATACAGTTTTTCAATTTTTAATATTTTTTCGACTACATCTTTAGCTATATTGAATAAATTTGATGTTAAGGAATGTTCTTTTAATTTGGGGTTATGTATATTTAATAAAATATTGTAAAAGTCGCTATTGGTTATTGATGATTTTTCAAATATCAAATTTATTACATCTGCCAAAATAAAAACATCACTTTTATTTGTTCATATTTCAACAACTTCAGTAGATTTAAAAATGTTTCAAAAATCATTACCTGCAAAAGATCAAATGAATTCAAACAAAGACATAGAGTTTTTCTTGTCCATAAATTGTGCGGCAATTTTACTAAAAAGATTAATAATAACTTTTTGATTATTTATTTTAGCAACAATTAATTTAATAAATTGTTTAAACAACAACACATCTTCAATTGAATAATCTTTAATCTCTAATATATTAAAAATGATTTCAGAAAAAGCATATTCAACTTGGTCATTACCAATAATATTTTCTAAAATTGATTTTAACTCAATTTTCTTGAAAAAATTATTAATAAATTTAGTTAAAAAAATCTTGATACTTTTGATATCACTAATAGTTGATAAACTATAGAAATATGTTTTTATTAAATTAATAATAATTATTTTCATTTCTATTTCTAAAAAATTTTCAATAAGTATATCAATTAATTCAGTTTCAATAGATTTGAACCTTTTACACAAAATATTGATAGCTTTGCTCTTTATGGTTTTTTTAAGTGCTTCATTGTATTTTTCAGAATCGCTAATATTTAATAAAATAGAAATTGAAGCTTTTTCAACCAATTTTAAAAGCGTTTTATGATTAGGAATCTTGGTTATCTCTACTCCAAAATCTCTTAATAAATAAAATATATTAGTCACATCAAATAATTTATTAACTACAATGTTTTGAAACATAGTTAAATCAATTTTTATCTTTAATTTATTATGCTTATCAATTTCATCTTGAATTTGATTAGTCACAATATCTACATAATCACTCTTAATAAATGTACTCATTAAAATAGAAAAATATTTTTCATTTTTTAAGATTGATTTAATTTTATTTTGAGGATCTAAATTGTTTTGTTCAATAAACAATAAAATTGAATTTAAAACACTCTTGACATTGCTAGTAGCAATTGAAGTTTCATTATAGTAAAAATATTTTTTGACACTCAACGTTCTTCTTAAGTGTAAAAATTCTTTTTCATGTAAATTATTTGATCAAAATAATTTTTCATTAGCAATTTTCGATAAGTCAATTAATTTTTTATCAGTTATATTAATTTTAGAAAAATCAAATATGTTAGCAAATTTTTGATAATCACTTTCTAAAAATTCTTTATTTACATTAGGTAAAAATGTTTTTATTTCGTCCAATGATTGATTGTAAAAATTATTTGATAAAGAAGTTTTAGCAAAAATTTCATGAGCAATTTTTTTATAACCATAATATGTTGGATGGACATCAAAAAAAACCGTTGCTAAATCAGCACTATTATCTTCTCAAAATTTCTTATTTTCAAAATTCATATAATGAATGTTGTTCTTTTTAGCAGCTTTAGAAATAACTTTGTTTAGTAAATTAATATATTGGGAAATAATTATTCCATTTTTTTCATTAAATAAATCTTTATCAAAACTAAAAATGAGCGATAAAGTTGTAGGATAATTTACAGCCACAATATTTGCCTCAGGATTAATCCTTCTAATTTCAGCAAACATATGATTCATATTTTTTAACAATTCTTTATTTTTTTGATGGATTATTTCATCAAAGTCTTTTTTCGATAAAACATTTTGTTTAACTGATGAAATTTCAAAAATAGGGAAATTAGCCAATCAATCATTACCACCAATTGTAACAGTAATAAAATTAGCTTCTTTTATTTTCTTTTTCAATTTATCAAAATCACGTGAATCACTTCTTCCAAACATTCCAAATTGATTATATGCACGTGATTTTTGTGGATTGTTTTCTTTTTCATCATATTCTTGATCTTCAATAATTTGTTTTTTAGAATTTTCATAATTATATTTTTTTGGTTCAATACCCAAGAAATATAATCAATCTACAACTCTTGTTCCTGTTAGTGAAAAATTATCAAATGTTTCAATCAATTCAGGATTTATATCATTTATTATTTTTGATAAAATTGCAGGGAAACTCATTCCACTAATTGTTTTCATGTTATCAAAATCATTGATGTTTTTCATTTCACCAGGAAAACCAACACCATATCTTGAATTAAATCCTTCGGAAATAGAATCACCAATAGCTAAATATTTAATTTTTTCTTTTGACAAATCAATAGCTTTACTGGACATATTACACCTCTTAAAAAATTATAAAATATTATTAAGAAAAATAATCATTGTTTTCCCATATTTTTTGTTTTTTTCAATAATTAAATTTTGAGGAATTAATATTAAAGGAAAATTTTCTTCTTGTGTTTCAATAATTATTTGACCATATTTATTCAAAAATAATTCTCTAGATAAAATCTCCAAAACATTGTTCAACAAATCAACATTTTTGTAAGGAGGATCTAAAAAAATAAAGTCATATTTTGTTCCTTTTTTTGAATTCAAAAAATTTATTGAATCTTGATTGTAGACATCAATATTAGTAATTGATAATTTTTCAATATTTTTCTTAATTATACTAACAGCATCTCTTGAATTATCATTACAAATTGATTTCATAGCACCTCTCGAAACGGACTCGATAGCCATTGCTCCTGAACCTGAAAATAAATCCAAGATAATAGCACCCTCAATTTTATATTGGATACAATTAAAAATAGATTCTCGAACTCTGTCTGTAGTTGACCTAGTATTTTTAATGTCTGGTTGGTCTAATATAGATTTTCTATATTTACCGGCAATAATTCTTAACATAATCATTAAATAATAACATTATAAGTTATAATAAATATTAAATTAATAAGGACATAAGGAATTAATCATGTTAAAAATAATCGAACACCCCCTAATCAAAACCAAATTAAGTGTTATGAGAAATTCTGAAACAGATCATACAATTTTTAGAAATAATTTGAACGAAATAGCATCTCTGATGGTTTATGAAATCTTAAGAGATTATAAAACTAAAGAAATTAAAATAACTACTCCAACAAATCACAAAACAATTGGTTATACCTTCGACAAAGAAATAGTTATTGTTCCCATATTAAGAGCAGGAATAGGTATGGTTCACGGAATTCAATCATTAGTTCCTCAAGCTAGAGTTGGTCATATTGGAATTTATAGAAATGAAAAAACTATGGAGGCAAATGAATATTTCTTTAAAATGCCTGATGTAAAAAATGATTCACATATTCTTGTTGTTGATCCTATGTTAGCAACCGGTGGAAGCGCGTATTATTCAATTAAAAAATTAAAATCTGAAGGATTTACTAATATTCAATTAGTTTGTATTGTTGGTGCTCCTGAAGGTGTTGAAAAAATAAAAACAGCTTTCCCTGATGTCACAATTTATTTAGCTGCTTTGGACGAAAAATTAAACAAAGATGGATATATAGTTCCTGGTTTAGGTGATGCAGGAGATAGAATATTTGGAACTAAATAATATTATTTAACTAAATAACATAACAAAAACTTAAATTAATTTAAGTTAAATATTTTAATAATATATAATTTTAAATTATGATTGAAATAAAAGAATTGAAATTTAGATATGATGGAGCGACTGAAAATGCTTTAGATGGAATTAATGTAGTTATGCCTAAAGGTAAATACATTGCCATCCTTGGTCATAATGGAAGTGGAAAATCAACGCTATCAAAATTATTGGTAGGTCTTTACAAACCCACTGAAGGTGAAATTATCATTGATGGTATTAAGATGAGAATTAATTCAATTAAAGATATAAGAAAAAAAATTGGAATTATTTTTCAAAACCCAGATAATCAATTTATTGGTTCCTCTGTAGAAGATGATATTGCTTTTGGCCTAGAAAATAATTGTGTACCAAGAGAAGAAATAAAAGAAAGAATAATGACATTTTCTAAAAAAGTAGGTATGAGTGATTTTCTTGAAAGAGAGCCTCACACATTATCTGGTGGACAAAAACAAAAAGTTGCAATTGCTTCAGTGTTGGCATTAAATCCTGAAATAATTATATTTGATGAAGTGACATCCATGTTAGATCCAAAAGGAAAAACAGAAGTATTGAAGTTAATTAAAGAAATTCAAGAAAAAAGAAATAAAACCTTAATTTCAATCACACATGATATGGATGAAGCTATACAAGCTGATCATCTCTTGGTATTTGCAAAAGGAAAACTCATTGCTGAAGGTAGCCCTAAAACTATCTTGAAAAATAAAGAGATAATAGAAATAGCAAAAATTGATTCTCCATTTATATATAAATTATCTTCTAAAATCAAAGGCATCAAACCTACTTTTAATTCTAAGACATTGCTTGGTGAAATATGAAAATAATAATCAAAGAAATAAGTCAAGAATTCCTTTCTGGTATGAATGATAAATTTAAGGCTATTGATTCTATTTCTGCAGAAATCAATCAAGGTGAGTTTATCGGTGTCATCGGACACACTGGTTCAGGTAAAACAACCTTCATAGAACACTTAAATGCTTTATTAATTCCGACCAGTGGAGAATTGATTATTGACAATAAGGTTATTAAAAAATCTTGACGTAAAATTAAAAATGTCAAAGATATTAGAAAAAAAATTGGTATTGTTTTTCAATTTGCTGAATATCAATTATTTGAAGAAACTATTGAAAAAGATATTATCTTCGGTCCTACAACTATGGGAGTAGGAAAAGATGAAGCGAAAGAAATAGCGAAAGAAATAATAGTTGAAGTTGGACTACCTTTAGATTATTTATCAAAATCTCCTTTTCAATTATCAGGTGGACAAAAAAGAAGAGTTGCCTTAGCTGGAATCATGGCTATGAAACCTGATTTTTTAGTTTTTGATGAACCTACAGCTGGATTGGATCCTGCAGGGGCAAGAGACATATTGCAATTATTTAAAAAAATGAATGAAAATGGCAAAACAATCATTATTGTTACTCATGATTTAGATAATGTATTAGAATATACCAATAGAACTTTGATGTTGTGTGATGGAAAATTAGTAAAAGATGGTCCTACAATTGATGTGTTAGAAGATACAGACTTTTTAATAGAAAAAGCCTTGGAACCACCAAAATTATTAGCCTTTGCTAATGAATTGAGAAAAAAAGGTGTTCCTATTTCAAAAGTCAAAACAATTGATGAACTTGCGGAACAAATAAATATATATATGGAAAAATAAAAATTAACAAAAGAAAGTGAGGTAAAAATGAAAATAAATATTGGACGTTATGTTCATTCAAATTCAGTGATACATAAATTAGACTCAAGAGTCAAACTTTTTGGTGCAATAGCATTTATTGTTTTAATTTTACTATCTGATACATTCTTTACTTCTTTTATTTTATTAACTCCTTTAGTTATTGTTTTTTTAATAGCAACCAAAAAACCATTGAAATTAATTGGTATGATGTTAACTCCTTTATGAATTGGAATATTTATATTTATAATTAATATTTTTACAAATCATGCACCACCTCAAAATGAATGAAAATGAGACATGAACATATGAGTAGATGAACCATCTTGATCAATCCAAATTTCTTGAAAAACAATAGTTGATACATTGAATATAACTTTGAGAATATACTCTATTTTATTAGTTATGACAATTTTGACATTAACTACCAAGCCAGTTTTATTAACTAAAGCTCTTGAATTTTATTTCATGCCATTAAAACTAATGAAAATTCCTGTTAATATTTTTATTCAAATAATAACAATTGCATTAAGATTTATTCCGACATTATTAGATGAAGCTAGCAGGATACTAAAGGCTCAAGCTTCTCGTGGTGTTGACTTTTCAAATGGAAATCTTAGAACGAAAGTAAAGGCGACAATAGTTTTAATTGTTCCCTTATTTGTATCAGCATTTGCAAAAGCAGATGATTTATCAAATGCTATGGAAACAAGAGGATATGATCCATATGCTAAAAGAGTTTCTTATAGAACTTGAAACGCAACAGTTTTAGGGGGATTTTGTTTTATGGTATTGATTGGGATAATAGTGGTGATTAGCTTAATTTTGCATGGGGTGATTCCGATTCCTCAATGATGACAAAATATGCCAACAAGTTTGAATTAATATAATTATGAATGAAATTAAAAAAGAAATAAATTTACTAATCGAAAAAATTAATAAATGAGATATAGAATACTTTGAAAACGATTCGCCAACTATAAGTGATCAAATTTATGATGCTACTCTTAGAAAATTAGTGAAATTAGAAATACAATACCCAAAATATTTAATGCCTGATTCACCCACAAACAAAGTTGGCTCAAATATTATAAATAAATTTAATAAAATTACTCACAATAAAAAAATGCTCTCTTTAGATAAAGCTTATACTCAGCAAGATATTGAAAAATTTATCAACAATATCTTAAAGATATCACTTAATAAAAAAGAACTTTTTTATGTTGAACCTAAAATTGACGGATTGTCAATTGCATTGCAATATGAAAATGGAAAATTAATTAAAGCAATAACTAGAGGTGATGGTTATATAGGAGAAGATGTAACAGATAATGTTTTTAATGTTATTGATGATATTCCTTCTTCTATAAATTATCAAAATAATATTGAAATAAGAGGTGAAATCTTTATAACTAAATCTGGGTTTAAAGAAATAAATAATATTGAAAATAAATTTTCTAATCCTAGAAATATGGCTAGCGGAACATTAAGACAAATTGATAAAAAAATAGTCAAATCAAGAAATCTGTCTTGTTTTGTTTATGAAATAGTATCTCCTGAATTGCATTCAATAAATAATTTTAATGATTCTTTATTGTTTTTAAAAGAGGAGGGTTTTCAAACAATATCAACAAATTTATTGACAAATAACATTGAGGAAATTATGGAGTACATTAATGAATTTGAAAATAAGAGAGAAGAATTAGATTTTGAAACTGATGGAATAGTTATTAAATTAAATAATATTTCATATTACGAAAAACTAGGGTTTACTTCTAAGTTTCCAAAATATAATATTGCTTATAAATTCAATGATGAGTTGGTTTCCACCAAATTAATTGGCATAAGTATTTCTATTGGAAGAACAGGGATGGTAACCTATAATGCACAATTAGAACCAACCCCTTTAAAAGGTACAATTGTTTCTGCAGCAACTTTACATAACTTCAATTATATTCACAAATTAGGAATCAATGTTGGTGATGATGTATGAATTAAAAAAGCAGGGGAAATAATTCCTAAAGTATTTTCTCTTGCTAAGAAAAATAATGAAGATGAAGCTCAAAAAATATTAGATTGTAATTATTGTCACAAAAAATTATTTGATAACGAATTAGAAACTGATCAATTTTGTAAAAATGATTTATGTCCTGAAATTAATATTCGAAAAATTATCCATTTCACCTCCAGAAAAGGCATGGATATTTCTGGCTTAGGTGAGTCATGAATTAGAAAATTCTATGAACTTGGAATTATTAAACGATATCCTGACATCTATCTATTAAATGAAAAAATCATTGAAATAAAAAAAATATCTAGAATTGGAGAAAAATCTTTAAAAAATCTTTTAATGGCAATTGATAATTCAAAACAAAATAGTTTGAGTTCTACCTTGTTTGCTATCGGGATAAATCATTTAGGTGATAGAAATTGTAAATTAGTAGCATCTCAAATTAAATCATTAGGTAATTTTATTGATTTTGATTTTACTAAATTAAATAATATTAAAGACATAGGTCCTATCACCACAAATGCATTAATTGAGTTTCAATCTAGGGAAGAAAATATACAAGATATTGAAAAAATGATTTTATTAGGAATGAATCCTCAAGAGCAAATTAAAATTATTAATCAAAACACCTTCTTTGCCAAACATACTTTTGTCATTACAGGAAAATTTGTAATGAATCGAAATGACATAAAAAATATCATTGAAAATAGTGGCGGAAAAGTTATGTCAGCAATATCCAGTAAAATAAATTATTTAATATGTGGAATTGATTTCGGAAACAAAAAAATCAAAGCTGAAGAATTGGGAATTAAAATAATTTATGAAGAAGCATTAATAGAATTAATAAAACAAATATAAAAAAATGTTAAAATTTTAAATAATCAACAAAATTATAAAAAAATAAGGACAACATAATGGCAGGACATTCAAAATGATCAAATATTAAACATCGCAAGGGAGCACAAGATGCAATTAGATCTAAAATATTTGCTAAGTTTTCAAAAGAAATAATGGTTGCTGCTGCACTAGGTGGTCCAGACATGAATTCTAATTCATCTTTAAGATTAGCAGTTACAAAAGCTAAGGCGAAATCAATGCCTAAGGCCAATATAGAAAAAGCAATTGAAAAGGGTTCAGGAAATGGATCTACAGGAGCAAACTTTAAAGAAATAATCTATTCTGGGAATCTTAGACACGGAGTAATTCTACTTGTGGTTTGTTTGTCAGATAATTACAATCGTGTTTCTTCTGAAGTACAATTTTTATTTAAAAAAGCAAATGGTTCTATTGGAAAAGCAGGTTCAATTCCTTATAACTTTGAAAGAAGTGGAATTTTGGAATTTGAACTGACAGATAAAGATGAAGATGAATTGACAATGATTGCAATTGATGCAGGAGCTTCTGATGTAGAAACTGAAGATGGTTATTTATCAATATATACTCAACCCGCTAATTTTAACAATGTAAAAGAATCATTGGAGAATAGTGGAGTTGAAAATTTTGAAACTGCTGAAGTAACATATGTTTCTCATGAAAAAATCAAGCTTTCAAAAGAAGACACTGAGCAATTTATTGCAACACTTGAAAGATTTGAAGATAACGAAGATATTCAAGATGTCTTCCATAATGTTGATTTATCAATTTTAGAATAAACTTTGCTTTGCTTATATATTTTTTTATGGTATATTTATTAATATGAATTATTTAGTTATAGTGGAGTCACCCAACAAAGAAAAGACAATTAAGAAGTATCTTGGAGATGAGTATGAAGTTTTAGCTTCTGTTGGTCATATAGTTAAAATGTCAACTTCTGGCGAAGGAAGATTGGGAATAGATTTTGAAAATTGAGAACCTAAATATTCAATTGAACCAAGCAAAAAAGATGTTGTGGAAAGATTAAAAAAACAAGCTAAGAAAGCAAAAATTGTTTATATAGCAACCGATTTAGACCGCGAAGGTGAGGCTATTGGTGATAATTTAGTTGAATTTTTAAACATTAAAGATAAATACAAAAGAATTAAATATAATGAAATTACCAAAGAGGCTGTTTTAAATGCAATTGCAAATCCAACTATCATTGATGAAGATTTAGTTAAGGCGCAAAAATCAAGAAGAATGCTAGATCGAATTATTGGTTTCAAATTAACTAATTTAATCAAAACAAAATTATCAAATTATCCAGTTGCTCCAACTGCAGGTAGAGTTCAATCTATTGCATTAAAATTAGTAGTTGATCGTGAAAATGAAATAAGAGCTTTTATTCCTTTTAAATATCACTTAATTGATGCTGTGATTAACGAAGAAATAACTGCATCTTATTTTAATCCTGATAATAAAGAAATTGACAAAAAATGAATTATTCCTGAAAAAATAGAAGAAATTTACAATTCTTTAAAAGGACCTTTAGAAGTAGTTGAAATAACAACTACGATTAAAAATGATGCTAGCATAACTCCCTTAAAACAAGCTATTTTATATAGAAAAGCAGATATGTCTTCCAAAGCTACTCAATCAGCTTTACAAAGACTATATGAAGGTTATGGAGATGGAGGTCTTATTTCTTATCCTCGTACTGATTCTACAAGATTATCACTTCCTTTTTTAGTAGGTGCACAATCTTACATTAAAAGTGTGTTTGGACCTGAGTATGTTTCAAAAACCATTAAAGGTATTGCAGGTGATCAAGATGCCCATGAAGCTATTAGACCAACCGATATCGGTTTGACTCCAGAAAAAGCTAATGCCAAATATTCTTTATCATCTTCAGAAAATAAAATATATTCTTTAATATACTATACAACCATGCAAGCTATTATGACAGTTCCTAAAAGAGAAATATTGAGATACAACCTTATGAATTCAGGTCATTTATTCAAATTGTCATCTTCAAAAGTTATTTTTGATGGATATTTGAAACTTAGAGGATATGAAAATTCAAAAGAATTACCTAAATATGAAAAAGGTCAAATGATTGATGTAAAAGAATATATAAACACCGCTCACGAAACAAAACCGCCTGCAAGATATAATGATGGATCTCTAATCCAGAAGTTAGATGAAATAAAAGTTGGTAGACCCTCTACCTTTGCCACAACAATTAGTAAAATTGTTGATCGACAATTTGTTGAAAAAGAAGGGAAAGCCTTAAAAGCAACTGAATTTGGAGAAAAAGTTATCATAAAATTAATAGAAGGATTTCCGAACGAGATTACTGAAGGGTATACCGCTAGTGTAGAGGCAGATTTAGATTTAATAGCTGAAGGTAAGCTTGATTATAAAATTACTATGGAACAATTTTGAAATAGATTTAATGCATCTTATAAAACTGCAGAGCTAACATTAGAAAAAACTATTTTAATGCCAAAATTTGTTGGTGAAAATTGTCCTGAAGATAAAGGTGAATTAATATTTAAAAATTCTAGAAGCGGAGAAGAGTTTGTTGGATGTAATAATTTTCCTGAATGTAAATTTACAAAAAATCCTAAAGCTAAAAAAAGATTTGCTTTTCTGAAAAAAATTAACTAATTTTATTTTTGCATTTGTCAAAAATCAAACATAAAAAAACTCTAATCAAAGAGTTTTTTTTATCAACAATTATTTTTGTTTAATTTTTTCTTGAGGATTTTCTAAAATTAATGTTCTAGTCGCTTCATCTTTAAATAACTTTTTAGATTCTTGTACTTGTGATAATATATTTTTGATATGCTCTTCAATATCTTCAGATTCTAAAATCATTTTTGATTCATCAACATTTAAAGCTAAAATAGTAATTTGACTATATATATCAATATCAAATTCACCAATGTATTTACATATAATGAATTCCTTGTCTTCTCCAATAATAGAGGTTAAAATATATCTAATTCTATCAATCATTTTTTTAGTTATATAAGGGGTTTTAATTGTTACTATAAATGTCTTCGAGGCTTCAAATGAACCATGAAATATTGGGTTTGACAACGCTTGAACAATTGACAAATCTAATCAATCAATTTTAGAGTTTGAAATTCCGATGGTAGGAATTATCTTATTTACAAAATTTTTATTGTTTGCATAAAATAAAGATTTAATTAATGAAAAGTGATCAGGATTTAAATCAGGTTCTACAAATGGAACTACAAATGATTCAATTAAATCTAAAACAAATCTAGAAATAAAATGCTTTCTATTAACTAAGTTGGCTTCTTCATAAGCTTCAATAATTGTTGATTCAGCAATCGGAATAAAAGGTTGAGAAAACTTAAGCGCTTCTTTCTTTAATCTATTATAAATTTTATCTTCTGAATTACTGGTAATAAAGTTTTCAACTACACAATGAAAAGAAAATACATCATAACGATTTAATATATACGCTAATTCAATAACATAAGAAAGCATAAAAGAATCTTGTGATTTATACAAAATGATTGCTAAATCAGCATTTGCAACAATATCTTTTATTGCTTCAATATTATTTTGGAAAAATACTGGAGCAGGAATAATTTTTTCATTTTCCCTAGGAGAATTTCACGATAAAAATGATTCTTCAAATTTATTTTTACCATTTGGGTTATTAGTAAAATTATTTTCTGTTCCTATCTTAAAGAATCTTGTGTTGGCTCTAATAGATTTATGAATATTTTCAAAATTACCTAATTCAGTATCTGAAAAATATATAATTACAGTATTTGCAACATAATCTTTTTTGACATTTTTTACTTCTTTTTTATTAAACATATAATCCGTCCTTTTCAATGCTATCATAATTATTTTAATACAAAACAATGATAAATTATGTTCTAATTATAAATTAAAATTCATTATTAGCATTAATTTTATTTAATTTTATTTCCAATTACTTTACCCGCTATTGAACCATCGGATGCCGCAGTAACTATTTGTCTAATCTTTTTTTCTCTAATATCTCCAATGGCATAAATACCACTTTCATTAGTTTCCATATCTTCATCAGTCATTATGAAACCTTTTGAATTAAAGATATCAAGGTGAGAAGCAAAAGAAGCCACTGGTAAAAATCCTATATAAGGAAATAAAGCATTTGCCTTCATATCAACTTCTTTACCTTCAATATTAACCTTTATTTCTTCTAAATTAGGGGTTCCATTTAATTTAACAACAAAAGAATTGTAGTAAAAATTAATGTTTTTAATCTTAGTTGCATTTTCTAAAATAACTTTTTCTGCAATAGATTCACTATCTTTGATAAAAATATTTACTTCACTAGCTAATGAAGATAAATAAATTGCTTCTTCAATAGCGCTATTTCCACCACCAATTATTGCAGCAGGTTTATCTTTATTAAAGGGTCCATCACAAATAACACAATAAGAAACGCCTTTATTATCATATTCCCTAATACCTTCTACATCATCTGGAATTCTATTTATCATTCCAGTTGCAATAACAATTGTTTTACATTTTAAAATAGTATTGTTTTCTAATATAACTTCTTTATCTAAAGCGGATTTCGATTCTATTTTAACAACATTACCATATTTATGTTCAACGCCAGCTTCTTTTGTGTGTTTCAACATTCTCAAGGCTAATTTTGCTCCAACAATTTCTTCATCACCTATTCAATTTTCAATTCTAAATGTTGAAGTCATTTTTCCACCAGGAGCCCCTTTTTCAATTACCAATACCTTTAAATTAGCTCTTGCAGCATAAAGAGAGCAATTTAACCCACCTGGGCCTGCCCCAATAATTATTAAATCATATATTTCTGATTTATCTTTATTCATTAATTCACTTCTTACCAACGGCTACCAATTGTGCTTTTTGTTGGGTTTTCAAAATATATTTTTTGGTTTTTCCAATAATTTCAATATTGTATAATTTAAATGATTTTTTATAGAAATAAAATACTAATGCCATTCCCAAAAGAATAGATATAACAGAAAGAATTGTATAATAAGCGTAAGATTCTTCACGAAGAGGTTCCATTGAAACTCTTGTCAATCCATATCAAATTAAATATAAAGCTCCTGGAGTACCTGGTTTAGTTAAACCTAAATTTAATACTACTCATACTATTAATACATAACCAATAAGCGATGAAATAGATTCATATAAAAATAACGGTGCTCTAAACTCTGGAGTTCCACCTGCTTCTGAAGCAATAAACATATGTGAAGAAATGAATGGACCTAATCAAGAAACTTCTCATTCTTGAACTATTTTTCCATAAACTTCATGATTGGCAAAGTTCCCTCATCTCCCAATTGCTTGACCAACTAAAACGGTTGGAAGAATTATTCCAAAAGTTTTCCTGATATCTAATACATCTTTATGTCTTCTTATAAATAAAAGATTAAGAATTGTAGGAACTATTACACCACCTTGGATTGATAAACCACCTTCTCAAACTGCATATCAAGCAGAACCCGGGAAGGGATCAGTAGGATTATATATTAATCTTTCAAAAATATAAAATAATCTTGCACCAAGAATAGAAGTAGGGATAGTGATAATAATTATTTTTAAAAGTAAATCTAATGGATAATTTTCTTTCTTTCAAAAATAAGCAACCGTCACAATAGAAATTAATATACCTATGATAATACAAAACGGATACAAAGGAATAAGGCTATTCATAGAAACACCTTGAACATAACCATCAGAAATTTTATTCAAGTTTCCCATTAGCCATACTCCTTTCTTCGATTAATTTTAAAACATCAACTCCACTTTGCTTAGAAATTAATAAATTTGCTGCAGCAACAACTAATGAAGAAGCACTTCTTCCAGCCTTAACTGGTATACTCATTTTACTTATTTTACCACCTAAAATAGAATATGATAAATTTTTATCACCAATTCGATCAAAATCAACTATATCTTTCGAATGAATCAATTCAACAACCAAATCAATGTTTGTCTTGGTTCTTATTGCTCTATCTCCATAAATTGTTCTTATATCCAACAAACCCAATCCCCTTGCCTCAAGAATATCTTTTGTAATTTCTGGAGAATATCCTATAAAATTATTTCCAATTCTCTTAATGAAAATAGCATCATCAGACACAAATATATGTTCTTTTTGAATTAATTCAAGAATTACTTCTGATTTTCCTATTCCGCTTGCTCCAATTATCATTACTCCAACGCCATTAATAATAATCAAAGAACCATGAACAAATTCTGTTTGGGCGAATTTTTCTGCTAAATATACCCCAATAGTTGTTGTTAAAGAAGATAATGGAATATCAGACAAGACAACAGGAACTTCATGTTCGGTTGCAATTTCTATAATCAATTTTCTATTTTCTTCATTTACTCCTGAAGAACAAATAATCAAAGGCGGTTTTTTGCAAATTAAAGTATTTAGAGCGTTTTCTCTTTCCTCATTTGAAATTGATAACATTCAATTTGATTCACTGGTTCCTCAACCAATTATGTTTTTAGAAATTGAATTTTCTCTATAAAAATAACCCTTTAACTCCAAGCCAGCTCTATTAATTGCTGGTCTTTGAATATTTGATCATTTTTTAATGGAGTTTTGATTAACAACCTCAAATTTGTTTTCTTGACAAAATTCTAAAACATTAATATTTGTTTGTAACACATTATTTTTCATTATCTATAATCTCCTTTAAATATTTTGCTGTTAATGAATGTTTATTATTAATAATTTGCTCTGGAGTTCCAGAAACAATTATCTTTCCACCTTTGTTTCCGCCACCTGGTCCAAGGTCAATAATATAATCACTAGATTTTATTATATCAAGATTATGTTCAATAACAATAACAGTATCTCCATTATTTACAATTTTATTTAAAATATTTAATAAGTTTTGAATATCATATGTGTGCAACCCGGTTGTTGGTTCATCAAGAATATAAATTGTTTTCCCGGTAGCGCTTTTTTGAAGATGTGTTGCAAGTTTAATTCTTTGAGCTTCTCCACCAGATAGAGTTGTTGCATTTTGACCTAATCTAATATAGCCTAATCCGACTTCTTCTAAAATTTTTAATTTTTCTCTAATTTTAGGTTTAGATATAAAGAAATTTAATGCTTCTTTAACACTCATCTCTAAAACATCAGATATATTTTTACTTTTATATTTTACTTCAAGTGTTTCTAAGTTATATCTCTTCCCTTCACAATGATCACAAACAACATAAACATTTGGTAAAAAGTGCATTTCTATTTTGATTGATCCATCTCCATTACATTTGTCACATCTTCCGCCCTTAACATTAAATGAAAATCTACCTTTTTCATAACCTCTAGCTCTTGACAATTCAACCATAGTAAAAACATTTCTTATATCGTCAAAAACTGTTGTGTATGTTGCAGGATTAGATCTAGGAGTTCGACCGATTGGAGATTGGGAAACTTTAACAATTTTATCAATGTTATAAATACCATTTATTTTCTTGAATTTCCCTGGCTTGATATTCGGATTGGTTAATTCTTTTTGAAGAGCCTTGATTAAAACGTGATTGATCAAAGTGGATTTACCACTTCCAGAAACTCCTGTGACAGAAATTAATTTACCTAAAGGAAATTTAACATCTATATCTTTTAAATTATTTTCTTTGGCACCAATAATTTCCAAAACTTTTCCATTTCCACTTCTTCGTGTTGTAGGAGTTTTTATTTGTCTTTTTTTCGATAAATATTGTCCTGTTATAGAATCATGATTTGACATAATGTCTTGTAGAGTTCCTTGCGCGACAATTCTTCCGCCATCTTCTCCAGCAAGAGGTCCGATATCAACAATATAATCAGCTTTTATAATTGTTTCTTCATCATGTTCAACAACTATTAAGGTATTCCCAATTTCCACCATGTGTTGTAACGTTTTAATCAGCTTAGCATTATCACTTTGATGTAATCCAATTGACGGTTCATCAAGCACATAAAGAACACCAACTAACTTAGAACCTATTTGAGTTGCTAAACGAATTCTTTGCGCTTCCCCACCAGACAAAGTTTCGGCAGTTCTATTTAAAGTTAAATAATCTAATCCAACATCTTTTAAAAAAGTTAGTCTATTAGAAAGTTCTTTCAATATTAAATTTGCAATTTGTTGTTCCACTTCATCAAATCGAAACAACAACAATTTCTCAATTGCTTGGTCTATTGACAAAGCCACAAAATCATTAATATTCATATCATTAATTTTTACTGATAAAGCATATTTATTTAATCTTTTACCTTTACAAAAATTACACTTAACTTCAGACATCTTTTTTTTATAATATTCTCTAACATCATCACTACTAGTATCTAAATATTTACGATCTAACTTAACAAAAACACCTTCAATAATATTGTGTTTTTTATAAGTGTTTTTTTTAGAAAAAATAGTATAAGAAATTTCTTCTTCAGAACCATATTTTATTATTTCTAAATTTTCATCAGTCATATCTTCTATGGGTAAATCTTTATCTATTTTGTAATAATTTAAAAGAGCATCAAATTCTTGTCATTCTAATCCATCTTTGCTTGGTATAAAACCACTAAATTCAATTGCCCCCTGATTAATAGTTAAAGCTTTATTGGGGATTAGTAAATCTATATCAGGTCTCAACATTAATCCGATTCCTTTACATGATTCACACATTCCATAAGGACTATTAAATGAAAATAATTTAGGTTCTATTTTTGGCATTTCAAAATCTTTATTAATACAAGAGTATAATTGAGAATATTTTTCTTTTGTTTTTCCAACAATTTCCACATTAACCAAGCCCTTTGAATATTCTAAAGCGATAACTATTGCCTCTGAAATTCTTTCCCTTGTGTCTTCAGATAAAACTATTCTATCCACAACTATTTCTAAATCATATTTTTTATTTTTAGGTAACGAAATTTCTTCATCTAAATTATAAAAAATACCATCCACTTTAATTCTTAAAAAACCTTCTCTCTTAAGGTTTTCAATTAACTTGTGATTTTCGCCTTTTGCTCCAGTTAAGACAGGAGAAAGAATCACCATTTTAGAACCATCTTCATTATTCATTATGGAATCCAAAATATCTTTTAATGTTTGTGCCGATATTTCAATATTATGTTTAGGACAATATGGTTTTCCCAATCTTGCAAATAATAATCTTAAATAATCATATATTTCAGTAATTGTACCAACAGTTGATCTTGGATTATTATGAGTTGTTTTTTGTTCAATACTAATTGCAGGCGATAACCCATCAATAGAATCAACATTAGGTTTTTTAGTTCCACCTAAAAATTGACGAGCATAAGAAGAAAGAGAATCAATGTATCTTCTTCTTCCTTCCTCGTATATTGTGTTGAATGCTAGAGATGATTTACCACTTCCAGAAAGACCTGTAAAAACAACCAATTTGTTTTTTGGGATTACAACATCTATATTTTTTAAATTATTTTCTTTAGCGCCTTTGACGATAATAAAATTCTTTTTGTCTAAATTCATATAATAATTATAAATTAATATTTGGTTTATTAATAGTTTGTTTTGGTGACAAGATATGAACCAGAATTAATTTCTACACAATGTAAATCATGATATTCATCCATCATATTCAAAAAGGTTGTTTGCATAGCACCCGTCCCTCTTCCTGTAATAACTAACAACTCAGTTTCATACTCATTAGATGTAAAAGACATTAATTCTAACAAAATTTTGCTTGTCGCCTCTTCAACACTAAGTCCGTGTAAATCTAATTCCATAAAAACCTCCGCACAAATAATGTGTTATAATTTAATTATATGTTAAAAAAAGATGAAATCTTCATTACTACCACAGATACTTTAATTGGTATCGGTTCCAAAATCAGCAATGATAACCTCAAAACTCTTTATCGACTTAAAGAAAGACCATTGAATAAAAAAATTGTTGTTGTTCTTGGTTCGATTGAACAATTAGAAAAATTAGAAACAATAGATGATAAAACAATGGAATACATTTCACAATATTGACCAGGTGCCACAACATTGATCATTAATAATAATTCATATAGAATGCCAAACAATAAAAAATTGTTAAATTTGATCAAAAGGGAAGGTCCATTCTTCTTAACTTCTGCAAATATTTCAGGAAAAGATAGTTGTCTAACAATTGAAGAAGCAAAAAAAATCTTTCCATCCATAAATAAAATATATAATTTTGGATATGGAACAAATGTTGCCTCATCAATAATAGATGTTGCAACTGGAAGGAAATTAAGATAATGAAATTTATATTAGCAAATGACCATGGAGGTTATGAATTAAAAAATGAAATTAAAGACTACTTATTGTCTAACAATTTTATTGTTGAAGATTTAGGTTCTGATGGAAAAAGTGTTTCATACGCTGAGTATGGAAAAAAATTAGCAGAGCAAGTATTAAAAGAACAGAGTTCTTTAGGAATCGGAATTTGTGGAACGGGTTTGGGAATTAGTTTTGCTGTAAATAGATTTAAAGGAATAAGGGGGGCTAGACTAACATCTGTAGAAGACGCTAAAATGGCTAAAATTCATAATAATGCCAATATTTTATTATTTGGTGGTAGACAACAAAAAATTGAAGAAGTTATTGAAATGATAAATACATTTATCGAAAATGAATTTGAAGCAGGTCGTCACATTTCAAGATTAGAAGAACTTGATAGTTAATCTATTTTAGAATAATCAAAATTACCTGATTGATCTTCGATTTTGGTTCGTGTGATTCAAGCATTTGGATCAATTTCAATAACTTGATTTTGAATTTCTTTAAACTCAAGTAATAATAAAACTGTTTCAATTGTATAAACTTTAACATCTGTATATCCAGAAATTGATTCTGTAATTTTAAAACCATGTCAATAATTTGTATCTCGAAAATGTTGAACTATTTCTTTGTGTTTTTTAGAATCTATCTTCATTACAACTTTTTTATATTTGGGATAAAGCTTGTTGATAATAAAAGAACTAAATAAAATATAAAATAACGAACAAATTGTTCTAATTCCAAATAATGAATCGTACTGACCACCAATATGTAATGCAACAATTGAACAAAATGATAACAACATTGAGATAATTCATAAAAAATTACCCACATCTTTTTTACTTTTAGTAGAAAAATAATAAGCAACTATGTCCGTTCCCCCAGTAGAAGCGCCTGATTTTCAAGCAACACTAGCTGCAATTGAATTAATAAATAACCCTAAACTCACATAAACAAAAATAGGTCATGTAGAGTATCCTGGAGTATCTATAAGAGCAATGTCTCAACCTTGAATAACAATAAATCAATCATTGATTGGTTCGCCAAATTCTCCAAGAATAAATCCTCAAAAAGAATTAAATAACATGAATAAAAAAGATAAAAAGATAAATTGTTTTTTTACTTTACTTCAAAAAAAGATAATCAATGGAATGTTTAAAGCGAAATATATTAATGTTACATATGGTTTTAATTCAGAAAAAAAATATAACAAAGTTTGAGAAATCGAAGAAACTCCTGAAGGAATCGTGTTAGCTTGCACTAAAAAGATAACAGTTCCAAATGCATAAAAAAATGCTGCAACAAATAATATTAAAATTTTTTTTCATTCTTTAGATAAAAATTGGATTAGCGAAAATTTAATTTCTTTCTCTTTTTTTGTAAATAAATCATTTTTGTTATTCATGTTTTTTATTATATTATATTTTATTTATTAATATCAAACAATTTTCAGTCAAGCATCATCATCAAAACCTAGTTTATCAGTCCTTGATTCATACATTTTAGGGATTCTAATGATATCAAAAGGTGCGAATCAAGTGTGAAAGAATGGCTTTCCTCCAATTCTTGTCACACTTTTTGGTATATAAATATTTTCAATACTTAAATTTCCACTAAATGCTTCAGTGCCAATAAATTCTAAACCTTCAGGTAAATCTAATTGCGTCATTCGTTGATTAGAAGCAAAAGCTTCAACATCAATTGTTTTTAATTGTGAATTAGGTGGGAAAGTAGAAACTAATTTCTGACACATAGCAAACGCCGATACACCAATTCTATTTAATGTGGAAGGAAAGTTAATGATTCTTAAATTATCAGCACTATAAAAAGCTGAATTATCAATTTCCTTTAGAACACTACCTTCTTCAAAAGTAACAACTTCAAGATTATTGCTATGTCATGGACTAAATGAAGCAAAGGAACTTACTCCTATTCTAGTAACTGTATTCGGAATTTCAAGATTACGCAGACGACTAGGCAATATATCATAAAGAAGATAAAAAGCTTTATCGCCTATTTCTGTATAACCTCTAAGATGATCTGCAGTTAAAGAAAAATCATCAATTCAAGAACCATTTTTTGAATAGTTATCAAGAACTATCTCTCTCGTTAAGATATTTGTTGTAACGACTTTAAAGTATAAAGATTCTAATTTATTATTGACACCATCAAAAGTTCAACCATCTTTACCAGTGATTATTATTTTATATCCTTGAACAACGTCTTTTACATAGGATATATTAATTAATTTAATAACGTTAGTAGTCAATCCTGAAAATAATTTTTTAGCAGTATGAATAGTTGGAAGAGCGGGCGTCATTTCTACAACGGTGATTGGTTGTGTTTTTGTTTTCCTAGTGACACTAGAAAGCATGGCTGTTATTTTATTAGATTTAAGTGATCCTCAAGCTTCAATATTATTCTGTGGATAACCAGCAGCACCAAACTCTAAATTTACCTGAAATTGATCTGGACCTCTACCTATTAGACTTACTGATAATTGATTAATATTACTTTCATTAATACCATTAAATACTTTTGATAATACAGTTATATCTTGCATCCTGTGAGGTAAAGTTTTTAATTCATTATAATTGATGAGAGGATTATCTATAAGGGTAATCTTTCCTGCAACTTCTTTAGTTGGTAAAAAAGGCATTGAAGTTATCTTATTGGTTTTACCATCAAAAGTTCAATTATCTTTTGCAGTAAGTGTTACGGTTTTTCTACCTAAAGAAACATCAGTATATTTAAATCCTGAAAAAAATAAAAAGTTTTGCTGATTAATTCCATCAAAAAGTTTTTGAAGAAATTCAATTCTCATTTGAGGATTATCAAATTCTTTCTGAATGATGTTTTCTGGTTGCTTTGCTTTTATTTCTGAAAGAGTGATTTTTATAACATTTGATTTAATAATACTTTTGTCATTAAGTTTTAAAACCATAACAGCTGTTGAAGCAGGTTGTGTTTCTCAACTAATTTTAATAGTTTTAAAATTATCTACGGTAATACCATCAAAAACTTTTTCAACTGTTGTTAATTCAATTGAAGTTGAACGAGATTCAGTAAACGAAATAATCGGTGATTCCTTAGATTTAATATTAACATCAATTGTTCCATTACCAAATGAGTTACAACTAATCAATGTTCCTAATGGAATTATTGTTGTTAATAAAATAAGGGGACTTACCTTCAATAATTTATTTAATTTTTTCATAAAACCTCTTTTCTTTTGTTTTGATTTAATTACTTAATAATTACTTCAAATTTAGGAACTTCTTGTCTTTTGTTTTTGATAACTTTGAAAATAACTTTCCCTTCTCAATTGTAGACTAAATCAGTTTTAATATTTTTACCTGTTTCATTCATAATTCAATTAGATAATGTTTCTTTTGAAGCAAATTCAATATTTGTTGATACACTAATGTTAGTCATTAGTGTATCACCAAGAATAATGAATTTGTGTGCTTCGATTTCTTTAATTCTTGTTTCTTTATCATGCTCATCATAGATTTCTCCAACAAGCTCTTCTAAAACATCTTCTAAAGTAATTAAACCAATAATTGCATTTTCATTGCTACTCTTTTTAACAAAAGCCATGCCCACAGCACTTGACCTAAAGATATCTAGAACATGGTGTAAATTATTATTGATAGTAACTGTAGGCACTGCAATAATGTAATTAGTAATATCAGAACCTTCAGGTAAATTAAAAATGTCTTTTAAAAGCAAAATACCAATAAATGTTTTTTTATTTTTAACTGGCAATCTAGAAAATCCTGTTTTTTGAAATACAACTTTAGCTTCCTCTAATGTTGCATCTTTTTTTAGATATGTTATTTTTTCAATTTTAATATAATGTTTTTTTATCTTTGTAGAATCTAAATCTAGAGCTCTAGTTGCTAAGGAAAGTTCTCGATGTTCTAAAACTCCTTCTTTATAGCCCATCTTTAAAATGGTTTTCATTTCATCTTCTGTATTTGTGATGTTAGATTCAAATGCAAATTTAGAAATCAAAAATGTAACAGGATAAAAGAATCATCTGAAGCCCTCTAAAATAAAAACTACTTTTTGCAAATAACCTCAAGCATATTTTTTAGCTAATATTTTTGGAAAAACTTCTCCAAATACAACCAATAAAGGTGTGGCTACAAATATCGGCAATAAAACTGTTAGATAATTATCAGCACCCAGCATACTAGTGAATAAAAAAGTTATAATAGTTGAAATGGCAACGTTGGCTATATTGTTACCAATCAAAATTGTAGAAATGGTTCAACTAAAACTATTAACGTGTTTTTTAATCAACTTTCCTGTTTTGGGATGTTTTTTTAAGTTAGTTTCAATAGATGCTAATGACAATGAAGTATAAGCTGTTTCTGCTGCTGAAAAAAGTGCTGATAAAGCAAATAAAAATAAAAGTAAAAGTATTAATAAAATTAATATTGGTAGTGGTAGTGGTTGCATATTATTTACTCCTATCTGTAAATTTACCTTTGGCAAGATTAAAACCTAATTCAATAGTTCCAACAGATCCATTTCTATGTTTGGAAATTATAAAATCGGTTTGTTGCAACATAACATCATGAGCAACTTCTTTATCTTTATTATAATAATCTTCTCGATAAAGAAAACCAATAATATCAGCATCTTGTTCAATTGCTCCTGATTCTCTTAAATCTGACATCATAGGAGTTTTATCTTCACGTTGTTCAACTTTACGACTCAATTGAGAAAGAGCAATTACAGGAATTTCCAACTCTCTTGCTAATTGTTTTAATGTTCTTGAAATTATAGAAACTTCTTGCTGTCTATTATCAGAATTTGATTTATGTGATAATGGAATCAATTGTAAATAATCAATAATAACCAAGTCTAGTTTACCTTTGTTTTTTAGTCTTCTAGATTTTCAAACTATTTCACTTAATTTAACAGTCGGTGAATCATCAATAAATAAATTAATTTTTTCAATTTTATCTTGTGCTAAGTACAATCTTTTCCAATCTGTTTCATCCATTTTGGAAGGGTTTTTTAATTTGTTTCCATCAATATTTCCTTCAATAGAGATAATTCTTGTCAAGAGTTGATCAGAAGGCATTTCTAAAGAAAAAAAGGCTACATTGTGTGATTTTGAAACATTGTTTGCAATATTAAGAGCAAATGCTGTTTTTCCCATCGATGGACGAGCAGCAATAATTATCAAATCACCTTTTTGCAAACCAGATGTCATAGAATCAAGAGAACTAAAACCAGTAATTAATCCAGTTAATTTTGCATCGTCTTGTCTGCTCACAATATCATCAATTATTTTTTTAACCAATATTTTTGATTCAACAAATTCATGCGTTTGTCTAGACCTTTCTAGTTCATACATAGTTGCTTGAAATTCTTCGATTAATTCTTCATAATTTACAGAAGGTAAATCAAGTTTATTTGAAATTACTTTTGTGGTATTATCAATTTTTCTCAAATTTGCTTTTGAAGCCAAAGTTTCAAAATAATTATTGATATTTGTTTCATAACCAGATGATTCGATAAGGTATTGAATGTATTTTCCATTGTCTACTTGGTCGAAAAGTTTTTTTTCTTTTAAATAATTAATTAAATTTGCACTTTCTATTAATTGATTTTTTTCAATAAGAAAATAAATTGCTTCAAAAATGATTTTGTTTTTAGGATTATGAAAATCTTCATGAGTTAAATAGGCAACCATTTTGGTGGCAACTGAATTATTTTGAATAGCTAAACCAAGGAGGGCTTCTTCAATTTCAGGAGAGTTATGAGTTTTTTTGGGTTGTATATTATTCACTTTTATTCACCACCACTTTTAACATAGCTTCTATTTTATCAAAAATCTTTATCGGAACAAAAGTTGTTCCTAGTGATTCAATTTGAATATGAGGAACTGAATGCTTGCTTAAATGAAAACCAAGTTCTTTTAATTTTAAATTTACTTTTTTTGTAGTAATTGATCCATGAATAACCATATTTGTAACTTTCAGTTCAAACTCTAAAGTAAGTTTAGAAAGTTCTTCTCCCAACAGGATTGCTTCTTTTTGTTTTTCTTCAAAAATTTTATTTTTGTCGTCTAATCTTTTTTCTAATTTCAAATTAGATGTTTTATTGATGGGCTCTGCGAATCCATTCTTTATAAGGAAATTTGTTCCATATCCAGAAGAAACTTCAATAACATCATTTACCTTACCATCTTTACAATTTTTTATTATAATAACTTTCATTTTTCTATCCTTAATTTTTATTACTAATAATTGCTTGAATAACATTATCAGTGAAAACTTCAATTGTTTCTTTGTTCTTAGAATCAGAAACAGCTGCTGATGCCGAGAAGTGACCACCACCACCAACTTCTTCAGCAATTATTTGAACATTTGTTTTAATTCCCCGAGCAGATAACTTGAAGATATCATTATCTGAACTGTGTTGCTTTTCTTGCTTAGCAATAACAAAAGCAGCTCTTCTGCCATCAATTCTTAAAATTTCATCAGCGGCCATAGACACAACATCACTAGGTACCACTTCATCATATGAAGTCAATCAATAACCCGGTTTTATTTCTCTTAGGTTATTTAGTATTTTAACAATTAATTCGTGAATGTCATTCGATATTTTTAAAATAGAAATTGATTTTTCAGATTTAGCACCTCATTCTCCTAAGAGAGAAGCTGCAAAAAAAGTTTTTGAACTTGTTGATTTTTGAAATTGATTTGAATCCATATATAATCCATCCATTAGCATTTGAATTGTATTATTTGTTAAAATTGATTTCATATCATTAAATGCAATTAACTCTGTTATTATTTCACAAGTTGAAGAAGCGGTTGATTCCACAAAAACATTTAAGTCAACAAGAATTTCATCTAACTTGGAAATTCTATGATGATCAAATATGAAAATATTATGAGGGAGTGGTTTTAAAAATATTTTTGGATTTTCAACTCTTGATGAATCAGCACAATCCAATACTACAACCAATGTTTTTTTATCAGTAATAGAATTAGCTTTTGATGCCGATATAAAAATCTTTGATTCATTGGCAATATATTCACTAATAGATTTCTTTGCAGTATCATCAAATGTTTGATTTTGGATATAAACTTCTTTGTCAAAGTGTTTTGCTATTTCATATATAGCCATTGAAGAACCTATAGCATCAAGATCTGCAAATTTATGACCATAAATAATAACCTTATCAACTGATTGGTCTAAAAGCCTTTCTTTTAAGTGTTGAGAAATATGTTTAATTCTTGTACGACTTTCATTAACAGAAATTTCCGATTTAGAACCATAGTATCTTGGTTTTTCTTTTTCAGAAATAATTGTTACTTGATCACCGCCACGTGTTTGAGATTGTCTAATACCAAATTTCGCCATTTCATTTAATTTATCAAATTTATTTGAACCAATTCCAAAACCAATAGAAACAGAAACTTGAACATTTTTTAAATTATCATTATTTTTTAATGATTCAAATTCATAAAAGTTAGTTGTAATCATTTTATCCAAATTTGATTTATTGGTAATTAAAATAAATTTGCCATTTACATATTGACGAAAGGCTAAGTTGTATTTTCTAGAAATAGAATCTAATAAATTAATTACCATTGATTGAACAATGAAGATGTCTTCTTCCGAAAGAATTGATTGAAATTGTTGAAAATTATCAATATCTAGTTCTCCAATTACAGTTTTTTCTAATTCATGATATTTAATAGCTGTTTGTTCTTCTGTAATATCCTTAAATGTCACCATTAGTTGTTTAGGAAAATATTTTACTTGATAAAATAAATTATTTTTCGAAATAATTGTTTCATATTCTTCCATAATGGTAGTTATGTTCAACGAAGGAATTAATTCAATAATAGATTTGTTTATAATTTTTTTATTAAATCTAGAAGAAATGAAATCAGAAATTCAAATTATTTTTCCCGTAGATGATAATACAACAATGCCCATCCCAGAATTTGAAACAATATTTTCAAAATAGAAATTAACAGATTTTTTAACATCAAAACTTCTTTCCATATTTCATTTGTAATTTCAAACAACAAAAAGCAATACAACAGGAGAAATAAATGAAAGCAATATAATTACAGGAAGTTTAATGGCAATATCAACATTTAATAAACTAATTAAAATAACAGTTGTTATGATTAATACAACAAATATAATTAATGTGATAATTCAAATTGCTTTTGTATTTTTTTTCATAATTTATAATATATTATAACAATTTTATTGTGAATTTTAAGCATAAAAAGACAAACAAAACAACTTATAGTTGTTTTGTTGCTTATTTAGAAATATATTATTTTCTAACTCTTTCAGAAATGAAAGGTATTAGAGCCATAATTCTTGCTCTTTTGATACTTGTAGATAATAATCTTTGGTGTCTTGAACAAGTTCCAGTAACTCTAGATGGTAAAATTTTACCATGTGAATTGATAAATCTACCAACCAAAGCAACATCTTTAAAATCGATATATTCAATTCTTTCTAAACAGAAAAAACACGGTTTCTTTTTAAAAATTTTTTTTGTTGGTTTTTTATTAAAATTATTCATAATTTGCTCCTTTTTTTAATTTTTATTTAATATTTTATAAGTCTAATTCTCAAGGAACATCATCTTGTTCATTTTCCTCTTGAGAAAATGTTGCTTCTTGTGGATTAGAATTTTTCGGTTTTGTTTCAAATACAGCAGTGCTATAATCATCATTGCTTTTTCCTGACGTTCTAGCCAAAACTACACTTCTTGGTTCTAAGTGTTTAACTGATATCGGAACAACAGAGAATGAATTAATTATTTCACCTTTATCATTTTTATAACTTGAAGTTTGAATAGAACCATCAATTGATAGTAAATCTCCCTTATTGACATATTTACTAAAATAGTCTGCAGTTTTTCCAAAGATAGTTAATGATATGAAATCAGTGGTATCTTTTGAAAACTCTCTATTAACAGCCAAAGTCGCTCTTGCATATGTATTTAAATTTTTTGATTCAAACATTGCTGGAGTAGATGAAATTCTTCCTACTAATAAAACTTTATTCACTTTATTCTTCTTCCGAAACAAATGGTTTTGGTTTTCTTATATATGGTTTTTTATTTATTGAATCATTTGATGTGTCAGAATTTTCATTTTCTTCTCTTTTAACATATGGTTTTTTAACAAATGGTTTTTTAATTTTTTTAGGATTAGCTTTTCTATTTAAACCTTTTTCAGAATCTAAATTGATAACCATTTGTCTTCAAATAACTTTTGTTATATTACACTTTCTTGTGAATTCAATAACTTCTTCACCAGTTGCTGAAACATTAATTAAAATGTAAATAGCATTTTTTGATTTATTGATTTTGTATGCTAATTCAGTATTTTCTAATTTTTCAACTTTTAAATCTTTTGATTTAAAAGTTGATTCACACATTTCTTGTGCAATTTGAGAATTTGAACTAGGGTCTAAAATCAACATTATTTCATATTTTGACATGTTGACCTCCTTATGGTCTATAATCTGGACTAATGTATTTAGTCAAGGAGTTTAATTTACTCAATAAATATTATAATCTATATTTAAATAAAATTGTAAAATCTATTGTTTATTCATTTTTTAATGAATAAACAAACTCTCTTAATTTATCTATGTTTTTATTTTTTTGAGACGAACATAAGAATAAATTTGTAGAATCAAATGATGCAATAATGGGATTTTGTTTCATTTTATGTCTTTCTGATTGTGTAGTGCGATCAATTTTTGTTCCTATTAAAATAATTTTGAAATTTTTTTGAGATAAATAATTAAAGAAAAATACGTCTTCTTCAAGCATTCCATGTCTTGTATCAAACAATAAAAAAACATGTGATAGCTTTATTGAATTACTAAAATATTCATCAAGCATAATATGCATTTTCTCTTTTTGACTTTTTGACATTTTTGCGAATCCGTAACCAGGAAGATCTACCACCATAACTCCTTTGCTTGTATCAAAATAATTAATAAGTTGAGTTCTTCCAGGGGTTTTCGAAGTTTTAGCTAATTTATTGTTATTTGACAAAGCATTAATCAATGAAGACTTTCCAACATTGCTACGACCAATAAAACAAACTTCTTGAAAGTCGTGCTCTAATCAGTTTTCCTGAGATGAAGATGATTTAATAAAATTTCACATATATTCAATAATACTTTATTAATTAATTTTCAGTGATTTTTTGTGTCTAATCAATGCAGATGAAATATCTTTATAATGATATTCCGGGAAAAATAATATTGTTTCTAAATTATTATTAACGAAATTATTGGCATTGGCAAGGTTTAATTCATAATCAAAATCTATTTTTGATCTTGAACTACGGATCAAAAAACTAGCTCCAAGTTCATGTGCAAGCGTTGCTGTCAGCTTTGTTTTGTTGATCAAAACAATTACTTGAGGCTTATCTTTGAAAACATTTTGAATATTTTGTTTATTTAATTCAAAATCATTTTTCATTTTTTTATCAGGATTAATAGTTACCACAATATATACTAAATCAAAAAGTTTAAGAGCTTTTTTAACTATAGATATATGACCTTCATGAAATGGATTGAAAGATCCTGGATAAATTGCTATTTTCATATTTTAATTTTACAACAAAACAAAAAAAACAAATATTTTTGTTTTTTTGTAATTATATAAAGTTTTTTATAAAGTTTTTTAGAACAATCCTGGAATTACTAATCCACCAATTAATCCTAAAGCTGCCATACTTATTAATATTGCAATAATCAACATTGTTTTAACAACAGGTTTGCTTGATAATTTTGAACGTTTTTGAGTTCCAGCTAATGAAACTGATGAAACAACAATCATTCCAACCGCTATCAATCCAACCAATATAGGTCACACTATTTGAACATTTACAAAAGGATTGATTTGAAATAAAGCTGATTCTTCTTCAATAATTCTATCCAGAATATCTATACTTGTTTTTATTTCATTTGAAAATACTTTAGTTTGAGATAAATTCATAGAAAAGTCAGTTGTATACAATTCTATATCATTACCAATTTTTTGAATACGAGATCATATAAAGATATTTCTATAAGAAGTTATTCCAGCATCCAATATATTCATAATTTTTGCTTGGTCTTTTTCTGGAGAAGTAATTCCTATTGGAGTATTTTCTTTTCTAAACATTAAAGAATTGTAAATGTTTGAAGAAGTAATTAAAGAACTAAGCATGTTGTATTCATAATTTTTTTCCAAAATATTAACTTTTTCTCTTGAACTAGGATTTAATTTTTGAATAATTGTATCAATCGCTGTAGCAAAATCAACATCTCCTCATTTTAATTCAATCGCACTTCCTGTTTTTAAAGAATCTTCTGTAATATTGTTAATTCCAAAACCAAATGTTGACAATAATCTATCATAAATGTTAATTGAATTTATTTTTGTTTGTGATGCTAAAGAATCAAAATTTGATAATGTATCTTGATTAGAAGCAAAGCTAGTAAACAAGTCTAAAACTGATTGCTCTCCACCATTAGTAGAAATCGCACTAAAAATTGAGTTTCCAAAATATGTTGTTCTTAAATTATATTCTTTGACACCAAAGTATAGTAAATCAAATAATGACTTCATTTTTTGAGAACCAGTTAATACTTCTGCTGTCTCTAAAACTTTCGGATTTGAACCTGTTCAATTAAATAACCCTTCTGTTTCATCAAATTTTAAAAACGAATTAACATCAGTAATTTTTACTTTGTTATCAACATTTGAATCTAAATATTTCTTAATTTGTTTATAATAAAATTCATTTATTGGATTAATTAATACATCTTTCATTTCTGAAAATTTAATTCTTATTAGTTCCGCAAGTTGTTTTTGAATTAATAAATCTTTATTTTGACTTGTACTATCAATAATTAACTTAACATTATCTAAAATCAATTGTCTTTGAGCTTTATTTTCAATTGATAACAATCTCTCTTTTACAATATCATTCGCAGTCCCACCAACACCAACTTGATAAATATTTTGAACATTTCATGGTTCAGAAGGCATTAATTGTTCCATTATTTTTTGATATGTAGCATACTCATCCACAATACTAGAATACATTTCTTTCCCTGTGTAATCATTAGATTCACTTCTTCAAGATATATCTTTATAAACTTTTCCCTCTTGAGAATAAGATATTTTGTTGTAAAGTTTTTGACCTAATTTTTCTTTCCCAATAATCGAATCATTTGATCATGATTCATAAATTTTAGCTAAATAAGCAATAACTTCACTTTCTGAATTAACTCACTTAGACGCAATAGATGTTGATAATGCAGGTTTTGTTGTGGTATCTGCAACAAAACCAGGGTCTTCAAAGAATATTTTCTTAGTTAAAACAGTATTTAAAGATACAATGAATCCAGTTCTTGAAGGAATAGGAACACCAGATATAGCAAATCCCATTAAATCATTAAAATAAAGACCTTGTTTGTAAATATTTTTAGTTGTTGAAGTTTCAGTTTTTAAAGAAATAGATAATTGAGATAGATCATCATCAGAAACACCCATCTCAGCCATTACTTCATCAGAAAACTCAACTTTTGTAGAACTTATGTTATTGATTGCACCTGCAAGCACACCTAAAGCTAAAGATTGTTTTTTAGTAGCTGAAACTTTATCACCTTCAAAACCAAAAAGATCCTTATAAACTTTGTCTTGATTAGTTTGGTAAAATAAATTTAAATTAAACTCTGTGTCATTACCTAAATAATATTCATATTTTTTATTGATTTTTGTATTTGAAGTTCCGCCAACATCTGTAGAATTAGCACTTGAAACCATTAAGTCTGTTGAAAAAAATTTAATGTTTGTTATTGTATCATCTGTTGGATAAGTTGGAACATTAGAATCTATTGTAGAATTTACAATTCCAAAATTTGAAATACCAGAAACTTTTATATTACTAAATTGATCTCCGTCTTTTAATTTAACTACAACAAAAAGTTTTCCATTGCTTTTTGATAATACAAAATTGTCCATAACTTGCTTAAAGTTATTTCCTGGATCTTCCAATGAATTCATTCCCAAATTAGTTCATCTACCAAAAATTTCTAAATCAGATTGGCTTTTTGACAATTTAATACTTGTATCTGTAACTTGTTGATTAGCATTTCTAATAATTAAGCTACCTCTAGCTGTCATACCTGTCAATGATGAATTTGAAAAATCAAAATCTAATTTAATATCTTCTGAAATTGATGCTAAATCAATTTCCGCGATGGTTATCTCTGTTTTATAATCACCCGTTAAAGCAATATCAGTCATTGCACCCGTTGTAAGATCAACAACTTTAGATGGTTTATTGCTCAAAGATCTTATTCTATGAGAATCACTTGTACCTGAAACAAAACCTGACAGTGTTTTTATATTAGCATTTAATTCATCTTGTGTTCCCGCAATTGCTGCAAATTCTTTTCAACCAAGAGTACCTTTAATTGTTTCTCAAATAGCAATATTACCTGATGCACGCAATGATTCTCTAACCACTAAATTATCAGATCATTTAATTAAATCAGTAATTTTTGAAATTATATATTTAAAAGATTTTGTTTCTGAAAATTGAGTGAAGGTTGTTTCCAAGTTTGTTTTAATGTCTGTTCATTGTTTTTTTGCATTCACTAATTTAGCTGTTGTTTCTGCAGTTCCTGTATCAGGATTTAGAAATGTAAAATTTTTAAAATAAAATTCTGAATTTGTCAAACTATCTTTAGAAACTTCATTCAAACTTCTATTTGAATCATAAGAATTATTTGCCACTTGGTTGCTAGATAATTGATTGATTGATGATCCAACAAAACCTACTGAAGATAATAATAAAGTTGTTGTAGATGCAGCTATAACTCCAAATGTTTTTAAAACTGAATATGCTTTTTTATTTTTTGATTTATTCATATTTATGCCCCAATCTTATCTTGTGTTTTCACACCTTGTTTTTTATTTTTTTCACTCACTTCAATTTCTTGAGTATTTTTTAATTTTTCGTTCTTATTATTTTTGTCTTCATAAGATATTTTTGAATAACTCAATAATTTAATTCCTAAGTTTATTGAAGAAGCAATTAAGGCTGGTAATAAAGTTAAAATTATCATTTCTACCCCTTCAAAAATATTTGCTGCTGATTCTTGAGGAAATGTTGATTGAAATAAGACCATACCTAATATTGCTAAATAAGCAACAACATTTACAATGGTAGATGTTGTATTTTTAATATTTGGAAAGTTAACACCAATTAAAATTGTTGAAATATTAATCACAAATATTGCAATGAAACAAGTAGATAAAGACATATAAGCAGATATATCAACACCTTTAGCTAATCCAGCAATAATAATAGTTTTAATTAATATAAATCATGATATAAAGTCCATTAATATTGAATTATCAATACTTGATATCAACATATTTGTTTTACCTTTTTTACCCATTTTTTTAAATCATATAATTATCGCTACATATGTAATTAATATAACAGCATCTATAGACATAGAAACAATAGATAAAATTTCAATTTGATTCCCTGATCATACCGATAAAATTGGTAAAGCTTTTGTGATACCTAGAATTACCAAAGATAAAGCAGGCATTAAAATCATTAAGAAAGAAATATTTCTAAAGAAATCTATTTTTTGTATTTCTTGTTCTGTTTTGTTAGATAATATCAATTCTTTAAAAGTTCTAACATATGTAAATGAGAATGAAGTATATAAGAATCCCAATACAAATATAATTAATTGAGTTATCAAAAGAACTGTCGACATTTGAGGCATAATTGAAATTCCTCATGATACCATTGCCAAAGTTGGAAAAATAATCATTGTAAATAAAGATAACTTAACTTTTAGTCATGAAGTAGGGAAAGCACCTTTTATCTTATATGTAGTAAAAAGTAATATTGATCCCATAAAAACAAATCAAGAAATTAATCCAATTCCAAAAACTAATGAACGAATTTGTGAAACTTTCACAATTTCATCTATTGTTCCATCAGCAGGATAAGCAAATAAAGGAATAGACATAATTATTATTATTAACGATAATAATAATGCATTAACTAATTGCACAATATAATAATTAACAATAAAGAGTTTTTTTAGAGAGCCCTTATATACCCAAGAAATTAAACCCATTGAAAATAAACCCACAAATAAACCTATAAAAATATTTATAAAATCTATATATTGAAATTCCAACTTTGGAGATTGTGCTCCTGAAAACAAGAAAGATAGAGATAATAAAGAAATAAATAATGAATACATAAAATAAGAAGCTGCCTTCAAATAATTATCTCACCTTATTTTTTTAGTTAAAATATCTTTATTTTGTGTAATATAACCCTTGTTTCTTTCAAGGTCTAAAGATTGTGTTGCTTCGTATGCCATAGTTTTCTCCTTAATTTAATAATTTTTTTATAATTATAACACTTTAAATGTTAATTATATTTATTTTTAAGTATTTATATTTAATACTTTTTTATATGGTTTTTTAAAATTATCTTAATTTTATGAGGGCTTGAAACCTTTTGTAATATATGCTGTGTAAGGGTAACTTGCCTTAGGATTAACTTTATTTTTTACCTCAACCTCAATAACAATGGCTGGTTTTCCTGATAAAATTACTTCAGAAGCCATGGTTACTTGGTATTCAAATTCTGGATATGATGTATTACTAAATACAAATGCTTCAAAGTTATTAGAATTTATAATTTCTTTAATAGTTTTATTTTTGTAACTTGGAGAAATTGTAGGTTTTATTGTTAATCGACCATAATCATCACTATTAATAATATTATTCAATTCATTTTGTTGAACTGACAACAATCCCGTTAACTTAGTTTCATATATTTTTGTATTAATACTTTCGTTTTGTGAAACCATGACTTTTACTACTAAAGATTCTTGTTTGACATCATCTTGTTCAGTTGTTGCTGAAATTATTTTGTAATTAAATTTTGGTATAGATGGTAAATCTTTGAACATTAAGTATTTTTGAGAATTATTTTGATTAATAGATTCAATTACATCAGCTGCGGTTGGTTGAACAAAGGGATCATTTATCACAATAGATAATTCTTTAGCATTTTCTATGAAATTAGAAGAATCTAAATTATAAAAATCTTTTATCATAACAGTTCCAGAAGAATTTTCTGATAATCCATCATTAATCCCAAATAATATAATTGTTTTTCCTAATATAATGTTTGATGCGATTTGATTGTTTAATTCTTTATCAGTCAAAGTTGTTCCTAATTCTTTAAATCTAACTATAAAACTTTGTACTTGTTCAACAGTTGAATTACCATCTATGGTTAATAATGCATTTAATTTTGCACCATTATTGTTGTACACAAAACCCGATGACTCTGCTTTAGAAAAAAAAGGTGAGTTAATAGTAATTGAGTCTGCAGTTACTGTTGTTCCAGGTTCAGGAAGTTTTGTAGTGTCAACACTCGAAGAATAATTTGGTAATTCAAAAATTGTTTGTTGAATAACTGTTTGTGCAGAAATTTGAGAATTAGCAAATATATTTGTTAATTGAGTTGTATATTTAAGGCTCTCATTATTCTTGTTGGTTATCTCTACTTCAACTTCTAAATTATTGACTGATTCTAATGATTTTTTAGATATTATTTTATAAGTCAAACTTGAATCATATCCTTTTACTTTTTCAAAAATAAAATCTTGATTTGTAGCATATAATTCCATTCACTTTGAAGAATATTTAGTCATTTTTTCACTAACTTTTGGCGCTATCTTCATTTGCATAGCTATATCTAAGTGTTCGGACGGAGTTTTTGTATTCTCTTTATAATAACTCATTACTGCTCATCCACTAGACGATGCACCTACACAAGCTAACGTTGAACCAACACCAATAATTATTCATTTTGCTTTTTTTGATATATACATTAAACCTCTTTAATTAATATTTTAATTCATATAATATTTTAATTCATAAATTATAATACTTTTTTAATATTTTTATTTAAATTTATTAATATTCCTAAAATCAAATTAATTATATATTATTCTTGATTAAATATTGCATTTTAGTAATTAAATTAATGCCTGAATTAATATCATTATATACAATATTTGAATCACTTCCAGGTTTTACGGTTGCATTGATTCCAGAAAACGCACTATCATTAATAACTAAAATATTTGATAAATCAATTTCAACTTGGTTATTGGAAAGTTTTAAATCCCTTAAAAAACCAGAAGATACAAAATAAATATCTTTATTAAATTTTATTTTGTCAATTTTTAATCCATTTAAATTTTTAATATTTTTAGTTATTCAATCTGAAGTTAAAATCATTTCCTTAAAATAAAGCACTCCATTTTCTAAGCTTCATGGTAATTTATTTGATGCAACAGAAGGAATAGGTGCTCTATCAACATATCTTCATTTATTTGTAGAAAAAGCACTTGCCGAAACATATATAACAGAATTAGGTATGATAATTTTTTTCAAATTATCATTTTGAACAAAAGAACTATGTGTTATTTCAGCTTTTACACCATTTTCAAAAATTAAATCAGTAATGTTGTTTCCTTGAAATGAGTAATCGCCTAAAATTTTTAAATTTGATTTAAATCTTAATTCTCCTTTTAAATTATTGAATTTTTGTATATTAGAATTTTGAAAGGCATATTTGCCTATTATGTCAACCTTTTCCAAACCTACAACTTCATTAATTTTAATGTTTTGAAATATATAGTCATGTATCTTTCTTTCTCCATAAATACTCTCGGGATCTTTAATCGTTAATTTGTTAATGGATTCTATATTCGTTTGCGAAAACCTTGAAATAGATGATTGATTTTCTGGTATCAAATCTAAATCTCAAATAACTTCTTCTATTTTAATCTTTTCTGTAAATAAAATATTTATTTGATTAATTGCATCTTCATAAGATTCATCAGAGTGATTTTTTGCAAAACTAAAATCAATAACTACGCTTCCGTTGTTGTCTGAAACTAATCCCTCAATAAATTTTGATTTGTCTTCTATATTTATTTTAACACCCCCATCAAAAGAAGTTTTGGTCATTTTAGGAATAATACTAAAATTAGCTGATTTCAATTCTTTATTATTTAAAAATGCAAATGATCCAATAGATTTTATATTAGACAAACTAATTGTTGTTAAATGATTTTGATTAAATGTATTATCCAAAATAATTTCTATTTTAGGGATTAATATCGAAGTTAGATAATTATTTTGAAAACCCCCTGTACCAATGGAAGTTACTTTAGGAAGATTTATAGAATTTAAGGTATTGTTGGAAAAAGAATTTTGGCCAATCTTAACAGCCAAAGGCATATTTAAATCACCTTTTAATGAAGATTTATAAAAAGCAAAATTGCCAACTTCTTCGATATTATTCAAAATATTTGTTTCTACTTTAGAAAGATTAATATCATAAAATGCATATTGAGGAATTGTTTTTATATTTGTGGGCAATGTTAACCTTGTTATATCTATTGTCAAATATTTAATATTAGTATAAAAATTATCCACAAATATATTCGCTGAATTTTCCAAATTTAAATGGCCATCAACTAATATATTGATTAAATTTTCTGGCATATCTCTAATTACTTGCGCTCTTGAATTTGTTATTGAATTTACTAAACCATTTTCCAATAAACTTGTTTGGTTGGATATATAAATTTTATTAGGATTCTCAATATTTGATGTTTTAAATATATGTTGAAAATTTAAAGATGTTGGAGAAGCGTGATTTTCTAAATGTAAATTTTGAACTATATTATTATTTGAATTTCCAGAATCAAAATAATTATTTAAATTATTTTTATAATCAGGAATATGATTAATTAAAGATTCTAAATTAAGAGTGCCATTTTTTACTAAATTAATAATTTGTGAATTAAATATCCTGTCAATAATCATGTTGCTTCTCTTAATTAATTGCATATTAATTGACAAGATTTTTTCTGAAATAATTAAATTTTTAATTTTTCATTTATTTAATGATAATTCATTATGTATATTAATATTTTCATTTCCATCCAAAATAACTTCATCAATAATTAAAGTTAGTCCATTCATTTCATTTATAATTTTTTTTACTTGAGGGTCGCTGGATTGTTCGAATAATTTGCCATTCAATTTAATTGTATTAACTATTAGTGAATCTGGTTTATGACTTAATAATTTTAATAAATCTAAAAGTTCTTTAAGAGTTTTTATATTTTCGTGAAAAAAATTCATTGTTTTAGTTTTTTTATCATAATATAAGCCAAGTCCAAATGAAAGTAAGTTTTTAAATTTTACATTAGAATCAAAAGAATTATTGTGTATTATTTTTATTTTATTTTCAGTGTCAAAAACTAATATCTTATTGTTTAAAAACAATCTATCGCTCAACTCAACCACTTCACTTGGTAGTTTGATAGATGTAATAAAGTTTGATTCAAAATAACCAGTATTAATTTCTGCATTTTTCAACTCTCAATTTCTAAATTCAGAAAGATCAAGTTCTCCATAAACAGCTTTGCCTAATCATTTTTCATTAAATTTTATAACATCATTGGTTGTTCTATTAACAAAAAGCACTTCGGCATTTATTCCTAAATTATCTTCTGAATTAATTTTTACACCTTCATTATTTACAACAAAAACATAAAGTGGTTTTTGGGAATTTTTAAAGTTATTTGTTATCGATATCGATAATTCTTTATTTAATTTTTTTTCACTTTTATCATTAATCAAATAAAAATATCCAATAACTAATTTTTGATTATTAAAATCATATCTAGTTGTTTTGATATCGTTATTAAATTCAAAAGCAAATCCTGGAGGACATTGAATATCTAATATATTTAATCACTCTTTACTTTCATTTTCTTTTGGCAAAAAAGTTCTTAAGAATTCTTTCAAAGTATATTTATTTTTATATTCTGTTTTTAAATTTAGAGATTGAAAATATGATGTTACCGTTCTATCATAACTATGTCAAGACATAAAACCAGAAACCACGGAAGTAGTTTCTATCACTTTGTTTCCAATTGCAATAGAAATATTAAACTCAATTTTAGTTCCATCTATTATTTTGGAATAATCGAATTTAACACCGACATCTTTGCCTATGATTAAATTTTGAAAATCTGAAGATAATTCAAAATTATTCAAAGAAGTTTCAGGATTGCCAATATATAATTGAGCAGGATACTGCAAAATATTTGATGCTTGTTCTTCATTTGGAACAATAATTACTGAATTATTTTCCAAAAAATCATTTATCAAATTAATTGATAAATCCTCTGAGCTACTACATGAAGATAGCACAACAATAGGAGATGCGATGGTTGACAACAACATTATTGTCTTAAATATTTTCTTTTGTCTAATCATAATTCATTATCTAAAACTAAACATTAATCAAATGGTTTATATTGCTCAAAAGAATCGGTATACTCCGAGTAAAATTCGCTAACCCTCGATATTTTAACACTTGGGTCAGTGATTAAATAAATGGTATAATCAAAAGTTAAAGTTGAGTTTTGAGATACAGGTGTAACTTTTGTTATTTCGATATTATAAGAACGATTTTTTAATTCATTTTCTTTAGAAAAAGTAATATTTTTTACAACTACATTTTCCACCAAATGTTGACCATTAAGATTTGGTTCAGGCTCAGAAATCACAAAATTATTTTTTTGAAACAAAGAGCTTTCTTCTGCATTAAAAAAATCAATTATTTTTTTTTCTTCTGGTGTCATCTTATTACTATTATAAGCATACATTGATGCAATTACAATTGCAGGAGTTCCAATTGCAATAATTGAACCTAATGTTATTAATGCTAATTTAGTATTTTTGTTTTTCATTTTAACCTCTATTTTACTTTATTGAAAAAAGTACATTATTTTCACGCAATTAAATTGCTAAAAAAATCAACAAAGTAATTGTAAATATCAACACTACTGCAAATACTAATCCACTAATCAATATATTGTTTTTTTTCTTATTTTTGTTTTTTTCAAACATGTTAAGTCCTTGTAAATTATATTTATTTTTTTAAATATTTAAAATTATATCATAAATTAATAATTATAACATTGTTTTAAATATAATTTATTATTAAAAAAACACCTTTGAATAGTGTTTCTTCAATAATATATCATTAATCAATTTTTGATCAATTATGTATTTTTAATTAAACTGTTGGAATAGCGTTTTTAGCTTCTAAACTTTCTTCATATTTAGTAACTACTTCTTCTACAACACCAACATATAGAAACATTGAATCAGGAATATGATTTAATTCACCTGATAAAATTCTTTCCATACTTGATAAAGATTCATCAAGACTAACAAACTTACCTTTAATTCCTGAAAATTTTTCAGCAATAATAAATGGTTGTGTCAAGAATTTTTTAACTCTTCTTCCAATACGTACATTTGTTTTATCTGCTTCAGTTAAAGAATCAAATCCTAAAATATTAATGATATCTTCAAGTGATTTTAGTTTTTCTAAAAATCTAATTGTTGATTTGGCAATAGTTATATGTTTTTTAGAAGTATATTTTTTCGATAATAACTTTGAAGTTGAAGATAGCGGATCAACAGCAGGATAAATACCTTCTGCAGCTAATTGTCTACTCAAAATAATTGTTGAATCGAAGTGAGCAAAAGCAGCAACAGCAGCAGGATCTGTAAAGTCATCGGCAGGAATATACATAGCTTGTATAGAAGTAATATCACCATCAAGTGTTGAATTAATTCTTTCTTGTAATTTTCCCATTTCTGAAACTAGAGTTGGTTGATATCCAACAGCAGATGGAGTTTTTTCCAACAATGTAGAAATCTCTGAACCAGCTTGTACATAACGGAAAATGTTATCCATAAATAATAAAACTGATTTCCCTAAATTATTTCTAAAATATTCAGATACTTTTATCCCTGTAAAACCTGCACGGAATCTTAAACCAGGAGATTCGTTCATTTGTCCAAAAATAAATGTTGTTTTATCTAAAAATCCTAATTCTTTAGCTTCTTGTCATAGTTCATGACCCTCACGAATACGTTCACCAATTCCTGTAAAAACAGATAATCCATCATGATGCTTAATAAATGTATTAATAAGTTCTTGAACAACAACTGTTTTACCAACACCAGCTCCACCAAGCAATCCTGTTTTTCCCCCTCTTGGAAGTGGTAATAAAATGTCAATAACTTTAATTCCAGTTTCCAAAATTTGCGATTTAGGAATAATGTTATATCTTTGACTTTCACGCTTTTCAGTAACTTGCATTGGTGTATAGTGTTTACCTGTTAATTTAAAGTTAGGATTATCTAAAATACGACCAACAGGGTCAATAACACGTCCTAAAATTGAATCACCAATTTTTAAAGAATATGGCTGGTTTTTAGATTCTAACAACATTCCTATAGTTAAACCTTCTTCTTTTCCTAACACAAAGGCAGAAACTAATTTATCATTTTTAATATCTGAGATTTCCAATATACGTAATTCACCATTTTCTAATTCTATTTCAAAAACAGAGTTAATGATTGGCTTTTCTGTAGATTTAATTATTTGTATTTTATAAACTTGAGATTTTATTTCTACAATCATACCTGTCATAACTACAGATCTATTTTCCATAGGAATAACTGGATTTGTAGGAACAAATTTGTCAACTTGTTTTTCAGTTGCAAGAGTTTTTCTTATAAACTTAATATCTGTTTGAGCTAAAAGAATTGATTTAATCATTGTTATTTTATCAGCACGATTTATATGCAATACATTGTGAATATCACAAATAACATTTAATTGATGTTCATTCATTAAAGCTAAATTTTCAGGTAAGTAAATTTTAAACTTTGATTTTTCAGATAAATCATCAAAAGATCTTTCAACTTGATTAGTCATTTTGTCTAGTGTTGGAGAAACGGCTGAAACAGAGTTTGAAACAACTGTTTTTGACTTTTCAGGAGCTAAATCAATTTTTAATGTTTGTGTTTTTGTTTTAGTAGGTGCAGATGAAGGTAAATAATTAGATTTGTTTGCAACAACATCATTAATAATCATATCTTCATTTAATGAATCAAATTCCATTATTTTATCAATAATTGTTGATTTACTAATTTTTCCTGGAGTTCCAATTTTACCTAATTTGGCAGCTTTTTTTAAGTTGTCTATTGTAAGTTTTTTTAGAAAATCCTCTTTTTCATTTTTAGAATTAAATTTCATATGCTATCCCCTTTTCATATCCTCTTCTCTCGTAAGACAATAATACCCTTCCGTCATTTCTAATGTCTTTGAAGACTTTAATGAATTCTGGATTATTACGTAATCATTTATTCTCTGATAAAATGTGATATTTCAATAAAGGCAAAATGATGTGTTTTAAATACAATTGAATAACATCATCTGTCATTGATTTTTGATTCATTAAACTTGCAAGCTTCATACCCAAAATATCTTTTGATAAAAATACTTTTAAAACTTCTTTAATTATTGAAACTTCACTCAATGTTTCATTCTTATCATTATTATAGAATGATAAGAAACCATTTCTTAATAAAAAGAATAATATTACTGAAGTATTGTAATCAATAACTTCATATTCTCCTTGATCAATCATAACTTCAAAAGCTCTTCCTTTTTTATTTCTATCAGCATCTTCTGCAGATAAATTGGAATTAAATGAAGAAAGTTTCTTTTGATCTTCATATTCTGAAATTAAACGTTTAAGTCCTGATGTAGCTTTAGCCATAGAAGGAGTTTGTACAGCAGATCCCAAACGAGAAACAGATACAGTAATTTCTAAAGCTGGTCTTCTACCTTCATTAAATACTGTAGTAGAAGTATAAATTTGTCCATCCGTAATTGAAATTAAGTTTGTAGGAATATATCCAGAAATGTCTCCACCCAATGTTTGAGCTATAGGAAGAATGGTAATTGAACCTCCACCAAATGCTTCAGTAAATCTACCACATCTTTCAAGTAATCTTGAATGTGTAAAGAAAATATCTCCAGGGAAAGCTTCACGACCAGGAGCTCCACCAATTATAAGTGAAAGCTCACGATAAGCATCAGCATGATTACTTAAATCATCTAATACCAATAAAACATCTTCTCCTTGTTCTTGGAAAAACTCTGATACAGATGCACCAACATAAGGAGCAAGATATTTAGCAGCGGCAGTATCATCAGAAGCAGCAACAATAATTATTGTTTGGTTCATAACTCCTCTGTCTTTAAGTGTGTTATAAATTTCAACAACTTCCTCACGTTTTTTACCAATAGCAACATAAACATTCTTAACGTTTGTTTCAAATTGAGATAACATAGCTGTTACGGCCAATCCTGTTTTACCAGTACCTCTATCACCAACAATCAATTCTTTTTGACCTTTACCCACTGGTAAAATACCATCAATAGCTGTAGTACCTGTAACTAATGGTTCAGCTAAAAGTTTTCTAGCATAAATAGGTTTAGCTTCTCTAAAAATATCTAAAGAAGCTAGTTTCTTAACTTCAGTAACCTCAGGTCCCGCAATCATTTGCAAACCATCTATATCAATTATCGATCCTCAATAATTGTTAAAGATATCAGCCTTATATGGAAGACCTGTCATCGTTACTTTTGAACCAACCTGCAATGAAGCATGCGCCTCAACTTTTAGCAAAGCAACAAAAGCCTTTGTATGCGTAGCTTTTAAAACTATACCATTAACATTCTTGTTAAATTTTACTTCTTCAAGAAATTGATAGTTGTGTTCTCCCTCAATTGTAATAATGTTATCCTTGATAGCTATTATTTTTAATTCTTTTTGTTTTATCATAAATATCCCCTTATTTTTTATTTCCTTATCTCTCATGCCACTATTGACTTTAATAATACTTTTTTCGAAACTTTAATCACACTGTCTTGATGCTCTAAAAGTTTAAAGACATTATTATTTTTAGAATAATTCTCTGCCGAGAAATAATTCGATAATTGACTATATTCTTTCAATGCTGGTTGATTTTTAGAAATTTCTAACATATTTTCCAATTCTTCCAAATTGATGGTTTTCAAATTTGAAAAGTTTTTATAAATTTGAATTAGCATCTTGTCAGGAATTATATCAAATTTACCATTCAACATAACCAAATCCCCTAACTGATTCGATACCCTCATGACATCTTCTGCCATAACAAAAGATGTTTTTTCTTCATTTGTTGAAGATTCTCTATCTTTATACTTTACAACTAAAGCAGCTACATCATAAATTGTTATAATGTCAGAAGTGCTACCTCTTACTTTAAATGGTACACCCAACATTAATTCAACAGGTTTATAATCTACAGTCAATATTGTTATGCTAGTCACTATTTGACTTTCATCTAAATAGATCAATTTAAGTAAATCAGGATTAATGGCTGTAGTTAACGTTAATTCTCTTTTTTCCATTATTCCACCGCCCCTTTCACTTTAACCAAAGCAAATTCTTCTTCTTCTTCCCTTACTTTAAATGCTGCATATAGTAATAGAGATTGCATTGTAGACTCTTCTTTTCTAGTTCTATTATAAAGCATTTTTAAATCGAATTGTTGTTCAGATAATTTATTTTTTTTCTCTTCAAGTAATTGAAGTTCTAAATTATACTGCTCAATATTACTAAGAATTTTAGTTTCATAAATGTTTTGCCTAATAATTGTTTTAGTTAATTGTTCATGCAATACATAGATGTTTGGGTTTCATTCCGCTTTATCAATGTTGATGTTAGACATAATTTTCTTATGATGCAATATATATTCTTGCATAGATTTTATTTTAGTTTCATCAGTTGGTTCATCATTGCTAGTTCTTAATTTTTGTTTTTTGTCATTAGAGTTTGATAAAATATTTTCAAAAGGTAGAATTTGTTTTGAAACAACTGGTTCACTATGTAAGTTAGATGCTTGAGTAATCATCATTAGTGCTTTACTAAATAAATTATTTTTTATTCCTATTTCAACTAATTCACTAACCTTTTGAGAAAGTCCTTCTAAATCTTCAAATAATGAATATTCAAAATGCTCAATAACATTTAATTCTAATTTTTGACAAATCGTATTAACATTAGTTCCAAAAGTAATAATATAGTCATTTGGAGTAACTACTTTAACAAGAGTTTCTTCTAATTTATCAAGCATATTTTTTGAATATACATCTAATTTTTTTGGATCAACTAAGAAATACATAGTAGAATTAATTTTAGTTTTTTCAATTTTTTCGTTATCTCTATCAAAAAACATTATTCCTCTTTTAACAAATCAACGTTCTTCCACTGCATTTAACAAATTCAAATTAACTGTTTTTAAATTTTGAATATTTTCTAATTTATTTACTTCTTGATTTAATAATTGCAAAACACGTATTTTAGATATTTCAACAAAGTTTAAAAAGAAAGTTAATTTTTCTGACTTATCTTTGACTTCTTTTAATTTCATACAAAACCCCTTCTTCTTTTAATATTTTATTTTTCTTTTTTTGGATTGCTACCTAAAGAAAGTACAAGTTTGTTAAAACCACTTGCTGCTTTTTCATCAACAAATAACGAAGTAATTCCACTAACTCCTCTAACCAATAAAGTTCCGATAAAAAATTCAACTTCATGTCCATTATTAAGGGCATTGTCCAACAATTTTATAAATGAATCAATAATTAAATAATTATTTCCTTCATTTTCTACCAATGAAGTTCATTCAACTATTCCGATTGGTGGCAATAATTTTGGATTTGCAATAGCAACTGGAATTATTTTAGATTTATCAAAACGAATAACATCAATAATTAAAATTGGATTTAATACAACTGGATATCCTAAAATAATTTTTTGCATTACTGCATTTAAAAAATGATTTAATGTTTTTTCAACTTCATCTATAGTGATAATTACACCATCATAAATATAAATGTGTGTTTGCAAAACAAGATCTTTAATAGAAAATTTTGTATTTCTTTGAAAAACTTCATTATAATTTCATACTGATTTATTTAATACTAAATTGTAACTTTCATATGAATCAATTGAAGATAACGGTTTGGCGTTTAAATCATTAAAGTGTTCTTCCAATGCATTTATTTTTTCAATTCTCATTTTTGAATCTTCTTCAATAAGTTCTTTTTCTGTTCTAACTACCGAAAAAGCTATTTCTTTTGTTTGTGAAATAATATCTTCATAAGATAATGTTCCTGCAAACTTTTTTCCCTCTTGCACAGATTTTGGTTCAAAAGAAACATTGTTCTCCAAATTATTTTGTTTATTTACTTCTAAGTCTCTATTTTTTTCTTGCATATAATTCCCTCGTCTTGATTTTTCAAAAATATTTTAATAAATTAATAAAATAAATTTTCTCAATTATAACATAATATTATTTTAATTTTAAACATTTATTTTAAATATCAATAAATGTTTTAAAAAAATTTTCTTTATGTCATAAATAAATCATTAATATTATAAATCATTAATTAAATTTAATCTTAAAAAAATAATAAATTATAGCAATTGTTTTATATTTATTATTTTATTAACACTTTTTGACATTTCAAAATTTGAATTACCGACTTTGATCAACATAACAAAAGTCAGAAATGTGTCAGAACTAGAGCTTACTGAAGAAATACTAACGGAAACTAATTTTGTTGGTTCAACACTATATTGTTGTTGAAAAACAGGTGGCACAAATATTCCGCCAGGTGTTTCAGTATTTATTTTTAAAATTTCTTCAGTATTTTTCCCAATAATCAATCCTGGATTTTTTACCGTTGGCATAAAAGCAAGTGAGCTACTTTCAATTCTTTGCCCAATTTGAGAAGCCATTGAAGAATTTTTACTTGTATGTGTCGATATATTATTTTCTGTAGGATATTTAAAAGTAACATTTGGTTCATAAAAATAATAAAATTTACTAAATGAAAGATTATATTTTTCTTTGGCATAAGCCATTACAGTACTATTAAAATAATTATCACTAACTGGAGTAACTTTAATTTTATAAATACCTTTCCGTGGATTAGATTCAACAAAGTCTACAGAATCAATATTAAAATTATATTGAGTGTTGTTTGATGAAGTACGATTAGGTGGTTCAATTAATCTTTCTACCGAATAAGCATCCATGGCAGAAAAATTAGAAGCATTTTTTTTAATAATAATTGGTCTATTATTTATTATTGAATCTTTCGAATAAAAATCTATATTAAAATTCTTACTTTTTTCAAAAATATCTTGCCTTATAGCTTGGAATTCATATCTTTTATTTTTATTATTTTTATCAATACCATTATATACATACATAGATGCTTCTAATTCTCTTGGTTCTTCTGTGGTTTCGTTTTCTATAATAATAGTTTTCTCAGTATTAATTGTAAAAATTTTAGGTTTTGTAATAAATTTATTTGAATCTCTCAACCCAACATTAACATTAATTTCAAAATTAATATTTCCTTCACGATCAAAAGAAACAATATCTTTTTTAGTAAAATCTCATGAATAAAAAATACCATATTTATCATTAGTTTCAGCTATTTTAGGATCAGGTAAGATAAAAATATTTGATAATTGTTCATTGTTATTAATATTCATTTCAGAATTAGTCAATTGTTCATTGTTTGCACCTAAGTCCAATAAATGTATTTTATCCAATTTTAAATCATTACTAATCTTTAATTTTGTTGTATCTTTTAATTCCAAATCTAATAATTGATTTTCAATAGTATTATCAGAATTATTTGAACAAGATAAAAAAAATGTAATGGGAGCTATAGAAATAATGGACATTCCTAGAAATAATATTTTTTTAGTAAATTGTTTAGTCATTCTAACTCCTTTTTAAAATATTTAAAATTATATCATTATTGTTGTTTCCTTGAAAAATTATCTCAAAGCTCTAGCTGCAAACATAAGAACATTTACAAAGTCTATGAATAAACGAATTCCAAATATCAAACCCAACCTTGTTAAATCTTGATTTGACATACCACCCGAAGATTCTATTTGATCAGATGTTCTTTGAATTCATCAAATATCAAAACCTATTCACAAAGAAAATATTACAATACCCATTAATGAATATCACTTTTCAGCTCTATCACCACCGAAGAAAATTAAAAAAATCGAAAAAATCATTAACCCTATTGTTGCAAACATTAAAAATGGACCAATTTTAGAAAAATCAAATATTTTAAAAAAACCCAGTATACCCATTAATACAAAAATACTTGAAGGCACCAAAAATAATAAAAATACATTCTTCATTCCCTCAGCTTGAACACTAAATCCCGAATAATATAATGTTGATGAAACGAACAATCCTTGAATGAAAACAAAAACCATGTACATTAAAATCAGTGTTGATAAATTCAATCTTTGAACTAGAAGCGACATCCCTATTACTAAACCAATATTAACAACAAAAAGAATCGGTCATCCTTGTGATGTTGCTATTTTAGAAACTATATCCCCTATTGCTGGAACAGACATAACTAAATATGTCATTAAAAAAATAATAGCTACACCTAAACCCATTCACATTAGCGAATAAGATATTAATCTATTTTTAGTTGAAGCTTTTTCTGCTGATTTTTGAAAAATCTTTGGAAAACTTTTATTTGAGTTCACCTTTTGATCCCCCAATCTTATCAAAATCATATTTTTCAATATCATATTTTAATTTTAAAAAACAAGGAGTAACCGCTTCTAATCCAGTATGTATTGCAATTACAGGAGGAATAAATAATTCTATAAATGGTTGTTTTTGTTTAGTTAATGAATTAATTTCTTGCATTAATAAATCTTTATCAACATTATTAGAATGACCAAACATAATTACTCAATCTTCAGATGATGAATTTAATTTTTTATAAATTTCAAATGTTGTATTGACTACTGTTTTGCTAAAAATTCTACCTTTTCCATATTTTTCTAATTTACCTTTTTTCAAAGTTATTATAGGAACTATTTTTAACAATTTTGCAAGTTTAGCAGATGAAGGAGACAATCTTCCTCCTCTAACTAAATTATCATTAAATTTTGGAAAAAGAATCATATTATTTAAGTCTCTAGGTGTTTTGTTTTCAATAATGTCTATACCTTCTTCAATAGTAAATTCTTTATTATTCACTCCGATTTCTAATTCAACCATCTCTTTAACAATAGGAATAGAAATATTTTCAGAATTAATAACATGAACATTTTCATATTTCTTAGAAGCCAATAGGACATTTTTATATTGAGATGATAAATGTTTTGAAATAGAATAAAAAACTACAAATGTATCAGGTTTAGATATTTTCTTTAATAAATTGTCAACTTGAAGAACTGAAGAGCAAGAAGTAGAAACTACTGATTCCACTTTACAAATGTCAAAAAAATTACTTGAAGTGATTTCAACCCCATCTTCATATTCTTTACCGTCAATAGTTATGTAAAGGGGTAAATAAAATCAGCCTCTTGCTTCTGCTTCTTTTTTTGTCAATCCTGATGAAGAATCTACTACCATTACTAATTTCATATTAAAAGAATTATACAAAATAATTTATAATTTTTTTAAATATTTTTTATTGAAAACACCAATAAAAGGAATGTTCCTCATTTTTTCTTTAACATCAAGACCAAAACCCACTAAGAATTCATCTGGAACTACAAAACCAGAGATGTCAGCTTGAATTTGCGATTTGCGATTAGCAGGCTTATCAAGTAGAGTTACAATCTTTAAAGATTTTGGATTTCTTAAAATTAAATTCTCTTTAATTTTTTCTAACGATCTTCCGCTATCTATAATATCTTCTACTATCAAAACATCTTTGTTTCTAATATCTGTAATTAAATCCATAATGATTTTAATATTTCCAGAATTTGAAACCTCACCACCATACGAAGAAATAGTCATAAAATCTAAGGTATGTTCTGTTTTTATCGTTTTAATTAATTGTGCCAAGAAGGGAACTGAACCTTTTAATAATCCTATTAAAACAAGGTCCTTAGAATCGCTGTATGTCTCATCAACTCATGTAGATAGTTCAATTATTCTTTTTTCAATTTCTGCCTGTGTTAAAAGTATTTTAGTAAATCTTTCATCTTTAATATCTGTGGTATTCATTTTATTATATTGTAATATTTATAATTTCAACTTCATATTTATCAGGAGCTTCAACGATAACTACATCACCTTTTTTGGATCCCATTAACGCAATTGCTAATGGTGATTGATTACTAATTTTATTTTCAAATGGATCAGTTTCATAAGTTGTAACAATTGTAAATTTTTCAGTTTGTGTAGATTTATCTCTTTGAATTTCAACAGTTGAACCAATTGAAACTGTTGAATTAGAAGATTGTTTTGTTAAAACATCAGAATTTTCTAATAAATCTTCAAGTTCTATAATTCTGTCTTCAATTACACCTTGTTTTTCTCTAGCTGAATCAAATTCTGCATTTTCAGATAAATCACCCTGAGCTCTTGCATCTTTTATTTCTTGAATTACTTGAACTCTATCTTTTTCTATTAATTTCTTTAATTCTTGTTGAAGTTTTTGTATTTTTTCTTTAGTAAGTAGTGTTTTTTCCATTTTCATATTATTTTCCTCATATTTTATTTTACAATTAAAATAAAACCCTTATATCAATTAAGAATATCATAATTAAAATTACTTTTACTTATTTTACTTATTATTTCTTTTTTTCAAACTTTATTTTTAGTTACATTTGCAATTATAAACATACCTTTTTCTCTTAAATTATCAATATACATTTCATAAGTAGGTAATCAATTTGTTTTCGCTGATAGTAATAATATAGCATCGTATTTTTCTAATTTATTAATATCTTTTAAAACACTTAATTTATGACTAAAATTCAATTTTTCATTTGAGAGTACTTCATTATATTCTGCTTCATTAAATTCACTTGATAAAATATCAATATTGGCATTGGATTTATTTGATATAGCAATAATTTCATATGAAGTTTTATTACCTAGCATTAAAATTCTTTCAAAATTATTTTTAATAATTGTATTAATGCAAAATTCTACTATTTCATCATCTAAGGGATTTGATATAGCATCTCTTAATTCAAAAATAGGTTCTCCAAAATCTGTTCTTTGAATTACTTTTAAATGAGCATTGGTTATTGAATCTTGATTTAATATATCCATTTTGTCTTTTTTAATTGTTTTTTTTATTTTATAAACTTTAAATAAAATTACCGATAAAAATATTAAAGCAACGATAACGAATGCCACAGCTGAATAAATAAGAATATTTTTAGTTAATTCTGATATTGCCATGTATTATTCTTCATCTTCAAAGATATCGTTTTCTTCATCTTCCATAAATTCATTAAATATTTTTTCAACTATTTCTCACTCATCATCTTCAATCATTATTAATGAGTCATCTTCCGCTATTTTTGCAGGATGAACCATATCATTAATAGCATATAAAATAAAGGTGTCTCCGTTTTCTTCAAATGTGAACACCACTTCAGCTTCAACTGTTGTATCGTCTTCTAAAGTGATTGTTACAAATTTTGATTTTTTTTCTAATTTATCAATTATTTCTTTCATATATTAAAATAGTTCTCCTTATTATTATCTTAGATTAAAACAATAAAAAACATAAAATTAATTATGCTTTAATAATTATTATTTTTTGGTTTTTGTTTTAGATTTGGTTTTTGTTTTTGTTTCTTTTAATTCTGGATCATTTTCAAAACCTGGATCAATATCTATTGATTCATCTGTGTTTTTATCAGCTGATTCTTGAGCTGTTTGATTAGCAAAAGATTCTACAATTTTTTGGATTTGATCTATTTTTATTTTTAATTCTTCAATGTTTTTATCATCAATTAATTTTTTAATAGCAGTTATCTCACCTTCCATTTGTTTTTTAGCTGATTCTTCCATGTCTTTTTGTTCTTCAATTGATTTTTCTAATTGGTTAACTAAAATTTCAGCCTTTATAATTGTTGATTGTTCATCTTTTCTTTTTGAATCGGCTTCTTTATTTTTTTCTGCATCATCTATCATTTTTTGAATTTCTTCTTCTGATAAACTTGATGAATTAGTTATTGTTATTGTTTGTTCTTTTCCTGTATTTTGATCTTTTGCAGTAACTTTAGTAATACCATTAGCATCAATTGAAAAAGAAACTTCAATTTTTGGAACTCCTCTTTGAGCTTTATCTATACCTGATAAATTAAATTGTCCAAGATTTTTGTTATCTCTTGCGAATTGTCTTTCACCTTGAACAACAGATATTGTAACCTCTTCTTGATTATCCTGAGCTGTTGAAAATACTTGAGATTTAGTTACTGGTATAGTTGTATTTCTTTTTATTAAAGGAGTTGCGATTCCACCTTCAGTTTCTATACTTAAACTTAGAGGAGTAACATCTAATAATAAAATATCATTAATATCACCAGCTAAAACTCCACCTTGAATAGCCGCTCCAATAGCCACAACTTCATCTGGGTTAATTGAACTATTTGATTTTTTACCTGTTGTTAATTCAACCATTTTTTGAACAGCCGGAATTCTAGTAGAACCCCCAACCAAAAGAACTTCATCTAAGTCATCAGCAGTTAATTTAGCTTCTTTTAAAGCGTCAGTAATTGGTTTTCTTGTTTTATCCACTAATGATGCTGTCATTTTTTCAAATTCACTTCTTGATAATGATAATTCCACATTCAAGGGTCCTTTTGGTGTAATTGCTAAAAATGGCAACATTATTTGTGCAACATCTACTCCAGATAATTGAATTTTAGCTTTTTCAGCTTCTTCCTTCAATCTTGACATAGCCATTTTATCTTTTTCAATATCAAAATCATTTTCTTTTTTGATTTGTTCAATCATTCATTTAACAATAATATGATCTCAGTCATCACCACCCAAATTGTTATCTCCACTAGTAGAAAGAACTTCAAATGTTCCTCCTGATAATTCTAATATCGAAACATCAAATGTTCCTCCACCCAAATCATAAACTAATACTTTTAAGTCTTTAGATGTTTTATCTAATCCAAATGACAAAGCAGCTGCAGTTGGTTCATTAATAATTCTTAAAACTTCTAAACCAGCTATTTTACCTGCAGTTTTAGTAGCTTCACGCTCTGCATTATCAAAATATGCAGGAACCGTAATAACAGCTTTTGTAATCTTAGATCCAACTTTCTTTTCAGCATATTCTTTTAGATAAGTTAAAATCATTGCTGAAATTTCTTCAGGTTTATATTCTTTTCCATTAGCTTTAACTTTTTTATCTGAACCCATCAATCTTTTGATTGACGCAATTGTGTCTGGGTTTGTTTCTAATTGTCTTTTTGCTATTTCACCAATAATTATTTCATCATTTTTAAAAGATACAACCGACGGAGTTGTTCTTTTACCATTTGGGTTTTCTAATACTTTTGGAGTTCCATCTTCTACTATTGCAACTACAGAGTTGGTAGTACCTAAATCTATTCCTATAATTTTTTCTTTTGCCATAATACACATCCTTATTTTAATTGTTTTATAAATATAATGTTACCATAAAATTAGCACACTAAACAAAATATTGCTAAAAAAATAAAATGCTTTGAAAGTTTGTTTTATTATTAGTAAATTTTTATTTTTTAGATACCAAAACACTAGCAGGAATAATTACACGACCGTTTAATTTATATCCTCTATTTCTTAATTCAATAACTTTATCTTTTTTAAATTCTTTAGATTCAATTAATTCAACAATGTTGTGCAAAGCTGGATCGAATTCATCGCCTATTTTAGGTTCTATAGGAGAAATTCCTGAAGATTCTAGAATAATAAACATTTGATTTACCAATAATTCAAACCCCTTAACATATCCAACAAGTTCTGGATTATCATTGTTTTTTGCACCAAATTCTACAGCCATATATAAATTATTTAATGGACTTAAAAATTTTTCAAAAAAGCTTTGAAATTGAAAATCTTTTGCATCTTTTAATTTTATTTCAAATTGTTTTTTATAATTTTCTTTGAAATCAGTTATTTGTTTTTGAGCAGTTTCAGATATTTCGATAATTTTTTTATTTAATAAATCATCATTTTTATTCATTTCAGTTATTTGATTTTGTAAAGTATTTATTTCTTTTTGTAAATTAGAAATTTCTTTTTTTGAATTTTTATCATTTTTAGCATTATTTTTGACTGCAATGTTTTCATTCGGGAAAATTGAATTGGATTTATTATTTTCAAAATCATCATAACTATAAATCTCTAAATCTAATTCAACTATTTGATACGATGAATTAATTGGATTGTGATAATTAAAATCTATTCTTTGATTTTTCATTGTATAGTTCAAACCCAATAAAACACTAGATAATCCAGGTAAAATAGTATCACTACCAACCACCATAGTAACAGGACCCGCCGAAGATAATCAATTATTATTTTTATCGTACATATTGTATTTAAAAGTTATTACACCATTTTGTTTAATTTCATTATTATTTTTATTCATATAACAAATATTTTACATTAATATATTAAATATTATTCCTTTAAATATTTTTCGATCATATTCAATATATTTTTAGCCTTTGAATAATCCATTCTATGAGTTCCTACAATAGACATTTCTTTTGAAGAATCACCAATAGTTATTTTTTTAGAAACCATTGATGATTTATCTTGACCAATATCTATTTTTAGGTTTTCTCCATAAAGACTTCTACCTTCTATAGAATCTCAAATAGATTCATGTTCAATCATATTGATTAATTTAGCTAAATCTTGTCTATTAATTTCTTCTGATTCTATTATGAAAGATTTCCCATAAATTTTTCTATTGTGATTAATTGCAAAATCAAATATTTCATTTACAAAAGTAACAATTAATTCTTCAGCATTTTTAATTTCATTTTTAAATATTTGAGATAACAAGGATAACTTTTCCCCCAAATCATTAATAGGTGTATCAATTAATCTTTCCTGAATTAATCTAATCGCAATTTTTAGATCTCGGGATTTGATATTATCACTTAATGAAAAAACTTTAGTTTCCACTCTTCCAGTTGAAGTGATTAAAACAATTATTGATTGATTATTATCAATTTCAGTTAAAGTAATGGATTTAAGTAATTCACTGTCATCAATACTTGAAGTAACAAAAGTTAAGCCTGATAGTTCTGAAATTGCCTTTGCAGCTTGATCTATTGTTTCGTCTATAGAAACCCTTCTCCTAGAAAAAATATCTTTTAATTTCAATTCAATAATTTTGTCAGGAGAAGCAGTTAATTTTTCCGCATAATATTTTAAACCCATAATCGACGGAACTCTACCACTAGAAGAGTGATGTTTTTGAATATAACCTTCTTTTTCCAACACCACCATAATATTTCTGATAGTCGCAGAAGAAACTGTTAAATTATTTTGTTTTATTAAGTTTTCACTTCCTATAGGAAGTCCATATTTAATAAAAGATTCAACAATCATTCTTAAATAATTATCTTGTTTTTTAATATTTTTATTCATATATTAAATTATACACTTTGTTTTAACTATATTTTGATGTAGTTATCAATTTCAAAGTAAACATTTTTACTTTCTGCATTAAAGATTATTGTTTTATCTTTAGCAAAGATGTCTAAGGTTTTATTTACAGCATTTAATTGATTTTTATCTAGACAATATTCCAAAAAATCAAAGAGAATTATAAAGGTGTCAAAGTAAAGAGCTCTAGCTATTGATAACATTTGTCGCTCACTATCAGAAACTTGTAAACCTTGAGAGTTTATGTTTTTATCTAATTTTTTTATTTTGGCAACTAAATCTTCTATTTCTAAAGATTTGACAATTCCGTTATATCTTTCAACGTCTGAAAAAAGCGTTTTAGCTTCTAATGAAGATGAAAATAATTTTGGAATAAGTGCTTGATATGCAATATTTTTTCTTAAGTAGTCTATTTCATATTCTTTTATATTAATGCCATCTATCAATATTTCTCCAGAATCAATTTCATAATATCTTAGTAATAATTTAAAAATTGTTGTTTTTCCTTTTGCATAATCTCCATACAAAAGTGTTCTTTTATTTTTATCAATATGTAAATTAAAATCTTTAAATACTATATTTTTTTCACCATTAATTTGATAGGCAAAATTAACATTTTTAAATTCAATTTCTCCTAAAAATGATTTTTTATTTATTCCTTTATTTATTTCAAATTCTCAATTATGAAATTCTTTAATCCTTACCACCACTGCATTTAATGAAATCATATCTGTTATCATATTAGAAGTTTGTTCAATTGGTATTATTAAAATATTTGATGCAATTACTAAACCTAAAAGTTCAGAAGAGGTAATTATTTCTTGAGACGTTAAAAGAGATCCGATTATTAAAACAGCACTCGAAACCAATATAGAAGCAGCAATTCCAGTCATCTTAAAAAAAGAGGTTTTTTTAATATATTTTTTGGCAGATTCATAATAGTTATCTTGTAGTAATTCAAATTTTTCAATTGTAGTTAGAGAATTGCTAAATGATTTAATTTCCGAAATCATTTGGACATGTTCTCCAAGACCGATACTCATAAAAGTATTTAACGCTTTATTTACTTGTTGATGATAAACTAAATTTTGCTTAAAAAAAGCATACACTAAAAGCGTGATAACATATATTGATAAAGTTATTATTCCAGCTATTCAATCAACATAAAAAATAAAAGAAAAACCTCCAATAATTAAACAGAAAATAGTTACAACATTTTGTATCAATTTAGTTGCATAAATTTTAGCCTCTTTTAAATCATTAAAAATTCTGGAAAAAAATACTCCAATAGGTGTGTTGTCAAAAGTATTCATTGATAAATGATGTATTTTATTCATCATTTCAGTTCTAATGTGTTTTTCCATTTTTACTTCAAAAATACCGCCAATATAATTTAATAAAAAATAAAGAAAAATTTTAACCAAAGATATTCCCAATAATATAGAAGAAACATAAATTATTTTTTGAGTATCTTTAGAAGCTGCAAATTGAGATATTAAAGAAGATAAGAAAGGCAAACTTATTGTTGTCAAAGAGATTAATATAGAAATTAACACAATGCTTATAGTTCACTTTTTATTTTTTTTGTAGTATGATAAAAAAAATAATCAAGATTCTTTGTAATTAGTTTTAATATTAGGATATTTGGAAATTGGGGTTTGTTTGTTTTTTTTCATTTAAATTTATTATATAGTATTGCACCTTGTTTTTATGTGATTATTATAGTTGGAATCAAAAAATGTATAAAAAAACTATCACTTTTAACAAGTGATAATTTTTTAAACATATTTTATTAATTTTTCTCGGAAGATTTTAGTCTTCTGAATATGATGAATTAATAGTGTTTGAAGCATGGTTCAGATACCACCAACAATTCAGTAAATTTGAACTCCAGCCTCAAATATTATTGCCATAAATATAAATATAACCATAATAATATTTTGAGTTCTATTAGCTTTTTTCATTGCTGCTTTTTCTGCAACATTTGATCGTTCATTCATTCTCTTTTTATTTAGATATCTAGGTAAAAATTGAGATCCTGCTTGCACTACCACAGCTAGTATGATTAAGAATAAGTATTGCCATTCTCCCGCAAATAACTCCCGCCAAGATGTTTGAGAAAAGTTAATTCCTCAGAGGGATGTGGATTTTATAAAAGGAATACCTTGAATAATTCTTCACATCGATAGAAATATTGGCATAGATACAAGTGTTGAAAGAAGAGGTGTTAACATATTGATATTATTTTTTTTATAAAGTTCAGATGTTTCTTGTCTTTTTTTCTGTTCCATTTGCTTGTTGCCCTTATAAGCTGCATATTTGGCATCAATTTTTGCTTTTTTAGGAGCAAGTGTTTGTTGTTTGGCTTGTGAAAATACAGATTTATATGTTAACAATAATGTTAACATTCTTGCAAGAATAACAGAAATAACAATTGATAATAGCGCTACTCCTCCACCTAAGTTTGCTGGCAAAGAACCAACAAGAGAATTAACCAAATATGAAAGAGGGTAAACGACAAATCCATAAAAAGGCCCTAACCCTCACGCATCTGTTCAACTAACAATTGGCTTTTGACCAATAGTTGAACCATTTGATAAAAATTTATAAGCTTGACTGTTGCCTGCTCCAAATTCCAATTTAAAAGGGTTTGTGTTTGGAGTGGGTCATGCATCTGCATCATCTCCAGATAAATTCAACCTAGATATTGAATAACCTGACTTACTTAATAAATCTACTATATTTGATTGATAATTCAATATTGCCATTCTCATTTCACTAGAATATCTTGCATTACTAAATTTTAAATCTTCATAAAATGTTGGGGAACTAATTTGAGATGTTTTAGTTGTTGTTACTGGGGGGTTCTCAATAAATTTACCTGATTCTAAAGTATTTAAGTTGTTTAATCTTTTTTCAGAAATAGATAAATCTTTAATTGCAGGATTTGAAGGTAATTTGTCAATCTCACTAAATTGATTGAATTGCATTACAACATTTACTAATGATTGTATGTAATCTCTTGAAAATTTTTCTGATGCAAAACTATTAGATAAATCAACTTGTAAAACTATTTTTTCAAATTCAAAAGAATATTCGAAACTATTGATTTCATCAATATCAGCCTTTACACTCACATCTAAGGGAGTAGTTCCGTCTTCTTTAAGGTATTGTCCTTTGTCATTAATTTTTACAGGAGTTAATGATCCAGGTCTAAAAGCTTGGAACTGACCACCAATTCTGGCATTTTCTCAATTTGGAAGTTCATCTGTCTCTGGTTTTGTTTCAGGTAACTTTTGAATGAATATAGGTATATCGATAAGTTTGTTAGCATAATCATAAGTTAAAGTAGTGGAATTATTAATTTCATTTAATATTGAAGAATTCAAAAACAATAATTCATTTTCTTCAGCAGTCCCTCTAATTAATTGTCCCACTTCTGCAACACTATCAATATTTAAAGTATTATCAATTAACTGATTTTGTTCATTCACAATTCTTAAAGAAGATGAATAATTATCATATACACCATATAAATTATCATTATTTGTTTGTGTACTAATTTGTGTTTTTAAAGACTCAATAGTGCCATCATCATTTGTTACCAAATAGTTTGCCTTAACATCTTGAATTAATTTTTGTTCATACAATAGATTTCCAAATTCATCTCTAATATTATTACCATATTTATCCAATAAGGGACTATCTAAATTATTTACTATTTTATAAGTTGTAACAAAAGGAGCTATATCATTTTTACCACGATAAAATTCTATACCACTACCTGTAGTAGAGGATGATTTTATGGCAATAGATTGAATGCAACCAGTTAATGAAAGTCCTAAAAGGAAGATATAAAAACCAATTTTAACTCACTTAAAAGCTAGTTTAAAATTTTCTTTAGGGGTTTTTTTTATTTTATTATTATTAGATGACCCTTTGAAAAAATCATATTTATCTGATCTTTTAATTTGCTTGCTCATTTAATTACCTTTTCATTAATCTTTCTATAAATTTTACTATTTCTTTTTCTTTTTCAATATAAGTTAATTTCATATAATCTTTTCTTATTATTAAAATTATTTTATATTTTATATTCGAGTAATCCATATTTGAAACTATCGATCTTATTTGTCTTCTCAAATAGTTTCTTCCTACAGCATTAATAAATTTTTTAGGAATAGATATTCCAATTTGAAATGAGTCATGTTTAACATAATATAAAATAATATTACTAGAAACAAATTGTTTTTTGTTCTTAATAATATCTTGAAATTCTTGAGTTTTTTTAACAATTTCGTGTTTTTTCATTATTTATCTGAAACTGTTAACTTAGATCTCCCTTTTGCTCTTCTTGCAGATAAAATTTTTCTTCCACCTGGTGTTGACATTCTAGCTCTAAAACCATGTGTTTTTGCATGTTTTCTTTTATTTGGTTGATACGTTCTTTTCATAGCATTCTCCTGTTTTGTAATTGAATTATCCTTATAAGATATAACAATTTATATTTAAAGTATAACAAAAATATTTTATTTATAGTTGAATACTATAAAATTTTCACTTTTTAAAAATTAATTCTAAATGTAAATGTAAATTAGTTTAAGATTATTAAATATGGATATGAATACAAATACTAATCAATTATATACAAAAAATCTTTTAATTGAGTTCGAAAAAGAATTAAATGACCAATTAATATTTTCAAGCTTTATTAGAGGGTCTAAAGTTCAAGTCATTAGCAACAAACTCATTTATGTTGTTTTTACATCAAAAGAAAGCATTCAATACATTAATTCTAAATACCCTAAGGTTATAAAGTTAGTTAATGGAAGAATTTTTGGCAATAAAACAAAAGTTATTTACATTGACAAAGTCAGTTTTAGACAACTATCATCAAATTCTCCTGAACTATTGGTTGCTAATACAGATTTAATAAAAAAATCTAACATTAAGCAAAATTTAACATTTTCTGACTATATATCAGGTGATTTTAACCAAATTGTTATCAAAGGAGCTAATAAGATTATTCAAAACCCAGAAGTGTTATTTTCTCCGTTATTCATTTATTCTTCTTCTGGATTAGGGAAAACACATTTATTACATGCTATTGGCAATGAAATGATTACCAAAAATAAAAAAGTATGTTACATTAATCCAGAACTTTTTACCAAAAAAATTGTTCCTTTCTTGATGGATAATAATCAGGAAAAAATAAATAAAATAATTGATATTTACAAAGATTTTGATGTTTTGATATTCGATGATATTCAAATGTATTCAGGAAAAAACTCCACACTTTCTGTATTGTTCAATATATTAAACCATCATATAAATGAAAATAATCAAATTATTATTGCTTCTGATAAAGAACCGGAATTGTTAGGTGGATTTGAAGAAAGATTTATTACTAGATTCCAAGGAGGTTTAACGCTTGAAATCAAAAATCCTTCACATAATGATTTAATGCATATTTTAAAAGTCAAATTATCTAAAAATAACATTGATCCAACAGAGTGAGAAGAAGAGGCGCTAAACTTTATTGTCAGAAACCATTCAAATTCAATTAGAAATTTAGAGGGCGCTATAAATAGAATCAAATTTCATGAGGATGAAATTGGGAATATAAAATATACTCAGCAAGTTGTGGGCAAAATATTCTCTTCTTTGAAACAACAAAAAGAAAACATTACCAAAGAAAGAATTGTTGATACTGTTTCTAAATATTATGGATTGACAAGAACAGAATTGCAAAATAAAAGTAGAAGAAAAGACATTGTTCTAGGAAGACATATTTCTATGTGATTGATTAGAGATATGTTAGGATTAACTTATAAAGAAATAGGTGTTTTTTTCAAAAATAGAGATCATTCAACAGTTCTTATGGCTATAGAAAAAATAGATACTCAAATGAAAATGAATGATGCTATCCAGTCAGCTCTCTTGAAATTAAAACAAAAAATTGAATTTATTACATAAACAAAGTATATATTAAGTAGTATATTAATATTGCAGATAAAATCATAAAAATTCATAATACAAATGATATTTTATAAAATCTAGTATATTTTCTTATACTTCTATTTTGAGTTGTGATATTTTCATATGAAATTATTCTCTTTACTTTTGTATATTTGTCAATTCTTTTTTCACCTATCCATATAGTTGTCAAAAGAAGTCCTGACAATATGGTGGGAACTATAAAAAACAACAAAGTAGAAAGTAAAGAAAATATCTTTGAAATTTCATCAACTGATCCGTATTTAGTATCGAATAATTGTTCATATATTTGTGTCTGGAGTCACTGAGTTGTGCCTGACCCTCCAGGGGTTGGTGATAATGTATTGGCGCTATTTAATATTGTAAAGCCAATTATAAAATTAATATATTGACCACCTCATAATTTATCATTTGGTTTCATTAAACCTGTAGATATTGCTAGTATTGCTCCTAAATTAACAAAATAGGGAAGGATTCTTCAAAATATAAATTCTAAAGTAACACCTAAATTTTTGAAAATAATAAAGGAGCTAGTTCTAATTTTCAAAAAAGCATATTTGAAGGAAGCAGCCTTGAAACTGGAATCTCTGGAAACAATAAAAGGATTAAATTCAATCAGTTTTATTCATGATTTAATAAATAGAGATTGTGCTCTTCTTGAAAATGAAAAAACAGCAATAAATGATGCCGCTATTATATTGCTAGTAAATCCTATTAAAACCATAATAATGATGATTGTTGATTCTGCAGATCCAGAAAATAAAATATCACTATATGCAAATAATCCCATTGGAATAAAAATTAGCGCAATTAATGCACCAACAACTTGATACAATAGAGACGATGCTAAAAAAGTGGCTATTAAAGATTCTCTTTCAAATGATTTTCTTTTTAAATATCAATATGAAGCAATATCACCACCAACAGATAAGGGTGTTATATTAGAAATAACTACAGCAATACTAGAACTAATAATCAAATGTCTTATTTTAACTTTTTGACCTTGAATTTTCAACATCCGACCAATCAATATGGAATTACATATTATAGGAAACATAAACATTAGCAAAATAAAAGGTAACAAATACATCAAAAGATTGTTAGTTTGAATTAATTTATTAATTTTATCAAAAATTGTCGATGATTGATCAGTCCCGCTATATAAAGTAGTAAACAAAATAACGAAAATGGAAATAAATATCCCAACAAAAATAAAATATTTTACAAAATCTTTTCAGTTAAAATTTTTTTTAGAATAATCGTCCTTAAACAATTTAATTGCTTCTACTATTTTTTTTTCTTGAATTATTAAATTCATATAGTTATCATTCTTATATAAAGAAATTATTTTTTTAGATTTTTTAAGTTCTTCTTTTTTGTCAATAAATTTTAAAGATAAATATATCATTAAAGAGTTGGTTCTTTTTGAATGCACAAAAGAAACTTTTGTTTTATCTGCAAGTATGACTTTGAATATTTTTATGTTGTTATTGTTTGTGTTTATTTTATCAAACCTAATTATTTTTTGATCTGCTAATTTCATGTCTTTAGAAAGAATATTAAAGAATTTCCTTACAGTAGCATCGTCAATTATTTGTTCATTAATAGAATGTCTAAATACACCATATTCAGCTATTATTTCTACCATGATGTCATAAAGAGATTTATTTTGACTTTTAAAAAAAGAAATCATTTCTAAAAATATTTGCAAATTATAAAATGGATCAGAAATATAATTTTTTTGTCCTTCAGAAATAAAGTAATTAGTTCCGTTAGTGGCAAACAACATCTTTGAATCTAGATCTTTATTTGTATAAATTTCAGAATAAAAAACCTGATATTCTTGAATTTTTATTTTGTTTTTTTTAGCTATTTCCGAAACTAAATCACCAGTACTAATATTACTAACAATATATTTATCCTGTCAATAATCTTTATCTTTTTGTAAATATTTTGTTTGATAATACAAGTAAATAGCACTCAAATCATTCATGTTAAAAAATTTATATTGTTTTTTATGACGAACAGCCATTTCAAAATAATTATTTCCAGAAAATAAACTGATTGCTACATCATGTTTTTTTCTTATGGAACTAAATATTGCTTTTTTAATATTTTTATTTGTATTAGGATTGCTGTTTTTGGTTTCTACATATTTGATTTGATTTCTATTAAAAAATTTATGGACAATTTCAGAATTCATATTATAACTATTGTTAATTGAAATTTCTAAATTTGATAAATTTTGTTCTAATGGCAATGTCGAAATGTAATTATCAACATCAAACAAAGGTAATAAATCTATTTTTTCATCATATACTCTCAAATTTAAATCTAATGTATTAGTACTATTGCGATTAAATAACTCTGATTGATTTTGAGAAAGAAATGCTCCATGCTCATTAAGGAAACTTATTGATAAAAAATTTTTTTTAAATCTGTGTAAAGAAAAACAAATCATTCCTCCAAATGATTCATTCATATTTGAAAAATTAGCACCAAAATTTGAAGTTTCATTTATTGATGTAAAAAAGACTTTTATATTATAAACTTTGAGATATGATGCAAATACTTGCGAGAATACTTTTGCATCAAAATTTCCATCACTAACAACTAAAAATGATTTATTCTCTATATTTTGTTCCTTTAAAAAAAAGACATATTGATCACCTATATTAGAAACAGTCAGATCATTTATTGAACTTGAAGAATTATTTATTTCAGAAATAATTTTTCCATTAATCATTTCTAACGAAGAATCTACTGTATTAATTTTCTCTTTAGAGTTTGTTATTTTTTGTAAAGACTTTAAAATTACATTAACATCAGTGTTATTAACATTAATCTTGGGTAGTGTATCATTATTCATTTAATAATTATAAATTATTATAACAATAAAAAAAAAATAACCTTGCAGTTTTATTTGCTCGGTTATTTAAATATTATTATTTATTTATTTGGTATTAATTGGAAAAGAGGGTCACCTATTTCAATATTGCCTTTTTTAGCCAATATTTCAATTTTTCTACCTTTAATCGATTCGTTCAATACTAATATCGGACTAATGTTTGAAGCTGCTAAAAGTTTTAACTTATCTACATCAACTTCCACAATATTATCGCCTTTTTTAACTTTTTTTCCAGCTTTAACATGTGGTTTGAATATATTTACTTCTTTACCATTTTCCTTAAGACCTACAGAGTCAATACCTAAGTGAATCATAATACTTGTTCCACCAACAGATTTTATGACGTAGGCATGACCTCCAGGGAATACTAGTTCGACTTTACCATTTATTGGACTAACAATTTTTTGGCTAGTTGTTATTATTCCAACTCCATCACCAATCATTTTTTCTGAAAATGTTTGATCAGGAATATCAGTTATATCAACAACTTTACCAGCAATTGGCGAATAAATAATTAGTTTTTCTGTACTATTTTCCACATTTTTTTCCACAATGTTTGTTTTATGTTCATTTAAACTATTTATTTCTTCAAATAATTTTGATTCTAGAGAAGCATCAATTTCGATATCTTCTTGTATTTTTATTATTTCATTCTTTATCAAATCTGCTCTTGAGCCGAAAATAGCATATACAGATTGAGCTGAAGGATTAATAACACCAGCAGCTCCTAAAGCCATTAATCGATCTCTATCAACAAGATCTTGTTCTGATATTTGAATTCTTAATTTTGTAATACATGCATCGGTATTTTTAATATTCTTTAAACCACCATATGCTTGAATAATATTCAATGCTAATATTCTATTCTCTGACAAGTCACTATTTTTATTTAAGAAATCTTGTTTAGAAAATAGTTTAACATTTTCTCCTCTTCCAGGAGTTCCTATGTTGAATTTTTTGATTGCTCATAAAAAGAAGAAATAGTATATAGGAACATATGCTAATCCAATCAAAAGTGACACTCAAGCATTTGAACCACCCGGTATTTGAACAGCTCCATAAATTATTCAATCTAGTGCTCCTCCTGAAAAAGTCATTCCAATATGAGGGGCAATAGTAGGGAACATTAAACCTATTCAAACCATAAATCCAAATGATAACGCTGCCAATAGAGAGTGGAAACCTCAAAATAATCAAGGAGCTAAGAATAAGAATGTAAATTCAATAGGTTCTGTAATTCCTGTTAAAAATGCAGTTGCTCCAGCAGATGCAACTAGAGATGCTGCCATTTTTCTATTTTCTTTAGGAGCAGCTGTTATCATTGCTGCTGCTGCTGCAGGCAATCCGAACATCATAAATGGATATTTACCTTGCATATATTGTCCTGCATTAACACCAGCTGAACCAATATTGCCAACTGTTGTTAATTCATTAAAGTGACTTGTATATACTGTTGTTGTAAAATCACTGAATTGAATTGTTTCCATTGATGTAACTCCACTAGCATTAATTACTTCTATTTGTCTTCCTGCTAAAAATGAATTTAGGAAAGCTCAAATTTGTTGATCACCTGAATAATTTTCTTGTATTGTTTGACCAGGATTTAATTCCATAGCTAATTGAAATCATGTTTGACCACCTTTTAAGGCAATTCCATTCACAATCGCTAAATCATTTAAATCTAAAAATCCTCCAACACTTGAATATCAAAGAGGCGAATAAAACGCATGGTGTAATCCAAATGGAACTAATGATCTTTCTATATATCCGAAAATAAACGCGTTAAATCCATACATATTAGAACCAAGTGCTCCACCTATAATATTAAACAACATCCCTATTAATGGTCATAACATTAATAACAATAATGTTATAGGAAATAAAGCTGCAAATGTCACCACAGGAATAAATCTTACTCCTGAAAAAAATCCTAATATTGGTGGCATTTGTATGTCTTTAAATTTATTATATAAAAAGGCTACAGTAAATCCAACTATAAAACCTCCAAAAACAGAAGTTTGTAATTGATGGATTCCTAAAACCGATCCGAACAAGGAACTAGGTAATCCATAATCGGAGAATCCTAATGATCCCGCCTTATAAAAAAGAATATCATAACCATCTCCATTTTTAACAATAAGAGATGCTTGAATTCCTGAAAAAACTAAAAACCCAACAAGAGCTGACAAACCTGCAGCCCCCGCGTCTTTAGTGAAAGCTATTGCTATAGCTATAGCAAATAAAACCGGTAAAGCACCAAAAATAACATCACCAGGAAGTTTTATGAAATTTCCTAAAACAATTAAACCTTCAATGTTAGCATTAGCGCCCTGTGTTGCTATCGTAGCACCTATTCCAAGAAATAAACCAGCTATGGGTAACATTGCAATTGGCAACATTAAACCCTTGGATAATTTCGCAATAAATTCACGGCCCGCACCAGAACTTTTGGTTCTTTTGGGTAATTTACTTAAAAATGATAATTTTGAATTCATTTTTTTAATTTCCTTTCAATTTTTTTATTTTAATTATTATATTTTATATAAATCATTTTTGATTTATATATAATGATAGTATGAATAACTTAAGAGACACAAGAATACAAATAGGAATTATTGATATTAATATGACTCCTCATTGGGCATATTACATAGCAGGTTCTTTTTTTATTGTTCTTGCATTAATTTCTATTTTTTATACATACTATTTTTTGACTCACCCTTCATCAGAAGAATTAATAAATGAGTCTAAGGGTTTTAAAAAACAATGATTTAAAAACAGAGTAGCTTTTATGTTTATGAGCGATGTCATTTGCATATTAGTGGCCATTTTTTTTATGATTAATGGATCATAATTTATTTGTTTTCTTTTTTGTTACTTTCTTTCTTTAAATACAAAGAGTAACTAGTTGCCATTATCACAGTAATTGTTCCTATGGCAAAAAAAGATGCTCCAGTAATAAATAACGAGTCTCACATTTGATAATTGTCAAGTCTTGAAATATCATCTTTTGATTGATTCATTTTAGTAATTTTTTGATTATTATCTTTAATGCTTTGTTTTAAGGTCAATATTTCAGGACTATTTTTGCCATCTTCCAATTTAGTCTTGGCTGTGTTCAAAAGATTTTTATTAGCATCTGTTCTGTTTTTGTCAAATTCAATTTGAGCTTTATCAACTGCTTCTTTAAGAGCAATTAATTTATCTTGTTCAATTATTAATTCAGCTTCTTCTTTTTGAATAAGTGCATTTAAAGCATTGTATTCAATACCACCTATTTTATCAGATTCTATTTTTAAGTTTTTTTTCAAATGATCAACATACATTTTTTTTGTATCATAATCAGTTGTTTTTTCTTTTTCAAATGCTGTATTAATTCCGAAAAAACCAGAATTTTGTATTTCTGGTAAAGTATTTATATTATTACCATACCCTCCAACAATAAAACACGATATTCCAATCGTTGCTATAGAGGCGGACAATATGGTTGTAATGGATAAAGTTTTTTTTAGATTTATTTTCATATCACTACGTCCTTTTTTTATATAGATTTGGAAAATTAAGCTTATTGCTTTAAAAACAATAAGCTTAATTAAAATTATACACCAAAATTAAAAAAAACAAAAAAAACCCCTTATTAATTTAGATTATAAGGGGTTTTGTAATTTTGTTAATTAATTATTTTTTGAATAATTTGTTGTTATTAAGTTTTTTATTTCTTTTAA
>CAMRBN010000002.1 GCA_947040455.1 uncultured Mycoplasma sp.
TGTTTTTTTAAAGTTAATTATTGAGATACTATAATGAATGATCATTAATGGAAAATTTCAACAATATTATTCAAAAGATCATAAATTTTTTTAGGTAAAGAAAACTTCCGACAATAGGAAAATAAATTTACTCATAAATAAAAAATATAATTACTAAAACAGATATTTCAGAAATAATTAAAAGTAAAGATGTATTTTATCGATTTAATGATTTCACCAAATTAAGCAACAAACTTGAAAAATAAATGTTACTATTTCTATCAAAAATCATAATATGACAATAGCATCAGCCTTATCAATAATAAATAATTCAGTGACTCAAGAATAAAAAAAGAACGTATTAGTAACTCTTGTTATATTTGTTATTTTTTTAAAAGATTTACTTTTATGGTGCAAATTTTTGAACTTAGTCAAGAAACATCTATCGTAGTAATAAATGTGTCAGTAATAATTAGTTTGGATATATTTGAATCAGTAGTGTTAAAAAAAATATGGGATTAAAATAAAATTGATTTCATTAGATTAATTGATCATTTTTTATTATAAAAATTTATGTTATAATTATTTTAATATTTAAATAAGGAGATAAAATTATGAAAAAATTTCTATTATCTATAACATTAATTTCAATACCTATTTTTCCAATCGCAACAATGCTATCATGTTCATCTATTGTTAATGAAGATTTGAAAATATCAATTACTAAAAATAAAGTAATTCAATCTGATATTGATAAACTTGCAGAATCTTTTCCGGAATTACCAACACTAGTAGAAAAAGTTGATTCACTAAATCAACTATTTTTAGGAGTAACTGTAGAGAATTTTGATAATTTTACTATTGCTATAATACCAAAATCAAATACTATACCTTCATCATTTACTTTGACTGGTAAACCTGGTTTCTTGTTTGGAACAAATCCTATACTAAAATCTAGAACTGTATCATTGAATTTAATGATTAAACCAATACCATCTTCGATTGAAATAATTAATCAAGCAATTCAAGAATATAATAATGCATTAACGAATCCGATGGAGCAATTATCAGCATTAAGCAAAGTATTTGAAGGGATAACCGACAAAAATATCGAAAATTTTGAAGTTGAAATTGGTGAAAGTATAACTTTGACTTCAAAAGAAGGTTATATGTTTGATGGAATTATGAAAATTAGTTCAGTAATAGCTAATTAAATGTATTTTTTTTTAAAAATTAGTGTAATTGTATTATAATATTATATGCATAAATATCATAATTTAATTGTTTGATATTTTTGAAAATTAAATATTAAAAGGATATTAAATTATTATGAAAAAATTATTATTAGGATTAGGAGTCACATCATTAGCTATTTTACCAATAGCAGCAATGATGTCGTGTTCTACCACACCTACCACACCTACCACACCAACATTAGATACAGAGACAAATAAATTAAATATATCGCTACTAGCCAAACATTTTACTATTACAACAAGCGATGCAATAGCGGCGATTGTATGAGACCAATCAACAAATCATGATTCTTTGAAAAATCTTGTGGGTGAAGATAAATTACCAAAACTTGCAGATGGATTTACTTATAAAGTAACAACAGCGGTAGTTAATTCAAAAATACCTACAACAGTTGATGTAAAAATTACAGTTACTGAAACAGATGGCATAGTAGGATCAAATACAAAATATGCAACTTTATCAATTACGAAATTAACATCAGTAACACCTTCATTAATTACAGAGTCAAATAAATTTACTCTAAATTTAGATTCATTAGATCCTACTATTACAACAACTGCGGCAATAGCAACATTTAGAGGTGATGCAGATACAAAACTTGAAGCCCTTAAAGCTCTTGTTGGTGCAGAAAATTTACCAACGCTTGCAGACGGTTTTACTTTTGAAGTAAAATTAGTGGCTCTTAATCTTCATATACCTACAGCGGTTGATGTGGAAATTACAGTTACTGAAACAGCTGGTGAAGTAGGATCAAATACAAAAGATACAATTTTAAAAATTACTAATTTAGCTTTAATACCAACCCTAGACAGTGAAACAAAAAAAATGAATATTGCGTTAGATGCAGTTGATTTAAGTAAAAATACAAGTACATTAGTTGAAGAAGTTAATGGTGCTGCAGATGAATCAGAAAAACTTAGTATTTTACAAAATCTTGTTGGTGCAGAAAATCTTCCAGTATTGGAAGAAGGATTTTGATTTGGAGTAAAATCAGCTGCAATCAATTCAACAACACCCACCACACTTGATATAAATATTACTGTGCGTTCAGGATGATTTTGATTCCGAAACACCATTTTGCAAGTTACTAATGTACCATTGCCAACTTTAGAAACAGAAGCATCTAAATTAGCAATTTCAAAAGTTACAAAAACTCCAACCACAACTCAAGCAAATGCATTAAGTTCAATAACATCTGCTGCAGATGCACCAGCAAAATTGGCAGCTTTTATAGTTCTTGTAGATGTTCCGAAATTATCAAGCGGTTTTGAATATGAAGTAAAATCAGCGACAGAAAGTGGAACAACTAATCTTAATGTATCTATTACAGTTAAAAATACAAATAATGGAGTTATAACTACAAAAGATGTTACATTTACAATTATAGGTTTTGCACCTAATACTGCATAATGTGGCAAACATTACTGATGAGACCATATTTAAAAATATTAAGAATCAGGATGAACTTGCTATAATCCAATGTTAGTAATTATAGTAGAAGCAATAGCGAAAATTATAAGATTTGAAATAGACAAATAACAAAAACCTTAAAACTTTTGTGTGCATATTTTATTTGTAGTAAAAAAATGGCATTACATTTTATAGCTTCTAATGAAGTTAGTTATTTTTATTTTTGTTAATTTACATTATTTTTTTGTGTTATAATTTTTAAGTATCAAAATTATTTAGTTTAAATTAATAAATCATAAATATTTATTTTTATTAATTTAAAACAGAAAGAAGAAAATTATGAAAAAATTATTATTAGGATTAGGAACTATGTCATTAGCAATTTTGCCAGTAGCAGCAATGGTGTCGTGTTCAACAAGTGATTCAAATGGTTCAAAATTGAACTCTCAAGAATTTAACACAACAGTCGCAACTACTACTAAAGCAGGAGTTGCAACTCAACAAAATGTAATTGATCCAGCATTTAATACTAATGCACAAGAAATTTTATTGACTAAAATCAATAGTCTTACAGTTGAAATGTTACAACATGATTTTGATAAAATTTTAACTGATTTTTATGATGTTTATGAATTTGAAAACTCAGATATAGAAATTGAATTAATGGAAAGAGGAATTAAAGTTCTTTCAATTTCAACCGCTACCGCTACAACACCAAGAGTTGCAAAACTAAGAGTTTCATATGAAATGGAAACCGAACAAAAAGATGGTACTGAATCAATATTGACAAAAGACATTGATTGAACAATTAAAGCAGCTATTAGTTCACAAGCTCAAATTGATGAAATTACTAAAATGATTAAAAAAGCTAGTACAAATACAGGTGGAATCGATCTTAGTGATTTAAAAGAATACTTTTTAGGTGAAAATGATGATGATATGGATTTTGATGACTTAGGAGTTTTTGATAGAATTAAAGCTTTAAATAGAGATAAATCTTTAAATAATCTTGGGGGACTTATCGGTTATGAATTAACATTGAATGATATTTTTTCTCAACTAGTTCCAGGGCTAAAAACAGTTGTTGATATGAATACAATTTTCTTTGCACCGTCTGCTTCATTGGATAATACTTTTGTTTATCCTTCAACAACAGGAGCATTTATATATGAATTTGACTCAGCGTTTTTAGGAACTCAAACATTAGAACAAGTTACATCAATGACAACAGGTGCGCAATTAGAGTCAATTTTAACTAAACAAAACGTTAATACTGAAATGGCTAAATTAGTTAAAGATATTGTGATTGTAGAAGTGGGACCTTTATTAAAAATAACAATAAACTTTAATGATGCTACTAAATTATCAGAAGTAATTAGTTTAAACCCTTCTTTATTAAAACCATCTCCAACACCTCCTCAATTAGCAAACCCAAAAAAAGCTTAATTTTTAAGGATAAATAATATTGAATATGAACAAGAATATCCAAGGGATGTTCTTTTTATTTTTGGATAAAACTATTATGGTATAATTGTTTATATAAATTTAAATTATGAAAAGGAAATCAATATTATGAAAAAATTATTATTAGGATTAGGAACTATATCATTAGCAATTTTGCCAGTAGCAGCAATGGCTTCATGTTCAACAACTACGACAAACGAGGTGTTAGATATTAAGTTACTTTCTGATATCACAACAGTAACACAAGAAACAATTACCGCAACAGGAGTTAAGGTTACAGAAGCTTTAGGTTTACCTTCTACAACTCCAGAAGAAATTAAAATAAAAGAAGATAAATTAATATTAATTTTGAAAGATGTTTTTGTTGGTATAAACTTAGATAACATTGGAAATTTTGATGTTTCTGTAAGTAGTGATTCAATTATTTTAACTGGTAATTCAACCGATACTGTAAAATATGTTTTTTCAAATGATACAAATATTTTAGCAACTATAGCTTCTCCTTTACCAACTGTAGATCTTGCTATAACATTAGCATCTGACATTACACAAGCTAAAATTGACAAAGCAATAGTAGATTATAAAAAAGCAGAAGATGAAAAAACAATGGCAACTGCTCTATTACCTTTATTTACTGGAATAAAGGCAAATTCTTTAATGCAAGATGAATCAGGTAAAAATAAATTATTAATTCAAGTTGTTGATTCAACTGAAGCATCACCAGCAAAAATTCTTTTGATCGCATCTCCTACTTACTACTTTGGTGTAGCAACAGATACAATTTTAGTAGCGATTCCTGCAAATGTACTTGCATAACATAGTGTGTAGATAAACCTATAAAATAAAAAAGAAAGTAATGTGGTTTTTATTATGAAGAAATTATTTTGAAAAGCTGCATTGCCTTTAACAATAATCCCTATGATAGCTATTTCTTCGTGTTCATCTACTCCTAGTGAAATAAATGATTTACTAAACGATTTACAAGATACATTAGCTAAACAAACATACAACTCAGAAAGCAAAGCAAAAGAAGAAGCGAGAATATCTGCGGCAAGCATTGTTAATAATGCGAACAATATTCCTGGTAATATTGTTAATGCTTCAATTTTTTCTAATTATCCTTGAAATCAAATTCCAGGAGATAATTTGGTAACTCAGTTAGAACCTCTTGCTGCTAATTGAGAAGGAACAAAAGTTTTCTTGACAGTAAGAATTGCTTATTCTTATAATAATGATTTAAATAAAAAACATTATTCTGATTCAAAAAAACTAACTGTAGAATTTTATGTTTCTGCAAAATAAAATAAAAATTGAATAAAAAAAATGGAATTAATTAATGTCCATTTTTTTCTCGTATTCTTCTAATGTTCCTCTAAATATAAATGAAGAATCATTTTTAATTTCTAATATAATATTAGCTTCTTTTATTAGTGCTTTATTATATGTTGTGAAAATCATGTTAGATTCATATTTGTTAAATGATTCAACAACAGCATCGATAGATTCTGTATCCAAGTGATTTAGTGGTTGATCAAAAATTAAAAAATTTGATTCAGTAAGCATGATTTTAGAAAACATCAGTCTTGCTTTTTCACCTCCAGAAGTGTTTTTAACTTGTTTGAAAACACTATCTCCACTGAATAACATTTTACCCAAAAATGATCTCATTCTTTGATCACTTACGTCCTTGTTGACCTCTTGTGTATTTTTAAGGGGTCATTCTCTAAGTCAATCAAGCATAGAATTATCATTTTCAAAATATGAATTATTGTCACTAGGAAAGTAATCGTGTTTTATAGTTGCTCCTCATTTTATTTGCCCGGTAAAATTTTTTTCTTTCCCAACAAGTATTTCTAAAAATTTAGTTTTAGCAATATCATCCTCACCAATAATTACTAGTTTATCGTTTGCTCTCATATTAAATGATAAATTGTCAAATAAAACTTGACCAGTAGCATCTTTGAAACCTAAGTTTTCTATTTCTAATATTTGCTTCCCTGGAACTTTATCCATTTCAAATCTAATAAAGGGATATTTTCTTGTAGAAGGAATTATTTCATCAAGTGTAATTTTTTCTAAAGATTTCTTTCTTGAAGTAGCTTGTTTAGATTTAGAAGCATTTGCTGAAAATTTATCAATAAATGATTTTAGTTTGGCAATTTGCTCTTCTTTTCTAACATTGGTATTTTTTTGCATTTCTGCTATCAACTCTGAAGATTGTTTTCAGAAAGAATAATTTCCAGTGAACATTTTCGCTTTACCAAAATCAATATCAACAATATTAGTACAAATATTATCTAGAAAATCACTATCATGAGAAACAATGATAACTATTTTGTCATATTCTATAATAAAATTTTCCAATCACTTAATAGCTCTCATATCCAAATGGTTAGTAGGTTCATCCATAATTAAAATATCTGGATTTCCGAAAAGTGCTTTAGCCAAAATACTTTTAACTTTTTCTCCAGATTTTAAATCTTTCATTTGCATTCCAAATTTTTCTCTTGGAATTCCTAAAGCTTCCAATAGTATTTGCGCATCATTTTCAGCACTTCATCCACCTTTTTCACCAAATTCTTCTTCTAGTTCACTAGCTCTTGTATAGTCTGCTTCTGTAGCATCAGGATTCATGTAGATAGCATTTTTAGCTTCTTGGATGTCGAATAAATCTTTGTTACCCATAACAACTAAATCAGTAACACTCATTTCATTATATTTATTATGATCTTGTTCTAGAGATGATATTCTTTGTCCTTTGTCCACAAAAACTTCTCCACCAGAAGCTTCCATCTCTTTAGATATTATTTTTAGGAAAGTTGATTTACCAGCACCATTAGCACCTATAATTCCATAAGTATTACCTTCTGTAAACTTCAAATTTACATCTTGGAATAATTTTTTATCAATGAATATTTTAGATAAATTTCTTACTTCTAACATGATTTTGCTCCTTATATAATTAATGTATTTTATTTATTATAATATATATAAAATTATATTATGATAAATATGTGCATCAATAAAATTTGAAAAAGGAATAATTATGTTTAGAAGACCAATCAAAGGATTAATTGAAGTTATTACAGGACCAATGTTTTCTGGGAAAACAGAAGAAATTATCAAAAGAGTTAGAACTCTTGAATATGCAGATATCAAAACTCTGGTTGTAAAACCATTTACTGATCAAAGATTTTCTAATAACAAAATCATTGCTCGTTCTGGAGTGGAAAAAATTACAGTTTCAGCCAAAAATGGTCAAGAAATATTATCTTTTTGAAATGAATCATATGATGCAATTATCATTGATGAAGTTCAATTTTTTGATATTGATTTAATCCCTATAATTGAAAACTTAGCTAAAAAAGGAAAAATAATAATAGTTTCAGGAATTGATACCGATTATAAGATGCAACCATTTGGAATTATGCCCCACTTATTAGCTATTGCTGATTATGTAACTAAGTTGATTGCGGTTTGTTTGGTTTGTAAGGGTCCAGCATCTAAATCATTTAGAAAAACAGATTCTTTAGAATTAACTCAATTGGGAGATCAAGAAGAATATGAAGCAAGATGTCGTTCTTGTCATGTCAAGGGAACTAGAGAACGAAAAAAATTAAATTGCTCTTAAATATTCTTCGATAGCTAATGCTTGATTACCAACAATGATTTGAATATAAGTTGAACTAGCAAAAACTCCTGATATTCCGTTTATTTGTTTAATTTTTTCGATATTAACCTTGTCTCTATCTTTGATATTAATCTTTACTTTTGTATGTGTTGAACTAACATTTTGGATATTTTCAGAATTACCCAATAGAATAATTAATTTATTAATATTTAAATCAATTTTTTTATTTTGTGACAATTCTTCTTTTATTTCTACTTTTTTTGTTTTTCAATAAGGTAAAATTAACCCTAAAGTTATAATAATTAAAAATCAATATAATAATTTTTCTTTTTTTGTCATAAAATACTTCTTTCTTAATATAAATAATAATATATAATTTTATTAAGAAATATGAAAAAAAGAATGGTAAGTGGAATTACTGCAACTGGTTCCTTGACAATAGGGAATTACATTGGAGCAATAAAAAATTTTATTAAACACCAAGACAGTTATGAAATGTTTGTTTTTGTTGCTGACCTTCATGCGCTCACTTCTCAAATTAAACCTGATGATTTAGATAAGAATAGAAAAGATATTTTTGCTCTTTATCTTGCATGTGGTCTTGACCCAAACAAAGCAACCATTTTTTTTCAATCAGATATTATGGCACACACGTTATTGAATTGAATAACTATTACAAATACTAATATGGGAGAGTTATCAAGAATGACTCAGTTCAAAGATAAATCTATAAAAACTAAGCAAGATAACGGAACTGAGAATATATCTACTGGTTTGTTTGTATATCCGACTTTAATGGCTGCAGATATTTTAATTTATAATCCAGAATTTGTTCCTGTTGGAATAGATCAAAAACAACATTTAGAATTAACAAAAACTTTAGCAAATAGATTTAATAAAAAATATAATTTAGATTTAACTGAACCAAAACCAATTTTTGTAGAGGTCGGTTCTAAAATAATGTCTCTGAAAGATCCGACTTCAAAAATGTCAAAATCAGATATAGATAAAAATGCATCAATATTTTTACTAGATAATCCTGAAGTAGCTTTTAATAAAATTCAAAAAGCAGTTACTGATAGTGAAAACAAAGTGTATTATTCAGATGACAAACCTGGAGTTAAAAACTTATTGGTGATATATGCATCACTAAAAGAAATATCAATTAAAGTTGCTGAAGAAATTTTTGCTAATGCTAATTATAAAGAATTTAAGGAAGCTGTTGGAGATGTTGTTAGAGATTTTTTGATTAAAATTCAAAAAAATTATAATGAATCATTAATTAATTTAAAAAAAATAGCTAATGAAGGGTCTATCAAGGCAAATGATATTGCAAATAATAACATTGAAAAGATAATGAAAAAAATAGGATTCAAATCCCTTTAATTAATTATCTATAAAATAAGGAAAAAAATGAAATTTAATAAAGAACTAAATCATACTACATCACACATATTGGCAATGGCTGTTTTGAAGCTATTTCCTGATACTATTTTGGGATTTGGTCCCCCAACTAAAGAGGGTTTTTATTATGATTTTAAATTTTCAAAACCCTTATTAGAATCAGACTTGATTAAAATTGAAAAACAAATGCATAAAATAGTTGCTAATGCATTTGTTATGTCTAAGAAGGAAAGTGATTATAAATATAATTTTGATTATCAACCTTTGAAAAAAGAATTGAATGATGAATTTATTTCTCAAGGAAAAAAAGTTACCTTTTATTCTATTATTGATCCTAATCTTAAAAAAGACTTATTTGTTGATTTGTGCTCCGGAGGTCATATTGACCTTATTAAGGAAGTAAAACATTTTAAGTTATTATCATTATCTGGAGCATATTGAAGAGGAAATTCAGAAAATGAGCAACTAACAAGAATTTATGGAACTGCATGAAATACTTTGGATGATTTAAGAGGATTTTTGGAAATTGTTGCTGAACGTAAAGAAAGAGATCATAGAAAATTAGGAAAAGAATTAAATCTTTTTATGTTTGATAAATTTTCAGGTCAAGGATTCCCTATTTGACTAGAAGATGGAATGAAGATAAAAAGAAGAATTGAGAAAAAAATTCTTGAATTAGATGACAAATATGGGTTTTTAGAAGTCTTAACTCCAATAGTTGGAGAAAAAGAATTGTATGTTAAATCAGGTCATTGAGACCATTATAAAGATGATATGTTTTCACCGATAGAAGTTGAAGATGAAAAATTAATTTTGCGCCCCATGACTTGTCCACATCATATTTTAATATATGGTTCAACAAGAAGGTCTTATCGTGAATTACCAATTAGATATTCAGAACAATCTAATTTATTTAGATATGAAAAATCTGGAGCTCTTACAGGAATGGAAAGAGTAAGGAGCATGCAACTAACTGAAGGTCATATTTTTGCTAGAAGAGATCAAATAGTATCAGAATTTAAGAAAAATTATAGTTTGATTTCAGAAGCTTTAAAAATTTTTAATGTTGATATTTCATATGTATCTTTTTCTGTTCGTGATCCGATTAATAAAGCAAAATATTTTGATGATGATGAAATGTGAAATGAAGCTGAAAATGATTTAAGAAAAGTTCTGAAAGAATTAAAAATCGATTATACAGAAATGAAGGGTGAAGCCGCTTTTTATGGTCCTAAAATCGATATTCAAATCAAAACAGCTCTTGGACATGAAATTACTATGTCAACATTGCAATTAGATTTTTTACTACCTAAAAATTTTAATTTACAATTTGTAAATGAAGAAGGGAAGTTTGAAACACCTGTTCTTATACATAGAGGATTAATCGGGACTTATGAAAGATTCTTGGCAATATTATTAGAACAAACAAAAGGAAATCTTCCATTTTGATTATCTCCGAGACAAGTGACTATAATACCTATTGACAATAGACATAATGATTATGTTAACCAAATTTATGACTTATTAAAAAAGGAAAATATTTATGTTAATGTTGATGATAGAAACGAAAGAATGTCTAAAAAAATTAGAGAAGCTCAAATAATGAAAACTAAAATTCAAATAATTATTGGCGATGAAGAAGTCAAGGGAGATAAATTATCATTAAGATTTTATGGTTCTGAACAAAAAGAAACTGTTGACAAAAAAGACATTGTTAATTTTTTGAAAGCTTTTTATCTTGAAAAATAAAAAAAATAAAAGGAAAGATATTTCAATTTTAAATACACATATAAAAAGTTGAGTAAAACCTGTATACACTCTCTTTGTGGTTGCTATACCATCTTTTTTTATATGGTTTTTTTTAGGGAAAGATTTTGGAAAAACACCACCATTGTCAATTGGTTATAATATATTAATAGCATTAGTTTTTATTATTGTTGTAATTATAATAACCTTATTCTTGGTATATTTTAAAATATTAAAAATGTCTATCATGACATTTGTGGTTCCTATTTTAATTTGTTTTATGGCCATTTTTTTAAGTTCTTGGTTACAAGGAGATGATAAATGATATAGAATTTTAATTATTATTCCATTGGTTTTTGTTGTAATTCCTGTAAATATTTTTGTTAATTATTATGAAAAAAAAGAAAGAATGAAAGCAAAGATAAGAAATTCATTAAGTTAAAGCAATTTTGGAGTGACTCCAATATATATAAAACCGTATCCTGTATGTATAAATGTTGATAAAGAAGTTTTCATCTCAACAGACAATTCAATCATATTTTCCTTCATATATTCTTTGGCTAATTTTACAAATGAATCTTCATAACCGTAAATTATTTTATATGAATAACCATTCTCAGAAACATTTTCTAAACAAAATTTTTCAATTTTAAGAAATGTTTTTTTGATAGCTGATTTTTTTGATCTTGCTATTCCAGAAACTGATAATTTATTATAAACTTTAATGATTAAAGAAAAATTTCCTGATGTAATAATGTGTTTTTTAACGCCTTTAAGTCTTCCAGAATCAATAATTGGTTTCAAATCATTGGGAATAGTATATCCAATAGTATTGTTATTTGTATTTTCTATAAAAGACAATACCTCTTCAATTTTAGAATTATTGTTCATCATTTTAATTGCGTGTTGAGCAACTTCTAAAAAAGTATTTCCAGCAAAGTGATTTTCGATGACTGTTATATTTTCATATTTTTTTGTAAATGCTAACAATGTGTCAAAAGTTCCTGACATGGTTTTTGGTATTGGTAAAAAGATAATGTTCTCATACTCTTTTAATAATTTATCAATTAAATCTTGTATATGTGACAAAGAAGGAAGTGAAGTTGAACATTTTGCTCCATTGGTAATTTGATTTATTAAAGTTTGTTTAGGAACTTCGATGCCTTCTTGTATGTCCTGTTCATCTATTTTAATTTGTAAAGAAAGGAAGAAGATATCCTTGTTTTCCTTTATATCATTTATATATAAACCAGAAAAAGAATCTAATACTATTGCTATTTTTTTCATATTTATAATAATACCATTTTTTAAGTATTTTATTTTAATTGTTTTACATTGTGCTTATTACTTTATAATTAATAAGTTAAGAAAGGTAAAAAATGAAAAGATGAAATTCAAAAAGAATTGCATTTATAGCAATTCTTATAGCAACATCTATAGCATTCGTTGTAATTGGCGCTCAAGCCGCAGCGATATCTTCTTTACCCAATTTCAAACTTTCATTAGCTGGTTTGCCAGTTAAAATAACGGGATTTCTATTCGGTCCAGGTATTGGATTTATAATTGGTTTTACAACAGATATTATGACATTTTTATTTGTTCCAGTGTTTTATAATCCTATTTATTCTCTTGCCTTAGCTATTTCAGGAATGGTTCCTGGATTATTTGCTTGATTTTATTTCAAAAAATTTAATCCTAAATTTACAAAAAAAATTCAAATTAAAAAATACAATATTAAAAAAATACAATTAAATCATAAATTAATTTCAGAATACAGCAATGACTTAAAATCCAACAAAGCCACAACCATTATTGATAAAATAAAGAAAATTGATAACAAAATTTTTTATCTTAAAGATGAAAAAACCAAAGAATTAAAATTATTAAATTTCAATCTTCTTTCTTCTGTATTGTTCACTTTAGCAATTGCTTTCACCATTACAATATTGTTTGAAAAATTTCTAACTCCTGAAATACTTCAATCCGCTTTTGAAAATTTTGCATTTTTGCAAAATAGAATAGTATTTTCAATGTTTGTGTGAGTAGGGTTTTTATTAATTATAATTTTTTTAATAGTATGCAGATTTTCAATGAAACCACATAACTATATTAAAATGGTTCCGTTATTGATGTTTATCGTATTAACTGAATTTATAAATATTCCATTAATTGCATTGGCTGATAAAGCCACAGTAGGAATTAATTTTTGGGTTTCATTCTTAGTCTCATTTGTGTCTTCTCCAATTAAGATTTGAATGAATTTATTAATAATATCATTTGCGACCAAAATTGTTACCCCATTAATAACTGGTAAACAAACCAACGCTTATTTTAATTAAGCAAAATAAATTAAACAAAATAATAAAAATAAAAAAGGTAAAAATAAATATGACAAAATCAAGTAAAAAAAATTTAATATTATGATTGGGGATCTCAACAGGTTTGGCTGCAATTTTTGGAACTAGCGCAGGACTTTATTTTTCAGCAGGAGATTTAAAAAATATTGCTGATAAAAAAGAATATTTAGTAAGAAGTAGCACACCCTTGACTTTAGGTGGATATCATTTTGATACAAGTGCTACTTATGGACCTGCTGCAACAAAAACACCTGAGGGTCTAATGACTTCAAATTTAATTAGAGAAAAAACTATCGGAGAAACTAAATTTGTTAAAAATGATAGTGGACTTTTAGTTGTTGCACAATCATCTAAATCAAAATACTCTTTAGAATTAGCGAAAGAAATAATCTTGACATTTAAAGATGGCAATAAGTCTGTTCAAGTAATATTTAACAGTGATGAAGCCGAAATAGATAAATCTATTAGCATGAATGACAAACCAGAAGTCATACAATTGGAATCAAGCAATAAAAAATCAATCAATCATAAATATTTTGGTGATTTATTATCAGTAGGTAAGGCTAATTTAAATTTAAATGGAGAATTAGAAAGTAATGCAGAAGGCACATATTTGCTAAATTCACTTGGGTTTACTGTTCATGATGATGTTTCTTGAGTAGATCATAATGGTAAGTCGACAAAATATAAACTAAATGTAAGAGATTTTTATTATTCTTATATGAGAACTTGATTATTTGATACAAAATATAGACGCTCAAATGGTGGTTCAGAAACTTTGGATCAATATTTTATTGAAATGACAAGCACTACATCAAGATTTACTAATGAAAAGGAATATCCTAATGATTATCTTTTGGGTTTATTTGGTATTGACGCTTTAGCTCTAAGAGATGAAAGTAAAACAATACAAAAAGTTGATATTGATGGAGTTTCAACTGATGTGTTTAATGTAACTGCTTTGAGTGGTGAAACAAGTCCAAGTTTTAAATCTTTACTAGATAAGGCATTTTTAAATTCATTTTTATTATCGGCTGCACCATCTCAATTTATTGATGAGTTAGTTTCTGAAAATAATGACAAAACATATCCTACAAGTTTGCCATCAGGGGAAAAAATTTCTGGTGATGCAAATAAATTTGGAATATATATATATGGACAAAAAAGAACTGATAATCTTTTCGCTTCATCTTACATACCTGTTTCTGCTGAAGAAAACAGGATAATATTTAAGAAAAATATTCATTTTGCTAATAAAGAATTTTTGAATGAAACAAATACTTTGGAAAGAATAATTTTTGAATACTCTACTTCTCCTACATTTAATGATCAATTATTTAATAACTTTTTTGAAGGAACTGTTTCAGAAATGCCTTACAACTCTTTAACTCAACAACAAAAAATAAAAATATTTGGTCTTGAAGGAAATGACAAATTCGCTATAGAAAAAGGTCTTTTGCAAGTCAAACAATTAAACAAAACACAATTAGTACAAAGAACCTTGCTTACAACTGATCCTAGAAAATTTAATGATAATGAAACAGGTAATTATTTCTTCAATGAATCATATTCAAAAATTATGTATGGTTCAACCATTCAAGATTTAAAAAAAGGGATAGCAAAAACAGCGAATTCATTTTTTAATGGTTCTGGTTTTGAATTAAGAACATTATTAAATGCTTCTATAAACTGATTTACATTTATAAACAATTCAACAAAAGGGTTGAAGCAATTATGATTAAATCATTCAGCTCCGAATGCGGTATATAATTCTTCTATTGAAACAACACCATTTGATAATTTAGCAAGTGTAAATAATATCGGTTATTTTAACGGTGACACAAAAGTGGTTACTACTGAAAAAGAAATGAAACAATTATTTCTTGATAATTCTTCAAGTATTGATGAGCAATATAAAAATAAAAATTTTTTAGAAATTAAAAGATTAGTTGAAGAATTATTGGATAGAGAAGGTATTGTTGCAAGTAATCCATTAGAGTGAAGCATTGTATATCCACATGCTGATGCTAGTTCTAATAAAATAAAAATTGATCAATTGGATATGGTGGTTAAAACAATAAAACTATTAGACAGCAAAGGTCGTTTAAAACCTACCTTATATGTTCCTAATAATAGAGATGAAATGATGCAAGCTGTAAATGACAATAAAGCTATTTCTGATTTTAACGGTTGAGGTTATGATTATGAAGGTATTGGTAGTTTCTTAGATGGAATTTCTCATGGCAAGGGAATTTCTTTATTGGGAGCATTTTCACTTTATTCTAATATTACTAATACAAAATTGAGAGCACAAAGTCCGGAATTTGCAAAACTTTCAGATAGAATAAAAGAAATTATGAATCCTGATTTACCCAATAATCTTAAAGTGGAAGATTGAATTTCGTTTACTAATGATGATAATAATAATATTGACAGTAAATTTGGAAACTTTGCAATAAGTACTGAGTTGGCTAAATTCTTTTTGATGTATCAAGAAGAATTAACTAAAGACGAAATTCCTGCTTTAATTGTTGAATTAAATATTATCGCAGGATTTGCGATGGAAAGTGATATTTCAATTGATGATTCTAAATCTACTTCATTATCTTTGGTTTTGCCTGAATATTTATATCCGACAACAGAATCAGGAATTTTATATTTATCTGACATAAGATTAGGTGACAAAAATGTTTAGATATATTTTAAAGAGAGCTGCATTAGCTATTATTACAATGATGATTTTGATAACTGTGGTTTATCTTTTGGTTGCATCATTTTCAAAAAATCCTTTTTCTGGTGGAGATCCTGAAAATGCTGCAGAACTTGCTCAAAAAGCAGGATTGAATGATCCTGTACTTATAAGATTCGGCAGGTATATTGGAGATATTTTTAGTGGCTCATTTGGCAAAATATACGTTCCTCAAGGTGGTGAATCCGTTTCTATTCCCACATTCTTTTTTGTTCCTTTAAAATGAACACTTTTAATAACAGTGCCAGCACTATTATTTTCTTCAATAATAGGAACTGGTTTAGGAGTATTAGCTGGTTATAAAAGAGGTACTTGAATTGAAGCGGTTGTCAATATTTTTGTTATAACTTTTATTGGTTTGCCATCATTTGTAATAGCACCCATTATGATATTAATTGCCGTAAATTCAAATGGTTTAATTTTATTTGACTTTAAACTACCAGAAGATGTTGGTTGACTTTTATCTTTAAAATCATTGATGTTACCAATTTTAACTGTCACACTTGCTTCTCTTGCAGCATATACAATCCTAGTTAGAAATCAACTTATTTCAATATTGACATCAAATCAAGTATTGATTGCCAAAGGGAAGGGGTTATCAGGTATTGATATATTTCTAAAACATATTTTAAGAAATATATCAATTCCAATTATTTCATTTATGTTACCATCATTTGTTGTTTTGTTGGCAGGTAATGTGGTTATTGAACAATTTTTCAATGTACCTGGTTCTTCTTCTGTAATTATTCAAGCATTTCCTAATGGAGAAATTAATATAATAATGTTTTCAATTATGTTTTATGCTTCTATATCTTTAGCAATCCAAATATTATTGGATTTCTTGTACATTGTTATTGATCCAAGAATTATGTTTGTTGAGAAAGATAAGATAAATTATGTAAATGATTTAATAAACAGATTAAAAGTTCATAAAAATTATAAAATAGCAATGAAAAATAAAAAAAATGGAATCTTTGTTGATAAAACTAATTATGATACTGCAACATTAGAAGTAGAATCTTTGGTTGAAGTAGCAAGTTATACAAAGGAGGTTGATGAAGATGAATAAAGATAATGACAATGAATTTGATTATAAAGAGTTTGCAATGGAAGAAAAAGCGAAAGAAACCACTTTGATTCATACAGATAAAAAATACGAAAAAGAAAATTTAGATTTTTCATTAAACGATAATTTATTTCGCTTTGTAGAATTAGAGAGATCATCAGGAATTAGTTCTTTGAGTGGTAAACAAAAAAGAATCACAGTTGATATTGCAGGAAGATTTTTTAAAAATTATTTTGCCTTAGTTTCTTTGCTGGTATTTTCATCAATTTTTTTAATATCAATAATAGCGCCCGCTATTTCAAGATTCGGTTCTAACACAGCAATTTTATCTATTGATTATCAATTCGTTTCAAACTTGCCACCTTCTTATGCTCCCGTTGTTACAGAAGTTCTCACCATCACTCAACTTGAACATATTGAAAAGATTTTAGGTCCTATCATTGATAAAAAAGAATTAACTCCCAATGGAGATTGATTAGTGACTTATAATAAATATGATTTAATAAATGCTACATTACAAATTTCAAATCCTGATGCTGGAAATTTCGGTACTTTATTAGGTACAACTCAAGAGGGAATTGACATTTGAACAAGAACATGAACAGCTACTAGAGATTCATTGTTGTTGTCAATTTTAGTTGCTTTTACAGAAACAGCAATAGGTATTGTAATTGGTGCATATTTAGGATTTCATGCAGGTACTTGAATTGATACAGTTTTAACAAGAATAATTGACATTATAAAAAATGTTCCAAGCATTATTTGGTTTTTATTATTGGTTTCATTGTTTAAAGATATAAATTTTGGAACATTGTTTTTATCATTGGTAATTATTGGTTGAACAGCCCCGGTTTATCAAACAAGATTGTGAATAATAACAGTCAAAGATCAAGAATATATTTTAGCTTCTAAATCAATTGGAGCTTCAACAAACAGACAAATATTCCATCATGCATTACCTGCAATAATTGGTAAATTAGCTACATCGTTAGTACAAAGAATAGTAATTGTTATCTTCTTCATTTCATCTCTTGCATTTTTAGGATTTATTCCTCATGGCGGTGAACCTAATTTAGGAACTATTTTAAATGAGGCAAGAAGCCAAGTGGAAAACAATGTTTGAATACTATTATTACCATCATTAATATTGTTATTTATATCACTATCAACTCAATTTATTGCCAATGGATTACATGATGCTTTAGACCCAAAGTTAAAAGGAGGTAAATAATGAATAATACTGAACAAATAAATGAAGTTGAATTAAAAATAAATGGTTTGCAAAAAAGTGAAGTTTTGTTAAATGTTAAAAATTTAAATGTTTCTTTTAATGTAACTAGAAAAAAAATAATCAGAATTGTTAGAGGAGTTGATTTAAAGATTCTTAAAGGACAAATAATTGGTCTTGTTGGAGAATCTGGTTCTGGTAAATCAGTTACTTCCAAAGCTCTTATGAATCTTAATGATTTATCAATAACTGAATCAGATGAAATGATGATGCAAGATATTTCGCTTAAAGATTTAAAAAATAAAGATTGATCAAAAATAAGAGGAAAAAAAATAGGTTATATTCCACAAGATCCACTAACTTCATTAAATCCCACAAGAACTATTGGAAAACAGTTGCTTGATGTTTTAAAAGATAGCGAAGAATTTCCTACAATAAAAGAAAAAATGGAATATTTAATTGATTTACTTGAATCTTTTGGGATTAGAGATGCCAAAACCAAATTTAATTCATATCCACATACATTTAGTGGTGGTATGAAACAAAGAGTGGTTATTGCGATGATAGTCGCTGCAAAACCCAATTTAATTATCGCTGATGAACCAACAACTGCATTAGACCCAACAGTTCAAGCATCAGTATTATCGTTATTTGAAGATATTAGAAAAAAATACAATATTTCAATTATTTTTATTTCACATAATATTTCTGTTATTGCTAAATTCTGTGATTATATATATGTAATGTATGCTGGTAAAATTGTAGAATCTGGGACTAAAAAAGATATCTTCACTAGACCAGCGCATCCTTATACATGAGCACTTATTTCATCTATTCCTGAAAATAAAAATGAGAAATTATTTAACATTCCAGGAACTCCTCCTGATATGGCAAATTTACCATCCGGTGATCCTTTTGCTCCAAGAAATCAATTCGCTCTGGAAATCGATTTTAAAAAAGAACCACCATTATTTAAAATTTCAAAAACTCACTTTGCAGCAACTTGATTACTAGATGAAAGATCTCCAAAAGTAGAAATAACTTCTCAATTGGAAACAAGACTAAATTATTTTAAGAAGGTGTTTAATGAATAATAAAAATAACGAACCTTTATTGGTTGTGAAAGGTCTTAAAAAATCTTTTCACACAAAGCATGGTGTAGTAAAAGCTATTGATAAAATTAGTTTCACTATAAAGCCAGGAGAAATAATGGGATTAATAGGTGAATCTGGTTCAGGAAAAACAACTGTCGGAAGATTGCTAATTAGATTATATAACGATTTTTCAGGATACGTTTCTTTAGATAATCAAATTATTTCTGGAAAAAAAATATCTAAAAAAAGGAGATTATTTCTTCATAAAAATATGCAAATGATTTTTCAAGATCCACATGCATCATTGGATGGACAACAAAATATTTATTCAATATTAAAAGAACCGTTAATTGTCAATAAAATAATGAAAAATGAATATGATGATATTTTTACAGATTGAAAAGATGTCTTGGAAAATTTTAAATATTCTTTCCAAAGAAAAGTTAAGCAAATTGAATACTCTAACATAAAAGAATTAAACACACAATCACAAAATTTCATTGATGAATGAAATGAAGAGTTCCAAGATTTTAAATTTAATTTTATTGATAATAAAATAGATAATATATTTAATTCTTATTTTAGTTTTTTGGATTCAAGACAATCAAAAGAATCTTATTATGTTAAAAAAGTATTTGTTAATAATGAAGAATTATTGCAAGAATATTTTTTATATCAAAAAAATTATAGAAATAATGATTTAGTTGAACACGAAACTAAGTTAAAAAAATCTAAAGAAAAATTAGATTTAACAATTGAACTTTCTACACAATCTTTAAATAAATATTTAATAGGTATGGAGAAAATAAAACTAAAAACTAAAATTTCTGAAGACAAAAAAAATCGAAGTGAAGATGTTACAAATGTTAAAAACATATTGCTATCTTATTTATTAGAATATAAAAATACTTATCTTTCTTTTAATGAATCAGCTAATAAAGAAAGCGATTATATAAAATTTAATAAACTAAAGAAAAAGTATTTAGTTTATAAACATGCATATCATGTGTTAAAAATAAATATTGAAAAACTTATATATTCATCTCTTCAAGATATTGAAAAACTAATTACAACTTTGAATGAAAGTATTTCAAATTGTCTAAAATTTTTAAAGCAAATTGATATAGATGAACCTTCATTTGTTAAGAAAATAAAAAAAACAATCAAGGAAAATTTCGATTTTAGTATTTTGACTTTTATTGGTATATCATCAACTAATAAATTAGCTATTGATGAATCAATAATAGATAATAAATTATCTTTGGATGAAAAAACACAAGTTTTAAAAATTAAATCAAGTCCTCATAAAACAGATATTGATATTTTGTCTGCTAAAAAAGATTTTCAAAATACTGTCGATGAGCATAAATGAAATTTAGAAATTTTTTTAAGAGAGTTTGAAGGAGAAATGCAATTATTAACTGAAGACATTCAAATAGAACATGAATTAAATAAACAATATCAAATAGACATTGATATTTTAAATAATAAATTTGATGAAATTCATAATAATTTTATTTTAGAATTAAAAAAATATTGTTTAGAACAAAAATTCGTAAAAGAAAAAACAAATCAACTTGTAGGTGTTTATAATGATAAAATAAAACAAAAAAAAGAGTCATTAAAATCTTTTGAAATAGAAATAATAAATTTAAAATCAGATTTTTTAAAAATGAAACATTTGGTTGGTATTGAATCAAATAACTTATCAAAAATATTTGTTAAAAAAATATTATTAAAAGAAAAAATTTATAAGTCTCTTGAAGAAGTTGGTTTATTAAGACAATTTGCTTGAAGATATCCTCATGAATTTTCAGGAGGGCAAAGACAAAGAATAGTTATTGCCAGAGCCCTTATATCTAATCCTAAATTAATTATTGCAGATGAACCGATTGCCTCTTTAGATATTTCTATTCAAGCACAAGTGGTTAATTTATTAAAGGATTTGTGTAAAACCAAAAATGTAGCTTTAATATTTATAGCTCATGATTTGTCAATGGTTGAATACATAGCTGATAAAATTAATATTATGCATTTGGGGAAAATAGTTGAATATGGAGAAACATCTAAAGTTTATGCCAATCCAATTCATCCTTATACAATTAATTTGTTTGAATCTATTCCTAAAATATCAAATGCAAATAAACCATTTGAAGCATCGAATTTTGATTTAAATTATTTGGAAGAACAAAGCAAATCAACTCAGTCAGAAGAATTCTTTAAGTGTAGTGACAATCATTATGTTTATTCTACAAAAGATCAATATAATAGATGAATGGGTTTTGAAAATAATATTACAAGAAAAGCATTCAATGTAAAACAAAAAAACAATGTTTGAAAAGATGGACAAAAAATAGAGGAAAGCACCATTATTGATGTTACAAAATAAAAATAATCACCATTATTGAAGTTATATAAAAAGAAAGTGTAATAAAAGCAATTTGCTTATTATTTCTTTTTTTATATTTGTATCAATTGCAGTAATTATCGGCGTTTCTCTTGGTACTAAGAGATGATGATTCGATGTTATTTCAATTATTTCAATTTTTTACATAACTTTACCTATTCTTGCAATGATTTTTACTATGGGTGGCAAAGGAATTTTTAGAAAGGGTTTCGATTTATTTAAATTTAAAGAAATTAAAAATATAAATAAAAATAAATTTACTCCATCTGAGCAAAAACAACTAAAGGTATTAGATTTGCAAGAAGAAGAAACTAAAATACCTAAAGATAACAGCGATCTAATTTTTATTTCTATTATTTTGATAATTTACGGAATGTTGTTGTTATTAATTTCTATGCCATCTCTTATTCTATTTTCAATAAAATAAAAATCTTTGTTTATAATTAGATAAGATAAATTAGAAATGAGATTTATGGACAAAACTTACAATCATCAACTTGTTGAAAAAGACAAAAATAAAAAGTGAATTGAAAAAAAATATTTTTCAACACATAATAAATTAAAAACACCTTTTTCTATTATTTTGCCACCACCAAATGTGACTGGTCAATTACATTTAGGGCATGCTTGAGACGGATTTATTCAAGACACCATTATTCGGTACAAAAAACTAAAAGATTTTGATGTTTTGTTTTTGCCTGCCATGGATCATGCGGGAATAGCCACGCAAGCTAAAGTAGAAGAAAGATTAAGAAACAATTCGCAAACTAAAGAAATGTTAGGAAGAAAAGAATTTATTAAACAAGCGGTCTCTTGAAAAGAAGAATATGCTCAAATTATAAAGGAACAATGAAATAAGTTAGGTTTGTCTCTAGATTATACTAATGAACGCTTTACATTAGATGAAGCTTCTAACAATGCGGTCAATAAAGTTTTTATTGATATGTATAATAAAGGTTTGATTTATAAAGGTGTTAAAGCAATAAATTGAGACCCCAAACTACAAACAGCTCTTTCTAATATAGAGGTTCTTTCAAAATCTACAAAATCACAAATGTATTATGTAAAATATTTTTTAGAAGATAAGTCAGATTTTTTAACAATTGCCACTACAAGAATTGAAACAATTTTTAGTGATGTAGCAATAGCGTTTCATCCTAATGACAAAAAAAATAACAAATTTAAAAATAAAAAAGTGATTAATCCTTTAACAAATGAATTAATTGAAATTATTACTGACGAATATATTGATCCTAAATTTGGTTCTGGTTTTATGAAAGTTTCTGCTCATGCAACAAACGATATTGATATTATTATGAAAAATAATTTAGAAATTAAAGAAAGTATTGATAAAGCAGGATTGATGAATTCTATTGCTATGGAATTTAAAGGTATGACTTCTAAAATAGCAAGAAAAAAAATAGCTCAAAAACTTCACGAAAATAATTTATTAGTTAAAGTTGAGGAAATTGAAAATAATGTGGGTATATCAGAAAGATCGCATGAAACAATTGAAATTTTAGTTATGCCGCAGTGATTTATTAAAATGGACAAATTGAGTGAAAAGTTATTAAAAAATATTGATTCTCCAAACAAGGTTAATATTTATCCAAATAGATTTGAAATAATTTTGAAAAATTGAATGAGTGAAGTTCATGATTGAACTATAAGCAGACAATTATGATGAGGTCATCAAATACCAGCTTGATATAAGGATGAGGAAATTAAAGTTCAAATTGAATCTCCTGGTGAAGCATGAACAAGAGATGAAGATGTGTTGGATACATGATTTTCTTCAGCTCTCTGTCCATTTTCATTTTTAGGTTGACCAAATATGGAAGATGAAAAATTGAAAAGATATTTTCCAACATCTCTATTAGTAACGGGTTATGACATTATTTTTTTCTGAGTTGCCAGAATGTATTTTCAATCTTTGGAATTTATGGGAGATATACCCTTTAAAGATTTATTGATTCATGGATTAATCAGAGATGAATCAGGCCGTAAAATGTCAAAATCATTAGGCAATGGAATTAATCCTATGGATATAATTGAAAAACATGGTTCTGATTCTTTAAGGTGATATTTATTAACTAACTCTACACCAGGACAAGATATTAATTTTAGTGAAAGTAAAATTGAATCCGCATGGTCATTAAATAATAAATTATGAAACATAACAAAATTTATTATTTCGATGGAAGATAATTCAAGAGCAGATATTGAAGACACTGACAAATGAATTTTATCAAAATTTTATAATTTAGAAAAAGACATTGAAAAACACATGGAAAAATATGAGTTTTCAATAATTGGTAAAAAATTAAATGACTTTATTTATAATGATTTTTCGAGTTGATATATTGAATTTTTGAAAATAACACCAAACAAAAAAATAGCTGTTGAAATCCTTTCAAAATTATTAATTTTACTACATCCTTTTATCCCCTTTTTGACAGATCATTTATTTAAATTATTGACAAACAAAGAGTTGTTAGAAAACTTGATTGAAACAACAAAAAATTATAAAGTGAACTACATTGATGACGCTATTTCTATAATAAGTTTAATTCGTGACTTTAGGGCAGAATTTAATATTAGTAATAAAGAAAAAGTTTCATATTATTTTGAATCATGTGATGCTAACGCTTTGATTGTAGGATTGGTGAATAAAATAGCTAATTCAATAATAGAAAAAAATAATAATTCTCCATATTCCAAAAACGGTATAACAATTTATATTAAACTTACAGTTAAACAAATTGAAATTGAAAAATCTAGATTAAATAATGAAATTGAAAAATTAAATATGGAAATAATTAGATCAAAGCAAATTTTATCAAATGTTAAGTTTATGAATTCTGCACCAAAAAATAAAATAGATTTAGAGAAACAAAAATATAAAAATTACCAAGAAAAACTATCTTTGTATTTAAAAAAAATAGAGGAATTATAATGCTCATTCTGGATGGAAAAATATTGGCAAATCAAAAACTTGAATTTTTAAAAAAACAAATATCAATAATGATAACCAAACCTAAAATGTCTATAATTCAAGTGGGAGATGTTTTTGAAAGTAATAAATATATAGGTATAAAAATCAAGCAAGCAAAGTCTATAGGTATAGAAACAAATCACATTAAATTAAGTGAATATATTGAACAAGATGAATTAATTTCATTAATAAAAAAGGAATGCAAACAAACAAACGGATTAATTATTCAATTACCACTTCCTCAACATTTGGACAAACAAAAATTATTGGATGCAGTAGATATAGAAAAAGATATTGATGGTTTATCTCAAAAAAATCACAATATGCTTTATCAAAATAAAGAATGTATTTTTCCAGCTACAGCTAAGGCGATTATTTCTTTGTTAACTTTTTATAATATTCCTATTAAAAAGCAAAATATAGGTATTATTGGTGAATCTAACTTGGTAGGAAAACCAACAAAAGAACTTTTGGAAAGAATGGGCGGAATTGTCAATAGTTTTAACTTAGAAACAGGAATTAAAAAATCAGAAAATGCTGACATATTAATTGTTGCAGCGGGCTCTCCAAATTTAGTAAAGGCAGAAAATATTAAAGAAGGAGCGGTCATTATAGATGTTGGTGTAAGCAAAACCAAATTATCTAATAAAATTTTTGGTGATGTAGACTTTGAATCAGTTAAAAATAAAGCTTCAGCAATTTCTCCAACAATAGGGGGAGTGGGTCCGTTAACGGTGGTTTCACTTCTAGAGAATTTAGTTGAAATATATAACAAAACTTTAACTAAAAAAAATTAATTTGTGTTATCATTAAAAAGCAATAGTAATTGTTGCAGAAAGTAGATTCATTTCTCACCTCATGATTTATATCTTGGGTTTAGCTATAACATACATTTAAAATTTAATAGTTATTAATGAAACAAATAATTTATTTTCAATATTTAATTAAGGGGTTCATCATTATTGATACATCATCAAATTCGAGAAAAAGAAAACCAGGACCAGAGCACATTATTAACGAACACATTTTATTTCCAAAAATTTTTATAATTGGAGTGAATGGTGAAAAAATAGGTGTAATGACAAGGGCGGAAGCGTTGGAAAGTGCCTTAGAGCAAAAATTAGATTTGGTTCTAATTTCTACAACTCCTAAACCTATTGCCAGATTTATGGATTATGGAAGATTTAAATATGATCGCAAGAAAAAGAAAAAAGAAGAAAAATCTAAACAGTCTAGAACTGAAAATAGACAAATAAGACTTACTCCTTTGATTGGCATAAATGATTTAAAAACTAAAGCAAAAAAAGCTAGAGAATTCTTACTTGAAGGAGATATTGTTAAAATTTCTCTAAAATTCAGGGGAAGAGAATCTCAAAGACCAGAATTAGGTTATTCTGCCTTAAATGCTTTTTTTAAAGAAGTTGAAGATATCGCCATTATAACGAAAGAACCCGTATTAAACTCAGGAAGATTCTTAGATATGTTTTTACAACAAGATAAGAAAAAAGTTATTCAATTAAATAAAGAAAATAAAAATAAAAATAAGGAGAACGAAGACAATGCCAAAAATGAAAACTAAAAGTGCCATTACAAAACGTGTTAAGGTAACTGGTACAGGTAAAGTTAAGAGAGGTCAAGCATATAGATCTCACTTAGCTCAAAACAAAACAACAAAACAAAAAAGACAATCTCGTAAATCAGATATGATGCATCCTTCAGATGTTAAAAGATTCAAAGGATTATTTTAATAATCGCATAATACTAATAAAAAAAAGAAAATAGGAGAAATTTATGAGAGTAAAAGGCGGAATAGTTACTAGAAGAAGACGTAAAAAGTGACTAAAATTAGCAAAAGGATATTGAGGACATAAATCAATAGGTTACAAAGTTGCCAAGCAACAAGTTGTAAAGGGTTGAGTATATGCCTTTAGAGATAGAAAACAAGTTAAGAGAAATTTTAGAAAATTATGAATTGCACGTATTAATGCTGCAACACGTCCTATGGGATTATCATATTCTAGATTTATTGAAGGATTAAAAGCTGCAAATATTGAAATTAATAGAAAAATGTTATCAGAATTAGCAATTAATAATCCTGAAATTTTTAAAATAATTTTTGATAAAGCTAAAATAGCTTTGGATAAAAAATAAAATAAACAAACCTCTTTAAATAAAATGGTTTGTTTTTTTATAAAATATGGAGAAACATGAGTAAAAAATCAAAACAAATAGGTTATTTAACCGCTCTAGTTATAATAACCGGAGGAACTATTGGTTCAGGTATATTTTTAAAAAATCAGTCAATATTATCAAATTCACACAATGATTTAATGTTTGCTATTCTTTCATGAATAGTTAGCATAGTTGGTATTATTGCGATAGGATTTGCTTTGATAGAACTTTCATCAACATCAAAAAACGATCAAGGAATACTAACATGAGTAAAAAATTTTACCAATAATAAAGTATATAAATTTTCTTCCTCATATATGTTGTTGATTTATTATCCGCTCACACTAGTCTGTTTGCCGATATATGTTGTTGCTTCCATGGATGATGTTTCCCTCGCCGCCACAGGTAATGTGTTGTTTGAAAATGATTTATGACCAACACTAATTTCAATTGGAATAGTTACTTGATTGTTATTTTTTTCTTGATTTTCTTTAAAGATGGGCGAAGGTATTCAATGAGTATTTACTATTATTAAATTCATACCTATTGTTTTATTGCCTATCTTTGCATATATATCTTCATCAAGTGGTGGACCTGTATCAAATCCACCCGAAATACCTAGTGGTTTAAATGGATTACATCCAGGATTGGGAATTATTGCTTCTATTCCAGCAATTTTATTTGCTTTTGATGGATTTTTTACAATCACTACTTTAAGATCTAGTTTGAAGAATAAAAAACAAATGCCTTGAATTATATTGGTTGGCTTAATTATTATTTCATTGACATACCTATATTTATCAATTGCTTTTGCTTTACCTCCAAACAACGGTTCTTCAACAGGAGTATCAGGAATGCCTAGTTGATTATCAATTGCATTAAATGTTATGATAGTCTCTGCTGTTTTAGGAATTGTTAATGGTTATTGTCTATCTTCAAATAGATTGTATGAAATTGCAACTGAAGAAAAAACATTTTACTTATTAAGTTGAATATATAAAAAATTTCCTAAAGTTTCAAAAAAAACAGCTTCTTTCTTGTTGCTTTGATCAATGTTAATGATTATAAATATTATTATGGTTCCGATTGCAGTTTTCCTTTGAAAACCAGGTTCCCCCTTTGTTGACCCTTCAACTGGCGAGGCTTTAAGTGGTTATTTACATTTGTATGCAATGGCTGATTCTTTAACAAACTACACCTCTTTATTTGCCTTTGTCTTCATTGGAATAGCAATTTTTGGCGGAATATTAAATAGAAAAAATAAAAAAGTAATGGTTGAAAAATCCAAATTATTTTTACCTTTTGCTTGAATAGCAATAATATTTCTTTCTATAGGAACAATTTATTTCTTTATTCAACCTTTTGTAGATATTTTTTTAATAGATGATTGATCTGTCAAGATTAGCAATATTACTGTGCTTATCATTTTATTTATAACATTATTAATTGCAGGAATTCATGCTTACATAGAAAGTAAATTAACTGAAAAACATGGGGACTCATATTTACCCAAAAATTATGTTTATATAAACAATGAAGTTGATGAAGAAACTATGCCTGAAACTAAAACTAAAGAAGAAAAGTGACTTGAATCAAAAGACCCAGATTGATTGAAAGGATGAGATTAATGGCTAAAATAGCAATTGGTTTAAGTGGTGGTGTTGATTCTGCTGTTGCAGCACACCTACTAAAAGAACAAGGTCATGAAGTAGTTGGTATTTTTATGCGGAATTGAGATTCTTTTGCTAATAATGATACATTAGGAAACAAAAGTATTGATGATCCTGTTTGTCCTCAAGAAGTTGATTATCAAGATGCGGTTGAGGCTGCAAAAATAATTGGCATTCCAATTTATAGAGTAGATTTTGTCAAAGAATATTGATCTTCAGTTTTTGAAAATTTTATTAGCGAATATAAAAAAGGAAGAACACCTAATCCTGACATCTTGTGTAATAAATATATTAAATTTGATAAATTATTAAATTATGCTTTAGATGAATTAAAAGTTGATTTTTTAGCAACTGGTCATTATGCAATGACTAAAAATGGAAAATTATATCGAGGATTAGATGAAACTAAAGATCAATCTTATTTTTTATCTCAGCTTTCGAATGAACAACTTTTAAAAGTTGTTTTTCCTTTAAATGAATTAACAAAAAAAGAAGTGCGAGAAATTGCAAATGACATTAAATTAAATGTAGCATCTAAAAAAGATTCCACAGGCATTTGTTTTATTGGTGAAAGAAATTTTTCGGATTTTTTAGAAAATTATATTCCAGCAATGAACGGGGAAATTATTGATATTGATACTAAACAAGTGATTGGCAAGCACAAAGGTGTTATGTATTATACCATTGGCCAAAGAAAAGGATTAAATCTTGGAGGGATGTTAGAACCTTATTTTGTTGTTTCTAAGGACGTCAAAAACAAAATAATTTATGCGGCTCCTCTTTCAAAAGAAAAATATCTTTTTTCTAATAAATTAATTGCAACTGATCTAAATATTATAAATGATGAATTTAATTCTCATAATTTGACAGCTAAATTTCGGTATAGACAAGATGATGATGAAGTTTTTGTGGAAATAAATAAAGAGAATAAGCAAATAATTGTTAATTATCCGAATAAACAACTGGCAGTTACTCCTGGCCAACAAATAGTCTTTTATTCAGGTAGAAAATGCCTTGGTGGAGCCATAATTGACAAGGTTTTTTTAGATAATAAAGAACTAAAAATAATTTTTTAAAAATAAATTTTATTTTATGTTTAAAAAAAATAAATTACACTATAATTATTTTATAAAATTGAAGAATAATCATTAATGAATTATATAAAGAATGGAAGTATGAAAAAGCTTGAATTAAAAAAAATAACTTTAAAAAAGTTAGTGGTTGGATTTGCTTTTATTAGTGTTACTACTACAATTGTTTTGACTTCTGGAATTTTGTCTAACACTCCTTTAATAAATTCAGCTGGTTCATCTGCTGTGCAACCATTAATGACTTCCTTTTCTAACAAATATCTTGGTGCAGATTTGGTAACTCAAGCCGGAGGTTCAGGAGCAGGTATAAGGGCGATTATTGATGGAACAAAAGAAATAGGTATGGCTTCTAAAGATCCTGGAATTATCAAAGCAGGACCTGGAGAAAAACCTAGTGAAGATGAATTAAGTTGAATTGAGAGAAAAATAAAAACCATTACTATCGCTTGAGATGGAATGGGATTAGTTTATAAACCCAATAAACCTAACGTGCAATTAGATGTGAATATTAATACTATACTTAATATCTATACTGCCTTTGCTGGTAATGAAGAAAAAACATTTGCAGATTTGGGAATAGATGGTGATACAACTAAAGTTCATCCATATGCAAGAAGCGGTGGTGCAGTTGTTTCTGGAACTGCTGATGCGTTTTATAAAGATTCGAACTTGGAATATGAAAAAAATCCAGAATTAGATAGTGCTTTGATTGATGGTCATTACGGAAAATTTACTAGGACAACATCAGAATCTAATTCGCAAGCTTGATCTTTTGTGAAAAACGAAAATAAAATTGGTTCAATGGTTTATCTCTCAGCGGGTTTTATTAATAATAATAGAAAAGAAATAGAAGATAATGGCTTTGAGATTGCGACTTATAATAATGAAACAATTGACATTGAAAATATCGCCAAATCATATCAATGATATAGACCATTAAATTTAATGATTTCAATTGAAGGAAGTTCTGTAAGTGATACAACTATCACTAATTACAATTCGCAAAATTTAATTAATTGAATTTTAGGTGATCCAATAGCAAAGAATATAATTAAAACAGAAGGTTATGTAGAAATATCGAAAACAGATTTTTTAGATATGTGTCTAAACGGAGATGAATCAACTTTTTGAATTGCCACTGATAAAGAAATATTTGATTCAAAACCAAAACATCCAGATTGAAAGGTAAATAATGGATAAGAATCAAAAACTTTTCAAAAAGAAAAATAGTGTTAATTCATTTGTAAAATCAATGTCAATGGGATTCTCAATATCAATGGGTTTAGTGTTTTTGATATTAATTATTTTTATTTCAATAATGGCTATCAAGGGTTTTCAAGAATTTGGTTCAGGAATATTATTTAGTGGAGATTTTAGTGAATATTCATTTTGAGTACCTTTTGCTGTCACGACACTTACTTCTGGAATAGCTATATTAGTAAGTGTACCAATTGGTATCAAAGTTGCTATTTTTACTAAATATCGTCTTCACAAAAGATGAAGAAAAAAAGTCATTATTTTATTTCAAACATTATCAGGAATTCCATCTGTTATTTTCGGATTATTTGCAGTAAATTCATTAGGTTTATTATTTAATTCCTTGTTCGGTATTTCTAGAAACTCAATATTCAATGCATCTATAATGTTGGCTTTTATGATTATTCCTACTATTATTTCTATGACACTTGATTCATTGAATGCTATTGATCCAAGCCTTTTAGATAATTCATTGGCTTTAGGTAATTCTAAAACAAAATCAATTTATAAAGTTTGTAAGAAAGCTGCAAAGTCAGGAATTGTTGTAGCTGTTGTTGTAGCTATATCAAGAGCTATTGGAGAATCAATGGCAGTATCTATGATTCTTCAATCACAACCTTCTAACGAAGTTTTTCAAGATGGATTTTTTTCATTGTTAAATTCGTCTTCTCAATCATTAGGAGCTTACATCTCATCAACTATGTTTGCTGATTCTGATCCTGAAAAAATTAGACCATTACTATATGCTTTTGGTTTAATAATGCTTATTATTTCAATGTTGCTGAATATTGTTATTTCTATAATTACAAAATCTAAAAAAGCTTCTAGAAATCCAAAGATTGTTAAAGCGAGAAATAATATTGCTGCATTTTTCATGTTTATTCCAACAAACATAAAAATGTTTTTTGAAAAACAATCTTTCAAAAGTAATCATGTAATCGATTCAAATAATTTACCTGAAACAATTAACTATATTAAGGACAGAAATAATAATTATAAATATGGTAATTTATATTTTAAATATAAAATAACTTTAGAAACAATTAGTATAATTATTTGTTTCTCATTTTTAGCATGAATTATTGGTGACATTGTCGTTAATGGAATAATTGCAACAACAAAAGATTCATCAACAATTTGAGATTACACAAAAAATACAGTTGGTCAATCATTTTTAAATACCTTATTAGTAATTATTGTTTGTTTGACCATTAGCTTCCCTGTTGCTTTATTTATTGCAGTTTACTTAAATGAGTATGCTAAAAAAGGATTTTTAAAGAAGGGAATTATCTTTATGTTGGATTCTCTTTCTTCTACTCCATCTATTTTATTCGGAATGTTCGGAATGTTATTTTTCATTAAAACATTAGGTATGACCAATAGTGGGACAATGGGAAATTCATTAATTGCTGGAGCATTAACTGTAGTCATTGTTGTTATTCCAACATTTATTAGATTGCTTGAACAATCATTAAGAAATATTCCTGATGAAATTAGAATGAATTCATATTCTCTAGGGAATACTAAAAGTGAAACAATTAAAAAATTAATAGTTCCGATGGCATTGGCTGCAATAACAGGAAATATAATTACAGTGATTGGTCGAATACTTTCCGAAACAGCACCTCTATACTTAACAGCGGGATTATCATCATCTTCTGATACAGCGTTGAATAGACCTGGAACAACACTAACCACACACATTTATGCCCAAATATTCTCAACATCATCTAATGCAAAATGAATTCAATATGAAGCAGCATTAGTTGCTATGTTATTGGTCTTCTCGTTGGTCATCATCGGTTATGTTATAATTCCTGCAAGGAAATCAATTAAAAGTCATTTTAATCATTTCAAAGATTATTTAAAAGAATCTTTGCAAAAAAATAAAAATCAGAAAAGTGAACAAGGAGTTAATTAGCACATATGAAATTAAATTTTAAAGAAAATTTTATGAGTAAAATTTCAAAAAAGAAAACCAAAGAAACAGTTCTAGTTGAAACCAAAGAAACATTTTCAGAGAGTAATGTTTTTGAGGTTAATGATTTTTCATTATGATATAAAAATGGTGAGAAGCAAGCCTTATATGATATAAATGCAAATATTAAATTAAAAACAATAACTTCTTTTATCGGTCCTTCAGGTTGTGGTAAATCAACTTTTCTTAGAGCTTTAAATAGAATGAATGATTTAATTGATGGAGTTATATATGAGGGTGACATTTTTTTTGATAATGTAAATATAAAATCTAAAAAAATTCCAGTTACAACCTTAAGATCTAGAGTTGGCATGGTTTTTCAAAAACCAACACCATTCCCGATTTCAATTTATGATAATGTAGCTTATGGACCAAAATCTAATGGAATACATGATAAAAAAGTTTTGGATAAAATTGTTCAAGAATCTTTGGAAAATGCCGCTTTATGAGAAGATGTTAAAAACAACCTAGATGATTTAGGAACTAGTCTTTCTGGAGGTCAACAACAAAGATTGTGTATTGCAAGAGCTATTGCAATGGAACCAGAAGTTTTATTGATGGATGAACCAACATCAGCTTTAGATCCAATTGCAACTATAAAAATTGAAGAATTAATTTTACAATTAAAGCAAAAATATACAATAATTATTGTGACCCATTCAATGGCTCAAGCTCAAAGAATAAGTGATGAAACATTTTTCTTCTATCAAGGAAAAATTGTTGAAACCGGAAAAACAAAAAATATATTTTTAACACCAAATAAAAAAGAAACAAAAGATTATATAAATGGAAGGATAGGATAATGGCTACTAATTATAATTCGTTAATAACGTCAGAAAAAAACTTGAAAAAAATGGTTATGGAATTTTTAGAATATTCTTTTGCAACTCATGAAAAATTATGAAAATATATTTTTAATCAAGAAGACGGTCACAAGATAATAGATTCAATAGAATCAAGAGTAAAAGAAGCTGAGCAAAAAGAAAGAGACCTGGTTGATGAGTGTATCTGAACCATTTCAAAAGATGATCCTAGAGCCAATCATTTAAGATTTGTTATTTCTATTATTTATTCTGCAAAAGATATTGCAATAGCTACTAATTATTCATTAACTATTGCTAAAACTTTTGTTAGAAAACAAATAAATCAAAATCATATTATAATGATTGAAGATTTATCGAAAAATTATTTAGATTTATTACAAAAATATATGAAAATATATAAAGATAAAAAAATAAGGGATATTTTTGATCAAACTGAAAAAATGTATTCAGATTTTATCGAACTATCTCATGAAGTAATGAAAGCAATTAAATTACAATTAGCAAATGAAGACAATGAATTAGATTATTTTCCAATTTCTCAAATTGTAAAATCAATGGAAATAACAATAGAAAGAATAAAAAGTATTTTTGCAAATGCTGTTTCAAAAGAAATTAGTTAATGCTAAAAGTTAAAAATAGGTGTCAAGCAAAAATACTTGACACCTATTTTTATTTTTGTGTTAAAATTTAGTTATATTTTAAAAATTATTAAGGAGGACGAATGGTAAAATTAAGATTAAAACGTATGGGTAATAAATTCAATCCCTTTTATAGAATTGTAGCGGCAGACGCTAGAGCTCCTAGAGATGGACGTTTTATAGAAGAGTTAGGATATTTTAATCCACTATCTGAAGAATTAAAATTAAACAAAGAGTTAATTACTAAATGATTAGATAATGGTGCACAACCTACTGATACAGTTAGAAATTTATTGAAACAAGAAAAATTTTGAGAAGAATATTCTTTATCAAAAGATAAATTAACTAAAAGTAAATCAGTTAAAAAAGCAAAAGTTAGAAAGCCTAGTGCAAAAAAAATTGCTACAAAAGAAGCTGCTAAAAAACCAGTAGTTAAAAAAACTTCTAAAACTAAAAAAGAAGAGTAATAATGAAAATAAATTTTTTAACAATTTTTCCTAAATATTATGAAGCTTTTAAAACAGAATCAATTACATCAAAGGCAATATCAAAAGATTTAATCAATATTAATATAATAGATTTTAGAGATTTTACAAATGATAAGCATAGAAAAGTTGATGATGAAATTTATGGTGGTGGACCAGGAATGTTATTAATGGTAGAACCTATTGATAATGCCTTAAATTCATTAGAAGAAAAAGGCAAAGTAATAATGTTATCTCCGCAAGGCAAACAATTTACTCAAGAAATGGCTTTAGAATTATCTAAAGAACAAACATTAACGTTTATTTCTGGTAGGTATGAAGGTTTTGATGAGAGGGTTAGAAGTTTGGTTGATTGTGAAATTTCAATTGGAGATTATGTATTAACTGGAGGAGAATTACCATCTATGGTGATAGCCGATTCAGTAATTAGATTAATTCCTGAAGTAATTAAAGAATCATCACACCAAAATGATTCTTTCCAAAATAACTTGCTAGACTTTCCACAATACACTAGACCAAGAGAATACAAAAATATGTTAGTTCCTGAAGTCTTGCTAAGTGGAAACCACAAAAATATTAATGAATGAAGAATTAAAAAACAAAAAGAAAATACTCTAAACAAAAGACCTGATCTTTTAGAAAGGAAAAAAAATGATAAATAATAAAATTAAAGCAATTGAAGATTCTCAACATCGTGAAGATTTTCCAAAATTTAAATCTGGAGACAACATTAAAGTCCACGTAAGAATTAAAGAAGGGGAAAAATCAAGAATTCAAATTTTTGAAGGATTGGTTATTGCTATGAAGAATAGTGGTTCTAAAGAAACTTTTACTATAAGAAAAATTTCTTATGGAATTGGTGTTGAAAGAACTTTTCCTTTAAACAACCCAAATATTTCATCTATTGAATTGGTTCGTTCTAATAAAGTAAGGCGTGCTAAACTTTATTACATGAGAGAATTAAAAGGTAAATCAGCTCGTTTAAAAGAAATTAGAGTAAAAAAATAACACTTAAAAATTTATAAAAAATAAACTAAGAAATTAGTTTATTTTTTATGTATAATTAATTAAAAAAAGGAAGAAATATGAAAAAACATGCAGTAATTGATATTGGAGGAACCAATTCAAGGTTTGCCATTATAACAGATGATAAGATTGTTTTTAGAGAATCTTTTTCTACAATTCTTGCCGATCCAAAGCATTCCTTAAAACCGTTAATAAAATTATTGAATGAACATGAAATTGAATTTTTAGGAATTTGTTTACCTGGAGTTGCAAATTATGATGAAGGAGTAATTATTTCAGGTGCTAACATACCTAATTGAGTTGGATTTAATGTAAGAACTTTTATTATTGAAAATTCAGGTGTACAGGAAATCACTTTTGAAAATGATGCTAATGCTATGGCCTATGCAGTTCATACTTTTTATAAAAAAACAAAAAAAGACATTACACAATTTTTTACAATCTCGACAGGATTGGGTGCAGGTTTAATAATCAAAGATGAAATATATTCTGGTTTCTCATTTCAAGGATTAGAAATTGCTTGAATGCCAGCATCTTTTAATAAAGAAGAAAACCATCTTTCTACAGGTTCTTGTGAATATTTTTCTTCTGGATCTGGAATTGAAAAAAGAGCAACTAAAATTTTTAATAAAAAAATAACTACAGAAGAAGTCTTTGCCTTATATTCAACTGATGACAAAGCTAAAATGATTATTGATGAAGGTATTGAAACTCTCGGAAGTACTTTAGCAATAACAATAGCTGTTTTAAATCCCAATTCAATTGTAATTGGTGGTTCTGTTGCTCGTCACAACAAATGATATATTGATAAAGCTATTGAATGAGCTAAGGTAAATTCTCTTCCTTCACAATTTAATGTAATTGAATTTCTAGAAGATCCTTATGGAGATGATTGTGCTTTATTTGGAATTGACGCTTTATCAAAAAGTCGAGATTTAAGCTAATCCCATTTTATTATTTTCTTTTTTATTAATTTTATATGCTATAAGTCAAAACAGGAAAATTATTAAAACAAATATTCCTCCTAGAAGAAATATAGCTCCAATCATTGCTAAACTTCCGTTTTTAGTTGCTTCACTCACTCCGATAGATGTATTCATATTTGGATTAATATTTGTTAGAGAACCATAAACACTAAATCTTGTGTAAAATGGTAATGAATAAGTGAACACACCATAAGATAAAGGGAAAATCATAGAAACACCTATCATTTTTTTGAATTTTTGTGGAGCATTTTTATTTATAACAAGTGAAGTTATTGCAAAAGCAATAAATAAAATAGGGGCAACGGCATGAGTTCAAGAAGTTTTAGCTCATTGGAAAGCTCAAGTATAATGATCTAGTGATGTTGGAAATAAATACACTCAAAATATTACTGATACAATAAAGATGTATGCAGATAACGCTATTAAAATAGTGTTGTTTCTAAAAGCAATTTTGTTATTAAATGCAGTAAAAAAAATCATGAAAATAAAACAAGCCATATTCGATAGTTGTGTAAAGTAAGAAAATGTATCGAAAATATAATAAGTTTCCATATAAGCTTTATATTGTTCATCACTAAAACCAGGCTTTAATTCAGGAATTACAATTTTGTCAGGTCATAATTCAGTAAAAATTAAAAACCCAAATATAAACCCAATAAATGTAATTAACAAAATAAAATAACCAAATGTTGTATTTCAAAACAACATATTTCTTTTGCCATTTTTTTGAAAACCATTTTTAAAAGCACTTAAAGACATTTGACGAGTTCCAACTCTATTTTGTGAAATGTAACTAAAGTAATCTTCATATAATTTATTTTTAACACCAATATAAATAGTATAAGGTAAAAGTAATCATGTAAAAATACCTATTGAAGAAACAAAATATTTTTTGTAATTGCTTTTTTCCATTCTTTTAATTTCCATTGAATTAAATCCAATCATTAAAGAACATATTATTAATGATGCTGCAGATCAAGCTCTAGCAGCTTGAACAGAGACTGGTATAGGCATTTTAACATCAGGTACCTCAAAAGACACAGGATCAACTAAATCGTTTCAACCATACAATTTTCAATTAGGAAAATCAGTAGAAAATATAACTATACCTATTATTGCAAAGACCAACATAATGGTTGAATAAATAGTTATTTTAGATATTGGCTTGTAATTCATAAATTAAATTATAAATTAAATTATAAATTTTATTTAAATTTGTTTTTATCAAATATTAGTTATAATTTTATAGTGTGTTTTCATTGATTAATATTGTGATAAAAGATGTATATTTATTTTTATTAAAAAAAATGTAACATAAAATAAAATATTGTTATATAATAGATTTAGCGAACATAGCAAAAGGGATCACCTGAATCCATTCCGAACTCAGTAGTTAAGCCTTTTTACGTCGACAATACCATTAGGGAAGATAGATAATCGCTGCTTTTTTTTGCTTTTTTTTTAAGGAGGAATTATGAAAAGTTTTTCATTTGAAATCAAAAATGAATTAATTACCAAAAAAATAAACAAAAAACAAGCAGTATCTTTTGTAGATGGAATAATTTATTCTTCATATAAAACAGGAGAAGAGGCCAAAATTTTATTTAAAGATGAATTTATTTTTAACAAGGTAAAAGATATTTTGGAAATAAGCGGAAAAGATTTCTCAACTAAAAATAAAACGTTCATATTTCCGAAAAATAATTCAAAAACAATGATAATATCAGATCCACAACTTTTTTTCGCAGGAGTTTTTGTTTCAGGTGGCTCAATATCTTCTTTAGAATCATCTTCTTATCACTTAGAACTAAAAATTAAAAGTATTGAATTTGCCAAAATAATGCTTGAAAAATTAGCAATTCATGAATTATTTTTTTCTATATTTGATAAAAGTGATTATGTAATTTTATATATGAAAAAAAATGAACAAATATCCGAATTTTTAAAAGCTATTGGTTCTCAAGATTCATTTTTTAAATTTTTTGATGCAATAATAATTAGAGATCATAAAAATCAAATTACAAGAATTGGAAATTTAGATGTATATAATCAATTAAAATTGGTTGATTCACATGCTTTGTTTTTGGATAATTATCATTTCGTTGTTAAATATAAACTGTTAAGTAAGTTTAAAGATGACGAATTAACATTTTATAAATTTAAAATAAATCATTCATATTTACCACTTTCTCAAATAAGTGATGAACTATTTAAGGTTCATAATATTGTAAAAACTAAAAGTGGCCTCAATCATTGATTAATAAAAATCAGAAATATTGCTGAAGATTATGAATATCGTTTATCTGTTAAAAACAAAAATAAATAAATGCTTATTTTATGATTATGGCTTTATTAAATTTAAAATAACTATTAATTATAACATAAAATTATTTTTTACAAATTTTTATAATATAAATTAAATATGTATTTTTTATCTCAAATTGTGATAAAATTATAAAAATAAACTTTAAATTCACATTATTTATTGATAAATGGTAATCCAACTATTTTCAATATTTAAACAAATTTATAAATATACAATTGAAAAGAGCGCTTTATGAGTAAACCAACAAATTATCAAGTAAGAAAATATGGGCCATTAACTGATAGAAGGAATTATTCAAATACCAAAATCGAATTAGAAACACAAGACTTTTTACAAATGCAAAGAGATTCTTTTGAATGATTTTTAGAAAAAGGTATTGAAGAAAGTTTCAAAGAAATTTATCCTATTCGTTCAAATAACGGGAAAATGGTTATTGAATATATTTCAAAATCAAAGAGAATTGAAAGATCTAAGAATGAATCAAAATCAATTGATGAATCAAAACAAAAAGGTGTTACATATGCAGCTAAGCTATATGGTAAGTTGAGAAAAACTATAATTGAAACTGGGGAAGTAAAAGAAGAGGAAGTAATTTTTGGAGAAATTCCTTTGATGACAAATGGTGCTTCATTTATAATAAATGGTTCTGAAAAAGTTATTATTTCACAACTTATTCGTTCTTCTGGAGCATATTTTGGTCGTCAAGTTAGAAATAAGCAAGCAGATGATTTGTTTAATAAAGTGGAAATTATTCCAAAATTAGGTTCATGAATCGAAATTTACCATAGAGTAACTGGTAATTCAATAGATGGCGTTAAAATAAGAATTGATAAACACAAAGCTGTTCCTGTTTCTGTTTTTTTAAGAACTTTTGGTTTAAATAAAGATACAATTGTGAAGTTATTTGGAAATTCTGATGTTTTAGAAGAAACGTTAAAAAAAGATAAATTTCAAACTCAAGAAGAATGTATTGAGACTCTTTACCAAATAATTAGAAAAGGTGATAGAGTAACAGCGGAATCCACTGCAAATTTATTTCCAAATCTTTTGTTTAATAGTCGTAGATATAATTTGTCAAAAACAGGTAGATATACAATAAATCGTAAATTAAATTTACAAAATAGAATTAATCATAAAATTTTAGCTGAAGATTTAATTGCTGAAAAAGATACTGAAGAATACAAAGAAGGACAAGTGATTTTTAAAGCTGGTCATAAATTTGATATTTTAGATGCTAAAAAAGTTGATCAATTATTTGCTGATGGTGTTTTAAAACTAACTAAAATTCCTGATATCACTGAAAAATCTTATGGAAAATTAATTGAAGATTATCCAAAACTGAAAAAGAGAATTAAAATTAGTTTGATTAAAATATTCCAAAATGAAAAAGATGCATCAACTGAAGGAATTGAACCAATCACAGTTATTGGTAATGATCCTACGGCAACTGAACTTAATTTATTAATACCAGATATTATTGCTGCAGTTTCATATTACTTTAATTTAATTCAAAACATTGGACAAGATGATGATCCTGATTCATTAATTAATAAGAGAGTAGTTCTTGTTGGTGAATTATTACAAAATCAATTTAAAATAGGATTAACTAAATTAGAAAAAAATACTAAAGAAAGAATGTCTTCAAAAGAAATTGAAAAAGTTACTCCTAAAAATGTGACTAACAATAAACCTGTTTACAATCAATTCAAAACATTTTTTAACTCTTCAAAACTTTCTCAATTCATGGATCAAATTAATCCTTTGGGTGAAATATCGAATAAAAGACGTGTTACTTCTTTGGGGCCAGGTGGTCTTAATAGAGACACAGCTCAATTCGAAGTTCGTGATGTACATCCTACTCATTATGGAAGAATTTGTCCTATTGAAACACCTGAGGGACCTAACATTGGACTTATTCTTAACTTAGCAACTTATGCAATCATTGATGAATATGGTTTTCTAAAAACTCCTTATTTTAAAATATCAAATGGTGTAGTTGATTACAAAGCGCCCGTTTATTTAACAGCGATAGATGAACAAGGATTTTCTTTTGCTCAATCTTCGATTAATATCAATGAAAATAATGAATTAACTGATGAGAGTATTACTGTTAGAAAAGATAATGACTTTATTATCGTGGGACCTAATATGGTTGATTTTATGGATGTTTCTTCAAAACAAATGACATCAATTGCTGCTGCAGCGATTCCTTTCTTGGAAAATGATGATGCTAACCGTGCACTTATGGGTTCAAATATGCAACGTCAAGCCGTACCTTTGTTAAGAGCAGAGGCGCCGATTGTTGGTACTGGTATTGAATCAGCAATTGCTCAATATTCAGCAGCTAATATCAAGTCTAAAAAAGCTGGAGAAATCACTTATGTGGATTCAACAAAGATAAAAATTAAATCTAATGATAATAAAGAAGTATTGACTTATTATTTAAAAAATTTCCAAAAATCTAATCAAGGTACTATTATTAATCAATCTCCAATCATTAAATTAGGACAAGAAGTTAAAGAGGGTCAATTACTTACTGATTCTTCTTCTTTCAAAAATGGAGAAATGGCTCTTGGTAAAAATGTACTTGTTGCATTTACAACATGAAATGGTTACAATTATGAAGATGCGATAATTATTAATGAAAGATTAGTGAAAGAAGACGTATTTACATCAATTCACATTGAAGAACAAACTATTCAATTCCGTAAAGCTAAGGCTGGTGAAGATCAATTAACATTAGAAATACCAAATACTTCCCTTGCGTCTAAAAGATTTTTGGATGAAAATGGTATTGTTATAATTGGTTCTGAAGTTGGTGTTGGTGATATTTTAGTTGGTAGAATTTCTCCAAAGGGTGAACACAATCCTACTCCTGAGGAAAAACTAATGGCTGCTATTTTTGGTCATCGTGATTCTAGTTTTCTTGATACATCCCTAAAAGTTAAACATGGTCAAGCTGGAACAGTAATTGATGTACAAGTTCTTTCTAGAGATCAAGGTGATTTATTAGAAGATGGTGTTGACAAAATTGTTAAAGTATTAATTGCTCAAAAAAGAAAAATTAAAGTTGGTGATAAAATGTCAGGTCGTCACGGTAATAAGGGTGTTATATCTATTATTTTACCTGAAGAAGATATGCCTCACTTGGAAGATGGAACAACAGTTGATATTTTATTAAATCCTCAAGGGGTTCCTTCGCGTATGAACTTAGGTCAAATACTAGAACTTCACTTGGGAATGGCTGGAAAAGCATTGAATGTAAAATTTGTTTCACCTGTATTTGATGGTGTTAAAAAAGAAGATATTTCAGAAGTTCTGGCAGAAGCTGGTGTTTCTGTAACTGGAAAACAAAAATTATTTAATCCAATTGATGGAGAAGTTATTGATAATGATATATCAGTTGGTGTTATGTATATGCTTAAATTGTCTCATATGGTAGATGATAAAATGCATGCTCGTAGTATCGGTCCATATTCTCTTATTACTCAACAACCACTTGGAGGAAAATCTCAAAATGGTGGTCAAAGATTTGGAGAAATGGAAACATGAGCTATTGAATCATATGGAGCTACAATGATTCTGCAAGAGTTATTAACTTATAAATCCGACAACATTCAAGGAAGAAACAAACTTTATAATGCTCTTGCTACAAATACAGTTTTACCGACTCCAGGTACACCTGAATCTTTCAATGTTCTTGCATATGAATTAAGAGGACTTGGAATTAAATTAGAAATTTACGAAAATGAAATTGAAGAAGGAGATAAGTAATATGCCATTAACAAGAAAATATGCCTTAATTGAGCAAAATAAAATAAAAAATATTTCCCTTTCATTAGCAACTCCATGAGATGTTTTAGATTGAAGTCATGGAGAAGTTGTTAAACCAGAAACAATTAATTATAAATCATATAAACCAGAATCAGGAGGTTTGTTTGATGAATTAATTTTTGGACCAACAACAGATTTTAAATGTGCTATTTGTGCTAAAAAATATAAAAAATCAAATGAAAATACTTTTTGTGAAAACACAGATTTGTGTAAAGAATTAAAACCTGAAATTTTACCAAAAATTTCAAGAAGAAACAGAATGGGACATGTTAAATTAAATTCTCCTGTTTTACATTTTTGATTTTTTAAAGTAGATAACTCAATTCTTGCTAAATTATTAGGTCTAAAAGTTGGTGTCTCTAACAAAGCTCATTCAAGAGGAGCGATAGAAGGTGTTATTTATTATAAGTCTCATATTGTTTTAAAATCAGGTGGATTAAAAGCGCTTCCAGAAAATTTAATTATTGAGATTAATGAAGCTGCTTATATTTATCGTCAAGCTTTGGAAGAAATTAGATTGAATTTTGAACCTGACTCATTCCAATTTAAAGAAATTTCTAATGCTATTGAAGAATTGGAAAATAGAGCTTCTTCTAAAATGGGAAAAGATTATGGAATTGATTTTTATGAACTTAATGAAATTATAGAAGAATTTTCAGAGGCTAAAATTGATACAGGAGCAAAAGCTTTTGAGTATCTATTAAGCAACTTTGACTTACAAGCTGTCCAAGCAGAAGTTAAAAACGAAATTAACGAAATTAACATTATCTTTAATAAAGGTGAAAAAGCTCTTGCAACTAAATTACAAACAAGAGAAAAACTTTATAAAAGATTAAAAATAATTAATTCATTTATTAACTCAGGACAAGATCCTAAAAATATGTTGATTTACAATCTTCCTATAATTCCTGCTGATTTGCGTCCATTAATTCAATTGGATGGTGGTCGTCATTCAACAAGTGATGTTAATGAATTGTATCGTAGAATCATTATTAGAAATAATCGTTTGAAAAAATGACAAGAAACCGATGCTCCAATTTTAATTGTTCAAAATGAATTAAGAATGATTCAAGAAGCAGTAGATGCTTTGATTGATAACCAAAGAAGAACTCCTTCTCCAGTTGTGTCAAAAGACAATAGACCATTGAAATCAATTTCAGATGCTTTAACAGGTAAAAAAGGTAGATTTAGACAAAACTTACTTGGGAAACGTGTTGATTATTCAGGTCGTTCTGTTATTGTTGTTGGGCCTAATTTAAAAATGCATCAAGCAGGTATTCCTCGTGAAATGGCGGCAAAATTATTTGAACCATGAATTGTAAGAGAATTAATTTCAAAAGATGTTAACACAACTATAAAAGGTGCTAAAAAACTTATTGAAGAACTAGATCCAAGAATTTGAGCACATGTTGCTAAAGTAATTAAAGATAGACCTATATTATTAAATCGTGCACCGACACTTCACCGTTTATCAATTCAAGCATTTGAACCAGTTCTTATTCGTGGTAGAGCAATCAAGCTTCACCCTCTTGTAACAACTGCCTTTAATGCTGATTTTGATGGTGATCAAATGGCCGTTCATGTTCCTATTTCAGACAAAGCAGTTCAAGAAGCAAGAGAACTGATTTTTGCTAATAGAAATATTCTTGGACCTAAAGATGGAGAACCAATTATTAATCCATCACAAGATATGATACTTGGTCTATTTTATTTAACGACTGAAAGAAAAGGTGTATTAGGAGAAGGGAAATTCTTTTCTGATTTTAATGCTATGAAATTGGCATATGAGAATAAAATTGTTTCATTACATGCCAGAGTTGCAATGCCATATTCTAAAATAAAATCAACAAATGATTTGAAAGTTGATAAAGGCTATGCTATTTCAACGGTTGGTAAGTTTATTTTCAATAAATCTCTTCCTGAACATTTCCCATTTATTTTTGATAATACTAAAGATTCATTAATTGGAAAAAATAATAAATATTATTTATCTTATGGTGAAAACATTAAAGAAAAAATCGAATCTTTACCAATCAATGATCCTTTAAGTAAAAAAGATATTGCAAAAATTATAAGAAGTGTTTTTGATAAATATTTTGTAAATACATCAATTAGAGAAGTTGCAAAATTAATTAAAATTGTTAATAAATCAAATTTATCATCAATGAATTTAGAGTTTTCAAAATTAAAAGATTTAAGTGGAAATGAATTGGGTTCAGTTCATGGTGCTATTTTTGCAGACATTTTAAATGAACAATTCACAGTTTTATATAAAGAAATTATGATTAACAATAACAATGTAGAAAGAGTTTTTGAAGCCTCAGAAAGAACAAAATTATTAAACAATGTTTGATTCCATTATACAAACCAAGTTGCTATGATTTTGGATAAAATAAAAGAACTTGGTTTTACATTTTCAACAAAATCTGGTGTTACTATTTCTTTTAGTGATATTCTTAATGCAACTAATAGAAAAGAAAAAATTATTGAAGGTGAAAAATATACAGATACCTTAAAAGAAAAATTCCAATTAGGTTTAGTTACAGATGATGAAAGATATCGTCTTTCAAACTATAAATGAACACAAATAAAAGAAGATATTCAAAATAATTTGGATGTAGTATTCTCTAATGAGAAAACAAATTCAATTAATATGATGATTAAATCTGGTGCTCGTGGTAATGTTTCAAACTTAGTTCAACTTGCAGGTATTCGTGGATTAATGGCCAATAATACAAAACAAACTAAGGTTGATGCTACAAATGAACGTGAAGTTCGTTCAACTGTTGAAGTTCCTGTTAAGTCATCTTTCCTTGAAGGATTAACTGCTTATGAATTTTATTCATCAACACATGGTGCTCGTAAAGGACTAACTGATACAGCTCTTAATACAGCTAAATCAGGTTATCTAACACGTCGTTTGGTTGATGTTGCTCAAAATATTGTTGTTAAAGAAGAAGATTGTGGATCAGATTTTGGTTACTTATCTAAATCAATTATTGATACAAAAACAAAAACTGTTATTGTTGAATTAGAAGAAAGAATTGAAGGTCGTTACACAAATTCACAAATAGTTGATTCACAACAAAATGTTATTGTTGAAAAATCAACATTAATTACTCCAGAACTAGCAGATAAAATTATAAAAGCTAAAATTGAACAAGTTGATTTGCGTACTACTCTTGGTTGTCATACAATTAATGGTGTATGTAAAATGTGTTATGGTAAAGATTTGGCTACAAATAGAGTTGTTAATATCGGTGAAGCTGTTGGAATTATTGCTGCGCAATCAATTGGTGAACCTGGTACTCAATTAACTATGCGTACTTTCCATACAGGAGGAGTTGCTGGTGTAGAGGATATAACAGGTGGATTTACACGTCTTATCGAATTGATCGATGCTTATGAAAAACCATGAGGTCGTCCAGCAATTATTTCTAATAAAACAGGTAAAATTACATCTATAAAACAAACAAGTGTTGGAGAAGTGATAGAAATTACTTATGAAAGATCTGATGGTAGAATAACAAGTAAATTAATTGAAATTTCTGCCAACTCTAAAAAACGTGTTAAAGTTGGAGACAATGTTATTCCTGGTCAAAAAATTACCGAAGGTCCAATAATTTTAAGAGATCTTTTAAAATTAACTAATGCAAGAAGTGTTCAAAATTACATCTTGAAAGAAATTCAAAGACTATATCGTATGCAAGGTATTTCGATTAGTGATAAATATGTAGAAATAATTATTCGTCAAATGTTATCTAAAATCATTATTACTGATCCTGGTGACTCTGATTTCTTTGTTGGTGGTATTGAAGATATATTGACATATCAAAATGAAAATGCTAAATTAATAATGAAAGGTAAAAAACCATCATTTGGTACAATTGTTATTAAAGGTGCTAAACAAACTCCTTTACTATCAGATTCATTTTTAGCTGCTGCTTCATATCAAGAAACTGCAAAAATTTTAGTTCATTCTGCTATATCAAATCAAATTGATAAACTTGAAGGACTAAAGGAAAACATTATTTTAGGTCATAAAATACCAGCAGGAACTGGTTCAAAATTTGAAGAAAATTCTAAATTTGATTTACCAGATCCAAGAAGTTTTTTTGAAAATTATAAAGAAAATGGCGAAAAATTAAACGATTAAAATATTTTAAATAAATGTCTATTATAGATATTTATTTTATACAATTTAATAAAATTATTTTAGAAAAGGTTAGAAATGAACAATAAAAAAATAACTATAATTGGCTCAGGTGCTCTTGGCACTGCGTTTTCAAATATATTATTTGATTCAAAGCAAAATAATATTGTTGTTTATGGAATAGATGATCAAGAATTATCAGAATTAAAAGTTGGAAAAAATACTAAATATTTTAGTGAAGATTTATTAATTCATAAAGTTGAGACTACCAACAATTTAAAAGAAGCTTTAAAAGGTACTTCTTATATTATTTTAGCCTTACCTTCAACAATTATTCCTCAAGTTCTTGAACAAATAAAAGAAAATATTGATTCAGAAGTTTTAATTATTAGTGGTTCTAAAGGTTTTTATCATGGAACAGATTATCCTTTACACAAGGGTATTGAAGAAAATACAAAAAATAACCCTAAAATTAGAGGTGTTGTAAGTATTCTTGGTCCATCATATGCTGAACAAATGGTTTTGAAAAACTTAACGATAGTTGCTTCTGTTTCTGAGTCGGAAAAATTATGTGCTGAAGTGCAAGAATTATTTTCTAATTATTATTTCAAGATATATACACAAACTGATGTCATTGGTGCCGAGGCTGGTGGAATCTATAAAAATATATTAGCTATTGCTTCTGGTATGCTGGCAGAGTATGGTTTTAAAATTAATACAACGGCAGCATTTATAACTAGAGGTGTTCACGAACTATCTGTTTTTAATAAGTACTTAGGTGGAAAAACTGAAACAATTATGGGATTAACAGGGCTTGGGGATTTGATTCTAACTTCTATGTCTGATTTATCAAGAAATTATACTTTTGGTCGAAATTTTGTTAAAGATAAAGATAAAGCACTTTCTTCTTCGATTACACTTGAGGGAATCAACGCTATTAAGATTGTTGAAAAAATTAGAATTAAAGATAAATTGGACCTGCCAATTGTAGAGTGTTTATATCAAATCCTTTTTCATGATCTTGATTTACACGAATCTATTTACATATTATGAGATAGACAAACTGGGTCAGAAAACGATTAACCATAATAAAATAATTTTTTATTTTATTAATACTTATTTTTTATTCTGTTAAAGTTGATATTATTTTTTCTTAAATAAGCATTTTTCATATCTTCATCGCTATATTTTAATAATTTTCCTAAACCAATAAATAGACCAAAAGAATAGTTGAAATTTTCTAGACTACTTTTTTGATAAAATTGACTAATAGAATCATATATTTTTAAGAATTGTAAAGTTAAATCTTGAGAAAATATAATTGGATCAACGTCATTTGACATTCCTAAGCTCAAACCAAACGACAAATAAAAATGCATACCATCAGAATATTCTTCGATTATTTTTTCATCATCTATTTTAATATTTTTTTTTCAATATTTAAAATGCTGGATTTCATTAGCTAATTCACTAACTTCAACAATCAGTGCTAGTATTTGTTTTTTTTCCAAATTTTCATTATTATTTTCATGACCATTAATTATTGCCTTGTTTAATTCAATTTGTTTAATTAAAATATCCTTAAAATTCATATTTTAAATTATATTACAATAGAGATAATTTACTCTAAATTTTCATTTATTTTATGTCTTTTGTCAATATTATAGTATAATTAAAAAGCAAATTATTAAATTGCCCGAGTGATGAAATGGTAGACATAGGGGACTTAAAATCCCTGGTCCGTATTGGACGTGCTGGTTCAAGTCCAGTCTCGGGCACCATATATATAAAATTTATATACTAAAACATCTATTGTAAATAGATGTTTTTTTGTTATATAGTTAATTCAGTATATTCTTTTAAGATATGTGAAACAAAAGATGAAATCATATTGTGATATTCAATTAAGTTAACAATTTCTCTTGCGGGAATTGTTTCTTTTGATGATGAAGTTATATTTTCTATTTTTATTGCTTCAAAAAATTTATTATCACATTTTTTCTTTTCTCTTGTATAAGTAGTAATTATATTTTTATATTTGGTTTGCATTAATAAATCAACTGTCTCTTTGTTAATATGAATTATTCTTGAACCTAGTGAATTTGAAACATATGTTTCGTAAGAAATTTCTTTTCCTGAATTTAATAGTACTAAAGCTTTATTATTTTGGTGTTTAATGCTTTTCATATTAACAAAAAAATATTTATCTGTTTCAGAAGTGACTCAAGTTTTTTCCATCAATTCAGTTATAAGTTTTGTTGACTTATTTGCAAAGTAGTAAGATAAAACAGAGAACACTAATGAAGCTGCTCCAAGAAATAAACCGAAAGTTCAAAGAATAATATCTTCAACCTTATACCCATTAACTGTATTTGAGATTGTTTGTGCATTGTATGTCATCATATATTAATAAAATTATACATAATATCATTTTTTTTTAATGTAAAATATATAAATATGGAAAAGAAAATAATAAAAGTAATAATAGAAATACCACTTAATTCAAATATTAAGTATGAATATAATAGAGAAAATAAAAAAATATGTGTAGATAGAATATTGAGAGATGGATTTGTATATCCAGCTAACTATGGATTTATTGAAACTGCTCTTGATTGAGATGGAGATGAATTAGATGTTCTTGTATATTCATCTGAAACATTTGTACCTGGAGTTCAATTAAATGCACGAATTGTGGGAGCAATGAGAATGATTGATGATGGAGAAACAGATACAAAGCTAATTGCTGTTCATCATGACGATTATAGACTTAATGATATTAATTCATTAGAAGATATTGATCAAAGTTGATTAAAAGAAATTGAAACTTTTTTTAAAACTTATAAAAATTGAAAAAGAGAAGGAATTACGAAAGTTCCTGGATTTGAAAATGTTGATTGAGCTTGAGCAGAATATAAAGAATGTTTTGATTTAATGATAAAATATGGTCATTTACCTAAAAAAGAATTTGTAGAAATGATGATGAAAAAACATCCTGACAAATACGAAATTTAAATATTTTCACTAAGAATAGACAAGGAGATTTGTTTTGTTGTCAAAAATAAACAAAAATAATTTCAAGAAAACTGAACTTATAAATAATATAAATAATGAAATAAAAAAAAATAAGTGATTGTATTTGTTAATGTTAATTGAAGTTATTGTTTTAATTGCTTTAAATATTGCTATTATTTTTTTAACAGTTAATAATAGAATTGCATTAATTGCAAGCTCAATTTCAATTGTAGCTACAACGACAGGTGTCATATCTAATCTTTTAGCAACTAGAAAATTAAGAATAAATTTTATTTTCGGAACATTGCATGTTGTATTTTATAGTATTGCAGCGTTGCTATTAACTGTCTATGGTGATTTTGCTCTTAATTTATTTTATTATTTACCCACAAATATTATGGGTTGATTTATGTGAAAAAAACATAAAAACAAAATAGATCAAAATAACTTGAATACAATAGAAGAAAACATTAATACCAAAGATGTTCAAGTAGATGTTAAAAAACTTTCTCTTAAACAATGAATGATTATTTTACCATTACTCTTGGGTTCTATTGTTGGGTTAGCATTTGGATTACATTACTTAGGAGACAAAAGTCCGATATTTGATTCTGCTTCTACAATACTTTCTATATTTGGAATGATATTGATGATTAAGTTTTATCGAGAACAATGATATATTTGATTTGCGGTTAATATAGTGAGTGTCGGAATATATATAACTTTGATTATTAAGGACACAAGTGATTTAACAAGTGTTCTGTATTTGGTTATGTGAAGTTTGTATATTGTCAATTCTATAATTGGAATAATTAAATGAAAAAAATAACAAAAAACAAGAAATCATATTTCTTGTTTTAATGCTATAAAATTATTTTTTAATTTTTATTATTTTAAGTGAACTTTTAACATCTTCGATCATTTTTAAAGTTCCTAATCATTTTGAACTCACTGTTGCCATCCCAGCTGCATTACCCAATATAAATGACTCCTCAATTTTGTTTGATTCAATATATTTGGCAACAAATGTTGCTAACATACTGTCTCCAGCGCCTGCGGAATTAATAATTTTCAATTTTGGTGTTTCAATTTTTAAAACCTTATTTTTATTTATAAAATATGAACCTTCATCTGCACAAGAAACTAATAAATTTTGGAGACCTAATTGAATAAGTTTAGTTCCGTGTTTAATAATATCGTGTTCATTTCTAATTTTAACTTCCATAAGTGTTGCTAATTCAAGTACATTTGGTTTGATGACAAAGGGTTTGTATTTTAATAATTTCATAACTTCTTTTGAATCAATATCAAGAACAAATTTAACATTATTAGTACTGAGAATTTTAACTATACTTTCTACTAAAATCATATTAGATCTACCCATAATGAAAACAACATCATCATCAGTCATGGAAGCAATTAAGCTCATCAACTTATCTTCTGATTCCTTTTCTATTATTGATGCAGGACCATTTAGTTCAAAATTATTAATTTGATTATTAAATTTAATATTAATTCTAGTGTCATTCACACTTGGGATTGTTATCAATTTAACTTTTTCTTTTGCTAATTGTTCAGTAATAATTTTTGACATCGCACCATTCATAAATGTTATGGCTGTTGTTTCAAATCCTAGTCTATTTAAGATGACAGAAGCATTAATCCCTTTTCCACCCGCTAACAAATCAGAATTTTCATACCTTGTCAAACCATTTCTATCAAATTGACCATCCGTTTCAATTAGTAAATCAATTGATGGTGAAAAAGTTATTGTATAAAACATAATTTTACCTTATTTTTAATAGTTGATTTGTTTTTGAAAATATCTAATTTATGAATATTTTCTTTTTTATTTTTTTTATAAAACATTACTTTTTTTTCTAATTTAATTTCTGGATTTTTATTACCTTTATTTCGATTAAATAATTTAGTAAAAAGATTAATCATAATTGCAGTAATTATTGAACCAATAGTTATCGCAATAATATAAAGAGTAATTCCTAAACCTATTGACATACCAGAATCAGCAAACAAAGTAGATTTAACCAATGCGAAAACGAATATCCCTCCATGTGGTGCAGCTAAAGTAATTCCGAAAGCTGCGGCTAACATTCCTGCAAAACTTGCTCCAATCATTGAAGCTGGAATAATTACTTTTGGGTTTTTAGCAGCAAAAGGAATCGCTCCTTCTGTTATAAAACTTATTCCCATTATTCAATTTGCTAATCCAGCTTCTCTTTCTTCTTTTGTTCAAAGTTTTTTGTTTAGAGCTGTAGATATTGCTATTCCTAATGGTGGAACCATTCCTGCGGCCATTACTGAAGCCATAACATATGTTCCTTGACCAGCTGTTTCACTTAATGTCGCTGTTGCAAAAACATAAGCGGCTTTATTGATAGGTCCACCCATATCACTAGCCATCATTATTCCAACAATAAATCCTAAAATAATTGCTAAATTATTATTTCCTTGGAAGATATCTAAGAATAAAGTAAATCCTCAATTTAAATATAAAAGCGGAATATTTATTATTCAAAACAAAGCTGCAATAATTAGTGTTCCTAAAAATGGAACTACCAATATTTGCATAATACCATTTAAACTTTTAGGCATTTTTGAAACAATATATTTCATCATTAAAATTATTAATACAGCTGATAGAATTCCTCCACCAATTGCACCAAAGAAACCTGATGATGAAGCAGGAGTTCCGAATCAACCTTGATCTCTAAAAAGGAAAGAACCCGCAGAAATAAATCCTGTTATAAAACCAGGTAAAAGTCCGACCTTGCCGACTAATGCTCAAGCGATATAAGCGCCTAACATTGGGACCATCATATTAAAAGATATTCCTCCAAGTGTCTTAAATCAATAAGCAACATCATTCACTGTACCGAAATCAGGACTACCTGCATATGGTATATCTATTATGAAAGCTATTGCAATCATAATACCGCCAAAAATTACAAACGGCAACATATACGAAACACCTGTTAGCATTGCTTTAAAAGTCCTGGTTCCAAATTTATTGAAATTAAATCCAGTTAAATCATCTCCGCCACCTGACGAAACACCACTTTTTAATTTAGAACCTTTTTTTTCTAAAATATTATTAATTTCTAATTCTGGATTTTTAATAACTTTTCTAGTTGTCGTTTCAATTATGTTTTCATGACCTTTGAATCTATCTAAATCAATAGCTCTATCAATTGCCAAAAGAACTCCCTTGGCGTTTTTAATTTCATCTGGTGTCAAGACATTTCTTCCACCTTCAGTTCCCTGGGTTTCAATTTTAATTTTGACACCCATTTCTGCAGCTTTCTTTTTTAATTGTTCAGCTGCCATATAAGTATGGGCAATACCGGTTGGACAAGCAGTTATTCCAACAACGTCATAGTCTCCCCTTGCCTCAGTCACAATCTCTTCCTCTACATTTTGTGAATTGGTGAATAAATTTATTAACTCATCAAAAGAACTAATGTTATCTAATGATTGTAAAAAATTATCATTCATTAAATTTTTACTTAATTCAGATAGTATTTCAATGTGAACATTATCTTGATCGTTTAATGCGATATAAAATATATATTTAATGGGCTGATTATCTATTGATTGTCAATCCATTTCTTTAACTTTGGCAAACAACAAAACAGAATTTTTCATTTCAGGAATTCTAATGTGAGGAACAGCTACTGAACTTCCTATTCCTGTAGAAAATTCTTCTTCTCTTTTTTTGGCAGCCGAAAGTATTTTCTTTTCATTTGTACCAAATCCTTGTTCCACAAGTTGGGATGAAAAGTATTTTAAAGCTTCGTTCTTGGTTTTAAATTCTAAATCAAGAAAAAATACTTTTTCGTTTAAAAAATTATCTATTTTCATTTTTTTCCTTATTTTTTTCTACTGTGCTGATGATATTGAAATTATTGTTTTTTGGTCAATCATTTTTATCTGTTATCACGATTGTGTGAGTGGTTGAAGAAAAATTATAAATACTTGAATGATTAAATTTTTCTTTTTCAGCCATAATAATTATTAAATCACTTTGATCAGATATCATTTTTTTGGACAATCCTTCATTAATTTCAGTTGTCATCAACTCATTTTTGTTTGAAATAGCATTCACACCAATAAAAGAAATTGGAAATTTAATTCTTGTTAAATCTATTGTATTTGTGGGAATGATGGTCATAGTTTGATTTTTTATTAAACCAGAAATAATATTTACTTTTGTAAATCCGTTATTTATTGCATAACTTGCATTCAATAAAGAGTTCGTGTAAATTATTTTGTTTTTATCTAAGTATTCAAATAAGTAATAATTTGTTGAACTTGCATCTATAAAAATTACTTCATAATTTTTAGCTAAAACAGCACCTTTTTTTGCGAGTTGTTTTTTAATGGTTTTGTTTTTATAAATCTCATTTTTAGCATCTTTGTCAATTTTGTAATAATCATCATTATAAATTATTTCTCCAAAATCTCTTTTTATAAAACCTGATTCTTCTAATTTCAACAAATATCTTCTACAAGTTGAAACAGTTAAATCTAATTCATTTTCTAAATCCTTAGGTTTCACAATATTACGTTCTTTAATTATTGCTTTTATGCTCTCTAAAATCTTTTGGCTCACTATTTCTCCCAAAAAAATTATAACATTTTTGAACTATTTTGAACTATTTTGAATAAAATATTTTATTTTAAAAAAAATATGCAATAAAATCAATGAGAATGGCTTTATATTTTTATACTTTCTACCTTAATGATTAAAGAATTTAAACAAAAATCACACTTAATTTCAATATCTTCACCTTTTTTAATGATTTCTTTTTTCTCTTTTTGAGATAATAAATTTATTGCATTTAACATTTTTTTAGATGTGCAATCACATTTTGAAAAAATTTTATGCTCTTGTAGTTCCTCGCCATCAATTAATTTTATGAAGTTTGTTAAATTAGTTTTTTTAAAATCAGTATTTTGGATTATATTTTCTATTCAAAGAACATCTTCTTCTGTGTGGTTTGGTAATAATTGAAATAATGCAGATTTTGCTCGATCAACTTCTAATGGATTATCTTCATTCAATCAAACATCATTTAGTATTGCAGAAAAAATTTGATCTGATTTATTTAAATAATAAACAAGATCCGTAATCATATCACCATTTGCTATTTGGACTTCAGAAGTATATGGATTATTCTTTGTGAAACGACTAACTCTTACAACTCCTTCATCTCCAATTCCTAATATTAACGGAATAGTATTGTGTAGTTTGTTATTGTCATATTCTGACATGACAGTTCCATCTCCTAATAACGCTCTGATATTGCCATCTTTGAATTCAAGTGCAAATGTTTTCATGGCACCATTAGTTTTCATTAAAACAGCGACTTTATCAATGCCATAAAGAAAACCTAGTGTTCCAAATGTGGTAATTCCATTTGCTAAAATTAAAGATGATAAAGGTGTGTACTTGTGAATATTTAAAATATCTTGAGTAACTTTTTGATAATCTGACAAATAAATTCTAACATTATTTTTAATAATTATTTTTGTGTTTGATTCTTGCATTATCTCTCCAATTTAAAATTATTTGTCATATTAACAATTTTATTTTTAATGGTTTCTTGAGCAACTTTATTGTTTGGATTGGACAATAATTGATGGATTAAATTAGCAAGAAGTTCAAAGTCACTTTCTTTCAATCCTCTTGTTGTCATGGCGGGCGTTCCTACTCTAATTCCACTTGTGACTTGTGGAGATTCAGTTTCTCCTGGGATGGTATTCTTGTTTACTGTAATATTAAATTCTTGTAGAATATCAGAAGCTTTTTTGCCTGTTAAGTTATATGTTGATTTTACATCAATGGTAAATAAGTGATTATCAGTTCCACCAGAAACAATTTTTGCTCCTAATTTTATAAACTCATTTGCAAAAGCAATTGAGTTATTTAAAATTTGATTTTGATATATTTTAAAGCTGGGATCTAAAGCTTCTTTGAAAGCGATGGCTTTTCCAGCTATAACATGGAATAATGGACCTCCTTGATAACCAGGGAATATTCAACTATCAATCTTTTTAGCAATTGCAGCATCATTTGTCATAATGATACCACCTCTAGCACCTCTTAGTGTTTTGTGTGTTGTTGACGTTATAACGTCAGCATATCCAAATGGTGTTGGATGAAGATTCGTGGAAACAGCTCCAGCGATGTGAGCAATATCAGCTAATAGTTTAGAACCAACAGCATCAGCTATTTTCTTGAATTCTTTAAAATCTATTATTCTTGAATATGCTGAAGCACCACAAATAATTAAATCAGGTTTAACTTTTTGTGCAATTTTCATAATTTCTTGGTAATCTAATAAGCCTTCATGGTTCACATCATATGAATGCGCTTCATAAAAATATCCTGAAAAGTTAATTTTATACCCATGAGTTAAATGTCCCCCCGATGAAAGCCCCATTCCTAAAATTTTAGAACCTTGTGGTATTAATGCTGCGATAGCTGCAGCATTGGCACTTGAACCTGAGTGAGCTTGAACATTTGCAAATTCAGCATTAAATAATTTTTTTAAACGATTAATAGCCAATGTTTCGATAACATCAATATTTTGGCAACCATCATAATAACGCTTTCCAGGATAACCCTCACCATATTTATTTGTAAGAATTGATCCAGTAGCTCTTAAAATATCGCTAGATACATAGTTTTCAGAAGCAATTAATTCAATATGAGTTTTTTGACGCTCTAATTCATTATTTATTGCCCTTTCAACTTCTTTATCTTGTAAAATTATTTTTGAATACATAAAAACCTTCTTTTATATATTATATTATTAAAAGGTTTGCTTATTTTTTATTTTTTGTATTTTTAGAAGTTTTTTTCTTAGATTCAAACTCATTATTAGTTTTAACTTTTTTTGAAACTTTTTTAACACCATCAATACTTTTTAAAACAGTTTTTTCAACAACTGAAACACCACTTAATTCTTCTTCTTTAGAATTTTTTTCCTTGGTTTCTTTTCTATTTTGAATTTCTTCAAGAAATCCCCCAGCTATAACTGCTCCAGGTATAGTAAAAATAGCTACTCCTACAAATGCCAAAACAATAACCATTATTCTACCTAACTCAGTGACTGGCGATATGTCTCCATAACCTATGGTACAAATACTTACGACGGTAAAGTAATAAGAATCTCAATAATCGGTAATTTTATCATTAACACCCACCTCTGCCCTATAAATGATTACTGCAAATAATAATGTTACTAAAATAAGGAAAACAAAAACATATGTTAAAATTTTTTTCTGTTTGATAAAAATGTTGGTAAATAATCTAAAAGGAGGAACCACATTTAACAATAAAACCAACCTACCTAGTTGTAAAATAACTAAAGAAGACAATATCGTAATAAAATTTTCTAATGCTTCATTTCCGCTAGTGCTTTCAATAAGTGGGAAAAATAATATAATAAAAGAAGGCAATATTCCGAATAACATTATTATTGAAACTCCAGTAAAAGGAAAAAACAATAAAGGATATTTAGAGTGATGGTTCGCTCTAAAACTATATGTTACTCATCTAAGGATATAATCAAAAGAAAAAACAAAAAACATTATGACATTTAGTCATAATAAAAGGTCTTTATTACCAGTTATTAAATCACCAGCCAATAAAGGAACAAATGAAATAGAGATGGCACATAAAATACAAGCAAGATAAAATCATTTAAAAAAACTTATCTTTTTAATTTTTGTTTGATCGAGATAACTTTTATCATAGTCACTTGTAACTATGTAATTTGCTGATTTTATAAAATCCGAATCTCGTTTAAACATCGAGAAAATATTTTTAAATATTTTCATAAATTATCTTATTTTCTAATTCCAAGTTTTCCGATTAGTGATGAATAACTTTCATAATTATTTTCTTTTAAATAAACAAGATATTTTTTACGTTGTTCAATTTTGGCAATAAATCCTCTTTTTGAATGTAAATCTTTTTTATTTTTTAAAAAGTGAGGTTTTAAATTTTCAATATCTTCAGTTAGTATAGCTATTTGAACTTCAATTGAACCAGAGTTTTTTTCATTTCCTCCAAATTCTTTAATAAGTTCTAATTTTTTTTCTTTTGAAACCATAATGATTTTCCCTTCATAAACACGTTAAATTTAGCAAATTATATTCTTAATACAATAACCAAAAATGACCTTAATGTTAATTTAAATTATATATTGTTTTTTTGTAAATTATAAAAAAATTCAATACAATTTTTTTTATCTTCTTCTATAATTTTGTCAAATCTTGAGTTTATTATTATTCTTGATTCTTGAATAATTTGGATGGTATAAAAATTATCAATAAAATCAGATTCATAGTTCAATAAAATAATTTGATCATCATATTTCATGGAAATTAATAATAAACCATGGTGTCAATAATCATCTATTGCTATTTTGATGAAATAAATTCCACTATGTGGTTTTATCAAATAGTTTGGTCAAATCATTTTGTTTTCACTGTATTGAATGTTAGGGTTATATTTAGTTAACAACAATTCATTTATTAATTTAATTTCACCTGTTGAAATCATTTCCTTAATTGAAGCAGAAGAAACTTTAATATTGTTGATTTTTTTTGTTTGACATATAAAGGTGTTTTTGAAATAATTTTTTAAGTCTTTTGAACCTCACATCCTGTTTAGTCCAAATCTAAAATCTTGTCCAACTACAAAATTTTCAACTTTATATTTTTGGATAATGTGATCAATAAAATCTTTTGCTTGTAGAGATTTAAAATCAAAATCAAAATCAATAATGACAACAAAATCAAAACCAATTTCTGCAAGATTTGTTAATCTATTTTCAAGTGTGATAATAGTTTCTTTTTCTTTAATATTAAATAAAGTAATTCCGATTTTATTGATTTCGGAAATTTCTTTTGCTTTGTCTAAAAGTTCTTTGTGTCCCTGATGAAAAATATTGAATTTGCCAATCATAAGTGTAGATTTACTTTCAAATACCTCATTTGTGATTTCAACTTTATAATTAAAGTTATAAATGTCCATATTAGATAATTCCCATTTCTTTTAGCTTGTGATATGTTCCATTATCTTCAACATCTCTTGCAATATCGTTGGCGATTGTTTTTAATTCTTGAATTCCATTCTCCATAGCTATTCCCATACCTGCTGTTTGAATCATTTGAATATCATTTTCTCCATCGCCAAATGCAATAATTTGCTCATTCTTAAAATTTAAAATATTAGCCAATCTTTCCATTGTTATTGCTTTATTTAATTTTTTCTCAGAAACAAAAAAACCATTATTTCAAAAAGCTTGAACTGATAAAGTTGAATTACTGTTTTCAAAAAAATCCCTTGAAATATCTATTATATTTTTATTTAAGCAATTAATTGTTATCAAGTGAAATTGTTCTAGATTCATATCTGTAATATGAGAATCAAATGGTTTAAATTTATTATAAAAATCTTTTCAAAATCAATGTTCTTTAATTTGCTCATGTGAATAAACAAAAATATTTTTATCATCACTTAAAATAACATTATTTATTTCATTAATATGTTTATCTAAAATTTGTTCCTTATAACTTAAAAAATCATTGATGCAAAGTTTTGTACTTCAAATATTTTTTTGAAATTTTGTATCATATATAAAAGAACCATTAGCCCCAATAAAATAATCAATATTTTCTGATAAATGCAAATCTCCAATCGAAACATGATCTCGACCTGATGCCAAAACAACAATATAGTTATTTTTTTTTAATAGACGAAATGTATTCAAAACATTTTCATCAAAAGACAAAGAAGTCCCCTTATATTTTATTAATGTTCCATCAATATCAAACACAATCATTTTATACATTATTTTTTCCTAACTTATTTCCAAATATTTTTCTTTTAACAACTTCTTGGTTTATTATTTCAATAATACCAATAATATCATTAGTCGACTTGGAAATTATTCCATATTTATTGTTTTTTTCATTTATAAAGGTTGGTTTACCATTTAACAAACTAGTTGTGGTAGCTAAATCTACTTCAATAAAAGGCAAATCTATTAATTGTTTAAAATTTATATTAGTGTTGCTTTGGTCTAAACCATGAACTTTTGTTCTTTCTAATTCTGACATAAATGCACCACTTCCTAGCGCTTTACCCATATCATGAATTAATGATCTAATATAAGTGCCGTTTGAAACCTCAACTTCAAATGTTAATTTATTATCTAGAAAAGAAATAATTTCTAATTTATAAATTTCAACTTTTGATGGCGACAATTTTACTTCTTTGTTATTTCTGGCTAATTCATAAGCTCTTTTCCCATTTACTTTTTTGGCAGAAAAAATAGGTGGTATTTGATTTATTTTTCCAATGAAGTCAGGAATAATTTTTTCTATCATTTCTAAAGTAATTATCTTATCATATGTATTGATAATTTTCCCTTCTCCATCATAAGAATCTGTTTCAATGTTAAAAGTAGCCTCGGCTATATATGTTTTATCCTTGTTGGTAATGTATTCAATCAGTTTTGTATCATCATCAGTAGCGACTAGTAATAGTCCGGTAGCCAAGGGATCCAACGTTCCTGTGTGACCAATTTTTTTAATTTGATTTTCTCTTGAAAAGTTAGAAATCGCTTTGAAACTAGAAATGCCTTTTTCTTTATATATTAGTTTAAACATAATAAAAATTATATACTTAAAATCAACTTATTAATTTTATTAAAAATCCTTCTAATGTTTATCGAAATTCTTGGGAATACAATCATTTTTGGATGTTTCCATTTATTGCTAAAAATAAAGATATTTCTTAATAATAAGGTAGAGAATACATATACTGCAACTAATGAATAACATAAAATAACAATATATGGGAAAGGCAATTTACCAAATGTTTCTCAAACTATTCCGTATTGTCCTCCTATTCAATCTCCTTCAACTAATCCTGTTGCATTTCTTGTAACATCAAATTGAGTGACAAAAATCATAATGTAGGCAAAGTAAGACAACGGAAAAACAACAACCCCAATAAAACTATTTAAACCAAATCCCTTTGAGTTCATAATAATGATTAAAGATGTAATTAGTGAAAAAAAATGCATTAAAAAATATGCTTCATTGCCAAATATAAAATCTCAACCATTAGTAACGGTATAAAAATTATTATTGGCACCAATTCCTTCTCACATAATTTGTCCAAAAATGGTTATGGCACCTCCAAAAAAAGCTAAAGGAGCAATAACTTTTAAAATATTTCTTTGTCTATCAAATGTTAATAAAAAACAAAATAACACTGCAGCAAAAGGACAAAGATCCAGCAAGAAAACTTTAGAAATTTTTACATTGGATTGATTATCGTTTAATGATTGGTTAAATTCACCGTTAACTAAAGATGTTCCGTTTATCAGGTTAGTTACATCTTCTTGATATCTAATTATTCAAAAATATATAAAAAATATTATTCCTAAAATTGACATTGCGTAATAATTGTTAAAAACTTTGTCAAAAAAATTATTGAAAAATAAAATACCCATAATGCCAAAGATAGTCGCAATTCCCAAATATAATCCCATAAATTTTAAATTTCCTTCATTTTGAATTATAACTTTAAAATAAGGAAATTTATTCTCATTTTAAGAAAATGAGTTTTCAAAGTCTTCTAAAGTTGATAAATTTTTTCCAGGAAAAATTTTAGAATCATATCCATAAATACCAATTATTTTATCTTCGGAATAAATAGTTGTATTATCTACTATAATTTTTGTTATATCAGATCCCTGCCCACTTGCGTGCAATATCATAACTAAAGTAGAATATGTAGAAAATAGGAATACCTCTTTATTGTTGGTAGGATCAGAAGCAAACACATCGTAAATAGAATAAAATTCAAAAGGAACTTTATTATCTAAAACTTGTATTCAACTACCATTATCACCAGGATATAAAACACCAATTCTTTTTTGTAAAGTTTCCAAAATATTTTCATCGGCAGGGTGACCCTTAAACCAAACAATTATTTTATCGCTTTCTGTTGGGTGTTTTGAATTAGCATAATTTTTAATTGCTACCAATGTTTTAATGTTGCTATCTATTCTTTCTTGAGTGTTCATTTTTCCACCTGAATAAATGTAATTTTTATTATTGTTCATTTGTTGTATATAAGAATCAGGATCAAAATCCTCTTTAATTTTCAAAATTTTTCTAAGAACTATTTGGTCAAAATCTTTCATAAATGTAATGATGTCCATATTTACAGAATTATATGGAGAGAAAATATCATTTTCTCCATATTTGTAATTTGTATTATTGTCTGGTCTATTCATTTCTGGAATAAAATCCGTTGTAGGAAGAAAGTATTTGGTTCTATTTGGATCTTTAAAGTCGATTGTCATCAAAGAAGTTAAAAACAAAAGTGCGTTATTTTTTTCTAAAAACACTTCCTTGCTTATTTGTCCATTTTTTACAGCTTGTCTCATTAGTCTGGCATTTGTATAATTTTTGTCTTCCGTGTTATATAAGTTATTAGAAAGCAAATACGCTTGTTTAAATAATTGACTAAAATATTCTACCGATTTTGTTCCATCTGAAAAAAAATTCATACTTTCCAATTGACCCAGCAAAATAAATTCATTATATATTTTTAATCTATCTAATGGAGAATTAAAACCTCTAATATACAACGATACTTTGGCCATATAAGTATAGTCATCAAAATAACCATCAACTTTCACGTTCCCCCCGAATTTATCATAAACATTTTGTAAAAATTCTAAATTATATGAATAAGTTGCGTTGTTTGACAAAACTGTTTCATTAAATTCATTATAAACAACATTAGGGAATTTTTTGAAGTAATCCATATCCAAATTCAGAAGATTAATAGCATAAATTTCAATACGTTTCTCTGGATTTAATTCTAAAATTTTCATAATGTGTGCCACAAAAGAAAATCTTGTTATAACGCTAGCACCATTAATTTTATAAAATAAAACAGAGTCGGTTTTAGACTTCTCTATAGCATCTTGTAATAAAGCATCATGTGCGTATCTAGTTTTACTAATTTCTTCATCTTCTCTAGTTCAACCCATCAATTTATTATCGGTTTTAGTAGTTATGTTTTTTTCAATTATAACTTGAGCAAATCCGTAACTGCACAATGCAATTGACGATCCTATAACTAATGTTAAAACAGATGGAATTATAAATTTATTCTTATTTTTTATCATACAATCACTTCCTATCAATTCGTTAATAATTTTTTATACATGAAAAAACTAATCAAACTATTTCAAAAGAAAAAAATTGTTGCTGCAATAAAATATTTTTTAGGTTGACCTGATTTGTTTTTCAAAAATTGTTGATTGTTTAAAATAATTTTTGAAAAACAAATAGTTATCAATATCAGTGACACAAGTAAAATACCAGCACAAACTCCCAAAAAACTTATTCATAAAACAGAATTTAAAGGATCTATAAATAATTGCACACAAACAAATATAAGTAAGCTTGTAAAGAATACATTTAATATAGATAAGTAAATTCCGGTATTTACAACAAAAGAAATGCATTTTTGGCTTTCTTTCTTATTATGCTGTTTTTGAATTGTCATTTTATATTTTTCTTTCTTTTAAATAAATGAAAATGAAAATGAAATAAGATAACAGTTGCAATATTCAAAAAATGAATGCAGCTATTCAAAAAGAAAATTCATTTTCTTGATTTTTAACTAATGAATTTTTGCTTAAAATTACTGTTGTGTATAATATTATATTAATTACAAATGAAATAAAAAAAACTACTGATAAAGAAATAAGGGTTGGTGGTCAAAAACCTTGAACAGAATCTAATAAATAGATTGTAGTTCCTGTTACAATTGTTACAAATAAAATAAAACATAATATTGATAAAATTATACCGGTAATCAAAGTGGAAATAATTTTTTTATGTGTGTGTGTGTGTGATTTCATAATTAAAAACATTATACAATATTTTAATTATAAATTGTGAAAAATTTTGTTAAAGAAAATAACATTTTAATATAAATAATTTTGTATAATACTTTATAAGTTACTTTTTGTAACCATACCAAAGAGGTTAATTAAGATGAAAATCACCTTAAGGATGAGAATTTAAAAATTAGGAGATGCAATGATTGCAATAATTAAAACTGGTGGTAAACAACTACTTGTAGAAAAAGACTCGATTATATATATAGAGAAAATTGAAGGAGAAGCTGGAGACCAAGTTGTTTTTGATGAAGTTCTAGTTATGGGAGACAAAATCGGGTTACCGCTTTTAGAAAACACAACTGTAACAGGCCTTATTGAAAAACAAGGAAAACACAAAAAAATTGTAGTTTATCGTCATAATGCTAAATCAACACACAAAAGAAAGCTTGGTCATCGTCAACCTTATACTCGTGTAAAAATAATTGAGATGAAAGGTTAGGTGATAGAATATGGCAAAAACAAAAGCAGCTGGTTCTAGTAAGAATGGACGTGATTCTGCCGGAAGACGTCTTGGTTGAAAATTAAGTGATGGTCAATACGGAAATGCAGGATCAATAATTTTTAGACAAAGAGGTACTAAAATTCATCCTGGGGATAATGTAGGTCGCGGTAATGATGATACACTTTATGCTTTGATAGATGGTTATATTAAGTATGGAGATAAAAGAAATAAAAAAATTGTTTCAGTTTATCCAGAACGTATAATAACACCTAAAAAAATAAAAATTCAAAGAACAAAGAAAACTTTATAATAAATTTTTAAATTTAAATAATTTACAAAATCCAAATGTGGGTTTTTTAATTTATTGAAATTTATTATAGATGATATATAATATAAGATGTAAGTATAAGTTTTAATTTTAATTAATTCTAATATTTATTTTATATAAAAAGGATGTGTATTATAAAATCAATAAATGTATATAGTGAAATTGGAGCTTTAAAAAAAGTTTTGGTTCACACTCCAGGAAAAGAAATAGAATATATTTCCCCAGATAGATTAGATGAATTATTATTTTCTGCTCTTTTGGAGCCTACTCAAGCAAGAAAAGAACATAATGATTTTGTTGAAATATTACAAAATGAAGGTGTTGAAGTTGTTCAATTAGTTGATTTAGTTGCAAATACTTATGATCAATCTGATGACTCTAAAAAAGAATTATTTTTAGAAACTTGATTAAATGAAGTTGAGCCTAAAATAATAAATGAAGAAACAAGAAATATAATTAAGAAATATATTTTAGATATAAAAAACACCAAAGAGTTAATTTCTACTTTGATGTCTGGCATTTTATCTAAAGAATTAGGAATTGAATATAAGCATGAATTAGTTGTAGATCCTATGCCTAATTTATATTTTACTAGGGATCCATTTGCATCTATTGGTGATGGCGTAACTATACATAAAATGAAATATAAAACTAGAAGAAGAGAAACAATTTTTTCAGAATTTATTTTTGAAAACAATAATGAATTCAAAGATATTTTTCAATATTCTAACAGAAATGACAAAAACACCATTGAAGGTGGAGATGTTTTTGTATACGATTCAAAAACATTGGTAGTTGGAGTTTCTGAAAGAACTGAAATAGAAGAAATAGAGCTTATTGCAAATAAATTGAAAGAAAATAAGAACAACTCTTTTGAAACAGTAATTGCGATCAATGTTCCGAAAAAGAAAAATTTAATGCACTTAGATACATGATTAACTATGTTAGATTTTGACAAATTTTTATATTCTCCAAACATGATGGGAACTCTTGAATTTTGAAAAATAAAAATAAATGGTGAGGATCATTCTTTAGTTAAATTAAATAGTTCTTTGGAAGAAATACTTTTTGAAATAATTGGTAAAAAACCAATTCTTATACCTGTCGCTGGGGAAAATGCTGGACAATTATCTATTGATCTTGAAACGCATTTTGATGCAACAAACTACTTGGTTATAAGGCCTGGAGTTGTAGTTGGTTATAGTAGAAATGTAAAAACAGAATCTGCTCTTAAAAAACATGGAATAACAGTATTATCTTTTAATGGTAATCAATTATCTCTTGGAATGGGTTCATCGCGTTGTATGTCTATGCCTTTAATTAGAGATAGAAACAACAGAAAATAAAAAACAATAAAAAAGGAAAAAAATATGGCTATTAATTTAAAAGGAAGAAGTTTAGATTCACTTTTAAACTTTAAAACAGAAGAGGTAAAATATCTATTAGATTTATCTATAGATTTAAAAAAATCGAAATCACAAGGACTACAAACATTAAATAGACCTTTTGTTGGTAAAAACATAGCAATTATGTTTCAAAAGGACTCAACTAGAACACGTTGCGCTTTTGAAGTTGCTGGTGCTGATTTAGGTGCTGGAGTAACTTATATTGGTCCTCAAGGTTCTAATTTTGGTAAAAAAGAATCAATAGAAGATACAGCAAAAGTTTTGGGAAGATTCTATGATGGAATTGAATTTAGAGGATATTCTCAATCAGATATAGATGCTTTGGTAAAGCATTCAGGAGTACCTGTTTGAAATGGTTTAACAGATGAGGAGCACCCTACACAAATAATTGCTGATTTTATGACAATGAAAGAAGAGTTGGGTGAATTAAAAAACAAAAAAGTCGTTTTTATTGGTGATATTAAAAATAATATGGGTCACTCAATGCTTATTGGAGCTGCTTTTACAGGAATGCATATAACATTATGTGGACCTAAAAGCTATCATTCTGAAATTAGAAAAAGTGTGATTGAAGATTGTGAAAAGCTTTTTGAGAGAAATGGTGGTTCTTTAACATTTAGTGATGATAAAATAAAAGCTGCCGAAGGTGCGGATGTCATTTATACAGATGTTTGAGTTTCATTAGGTGAATCTTTTGAATTATTTGATGAAAGAATTGGTGAATTGCATGATTTTCAAGTTGATATGAATATGATAAAAAAAGCTAAAGAAAATGTAATATTTTTACATTGTCTACCTGCATTTCATGATAATCATACTGATTTTTCAAAAGATATTGCAACTAAATTTGGTAAAAAATACCCCCTTGTTAAAAATGGCGCTATGGAAGTTACTGATGAAGTATTTCAATCAAAATATAACAAAGCTTTTGATCAAGCTGAAAATAGAATGCATTCAATTAAAGCTATCATGCTTTCTACAATAGGTTATTAATTGCATGTCTAGAATTGTAATTGCATTAGGAGGAAATGCTCTAGGAAATAATCCTGAAGAGCAAAAAACCCTAGTTAAAATACCAGCAAAAAAAATTGTTTCTTTAATAAAAGATGGTCATCAGGTAATTGTAGGTCATGGAAATGGTCCTCAAGTTGGAATGATTTTCAACTCTTTTTCAGATGCAAAGTCATTTAACGATAAAACTCCATCAGTACCATTCGCAGAAGCAGGAGCGATGTCTCAAGGTTATATTGGTTTTCATTTAATGACGGCAATACAAAATGAATTTTTTAAATTGAATATTGACAAAGAATTAGTCTATTATTTGACTCAAACAATAGTTGATGAAAATGATCCTGCATTTCAAAATCCGACAAAACCAGTAGGTCCATTTTATAAAACTTTAAAAATGTGTGAAAAAAACAATCCAAATAGTATAATTATAGAAGACGCCGGAAGAGGATTTAGAAAAGTTGTTGCAAGTCCGATGCCAATAGATTTTATTGGCATTGAAACTTTTAAGAAGACAGTTGAATCTGGAGCTTGCGTTATTTTGGCTGGTGGCGGCGGCATTCCAACCATTAAAAATGAATATGGATATAAAGGTGTGGATGGCGTTATTGACAAAGATTTTGCATTATCTAAAATAAGTGATAAACTTGATGCTGATATATTGATTATTTTAACGGCTGTTGAAAAAATATTTATTAACTATAATAAACCAAATCAAGAATCATTAAATTTAGTAACTGTAAGTCAACTGGAAAAACATATTGAGGATAATCAATTTGCTCCTGGAAGTATGCTTCCTAAAGTTCAAGCTGCTATTGAATTTGTTAAAAAAGATTCCAATCGTGTTGCCATTATTGCAGATTTGAACAAAGTCCAAGAAGCTATGGATGGAAAATCTGGAACAAAAATAATATATTAATTTAAATATCATGAAAGGAATTTAATTTATGTCTAAAAAATTTATGACAAAAAAGTCAAAAAATAATGATTCGCAAGAAAGTATTGCCAATGCGCCATTAAAGAAAAAGATTTCCTTTTTTTCAGCAATGCTTGTTGTTGTTGGTTCTTCTGTTGGGGCGGGAATATTTTTAAAATCAAAATCTGTTTTAGAAGGTTCTCACGGAAGTTTGGTATTGGCTATTTTTACTTGAATAATAGCTGCTTTTGCAGTTATTGCAATGGCTTTATCTTTAATTGAAATAGCAAGTGCTAGAAATGACAACTTATCTTTAATTGGGTGATGTAAAACTTTTAATTCAAGATTTATATATAAAGCTTCTAAAAATTTTATGTTTTATATATATTTGCCACTAACTTACTTTTTTATGCCATTGTATTTCATAATACAATTACAGGATGGGATTGGAGTTTGGACTCATAGTACAATTACGAATGGCCAAGCGTCCTTGGCTCCATTCTCGTTTGGAACAAGTGTGGATTGATTGATATGACTATTTATTATCTTTGGAATAATGAGTTACTTTACAATTGTTTCAGGATATTCTTCTAGAGTTGGTAATGTTCAAAATTTAGCAATAACAGCTGTTAAGTTTATTCCTTTAGTAGTAGCTGCAATAATTGGATTTGTTTTTGTTGGTGTAGGAGCTACGCCTGATGAACCAATAACTCCTGGTTTTAAACCAGAAGAACAAGTTAATTCTTTAGCATCTATGACTCCTGGTTTTGGAATGTTTATTGCTATGGCGGGAATATTCTTTGCATATGATGGATTTTATGTAACATCAGGTTTACAAACTGAAATGGCTGAACCTAAAAAAACTCCAATGGCTATTTTATTTGGTTTAGGAATTGTAACAATAATTTATTTAACAATTGCAATATCAATGTCTTTAAATGGTGATGGATCATTCTATGGATTTGGAGCATGATTAATGGAAAGTGGCCAAGGGTGAGTTTTTGGTTTGGTTAATATTTTGATAGCGATTGGTATTTTAGGTATTATTAACGGATTTGCTATGTGAGCACCAAGATTTATTGAAGATTTAGTTAAAGAAGATGAATTACCATTTTCTTCAAAATTTAAAAATAAATTAAATCCTCATAAACCAAAAATTGGAATTATGTACTCTCTTGTAATGTCTATACCAATTGTTTTATTATTTACTATAATTGGTGTCTTTGCTTATATACCTGGTGGATATGAAGGCGCTGAATATGGATCAGGAATGGAAAATCTTTATAATTTTGCAGATTTAATGGCTAATTGAACCGCTCTCTTTACTTTTGCGTTCATTGTAGCTTCTATATATGGTTGTTTAAAAAATAGAAAAACCAAAAAAATAGTTACTGAACAAAAAAAATATTTCAAGCCAATGGCTATTACATCAATTGTAATAATGTCAGTCGCTTTATTTGTAACAATTTTTGCTCCAATATTTGATCTTATGGCAATATTTTATTTTAAAGAATTAACAAATGAAGACATAATTAGTAGAGTTATGTTGGTTGTTGTATTGATTTTATTTTTAGCACTAACATTTTTACCAACATTTATTGAAGACCACTTGAATAAACGTAAAGGTACCTTAGTTTATGATGAAGTTAAAACTTTAAAATAGTTAATTAATCAAATTAAACTTCCAAAACACCTCTTTTAAAAGGGGTGTTTTTTTATTTATAAAAGTAAATATTGAGCTTAGATAATTATGGATTTCAGTGTGTTTATCTATTGGAAAATTTTAAATACTGACCTGCTTAATTTAGTATAATTGTTAATACATTAAAATAAAACCTTTATTTTAAATGAAAGAAGACAATTGTGAAAAAACTATTAGTACCATTAGTAATTGTAATAGCTTTTGCCCCAATTACCACAACACTAATTCGTTGTTCTGTAATTATCGATGAAGATTTTGGTGGTGAGACTGACGATGTAAGAAAATATGTTAATTGATCAGAAGATGTAACTATAACAAGTGAATTAGAGGGTAAAGCTCCACCATGGTCAGATAATATTAATTATCCCGAAGGTGGAATAAAAGCTGAAACACATAAAATTGGAAATTGAGTAGAGGGAACATATGGACCTGTTTGAGAACCAATAATGTACAACTTTCATTTCAAACTTGATTCATATCAAATGAAATCATATTATAGAGATGATCAGAACAGTCCTGCAGAAGCAGAAGCGCTATACAATGAACCTTTTACCGCGGATATTCCAGCATATTTTGATAAAGATGGTGTATTTAAACTTCAACCAACTCAAATAAAACCAAAAAACTCATCAACAATTCCATATTTAAAATGAACAGGTCAAACTTCTAATTCAAATATTTTATATACTACTAATGGAGAATATCTTTGATTTCTAAATACTAATGGACAAGGAATGAGTTTTAAAGGTAATGGGAGCGGCAATGTCCAAGGACTAACTCTTAGTGTTGGAGATACTTATTCTGGTTTGATAGGTTATAATCGTGGTTTTGCTAATGTTACAAAGGACCAATATTCAAAATATACCAATGTTCCTCTAATGAAAGAAAATAGAATTTATAGTGTATATAATTCTAAATATTCTTTTACAGTTTCTCGCCCAAGTATAAATCAGGATAAATAAATTTACTTTTATGAAAAAGAATAATTTGTTAATTTTTAAATCTTTATTACCAATATTGCCATTAATTACTTTGGCAATATTTCCTACTTTCATTGATTCTATAGAAGAAATGAATCAGTCATTAAATAATAAAAATCAAACAACTTCTGTCCAAAATCAAGAAATTAATTTTGAAACAACAATAGAATTAACTAAGTTTGCTTCAGGAACCCAAAATTTATTTAATCATAGTCTAGACAAAGTGGTTTTATTAATATGGATAATTAAAGATATTAAAAATATATAATTTTAATATGAACAAACTTATTTCCAATTATTTAAAACCAGAAAACATTGATGACATAATCGGTCAATCTCATTTACTAAACAAAAATGGGATTATTAAAAAAATGATAGAGAATCAAAAATTATTTTCTTGTATTTTTTATGGACCTCCTGGAACTGGGAAAACATCAATGGCAATATCTATTTCCAATACCCTAGATGTTGAGTATGCTTTATTTAATCCAACAATCAATAAAAAAAATGATTTGGATAAATTATTATCCAAACACGTTGGTAATGATTATTTTATTATTATCATTGATGAATTTCACAGAATGAATAAGGATAAGCAAGATATATTATTGTCCTATTTAGAAAAGGGAAATTTAATTGTCTTTGGAACGACAACAGAAAATCCATTCTTTGTAGTTAATCCAGCGATAAGAAGTAGATGTCAAATCATTCAATTAAAACAATTAAATAAAAGTGAAATTCTGGAAGGTTTAATTAAGATTTCAAAGAAATTAGAGATGAAGATTTCTGAAGAAGTACTTGAAATAATTTCCATAAATACAGATGGTGATTTAAGAAAAGCAATTAATACATTAGATGTTATTAATTCGTTATATAAAGATGTGGAAATCACGCAAGAGATATTGAATGAGGTTAGTCCGCTAACTTCGTCATTGTCAGCAAACTATGGTGATGAGTTTTATGATTTACAATCAGCCTTCCATAAATCAATTAGAGGAAGTGATCCAGATGCAGCAATTTATTATTTGTCAAGATTAATTAAAGCAGGTGATTTGATTTCTATTTCTAGAAGAATCATTGCTTCATCTTATGAAGATATCGGCCTTGCTAATCCTACATTACTTTCAAGAGTAGTTATTGCGATGGACGCAGTTGTTAAAGTAGGTTTTCCAGAAGCACACCAAATTTTAGCAACCACAGTTATTGAGATGTGTTTATCGCCAAAGTCCAATTCTGCTTACTTGGCAATCAATAAAGCTCTCTCAAGTCTTGAAACTGGTGAGTTATATCGTGTTCCGAGCCATATAAGAGACCAAAGTTACAAATCCCATGCGAAATTAGGTATTGTGGGTTACAAGTACCCTCATGACTTTAAAAACGCATGAGTAGAACAACAATACTTGCCAAATGAAATCAAACATAACAAATATTACCAACCTAATCCAGATAGTAAGTTAGAAGCAAGAATGATTGAAGTTTGAAATAATAATAAATGAACAAAATAAAAGCACTTAACTAAAAGTGCTTTTATTTAATTTTCTTGGTGATTAATTAAAATCATTGGTGGAGATGCCGGGAGTCGAACCCGGGTCCAAGAGTAAAACAAAATCATTCGTCTACAGTTTAGGTTATTTATATTTTACAACTATCTATTATTTAAATAAACAAAACTAATTAGTAGAGGTTGATTAAAAATTCTTTGGGCTTTAATCAAAATCCACCCGCATATCCTAAAATAATATTATTAAAGCCAAGGAAAGCAATAATAACAACTAGTCGCTAAATTAAGCAAATACTAGATTTGATTGGTTTGAAGAAAACGCAATATTTGAGTAATCTTCGTTTGTTTGTTCTTTTCCGTTTATAAAAAAGCCTAATAGTATTTATAGTCTACTACACTACTGCAAAATAACAAGCATCAAACTTGTCGAATCCTTTACATCCCCATGTTTTACAAAATACTTTTTAATCGTTTCTTTTCATCTCGTTCAATTATGTAAGATCTTTTATCAGCTTTGTTTCGTCCTTTACCAAGACCAATTTCTAATTTGATATTTCCCTTATCTCATAATAAAGCCAATGGAATAATCGAGTATTTATATTTTTGTTGTTTTGTTAAAATTTTGTTTAATTCACTTCTGTGTAAAAGTAATTTTCTTGCTCGAGTTTCATCTCCTTCAACTAACATATATTTTGAAATATGCATATTGGAAACAAATAACTCATTTTTTAAAAATGAACAAAAGGAATTTTTCAAATTTACATTATTGGCTCTAATAGATTTAACTTCTCAACCTAACAAAGACATTCCGCAAACATATTTTTCAATTATTTCATAATCAAAATTAGCGATTTTATTTTTACTTATAACTTTAGACATTTCAACTCATTTTAACAACTTAATTTTATCACAAATAACATACACTTCGTTTATCTTGTATGAAAAGAATTTATAGAGGTGCTACAATTGTTCCATCAACCTTGCCTTCTAATTTGGAAACAGATATTATTTTTACTGAGACAATATCTCCAACAGTATACTCTTCATTGTCGTTATATAGTTTTAAACCATTATTAGAAAGATTGTATGGTCCATAAGGAATATTTGTGACATGGACAAATCCACAAACTTTATCATCAAAATCAACAAAAATTCCAAATTTCTTAATTGAAACAATCATTCCCCTTTTTACATTCCCAATTTGTTTTTCATAAAATTCAGCTTTTTTAACATCATAAATTTTTCTTTCTATAGATACAGCTAATTCTTCTTGCTTAGATGATTGATTACAAATCAAATCAATTTTACTACCTATTTCTTGAACGTATGATTTATTTTTTTTGATAATCACTTCTCATATAATTCTATGTAAAATTAAATCTGGATATCTTCTTATTGGTGAAGTGAAGTGAGAATAATATTCAGATGCTAAACCAAAATGACCGATATTGTTTGAATCATATTTTGCTTTTTGCATTGTTCTTAATAAAGATATTTTAATTAAATCGTCAAATCTAATATCTTTGATTTGTTGAATCGCTCTAGAAAAATCTGTTGGTTTTCCTGAAACAGGAATTTTCACATTAATTTTTAAAATGTTTACAATTTCTTGTAATAATGTTATTTTTTCAATGCTTGGTGATTCATGAACTCTATAAATGCTAGGAATTTTTAAATCACTTACAATTTTGGAAACGGTTTCATTTGCAAAAACCATAAAATTTTCTATTAGAATTTCGGATGATTTTCTTTTTTTGATTGAAATACTTTTTGTTTGACCTTTTTCATCTAATTTAATAACAGGTTCTTCAATTTCAAAATCAATGTATCCTTCGTTTTTTTTCTTGGTGGAAAGAATGTGAGACAGTTCATAAGATTGCTCCAACATCATTACTAAATCCTTGTCTTTGCTAATTTCCTCATTATTTTTAAAATCAGCTACTTGGTTATATGTTAAACGATGCTTGCTATTTATCATGGCAGGAAACAATTTCTTTTTAATTGCTTCTCCTTTTTTATCAACTTCCAATTCTAATGCCAAAACAAAACGATCAACATTGGGATTTAATGAACAAATTCCATTTGATAAAACCTCAGGCAACATAGGAATTACTTTGTCTATTAAGTAAATAGAAGTAGCTCTTGAAAAGGCTTGCTTATCTATTGCGCTTCCTTCTTGAACATAATAAGCAACATCAGCAATGTAAACTCCTAATTTATAATTTCCGTTACTTAACTTTTCAACATGTATTGCATCGTCGAAATCTTTTGTAGATTCTCCATCAATTGTAACAATCATTTTATTTCTGAGATCCACACGATCAAATTCTTTGGCATTTTCAATTGTTTGTGGAACCTTTTCAGATTCTGATACAACTTCTGGATTAAATTTGTCATCAATTTCCATAGATTCCAAAATAACATTAATATCAGCATAAGGTGTATAAATGTTAGAAATATTTTTTATTATTTCTAAGACAATATGATCGTTATTTATATTTTGGATTTTTGCCTTGATAAAAGTATCATCTTCTAACATTTCTTTGTTGGAAAAACGGAATCTATTATTAACTTTGGTATTTAATGGAATAAAATCAAAAAATCCTCTTTCATTTTTTTTAATTCTTCCAAAAAGAAAATCATTTTTTCTTTTAATTATCTTAACTACAATACCTGTCAATGAATCTTTTTTGAAAGTGTCTTTTATAAGGATTACTTCAACTTCATCTTCATCCATTGCTCCATGAGTATTGTTGGAAGAAACAAAAGCAGAATCTTGTCCCGGAACTTCTACAAAACCAAATCCCTTAGGATTTATTTTAATTTTAGTAATAATTTTATCTATTATTATTGGGATAAAAAAATTCTTTTTGGCATTTTGTATAATAATTCCTTCTCTTATTAATGAATTTAGGAATATGGTTAATTCTTTGTTTTTATTAATAGGAATTCTAAATGTTTTGGCAATATCGATAAAAGTAACTTCTTTGTTTTCATCAATAAAATTTTTTAAATCTTCAACATTAAGCATCCAAGTTCACGTAAATTCTTACAATAATTGCAATTATAATTAACAAAATACCACTAATAATCATTGATCACTTAAGAAATAATTTGTAACCCTTTTCTTTTGAAACATTAAATAATTCTAAATCTGATGAACCAACTAAAGCTCCTGAAAATGAGTTAGAATCAGGCGCCATTAAAAAACCAATAAATATCAAAAAAACAGATATTGATAATAATATAATCATTAAAATTGTAGCAATCATAAAAGTCCTTTATTTGTTTTTTAAATTATATAACAAAATTTAAATAATGAAATATAAATTAGAATTAATAAAAAAAGACTCAGAATCAAATTATCTTAATTATTTTTTGTTAAAATTTTATTATTATTAAGTAAAACTTATGATTTTAATTTATAATTAGTATAAATTAGCCCGAATGGTGAAATGGTAGACACAGCAGACTCAAAATCTGCCGAGCATTAGTTCGTGAGGGTTCGAGTCCCTCTTCGGGCACCATATGTTAAAGAATTGTTAAATGCAATTCTTTTTCTTTTGTCTTTTTAAACATTTAGTCTTTTTTTAACATTTCTATTTCTTCTTTGTAAATTGGTTGATCATTTACTCATGGAGTTTCTAAAATTGTTGGTATTCCTTGAAATTTATTAGAGTATAAAAATTCTTTCAATGCTTGAAAACCAATAAATCCCTTGCCAATATTTTCGTGCCGATCTTTATGTGAAGATAAATCATTTTTAGAATCATTCAAATGTATTACTTTGACTCATTTTAATAAATCCATATTTTCCAATTTTAAAATAAAGGAATTCAAATTGTTTTTGATATCATAACCAGAATCTCAAATATGACATGTATCCAAACAAATTCCTAGTCTAGGGTTATTTATTTTTTTAATAACATATTCTAATTCTTCAAGACTTGATCCCACCTCAGTTCCCTTGCCAGACATAGTTTCTAATATTATTTCAACATTATTGGTTTGTGATAATATTTTATTCAAAGAATTTATTAATGTTTTAATAGCAATTTCTTTTCCGAATTTTAAAGATGCTCCCGGATGAAGAACTAAGTATTTAGCTCCTATGTAATTCATTCTTTCGATTTCATCAGAAATGAAAGTAACTGCAAAATCTGCTTTATCTGGATTGGAAGGGTTAACAATATATGGAGCATGAACAATGATGTTTTCGCTTTTTATTATATGAGAGTATTTTTTCTTGTATTCTTCATATTTATATTTTTCAATTGGCGCTCTTCTAGTATTTTGAGGAGCTCCCAAATAAATCATTAATGTATTAGCGTTGTAAGAAATCGCCTCTTCAACTGCCCCAACTAAATAATTGGGTGCTTTGAAAGAAATGTGAGATCCTAATTTCATTATATCCACCTCTCCAAATGATCTAAAAAATATATCATCTATATTTATAAATAAATATTAACATATTAAAAATAGTATAAATTGAAAATATTAAATCTTTAAATTCATAATTTATACTATTTTCTTCAATTTTTTGATATTTAATAATATTTATAACTATAAAGTAATATAATTTTATTTAAATATAAATTCACAGTTACTAATAAGGTTATAAATGCATGAAATTCAAAAAAAATAAAGTAAAAATAGAAAATGATTTTTTTGACATAAAAGATTATGTTAATACAAATAAAGAAACTGGATTGACAGATAAAGAGGTTATTGAATCTAGAGAAAAATTTGGATCAAATGTTTTAGAGGAAATTAAAAATAAAAGCTTTATTTCTTTATTTCTTCGTCAATTAACTGAATTAATGCCTATTTTATTGTTGGTTTCTGGTTGTTTGTCTTTGGGTCTTTCAATTTATAATAATGTTGTTGACCCCAATCAACCAGGTCTTTTAATAACTTACATTCAAGCGTTTGTTTTAATTTTTATAGTTTTAATTAATGCATTATTTGGTTCTATTCAAGAACATAAGTCAAATAATGCAATATCTGAATTGAAAAAAATGACCACTTCAGAAGCTAAGGTTTTGAGAAATGGAAAAATAATTATGATTCCTTCAAACGAAATAGTGATTGGTGACATTGTTTTGGTTGAAGCCGGTGATTCTGTTTCTGCAGATTCAGTCCTTTATTCATCTGTCAACCTAAAATGTATTGAAGGTGTTTTAACGGGTGAATCTTCTGAAATAATGAAAGATGCAAATGTTTTGACGGATGAATCTTCTCCTATTGGTGAACAAATTAATAAATTATTTTCTGGAACTGATGTAATAAATGGTCGAGGTTATTCAATAGTTTCTGGAATAGGAAATAAAACAGAAATTGGTAAAATAGCTTCTTTATTAAATTCCAAATCATCAAGAATGACTCCCTTGCAATTAAAATTGCATAAATTAGGGTTAATTTTAGGAATTATGGGAATAACAATTACAATTTGTACCTTTTTATTTTCTTTATTTGTTATTGAAGGAGTTATCGTTAATGGTATGTCAGCCTTTCAACCTTCTTTATTATTAGGGGTTTCTTTAGCAGCAGCAGCAATACCTGAAGGATTAAATGCAATTGTAAATATTATATTAGCAATTGGCGTTAAGAGAATGTCTGAGAAAAATGGCCTTATCAAAAAATTTCCAGCAGTGGAAACTTTTGGTTCAACAGCAGTTATTTGTTCTGATAAAACTGGAACTCTAACAATGAATAAAATGACTATTGTAAAATTATGAACAAATAATTCTGATTCTGAAGATGTTAACAATATTGAGTTCGATGAAGAACAAAATTTTTTATTAAAGATGGCTTCCTTGTGTACGGATTGTATAGTTAGTGAGGACGAAGTAGAAAATCCAAAACCATCAATAGGAGACCCTACAGAAATAGCGATTATTAACTTGGCTTTAAATAGAGGTTTTTCAAATGAAAAATGAAATTTGGAAAATAAAAGAATAGGCAATATTCCCTTTGATTCTGATCGTAAATTAATGTCCGTTATTAATGAAATAGATAATCAAAAAATGATTATTGTAAAAGGTGCTCCTGATGTATTGTTTGCAAGATGTAAGAATTTTGATCAAGAAATAGCATCAAAAATAAATGACAATTGAAGCAATGATGCAATAAGAGTTTTAGCTATTGCAGTTAAAAATTATGATGATGAAGAATTGGATAACTTAAACCCTAATGACATTGAAAAAGATTTAACTTTTATTGGTCTTATAGGAATGATTGATCCACCTCGTGAAGAAGTTAAGCAATCCATTGTAGAATGTATTGCTGCGGGTATAAAACCAGTTATGATTACTGGAGATCATTTAAATACAGCAATAGCGATTGCCAAAAACTTAGGGATAATGAGATTAGATGATGATTTGGCAATTACAGGTGTTCAATTAAATGAATTATCAGATGAATATTTAAATGCCAATATAGAAAACTATTCTGTATTTGCTAGAGTTTCTCCTGAAAATAAAATAAGAATAGTTAAGGCATGACAGTCAAGAGATCAAGTTGTTGCTATGACTGGGGATGGAGTTAATGACGCCCCTGCACTTCAAGCTGCTGATATTGGTTGTGCTATGGGAATTACAGGAACTGATGTTTCAAAAGGTGCAGCTGATATGATTCTTACTGATGATAATTTTGCAACAATAGTTGAATCAGTTAAGTCCGGTAGAAGTATATATGACAATATAAGAAGAATTGTTAAGTTTCTCTTAAGTTCTAATATTGCCGGTATTGTTTCCATTGTTGTCGGAATGTTTATCTTTTATGTTGCTTTTGAAGCAATGGGTTGAGGAAAAATATTGCCAGGTGATTACTCTGGTATAACATTTGACCAAAGTGATGCTGATTACTTGAATAAAAATATTCGTTTCCAAACAACATTAACCACCATTCAAATATTACTTAACCATATTGTTATAGAGAGTCTCCCTGGCGTCGCCCTTGGAACACAAAGAACCACTTCATCTTTAATGGATAAAAGACCTAGATCAAAATTTGAATCTTTACTTGCGGATAGATTATTATTTCAAATATTATTTTCAGGAATTATAAGTGGATTCATGACTATTCTAGGTTATGGGCTAGGTGCTTATGTTGCTATTAGCATTGGTGCTCCTGGTTTAAGGTTTTATTATGGTTCTATAGCAGCCTTTATGACAATTACAATTGGTGGGGTTTTAAAATCAATTAGTATGTCTTCTTCAATATCAATTTTTAAAACTAAATTTGAAGAAAATAAATGAGTGTACTTAGCTTCATTTATTTCATTCATTATAATTACTTTAGCACTTATGGTTCCACAACTTTCAAATGTATTTGCTGAAAGACCTGATTTTAAATTAGATTTATCAATAGTTACAGAACAACAACTTTCTACAATCTTTGGCGGAAAGAAAAGTACTGATTTAGCGCATTGATCAATTTACCTAATTGGCTTATGTGGAGGAACGATACCTTTCTTTATTTTGGAAATTGAAAAATACATTGAAACAAAATTCTTTTCAAAAGAAGCTTCAGAACATATTACAAAATTTGAATTAATTCAAAAACCAATTTATAAAAAATCTTATTTTAAAAAAACATGAAATAAACATAAATAATTGCAATTTAAATTATCTTTAAATAAAAAGATTGACGTATATCAATCTTTTTTTATTTTCATTATTACATAATTTTAATTTTATTAATTTATAATTATTTTATGAATAAAAATTACTATAAAATTTTAGGAATTGCAAATGATGCAAACCAACAAGAAATTAAGAAAGCATATTTTGCAAAAGCTAAAATGTATCACCCAGATGTTTGTAAGGATAAAGATGCTGAAGAAAAGTTTAAAGAAATTTCGACAGCCTATGAAACTTTAAAAGATGAAGATTCTAGAAGAAAGTATGATCAACATATTAGTGGTTCTAACAATTCTTCTTCAACTTATGAAAATTCATTTCAGTCTTCAGATATTAATTACAATGTTCTGCACACGATGTTTTCTTCTAATGAAAATGAAGATTTATATTTTTTTAATTTATTAAAAAATAATTTTAAAACAGAAAAAGAAATAGCTTCAGCATATTCATATTTTTGACTTGCTTTTTGATCTGGTGGAAAAGGTACTATTGATATGTTGAAAAACAAAACTGCTTCCAAAATTTTTAAAGCATTTTGTTCAAATGAGTTTATCAAGCAAATAAAAGAATCTTTGAATAAAGAGCTTGAAAATGACGAAGAAAAAAGAAAAGCTGTTTATGAAATGAAAGTATCTTTGCAAAAAATAAATGCTAGTATTCCTGATAGAAATACAAGCTCTCAAGCTAGTTATAATTGAATGATTAAATTAATCAATGATGAAAATATTTTTGATAATGAAAACTCAATGTATTACTTTCTATTAGTTTCAAGTGATGTTTTTGATGTTTTAACTAAATTTGAAAATATTTTTGATGGTTCTAACATTAAGGCGAAATCACACTATAGTAATAATGTTAAGATAAAAAGAGGTGGAGGAATATTCAGTTCTATTCTTGGTTTTGTATTTATAATTATTCTTTTTAGAATGATTTTTTAAATAGTGTTATTTTTTAAATTTAAAAAAAATATTTTTTCACAATTTATATGATGTTATAATTAATATTCAAAGAGGAGCAATTATGAAAAAATTTTATTGTTTGTATAACAGAAATAATTTACCATTTTCATGGAAATTAAAACAAGCTAATGAAAAACCTATTGCTCATTTTAAAAGTAGAGAGGATTGTTTGAATTATTATCTTGCATTGGAAAATACAGGAATTATTTGATTTCAAAGATCTAGTTCTAAAATAACCAAAAAGGAAAATTTAAAAGATTCATTTGATGGTTATATTAAAACAACTAAAATTAATGGTGATTTAAAACATATTATTGGTATTGTTCCAAATATTTCAGAAAACGCAGCAAGAATTTTGAAAAGAAATTTGTTTCACTCATTGCAAATTGATCCGGAAAATGGCAAAGATTTATTTGTTGAAAAAGGGATAGATAGAATTAATAAAAATAAAAATTCATATTTAATTTTTGATAATGATGTAGCTGAAGAAATAATGAGTGAGTATGATGAGAAAACCAAAATCTTCAAACCTAATGTAGAAAAAAAGGAAAATTTTTCTTCTCCAGAATTATTAAGAGATATAATTAAAAAATCTTCTCCTATAACTGAAACCAAAAAAATTGTAGAAGAAGATATTGTATTAAAACCACAAATGGAAAATATTGAATATAATGAAATAGAAACAAATGGTTTTTCTGGATATAGTCATACAGATACCAATAATTTTCTTAATAATTATAGTTCTCTAAATTATTCAAATATTGATTCTCGTGAAAATATTCCTTATGACAATTACGTTGAACAAAATAATTATGATCATAATTACAATGAAAATTATGCAAACAATTATTATCAAAATGATTATATGTCAAATCAGAATTATTTTGGGGTTAATTTAAATGATTTTAACTTTCAAAATGATTTTGAAAACTATAAATTTAAGATGCAACCGATCAATCAACAAGATTTTTTAAATAATAATTTTCAAAATTACTTTAATAATAATGGTAAAATATTAAAAAATAACTTCTATACATGAAATAGAGATGGAGCTTTCAATATGAATTCAAATAAAAATCAATTTAATGGAAATACAAACAATGATGTTTGAGTGCCTGTTAATCAAAACCCAAATATGCAAAGAGCTTATGGAACTGTAGAATTTACAGCTGTTCCTAACCAAACATTAAATACAGAAATAAATCCATTAGGAACCAGTACAATGATTTTTAATCCTTATACAATGCAAAACACAATGAATAATGCTTACTCTCACACGAATATGAATCCTGAAACAATCATTCAACCAATCATTCAACCAGTTATCCAACAGGTTGTTAAAACAGTATATCAACCACAACCGATTACAAGGGTTTTAGAACCTATTATAAATGAACCAATTATGGCAAATGGAAATTACCCTGGTGATTATTCTCAATACTCGCAAATTCATACAAATTTATTGCCGGTAACAAGAACAAATGAAACTTCAGAATTTCAATTTAACAATAACGATTCCGCAACTAAACAAACAAGAACTCAAACAAGAGAAGCGACAGAATCACAACAAATTTCTCCTGAATCTGAAAAACAAAAACAACCTAAAGTTAAAAAACCTAAAAGCAAAAAAGGTCTTTATGCATTATTAACTATTTCAACATTAATTATGTTAGGTATAGCAGCAGTAATAATTCTATTATTTACTGGAGTAATAGTTATTAAATAATTAAATAGAAAATACACAAAAACACAAAAGAGTGTTTTTTTATTTAACTATAACATAGAAATAGCGTAGTATAAAACACACAACTACAAAGATTAATTATGTTGGTAAGATTAGCTGATAATTTCTTTATTTAGTAGGCAAGTATAAGCAAACAAAAACACAAAGTGTGTGCTTTTGTTTGTAAATAATTAATACGGTTTAAAATTTATTGTGTTTATAATGTTTAACAGCCAATACAATAATATATGATATGGCAATGATTGAACCAGCGAACAATCAAACATCAGCAAAATTAAAAGTTCCATTTAGGAAGTTAATTCCTTGTAATCACGGGAAATAAATAATATCTTTTACTGCTCCATCAAACATTGCTCTATCTAGAAAATTACCAAAAGTTCCTGCGAAAGTAAAAGCAATGGCAAAAATTAATAGTTTATCATGTGAATAAAGTGCAAAAAGAGCACAAACAATAAATATGAAAACACTAAAAACATGTAATAACCAAGTCGGGAAAAGCCCACCAAATATTGTGACTCCATAATTAGCAACAGATCTAATTCCAAATAAAGTATAATCTTTTGAATTAGTTGAATCACCTTGTCATTTGCCATTTTCATCAGGTTCACTTTTTCATTCAAATAAAAATGTTTTAGTTAGTTGGTCTATTAATATCAAAGTAAGTATTAATCCGAAAAAAATAGAAAGATTAATTAATATTAATTTTTTATTTTCAGTGAAATGTTTTTTGTTGTAGCTCAAGAATGAGTCGTAATATTTTTTAACCATAATTAAAATTATATATATTTTTTAATAAATGTTAAAATAATATAAATATAAACTAAGGATTTATGATGGAAATTAAAAAATATATAGCTCAATATTTTTTTATCGCTGATGCAATAATAAAAAAATATAAACCAAACAGTATTGTCACTGTACAATTTTTTCAAAGAAATGATGATGTTTTATTATCGGGAATGAAAGAAGTTTTGGATTTATTGAAAGAAAATACTGACACTTCTAAGTATGAAATTAAATATTTGAAAGACAAGACATTAATTAGTAATTTGGAACCTGTTTTACAACTAACTGGTCATTATAGAGATTTTGGAATTTATGAAGGTGTTATTGATGGAATTTTGGCTAGATCAACATCTATTGCAACAAACGCTTATAGATGTATTAAAGCTGCCGGAAAAAAGAACATTGTTTATATGGGAGATCGTGGTGATCATTACTTAAATCAAGGAGTAGATGGTAAAGCTGTTGAGGATTCAGGGATAATAGGGCATTCAACTTATATAGGAGCCCAAGGGAAAGAAGAGGTTATTTTTGGATCAATTCCCCATATTTTGATTCAGCATTTTGGTGGTGATTTAGTCTCTGTTATGAAGGCTTATGTTGAAACATTTCCTGAGGAGCAAGAATTTATCGCTTTAGTTGATTTTAATAATGATGTAATTGCGGATTCTTTATTGGTTTTAAAAGAATTAGGTGAAAAATTATCAGGAGTAAGAATTGATACTTCAATTAATATGGTTGATAAAATGTTTGCAAATGAAACACCACAATATGGTGTCAATGTTGAACAAGTTAAAAGACTAAGAGAATCTTTGGATAAAAATAAAGGTAAGCATGTAAAAATAATTGTTTCTTCAGGATTCAATGCACAAAAAATAGCTGATTTTGAAAAAAATAAGGCACCAGTTGATTCGTACGGCGTTGGTGAATCAATTTTGAAAATCAATATTGGATTTAGTTGTGATGCTGTTTTATTGGATGAAATTAAAATTGCTAAAGAGGGTAGAAAATATCAAGAAAATAAAAAACTTATATTATTTAAATAATTATCTATTTTAGTTTTTTAAGCTTAGTATCAAATGTTATGGATTTCTTTTTCGGATCAATATTTTTATTAAGTAAACCAATAAATTTTGTAACATGATCAACCATTCCTACAATTGTTACAACAGAATTAAAATTTAATTTAACTAAACCATCAGGAAGAGTGCTTTTTAAGTTATCTTTTACAAGAACGATGGTAATTCCTTTTTTGTTCAATGCCAAATCTTTTAAGGGAATACCAATATAGTTTTCATTTTTTACTTTTGTTGATCCAATAACAAATCCATCACCTAACTCTTTTAGAGAGTGCGAAAAATTAATGAAATTAGAATTAGTTGCAATTAATGCTGTTCGAGTTCCTGATTCTTCTTCTGGTCTAATGATAACATCAACACCTATTTGCTTCAGCACTCTAGCGTGTCTATGAGTTTTTGCTCTTGCAATAATATGCTTTATCTTAAGTTCTAATAAAGCAGCTATAATTTCAATATTATCTCCAACACCAACTATTACAGTATCAATATTACTAATGCCAATAGCTTGTAATGCATTCATGTCAGCGGCATCTAAAATAACAGAACTTATAGTTTTATCTTTTAATTTATTTAGTTTCAATTCATCTTGATCAATTGCCAAAACATTTTGTTCTAAATCAATCAATTTTGAAACAACAGCGCTACCAAAACGACCTATTCCAATAACGCATATATCTTTTCTTGACATAACCGCACCTCACATATATTTTTAAATATAATTTTAACATTATTTTATTAGTATAATACTTAAATATGAAAAATAAAAACAAAAATGATATAAATATTAAAAATTTTTTTAAAAAAATTAATCAATTCTTTTTCAATTTATCTAACATAAAAATTATTTTTATTACTTACTTTTTAGTCACAATTATTAGTTCATTATTGTTGCTAACTCCCTTTTCACATCGTGAAGGTGTTCAAGTTCATTATATAGATGCTTTGTTCACTGCGGCTAGTGCTTTTAGTGATACAGGTTTGGTCACTGTTGTTACTTCGGAAACTTGGTCTATGTTTGGTCAGGCAATAATAGCTATTTTAATTTTATTGGGCGGAATTGGTATATTTGCTGTGAAAGTTTATGTTTTCAATTTTATTTTTCGACAAAAATTAAATTTATCTACTAGAAATATATTGAGTCAAGAAAGATCGTCAAAAGATGCAGGTCTTTCCAAAAAAACAATAATTGTATCGGTTAGTTTAATTTTATCTCTAATTACATTATCTTCTTTTATTCTTTCTTTTATTTTTTATTTTGAAATACCAACGGAATTAAGTCCTGAAAATAATCCTGTTGGAAATATTGAACTATCAATTAGATTTGCTATTTTTCATTCCATTAGTGCAATAAATAATGCTGGATTTGACATAATTGGAAGCACATCCTTGGCGCCATATTATTCAGCATATTCTATTCAAATAATTTTCTTAATTTTATTCATAATTGGTGGAATAGGATATCCTGTTATTTATGATACATATTCTTGATTAGCTCATAAAATTAAAAGGTTGCCTGGAAATCCTCCAGCATTTTCTTTGTTTTCAAAAATAAGTTGCATTTCTTATTTGACCATTTCAATTGTTGGTTTAATATTTGCATTTGCATTTGAAACTACGTCCATTAGAAGTTTGGATGGAGATGAAGTTCCTTTGTGACAAAGTGACATTGGAGATACTGGTTCAAAATTTATGGCGATATTTTTCAATACATTTTCAACACGTAACGCTGGATTTGCAACCATTAATCTTAAACACTTATCAGAACCAACAATTATTCTTTATATTGTAATGATGTTTATAGGTTCAGCGCCTTCTTCAACAGCCGGAGGAATAAGAACGACTACAATAGCTCTTATAATTCTTTCGATATGATCTAAAATTAGAGGTACTCCTAACGTGAGGGTCTTCAATAGAAAAATTCCGAAGGAAACAACCAACACTGCGCAAATAGTTTTTTCTATTTCTATTTTCATAATTTTCATCACTTCTTTTATAACTATGTCTTCTATTCATAATGATTCTCTCCAAAACTTTGGTTATATTGATATTTTGTTTGAAGTTTCTTCTGCTTTTGGTACAACAGGTTTATCTACTGGACTCACACCTAGTTTGAACGGCATTTCAAAAATAGCAATCATTCTTACTATGTTTATAGGTCAACTCGGAATATCATCAACCATACTGGTGTGAAGAGGAAATAAAAATAAACAATTAACATTTGATTACTTAGAAGAAGATATTGCTATAGGTTAATATTGAAATAATCTAATTTAAAATATCTCTAAGTAAAATAAGAAAGGAAATTAATGAGAAATAAATCAAAATATTTTTCTCTAGTTTTTAGCTCTTTAATGCTTGCCTTATCTTTGATTGGCTCAATGATTTCAAATATTATACCCTTTATATTCGGTGCATCATTTTTAAGGGTTGATATTGGTATAGCTTTTATTTCTTTATCATTTATGGTAACTGGATGAAAATATGGACTCATAACACTTTTAAGCAATTTCATTATTCATCCTTTTTTGCCTGGAACGAACATTGGGTTCATTCAATTATTTTTAATCGGTAAAATAATATTTATTATCACTTGTCTTTTTTTTGTATCTTTCAATTTTGTTTTTAAAAAGATATTAAAAAACAAGAAAATAATTTTAATTTTCTTGTTTTCATCAATAATTACAACAATAATAATGATTGCTTTAAATGGAATGATTTTTACACCAATATTTTTCCATATTATTGATCAAAATCTTTCAATAAATTTTATAGAATTAATGGAACAATATGAGTCTAATGGAATGCTAATTTTAATACTACCTAATTATTGAGCTGGAATTGTATTGGTTTATGGAACCTTTAACATATTTTCATTAGCAATTAATTCTTTGTTATTATCAAATTTGATTAATGTAAATCAATATATTCGCTAAATGTTACCAATATTCATCTTAAAATTTAATATTTTTAGTTTTTTGTTTATAATTGTTTTATATTGATATTGATATAAATAATTATCTTATTTTATCAAAATACACAAACAAGGAGAAAATATGAATTTACCATTTATACCGTCTAGAGAAATTATCGGTTTTGAAACAGCTCCTATGACTCTAGAAGTCGGTCGAAAAAAATCTATAAATTCTATAAATATTTCAAAAAATGTTTTTTCTAATAAGATAGTTATAGTTGCTCAAAAAAATATTAATGCATCAACTATTAATGATAAAACTGAACTTTATGAATATGGAATTCAATGTACTGTAACTAATACTGAACCAATAGTTGGCGGTCACTTAAAGTTACATTTAATTTGTGAAAAAAGAGTTAAAGTGATAGATATTGACCCTTTAGCAGTTGATGACAAAGGCATAGAATTTTTTTCTGGAGAATTTGTTGATGATCAAATTAATGAAGATGTTTCAGAGAAAGAATTGGCTATTTATGTGGACAAGATTGATACTGTAATTTCTTCTATTTCAAGAGGAGAAACATTGTTTCCTTCAAAAAATATTGCCATATTAAAAAGTTCGATGGGACAGAAAAATTTTATTAATAGTATTGCTTCTGTTATTGAGTTTTCTTTTGAAGATAAATATAGAATATTTTCAGCAAAAAACATCATTGAACAATATAAATATTTTTTATCATCACTTATTACTTATAAAAATATGTTGGAATTAGATGTTAATTTAGATAAAGATATTAAGAAAAATTTGGATAATCAACAAAGAGAATTTTTGTTACGTGAAAGAATGAAAGTAATTAGAAATAAATTGGGAGATGATGATGAGACCGAAGAAAAAATAGATGAAATATTATCTTCTTCTGAAAATAAAAAAATATACCCAGAAGAAGTTATTTTGGCTATCAAAAAAGAAAAATCAAGACTAAAAAATATGATGTCATCTTCACCAGAAGCAAACATAAGCAGAACATATATTGATCTTTTGACTATTCTTCCGTGAAAAAAAACAAATATTGAATCAATTGATATTAAAAAAGCTAAAAAAATTCTTGAAGAACATCATTTTGGATTAAAAGAAGTTAAGGAAAGGATTATTGAATTTTTAGCTGTTATTATTAATAATAAAGAAAAAAATCCTCCCAAGAAAAAATCTCATAAATTAATTGATGGTGAAAATGTGGAAATTAGTGAAAGTATTTTTCAAAAAGCTAATGGATATAATCAAGCGTCAGGACAAAATAATGCACCAATAATAACTTTGTTGGGTCCTCCAGGAACTGGTAAAACATCCTTAGCTCAAGCTATTGCTGAGTCTTTGGATAGAAAATTCATTAAAATTTCTTTAGGTGGAATCAAAGATGAATCCGAAATTAGGGGTCATAGAAGAACTTATGTTGGTGCTATGCCCGGTAAAATTATACAAGCTATTAAAAAATCAGGAGTTTCAAATCCAGTTATTCTTTTAGATGAAATTGATAAAATGTCATCTGATAATAAGGGTGATCCATCATCAGCAATGCTTGAGGTTTTAGACCCAGAACAAAATGCAAATTTTCAAGATCATTATTTAGAAATAGAATATGATCTTTCAAAAGTTATGTTTATAGCAACCGCTAATTATTATGAGGGTATTCCATCTCCGTTATTAGATAGAGTTGAAATTATTGAATTAAATTCATATACAATTATTGAGAAAGTTAATATAGCTAGAAAATATTTGATAGATAAAGTTATTCAACAAAACGCCTTAACTCCCGAACAATTTCAAATTACTGATACACAATTAAAATATATAACTAAACACTATACTGCTGAAGCTGGTGTGAGAAATCTTAAAAGAGTTTTAGATAAAATTGCAAGAAAGATTGCTTTAGGTGTGGTTGAGAAAAAAATTAAAAATTCATTTGTTATAGAAGATAAAACTATAAATAAATTTTTAGGTGTCATTAAATATTCTGATGAAGATATAGATAAAGAAGAGCAAATAGGTTCAGTTAATGGATTGGCTTACACACCTTATGGTGGATCAACTTTAGCAATTGAAGTAACAACTTTCCCTGGTAAAGGTGACTTTAAGTTAACTGGTCAACTTAGAGATGTAATGAAAGAATCAGCTCAGATAGCGCTAGCTTATATTAGAACTAATGCAAAAAAATTTGATATTGATTTTGATTTTGAAGAAAATGTTATCCATATTCATGTTCCCGAAGGGGCTGTGCCTAAGGATGGCCCATCTGCCGGAGTAACGTTTACCACTTCGATTATTTCTGCACTTTCAGGGAAACCTGTTTCACATTTGGTGGGAATGACTGGTGAAATAACTTTGAGGGGTAAAGTACTTGCGATAGGTGGTTTGAAAGAAAAATCATTAGCTGCATTAACTAATGGTATTAAAACTATTTTTATACCTAAAGACAATAAAAGGAATTTAGTTGATATTCCTAAAGAAGTGACTTCAGAAATAAAATTTATTCCTGTTGCTCATTATTTAGAAATATATGACATTCTTTTTAAGGGCGTTAAATCAAAAAAGCCATTGAAAATAAAAAATAAAAAAACTATAAAAGAAGAAAAATAAATTTCTTCTTTTTTTATTTCATTTAATATTTATTTAGTTTTTAAGTATGGAATAATTTGTTTGAAATATAAACTGCCAGATACAATGCTTAGCAATCCTGCGATGATTAATGGAATATTTAATAATGTTATTTCCAAAATTTCTTTATTAGGGATTGCTGGAGTAATAAAAAATAATATTATAATAGCTAAAGACTGAAAAACTGTTTTAAGTTTTCCATAGATTGAAGCCTCTATTTTAAGTTGTTTAATTGCTGCCAGATTTCTTGAACCATCAACCAAAATATCTCTTAAGATAAATATTAGAATCAACCATACAAATGAATAGTTGCATAACATTAAAAACACAATTGCTGTTGTGGTGATAATCTTATCTGCAATTGGGTCAAATAATTTCCCAAAAGAAGTCACTTGATTATATTTTCTAGCTAAAAAACCATCTAATCAATCAGTAAGCATAGCTAATACAAAAACAATTCCTGATAAATATAGTCACATTGTTTCAGGGTCTTGGTAAGTTAATGATTGAAATTTACCTCATCCTTGTATCAAAAATAAGGACATAAAAATCACAAAGGGGATTAACATCAATATTCTCAATAAAGTTAATTTATTGGGCAGATTCACTATTTCTCTTTTTTACAGAATTTAAATTATCTTCTATAACGGGCGCCAAAGAAGGTGCAGTACTTTCAATATCAGATTCTTGTTCTGGATTTTCAAGAACTTCTTCTTTGTTAAATTTTGCATTTACTTTTGCTTTTATTTCTTCTTTTATTTGCAGATAATTATCATCAGTTTTTAATTCATTTTCAAGTAATAAAAAATATTTTAATTCTTCAACACATTTTTTACTTCAATGATTAGATTTTACATCAATTAATGTTTTAAGTCTATCTGCAAATTCAGGATCATAATCATCGGCAAGATAAATTTTTTTAAAAAGATTTGATTTATAAATATCTTTCAACATTTCTTTGGCGATAGTATTAATTTCTTTCATAGTTAATATTCCTATTGAAGGAACAAATTGATCTATTTTTTCTTGATTAATTTCAACGATAGTATTAATTCTTAGAGATATATCCTTTGATGTTTTTGCAGTGATATTTTTAAGTTCAATTTTCTTATAAATGACAATTTTATTTTTCTTTTTATCACGAAAATAACTGAATCCCAAAAAGAATATCATAACACCAACAAGAAGCCCCATGACTAACCACATTACTCAACCCATATTTGCTCCTTAATATTATTAATAATAACAATTATATAAGAAAACAAAAGATAATTATAAGTTAAGATATAATAAATATTTTAAAATTTTATTATTTAAAAATAAAACCATGCCTGAGCATGGTTTGCATCTATAAGCCGCGTTCTGTTCTTTCTAAAAAGTGTCAATTATTTATCTAGGTTTCCCTCTCGCGCTCGATTCATTTCTCTAACGTGAATTCCCCTACCAAAATTTGGGTTTCTAGCTCATGGAGTTTACCGCGTTTCACCTTAACTTAATAAGCTCGTCTCTGTGGCACTTGTCGTCTAGGCTTAGATTTATTGGATCTAACATGAACACTACCATCATCGCAGATGGTGCTAGCGCGGACTTTCCTCTACATTTTTGCAGCAATTGACCAATGCAAAGTTATTATATATTTTTTTTATCTTTATTAGATAAAAAACTTTAATCTTTTTCCCTTTTATCTTTTTTATCTTTTTTCTTCTTGGTATTGATAAATATTTTCTTGCTTTTATGCCGAATATTTTTTAAGTTATTTGTAATATCTGAAGGAGCCAAATCAACGTGTTGAATATACTCTTGAACATCATCTTTTTGAGTTGGCAATAATATATTAAGAAAAATTGATATTATAATTGCTACTCCTGTTCCTGATAAAGCAATTTCGGGTGAAAAATCAAATACTACACCACCTAACCCCATGACAGAAATTAAAGAGAAAATAATGATGTTTTTTGGCTTTGAAAAATCGGTTTTATAGTTTATTAATAGTTTTAAGCCATTAATTGCAATTAGGGAAAATAAAATTATTTCCACTCCACCGATAACTGGTTTAGGAATTATTGCAATAATTTGACTAATTGGTGCTATAAAAGAAATTGCTATTGACATACAAGCTGCTGTAAATATAACTCAAACCGAAGCAATTTTTGTCATTATAATTACTGATGTATTTTCACCATAAGAAGTATTTGCAGGGCCTCCCATAGAAGCAGAAACTATTGTGGCTAACCCATCACCTATCAGTGTTCTTGAAAGACCAGGCTTTTTAGATATAAAATCATTTCCTGTAAGATTTCCAATATTAATGTGATCACCAATATGTTCTGACATGGTTATTATTGACAAAGGGATGATTGCCAATAAAGTTTCTGATTTAAATGATCAATCATTGTTCACTATTGGACTTTTTGTTCACATATTTGTTATATCAGGATATCAATTTCAATTTTTATAATCTGTTAATTTATTCAAATTGGATGATGGGAATATTGTTTCAGATAATGTTGAATTGCCGGTTCCATTTGCAATTCCTCAAACCATTAAAGCAAATAAAGTTCCAAAAGTTAAAGCTATTAATATTGGAATCATTTTCAAAAATTTTTTTGTGAAAACAAAACAAAAAACAATTATTGAAAATGTTAATATAGAAATAACTATTAATGCTCAGCGACTACCTAAATCTAAATGATTTGCATAAGCGGGATTTAAATATGAATCTTTGGCAGCGTTTGTCATTAAGGATAAACCAATCATCATTATTGCTGGACCCACTATTATCGGAGATAATATTTTTTTAATATATGCTTGACCTTTTGTAAAATGAATTATTCCTGCAACTACAATATAAATAATTCCAACAATCATTAAAGATAGAAATATATTATAGCCAGAAGTGCTTCATAAGGATGTCATGGCTCCCAAGTAAGCAAAAGAAGAACCTAAATAAATAGGGACTTTAAATCCTGTCATACATAAATAAATTATTGTCCCTATTCCTGAACAAAAAAAAGCAACTTGAATTGGAATAACTTCATAACCCGCAGATTCATTAACTAACATTGGGACTAAAACATTTGATCCAAACATTGCAAAAACATGTTGTAAAGATAAAATCAAAAATTTAAAAATAGATTTAGGTCTTTGATGAATTCCAATTAACATATTTTCTTGCATTAAAAACTAATTATATATATAAATAATGATAATTATTGTCATTATTTATTTAATATATTTTTTTTAACTAATTAATTGAAAAAAAATACATTAATATGTGAGGTGTTAAATTTTGAAATTTTTTATAAAAACTTTAATGTTTTCTATGTTTTTAGGTTGCTTATCGATTGGTATGATTTATCTCTTAAATACAAATTTCATTGAAAATAAATCTTCAATAATAATTGAGGACAAATTAATTGCAACAATCTCTGGAGCTGTAGATTCTCCTGGAGACTATTCATTTATTAAAGATCAAACTATTAGAGAAATAATTTTTAAAGCAAATGTAAAAAGTTCTGCTGATATCCATTTATTAGGTTTAGAGTTTAAACAAAATAAGTCATTTGAAATTATCGTTCCTTATAAAGTTGGTGAAATTCCTAAAATAAAATATTCAGATATAAAAACAATTAACCAACTCAAGGCAATAGGAATCAAAGATAATATTTCAAAAACAATTATCAAATACAAAAATACCAACAAAGGAACCCCGATATGAAATGAAATAGATGATCTTCCAGGTATAGGTGAAAAAACTCTAGTTTATTTAAAAGAGCATATTGATCTTTCTTAAATTTTCTTCTTTTTGTATTGGGTTTGATATTTTCTTTTGCTTATTGAGAAACAAAAGAAGCCAAGTGGCTTGTTTTTATAATTATTATATTGATTATTATATTGTTCACTTCTTGGAAGTGATTAATAAGTTTAATTTTTGTTATACCTTGTTTTATATGTGGAATTTATTTTCTCAATACCCCTAAACACATTGTCGAAATAAATGATAAATATAAAATTAGTCAAGTTATTTCATCTGGTTATGTGATAACTGAAAACAACAACAAAATATTATTAAAATCAAAAAGCATTTTCAATATAGATGATTTAATAAATGTTAGAACTACAAATATTGAAGATTTAAGATTAAAAAAAGATAAATATAGCAATTATTTAAAGTCTTTAAATATAAAATATATTGCAACTAATGTTAAGTTATTTAAAATAGACAAAAAAACTTCAATTAGAGCTCAATTTATAAACTATTTACTAAAAGGTCCTAATTTCTATGTTAAATATGCTTCTTTAATTTTAACAGGTAAGAGAAATGATTTAAACAAAGATCTATATGAGAAAATTAAATATATATCTGTTTTGCATCTTTTTGTTATATCTGGATTTCACATTAATTTATTAATGACAGTTATTTTATTTGTTTTTAAAAAAATTAAAATTAAAAAAATAATTAGTCAATTTATGGGGTTTTTAATTATTTTTATATATTTACATTTTTTGAATTTTCCACTAAGTAGTTTGCGAGCATTTTTATTTTTAATTCTTTGTTTTGTCAATAGAGAATTACTTAATAATAAATTTAATAAAATAGATATTCTCTCCTTTATTATGTTAATTATTTTTATATCTAATCCTTTTGTTATTTTTTCGCTATCTTTTATTTTCACTTTTTTAATCACATTTAGTATTTTATTTGTTGTTGATATTAAAAATAAAAAAATAAAAATTTTGCTAATTGCTTTAATTTCTTACTTGTGTTCTGTAATTCTTTTTATTCATATAAATGGTTGAATTAATATTTTAGGATTAATTAATTCAATTATCTTTTCGCCAATCGCTGCAATGAATTATGTTATTTCTATTTTTGGTTTTCCATTTAAAAATTATTTAAATTATTACTACATGGGCATTGACTATGTAATTAATATTTTTTATAAAAATAGCTTTATTATTAACGTTGATATTAGTTGACAATTTATTTATATGTATTATTTATCTTTTTTTCTTGTATTGTCAATTATCAAGCATTATAATATCTTGAAAAATACCAATATTCAAATTAGAAAATCCTTGACCTTGATTCGCCTTTAAAGACTTTGATGATTTATTATCCGTTTTATATAATTGTAAATATACATCTTTACCATTAGAAATAACTTCATAAAAATCTCTATTCTTAATATCTTCATCTTTATACACGGTTCCATCTTCAAAAGTTTTCATGAAACTTTCTCTAAATGTAGTTGTTGGTCTGTCAAGAGAAACAGTTAATGAATCATCTTCACCTGTATCTAGTTTATTATTATTATTTTTATCATTTCAAACTTTTATAGGTGAAGATAAATCAACTTTAGCAATATTAATATAAGGAGTGGTGTAACCAAATTTATTTTGCATTTTAGCAAGATCTCTTTGTTTTGACAAAACATTGCTTTTTGCACTCAAAAATTTATATTCATAATTATTTTTTAGAAAATCATATTTTTTATATGAACCATTTACATCTTTTAGTAATAATGATTTATATTTTTTTGATTTGTCTAAAAATCCTGAAAACATAATATTTGTAAAATCATTTTTCATTAGCGGACTTCTTGTGTTTTTTGAGACTTGTTCAGAAGAGTTGCTTAAAAATATTTGTGAAATTCCGTAATTATATCCACCAATATCAAAATATGCCATTCATAAATTTTCAGCTGTAGATTGAACAACATGTTTTTTTCCAGTACTATCAGTAAAATTTCCTCCATAAGGATAATCCATAAGAATTAATTCATCATTAATTTTATAAGTTTCCTTACCTAAATAATCTATTTTTCGGTTTTTTGAAATATCCATAGCGATTGTTGTTGGAGAAAAAGATCCTTGATATTCTGTTCCTGTAAATGTAGTTGTTTGATTTGCTATAGAAGATCCATTTAGGTTATCTATATATGATATTTGTTGTAATTTTCTAGTCAATAATTCATCTATAGAAAATAAATAAGTATATTTATTGGAATCAATTAAAAAATCTCTTTGTGAACCTCTTGATGGTATCTTTGTAGTTAAATTAAAATCATTTATTTTCAAATAATCGCTTTCCTTGTTTTTATTTTTAATGTTTATTCCGTTAGTTTCTTTATAAAATTCACTTGCACTTTTTTTACTGGAAATACTATTTTTATTATTGCTCAATAAATTGTTTGTAACGTCATCGTTATAGTGCAATGACTGTTCAAATGCTTCTAAAAATTTTTTGGGAATATTTTTATGAACACTTTTATTTTTATTTTCATAAAATAATTTTTTAGAATTTCTAATGTCGTTTGTACTAATACTAGTTATATATGTATTTGCAAAATGATGTCCATATTCATGAAAAATAGTTTGAAAAACTAAATCTATTTTTTCTCGTAAAGGAATGTTTTGAAATTGCGGTATTAAATTAGAAATGGATATTGATATTTCGCTAGTAAAAGGATTATATTGTCCACTAACATCACTATTTAAAATGGATAAATTATTGATGGTAATTTTTTTTAGTGATTCAATTTCAGGACCAAATTGTAAATCAGATTTAATTCTTTTATTAATGGCTTGTAATCCTTCATAACCAAAAAAATATGAGCCATTACTTTCATATTCAATTAACTTGACTGGCACATCTTGTGATTTCTCTAAAACTATTTTTTTTTCATTATTTAGATTGTTGTTTTCGTTAGTTGTTTGGTTGTCCATAATTAATTCAACGGATAATCATGTTATAGTTCCGACCAAGACTAAAGAAACCCCAAATAGCGCAACCTTTAATGATTTTAAAACATTTTTTTTCATATTAAATATATTATACTATTAAACTTTAAGGCGAGAAAAAATAATGTTATACTCGTTAATTTTCAATTTATCAAATTTTTTAAAATTAGATATTTCTGCAAAATCTAATCCATTTAAATTCAAAGTTTTAAGAAGTTTTTTAGAATTATTGGGCATAATAACTTCCATCATTGCGATGACTGCATAAATACCATTTAAAAGAGTGTTTAACACCTTTTCTAATCTAACAAGATTACTTTTTAAAAGTCAAGGTGTTGTTAAGTCAATATATTTGTTTAAATCTTTTGCGAGATTTATCATTTCTCCTAAACCTTTATCAAATTGAAATTTATCAAAATAAAATTTGTATTGTTGAAATGCTATATTTATTTTATCTAAAATTTCATTATCAATTTCTTCATTTTGTTTCCCATATTTAACAGGATTATCAAATGATTGATGAATCATTGCTGAAACTCTTGAAACTAAATTTCCAATAGTATTGGCTAAATCTGAATTGTATGTATTTATTAGTAGCTTTTCATCAAAAATACCATCATTAAATATATTTATTTGTGATACTAAAAAATATTTAATTACTTCAATATCATATTTTTCAATTAAATCTAAGGGATTTATAACATTGCCTTTGGATTTGGACATTTTTCCTTCTGGTGTAATTAATCAACCATGAGATAAAATACTAGTTGGCATTTTAAGATTTAAAGCCTTCAAAAAAATTGGTCAATAAATACAATGGAAACGTGATATTTCCTTACCAACAACATGAATAATTTCATTACCATTTTTTCAATATTTCAAATAATTTTCAGATTCATCGTTTGGAGATCAATTTAATGCTGTTAAATAACTAAATAAAGCGTCTAATCAAACATATACAACGTGTTTGGGGTCTTTATTAATCTTGATGCCTCAAGTAAATGAAACTCTCGTTATTGAAAGGTCTTCTAATTTTTTATCTATGAAATTTTTCTTCAATTCAGCTCATATTTTTGAAGGTATTACAAAATCTGGATTTTCTTGATTATATTCAACAAGTCAATTTGAAAACAAATCCATTTTAAAAAAATATGATTCTTCTTGAATAATTTCTAATAAATGATTACTTGTTGGATGATAAAATTTTTCATTTTTTTTAATAGCATCTTTTTCTGAAACAAACTCCTCATCATTTATAGAGTAAAGTCCATTATAATTCCCTTTATAAATAAATTTATTATCTAGCAAAAAATTAAAAACTTTTTCAATTGTTTCCTTATGTTCTTTGTTTGTGGTTCTACTAAATAAGTCGTATTTAATTTCTGATTTTTCCCAAAAAGAAACGAATATTTCTGTTTGTTTGTCGACATATTTTTGTGGTGATAAATTCATTTCTAAAGATTTTTTTTGAATTTTTTGACCATGTTCATCTGAACCTGTTCCAAGTAAAACATCATATCCCATTTTCTTCTTATAATTGCTCAAAGTTCAAGCAATAGTTGTGGAGTAAAGATGTCCTAAGTGAAGATTCCCAGAAGGATAATAAATTGGTGTTGTTATATAACATGTTTTTGGTTTTTTCATTTTATTTCTCTCTTACTTTTATTGGTTTATAAATTTGGAATACTTCATCTGTATATTTGTGAACATTTTTATCTTCTGGATGTAAGTATATATTTGTTTCAAAATTGGTTCCTCATCCTGCTTGGAAGCGAGCCTCAACCAAAACCAAATTTGGTTTTTGTGTTTCTCTAGGGAAAATCATTTTTACTCTTTTGGGTTCAAAATTATATTTTCTCATAGACACAAAGATATCTACCAATCTTTCAGGAGGTATTACTAAAGCAATGCAACCCTTTTGTTCAATAATCTTAGAACTACCTTCAAAAATTTGATCAAGGTTAAGTTTAAACTCATGTGTAGCAATTAACATTTCTTCAGTTGCATTTGCCTTAGGTTTGGTTTCAACTTTATAAAATGGAGGATTGCAAATTATCAAATCATATTTTGCACCTTGTTTTTTTGCATATTCTTTCGAGTAAATATTAAAATCACTATTAATAATCGATATTTGATCATTTTTTTTATTCATCTCAATATTAATCTTTGCAATTTCCACAGCTTTTTCTTGAATTTCCACAGCATCAATTTTTATTTTGCTACTTCTTTCAGAAATAAATATACTTAGAGCGCCATTATTAGCCCCTATTTCTAAAACATTTTTGGTTTTGTTGTTTATAGTTACAAAATTACCCAAAAGAATTGTATCAACAGAGTAATTAAACATTGTTTTATCTTGATATATTTCAATACCAGATTCATATCCTAGAGAATTTTTAACTCAATTATCTTTCATAATCCTCTTTCTCTATATTAATTATTTTTAAATTATAGTTGAAATTATTTCAATTAAAATAAAAAATAACTCCTTGAGGGAGCTACTTTTGATAAATTAGTATAAAATTTTATCTTTTTAAATTTAATTACAAAATTTTCGAAACATCAATTTAGCAATTTTATTTTAAGAAAAATGGAATTTCATCATCATCTTCATCAATTATTTTAAAAGAGTCATCGTGAATGTTGGCGTTTTTTGGTATGAATTCTTGATCGAATTCTTCTTCCTCGTGTTTTTTATGTTTTGAACTACGGTTAAATATGTTTAATGATTTCTCACTTTTTGGTTCAACTTGTTTAGAACTAGTTTTACTTGAAGTGGCAATTATTGAAACATGTATTTCGTTTTGAATACTTTCGTCTTTTCTAATCCCAAAAATAATATTGATATTTTCGTTTGTTTGTTCTTTAATTTTTGTCATAATGAAATTTGCTTCTTTTAAAGATATATCACTTCCGCCAGTTATGTTAACTATAGCATCTGTAGAATCATTAATAGAATTTTCTAACATGTTCGAACTAATGGCTTTCATTACAGCTTTTTCAGCCTTATTTTTTCCAGAAGATTTTCCTTGTCAAATATATGCATTTTCTTTATTTTTAATTACAGAACATACATCTGCAAAATCAAGATTAATATATGATGGTTTTAAAATTATGTCTGTTATTATTTGTACTGTATTTTTTAAAATTTTATCTGCCATAGTGAAGGAATCTTCAAAAGAAATATCGGAGTAGTTTTCTAATAATTTATTGTTTGAAACAATTATTAAAGAATCCACTGTTTTTTTAAGTTCTTCTATTCCACTTTGTGAATTGATGTCACGTTTTTTTCCTTCGAAAGAAAAAGGTGTAGTGACAATTGCGATTGTTAATATACCCATATCTTTTGCTATCTTTGCAATTATAGGAGATGCACCAGTTCCGGTGCCTCCGCCCATACCTGCCGTAATAATCAATAACTTACTGCCCATAATTTTATTTCTAATTTTTTCCTCGGAAGCAATTGCAGCACTTTTCCCAATTTCAGGATTAGCGCCAGCCCCCATGCCATCGTTTATTTCACTACCTAGATAAATGGAGTTTTCTGATTCAATTGTATCTAATGATTGTTTATCTGTATTTGCAAAAATAAATTGTACACCATCAAAATCATCATTGATCATTTTGGCAACTGAATTATTTCCACAACCACCAACCCCAATAACTTTTATGTCAATTAAAGGTATTTTTATATTTTTAGCATTAGTCATATTTTGTCGTGTTTTCCTTATTTAGTTATTGATGAAACGTTTTTTTTGTATAGGGGTTTCATTCAACCTTTTTGAGTAATTGTATTAGGTTTTGTAATAGCAATAATTTTTTCATCGTTCTTAGTTTTACTTATATTTTCCAGTAATTTAGTTAATCCAAATATTGGTCTATTGTTATAATTTAACAATAAATAATTAATTGGTCTCATATTAATGCAAATGATATTATTTGGTAGAATTGTTTTGAAATATTCTTCCATTTTTTCAATTCCTTCTATTCTTCCAATTACATTTAGAGTATAGGCCTTAAGAGATTCATGTTTTGTTTTAATAAATTCATCAACTTCTTCAAGTAATGTTTTTATAAATGATTTTAATATTGCGGTTAATTGAAAAGCTTTTATATGCATATTTTTTTTGTGAAAAATAATTCTATTTAACTTTTCGTTATCTTTTGTAATAATACCTTCATTAGCAATCAATTCATAAACCAATTTTTTAGAAACTTTAAATTCGCTTGCAATCTTTGTGCATAAATCTTCAAAAGTATATTTTAAATTTTTGGTAACAACAGTAACCCCGTTATTAGTAATGATTAAGTTCGAATAATATTTTTCTACCTGCATGGTAATTGATACATTCTTTCTTTGCTCATTCTCTAAAATATATGGGCTTACATTTGAACTTGAATATATTTGTGATATTTTCAAGTTTGCTTTTTTACAAATATTTAAAGCACTATTATAATGATTTTTAGTTAAAGTTGTAACGGAAAATAATGTTTCTATTTTTTTAGCCTTTTTTCCTATTGGTAGTTCATAGTACACTTTCACTTTATCATCTTCACCAGTTACATTAAATTGAAATGGTTGAAATAATATAGGAACATCATCTTGCGAATTTTCGTTCTTATTATAGAATTCTTTCACTTTTTTTAGCGCGTTATCATAGTGTTTTTGACTTATTTCTTCATTGTTTAAGTTAGATATATTTTCACTAATAAGTTTTTGTTTTATTTTAGCTAGAGAAGTTGCATCATAAATGATTGATACTTCATGAATCTTAGCAAAAACCAGTTGTTCAATTTCTTTTATAGATTTCTTGATAAATTCAATCGATGTTGCGGCATCTACTGGGATATCTTTATCCGAGAAGATTTCAACGTTGTTTGAATTAAATTGTTCTATTGCAGTTATTGAAATTTCTTTATTTGATATTTTCATTAAAACTAAAATCTCTTTTTCCATACTTATCTTTTTTCCATTTCTATCTTATTTTTTTTAATACTCTAAGTTTTGCACTTCTAGCACGATTATTTAGTTGAATTTCTTCTTCTTTAGGTGAATATGTTTTAACTGACCAATGTTTCTCTTCTTGAATTGGAATTTTATGGTCAATTTTACTTTTTGTTAGGTTTCCAAAATATTTTTTCACAATTCGATCTTCGATAGAATGAAACGATATTATTGCTAATACAGAATCTTTCTTCAAGAATTCCATTGAATTGTCTAGAAGGATTTTGAGTGATTCCAATTCATTATTTACCGCAATTCTTAAAGCTTGGAAAACAGCTTTTGCTGGATTCTTCATTCTTACAATTTTTGCAGGTAAACTATCACGTATAATATTTACTAATTCTTCAGTCGTATTTATTGGTCTATTCTTTATAATGGCATTCGCTATTACTTTTGGTAATTTTACATCTGCGTTATTTCTAAAAATTTCGATCAATTCATCTTCAGAATAATTATTTACAATCATACTTGCATCTAATTCTTGGCTCTGATCCATTCTCATATCAAGATAAGCATCTTTGGAATAAGAAAATCCGCGATTTTTATCATCGATTTGTGGAGAAGATATTCCTAAGTCAACAAGAATTCCATCTACGTTTTTAATTCCAAGTTTGTCTAATGTATCCTTAATGTTTATAAAGTCTGAATGCACTAGCTCGAAATTGCTGCCTACTTCTGAAAGATAACTATTAGATTTTATAATAGCGTTTATATCCTTGTCAAAAGCGACTAACATACCTTCAGGAATTCGTTTCAAGATTTCTCTTGAATGTCCTGCTCTTCCAAGTGTTAAATCTAGATATATTCCATCTTTTTTAATATTTAAAGCCTGTATGACTTCATTTAGTAAAACCGGAATATGATCCATTATAATTTAATACCTTTCTTATACATTTCTGTTGTAAGACTTGATAAATAATCTTCATCTTCAAAATCTTTTTGTGAATTTGCATAATTTTCACTAGATCACATTTCAACATGTGAGCCAACTCCAACAAATACAACTTCGTTTTTGATAGAGGCAGGAAGCAAATGTTGTTCAGTAATGGTAAATCTACCAATTTTATCAAGTTCTACTTCAACAGTATTACCCAATATATAACGATTATATTTCTTAATTAAAGGATCTATTGCGTTATTTGATTGAATTCTTTGAGCAAAATCCTCAAATTGTGATTTAGATCTTAATTCCAAATTTTTATCAGCACCAAAGGTGATGTAAAAAACTTGTCCAAGCTCTTCCCTCAATTTGGGGGGTACTATGGCTCTATTTTTAGAGTCAATATTTCTCAAATAAGTACCTAAAAACATTTACCACTCCTTACCACTATCTTCCATATTATACATACTTATATATAAAATATTTAAATTATGTGTAAAATTATGATTTATTTTAATCTATATTTTTACAGAATATAAAACACCTAAAAAAGCAAAAAAAAGGACTTTTAGTCCATTTTTAATGTCTATTTTAGTTACAATTAACGGTCGTTAAGAGCCTTATAACCTTGTACTTTTTCACCTTTGTAAAAACCACAAAACATACACGCTCTATGTTGTTCTATTTTTTGAGAACAGTTTTTACATGCAACTAAATTTAATTTAGTCAATGAATCATGCGTTCTACGAGCACGTTTTCTTCGCTTGGAAGTTTTACGTTTAGGAACTATAGCCATTTTAATCTCCTCTTAATTTCAACTTTTTGATGAATATATTTTAATAATTATATCATTATTTAATAAAAATGACTTTTATTTTTATTAAATCCTATATGTTAGTAGAATTAAAGATATGTCAATAGGAATTATAGCAGAATACAATCCATTTCATAATGGTCACATATATCAAATTAATTATATTAAAAAAAATTTTCCTGGAGAAAAAATTATTGTTGTAATGTCAGGCAAATATGTGCAAAGAGGCGAACTTGCAATCGCTTCTTTTAGAAAAAGAAAGCAAGTAGCTTTGAAACATGGAATTCATAAGGTTATTGAGTTACCGCAAAAATTTGTTCTTCAAGCAGCTCATGTATTTGCACAAGCGGCTGTGAGTTTACTGAATAAACACAAAGTTTCAAAGATAGTTTTTGGCTCAGAAACAAATAATATAGATCTTTTTTACAATATTGCAAATACTTTGAAAGATAATTTTGAAGAATATAACAAACAATTAAAATTAAATTTAAAAGGCGGCAATTCATTCCCTCGAGCTTCAGCGCTAACTTTAGAAAATATGTGTGGTAAGTCATTTCAAATGCCAAATGATATTTTGGGAATAGAATATGTTAAGGCGATAATCAATAATAACTACAAAATTAAAGCTATATGTATAAAAAGAGAAGTTGGATTTCATTCTGATGAAACAAAGGGGAATATGGCTTCGGCGTCAAAAATTAGAAAAATGATTTTTGATGGAGAAAATATTTCTAAATATTCTCCAATGATTTTCAAAAAAACACCCAAACGCATTGAAGATAAATATTCAAAATTTCAAAAAATAATGAAAACAAAACCCTTAAGTGAAATCGCTAGTATAAATTTAGTGTCGGAGGGAATAGAAAATCTATTTTATAAAAACATTGATGAACCTACTTATGAAGCCTTTGTAAATAAAGTAAATTCTAAAAGATATACTTCTAGTAGAATTAAAAGAATTATTTTGAATATTCTTGTATTTTATAAAAAATAATTTAATTATTTAATTTTAAAAAAATAAAAACACCACTTAAATACGGTGTTTTTATTTTGTATTACCAATATTAAATAATTAAATTATTTTTTCATTGAACATGAAGATCCATCTTTACATGAAGATTCATGTTTGCATGAACATGTTTCTTTTGATGGACATGAACAAGAATTCATTTCGCAAGATTTTTTCTCAGAATTTTCCATATTTTAACTCCTTATTTTAGGTTTTTTGTGACCATTATTTAATAGAATAGTCACAAAAAAATTATAGCATATTTTAATAGTGTCTCAAATCATAATTTCTTTATTTGACAATATATGTTATTATAAATATATGTTATTAAAAGAAGAAATTGTCTTAAAGTCAAATGAAAAAGTTAGAATAGATAAATTTATAGCTGATAATAGTGTTTTTTCTCGAAATGAAATCAAAGAAATCATAGATTTATATGGAGTATATGTTGATGGAACTTTGGTTAGGAAAGTCAAATTTATGATTAATGAAGGTCAAACAGTTGTGATTAAAGAAAAAATCCAAAATGAAATAGTTATGATTGCTCAAGACATTCCGGTTGATATAGTTTTTGAAGATGATCATATCATTATCATTAACAAAAAAAGTGGAATGGTTGTTCACCCAGCTCCAGGAAACAAAGATGGAACGCTGGTTAATGCCTTACTTTTCCATTTTAAAAATCTTTCAGATTTAAATGGAAATATTAGACCAGGAATAGTCCATAGAATTGACAAGCATACTAGCGGTTTGATTTTAATTGCTAAAAATAATGCTGCTCATAAATATTTTTCTGAATTAATTAGAGACCATAAAGTAAATAGAATTTACAAAGCTCTTGTTGTTGGAAAAGTTATGAATGATGTTATTCATATCAATGTTCCAATTGGGCGTAATGTTAATGATCGTCAAAAAATGACGGTAACTAGACAAAATTCAAAAAACGCTATCACTCATGTATATCCAGAAATAGTTTATCCAAATTACACCTTGGTTCGTTGTGAATTAGAAACAGGAAGAACTCATCAAATCAGAGTTCATCTAAAACATATTAACTTTCCTGTGGTTGGTGATCCTGTATATGGAAGGTCTTTAGATGACTTTCACCAAAGGCTACATGCCTATAAATTATCTTTTGTTCATATAACTGGTGAATTCATAGAAGTCGAATCAGAACTGCCCAGTGAATTTTTCAAAAATATAGATTTAGAATCTTAGAGATTTGATATAATTAATACATTTAATAAGGAGTGTTAATTATGTTTCCAGAAATGATGAATTCAACTAATTCCAAAAAAGTAAGCGAACTTTGAGAAGAAGAAAAAAAATATAGATGATGAATCATCGGTTTTGCTGCTTCTTTAATAGTTTTATTTGCTTTGCACTTATCTTTGGTTGTTGTTTCTTATAGTTATCAAAATGATTTAATTCCATATTTTGAAGGTTTTTTTACTGAAAATGCCAATCAAAATGCCAAAAGTTACTTTAACGGTATGACAATGACTTTAATTGGTATGACTATCGCCTTCTCTCTTTGTGCTGTGGTGTTTATATATTCGATTTTTGTTTGTTATAAAGCTAAATCATTTGAAAAATTAGATTCAATTTCTTCTTTCTTTCTTGGTTTTCAAACATTTTTCTCATTATTTAGTCTAATGCAAATCTTTATGGGTCAAGACTTTAGTATTGTCTCTGGAAGTGATATCATGATTGTTTATTTTGTTTTAAAATTTTTAACAATACCTGTTTGATTGTTATTATCAAGACAAATAAAAAAAATTAAAAGACTTTTTTTCATTGCCAAAAGACAAGAAGAAATCATTGCTTTTTATGAGGCAAATCCAGGTATGGATCCAAATAATATGAATAACCCTTATCAACAACAATCTCCATTTCCATTTCCATTTCAACAAAGAAGACAAAATCCGATTCCTCAACCTCAACCAGGAGATGCTGCGGAAAATAATGCTAATTCATCAGTTAAACCCAAAGAACATGACGCTAAATTTTCTAAATTACAATTAATGACTGTTGGTCAATTGAGAAAAATAGCTGATAAATTATCTATTTCTGGAAACGAAGATATGAAAAAAGCAGAATTAATTAAAATCATTTTATCAGTATCTCAATCTTATGATAATGAAAATATTGAAGAAATTGAAAAAAATGAAAGCATTGAAATTAATCCAGATAATTTGAAAACAGAAACCAAAACAAAAGAAACCAAAACAAAAATAAAAAAAGATAAAAAACCAAAGATAAAAAACAAAGAACCTAAAGTTGAAGAATAATATTTTATTTTTTAACTTTATAAAAAATAAATTGATTTAAAATATTTTTTTCGATACACTAGGGTGAGTTGTTGTATAATTAGAAAACTACAATTACTATTTTGTAGATATATAAAGGAAATAAATGCCAACAATAAATCAACTTGTAAATGATGGAAGACATCCAAAAATTCGTAAAACAAAGTCACCAGCACTTTCTTTAGGATTTAACTCACTACATAAAAAATCAACAATTCAACCATCTCCTTTTAAAAGAGGTGTTTGTACAAGGGTAGCAACAATGACTCCTAAAAAACCCAATTCAGCTTTACGTAAGTATGCAAGGGTTAAATTATCAAATGGAATGGAAGTTACTGCTTACATCCCAGGAGAAGGACATAATTTGCAAGAACACTCTGTTGTTTTAATTAGAGGGGGAAGGGTAAAAGATTTACCTGGAGTTCGTTATACTATTGTTAGAGGTACGCAAGATGCTGCTGGAGTTAACAATAGAAATAAATCTAGATCTAAATATGGAACTAAAAAACCTAAAGCGCAAAATAATTAATTAAAATAAATCTTGAAAGGATAAAAAATATATGTCAAGAAAAAGAAAAGCTCCCGTTCGTGAAGTCCTTAGTGATCCAATTTTTAACTCTAAAATAGTTACTAAATTAATCAATACTATTATGCTTGATGGAAAAAAATCAACTGCTGAATCAATTTTATATTCAGCTTTTGAAATAATTAAACAAAAAACAAATGAAGAACCGATTGAAATATTTAAAAAAGCAGTTGAAAATATAACTCCTCAACTTGAAGTTAAAACAAGACGTATTGGAGGAACTAATTATCAAGTTCCCTCTGAAGTTTCTTCACGTCGTAAACAAACACTTACTCTTAGGTGATTAATTAATTATTCAAGATTAAGAACTGAAAAAACAATGGACTTAAGATTGGCTAATGAAATAATTGATGCTTCTAAAGGAACCGGTGGTTCTGTTAAGAAAAAAGAAGATACACATAAAATGGCGGAAGCTAATAAAGCTTTTGCACACTTTAGATGATAAGTTTATTTTTAATGATAGATTCCTTAATAATAGGGAATTTTATTGTATATAAAAAAATGATTTAAATAATTAAAATGAAATAAAAAAGGAAAAACAATGGCAAGAAAATTTGATATTAAAGATTACCGTAATATAGGAATAATGGCACATATTGATGCTGGTAAAACAACAACAACAGAAAGAATTCTTTTACACACTAATAAAATTCATAAAATTGGTGAAACACATACTGGTGAATCTCAAATGGATTGAATGGCTCAAGAACAAGAACGTGGAATAACAATTACTTCTGCAGCTACAACAGCTCTTTGAAAAGATAAAAGAATAAACATTATCGATACTCCAGGGCACGTTGATTTTACTGTTGAAGTAGAACGTTCTTTAAGAGTTCTTGATGGTGCTGTTGCAGTACTTGATGCTCAATCTGGTGTTGAACCTCAAACGGAAACTGTTTGAAGACAAGCAACAAATTACAAAGTTCCTCGTATAGTTTTTGTAAATAAAATGGATAAAGCCGGAGCTAATTTCGAAAATGCCGTTGAATCAGTTAGAAAATTATTGGGTGGTAATGCTGTTCCTGTTCAATGAAATATTGGATCAGAATCAGATTACTTAGGTCATATAGATTTGGTTGAAATGAAGGCTTGAGAATTTGATGGTTCTCCAGATGAAATTGGTAAAGAAATTCCAATTCCAGAAGACTTGATGGATATTGCGATAATCAAAAGACATGAATTAGTAGAAGCTGTTTCTGATTTTGATGAAGAATTAATGATGGATTTATTAGATGGTCAAGAAATTGATGCCGAAAGATTAAGATCGATTATTAGAAAAGCAACATTAACTTCAGAATTTTTCCCAGCAGTGTGTGGAACAGCCTTTAAAAATAAAGGTGTTAAAGCAATGATTGATGCAGTTGTTGATTATTTACCTTCTCCACTTGATGTGCCTCCTATTAAAGGTCACCTTGACGATAAAGAAGTTGAATTGCCTGCAAGTGATGAAGAAGATTTTTCTGCCTTAGCTTTTAAAATAATGACTGACCCTTATGTTGGAACATTAACATTTTTTAGAGTTTACTCAGGTGTTCTTTCTAAAGGTTCTTATGTTTATAATTCAACAAAAGAACAAAAAGAAAGAATTGGTCGTATTTTAGAAATGCATGCGAATAATCGTGAAGAAATTGATGAAGTTAGAACAGGTGATATTGCTGCTGCTGTTGGTTTAAAAAATACAACTACAGGAGATACTCTTGTAGCTGAAGGAAAGAGAAAAATAATTCTTGAAAAAATGAATTTCCCAGAACCAGTTATTTCACAAGCTTTAGAACCTGCAACAAAAGCTGCTACTGAAAAACTTTCTTTAGGTTTGCAAAAATTAGCTGCTGAAGATCCAACTTTTAGAACTTATACAGATGAAGAAACCGGACAAACAATTATTGCTGGTATGGGTGAATTACACCTTGAAATCATAGTTGATCGTTTGAAAAGAGAATTTGGTGTAGAAGGAACTGTTGGAGCTCCTCAAGTTGCTTATAGAGAAACTATTACTAAAAAAGCTGATATTGAAGGAAAACACATTAAACAATCTGGTGGTAAAGGTCAATATGGACATGTTTGAATTACCTTTGAACCCAATGAAGATAAAGGTTTTGAATTCGTTGATAAAATTGTTGGTGGTAAAATTCCTAAAGAATATATTAAATCAATTCAAAAGGGTCTTGAAGATAAAATGGCTTCAGGTATTTTAGCTGGATACCCAATGATAGATATCAAGGCAACATTGTTTGATGGTTCATACCATGATGTCGATTCTTCAGAAATGGCATATAAAATTGCTGCTTCAAAAGCTTTGACAAATGGTAAGGAACAACTATCAGCAGTTATCTTAGAACCTATTATGGACGTTTCAATTATAGTTCCTGAAGAATATTTTGGAGATATAATGGGAGATGTTTCTCGTCGTAGAGGACAAATAAAAACTAACGAAACTCGTCAAGATGGTGCATCTATTATCAAGGCAGGAATTCCATTAAGCGAAATGTTTGGTTACTCAACTGATTTAAGAACTATGACTTCTGGTCGTGGTAATTATCAAATGCTTTTTGATCATTATGAAAAAGCACCCAAATCAGTAAGTGAAGCAATTATTAAAAAAAGAATGGTTAAATAATTAAAAACATTCATAAAATAAATCTCTTTTAAATAAAGAGATTTTTTTAATTAATTTTATTATTTTTCATCGCTTCGGTGTCAGTGATATCATCAATTGAAGTTATGAGATTTGCTCCATCTTTGATCAATAAATTATTACCATCATTTTCATTTTGCAATCCTGGATAACAATATATTTCTTTTCCTTGATTTAGAAAGTTTGTGACAAGATTCATAATCCCGCTTTCTTTTTTAGATGAAAACACAATTAATGCGTCGCTAATTGCAGCAACGATTCTATTTCTTTCTTTTAATCTTTTTTTGTTAATGTTAACTCCAGTTGGATATTCTGAAATTAACAATAAATTATCCTTGATATGAATATTTTTTGCAAAATAAGGTTCATCTATTCCATTGCAAGATACAAAAATAATTTCTTTATTATTTTGAAGATAATAATTTACAATAACTTCCTCTAGTCCTTTAAAATAATTTGTAATTAAAACATTGTTTTTAGATGTTTGTTCAACTGCTTGGTGAACATAATTAAGAATAATGTCAGAACTTGTTTCTCCTACCAAGCATAAAGAATTTTTTTTCATTAATGAAAAATTACCTTTATAAAATAAAACGAATGGTGGATTTGCAATTACTTTTAATTCTTCTGGGTATTCATTATCGAGAATCGTTATAATCTTTAAATTTTCATAGTTTAATTTATTTTCTAATTCATCAATTTCTTCTGGGTCTACAATTTCTTTATTTTTTAAAGCATTATAGATGCTTATAAAGTCTCCTTTATATTTTATAGAAAAATATATTAATATTAAATTCATATGTACCTCTTTACATAATTTTAATTCCAATTTTTTAAGATTTAAATTATAAAAAAAGATATTTGATAATAAAATGGTTTTTTTGTTAAATATATCATTTTAATTAAAAAAGATTCATAATTTCCATTTAATAATTGGAATTATGAATAATATATTTTTGTTTTGATTTATAATTTAAAATAAATTAATATGTAGGTGATTCAAAGTGAGTAAAAAAGATTATAAAGATACCTTGAATATGCCTGAAACAGATTTTTCAATGCGTGCTAACTTAAATGAAAAAGAAGAAATATTTAGGAAAGAATGATTAAACAAAGATGTTTACAAAAAGATTCTTGAAAGAAACAAAGGAAATGAAAGATTTATTTTACATGATGGTCCTCCATATGCGAATGGCTCTTTGCATATAGGACATTCTTTTAATAAAATTTTGAAGGACATAATTGTTAGATATAAATCAGCAAATGGTTTTTATTCTCCTTTTGTTCCCGGTTGAGATACACATGGATTACCTATTGAAAATAAAATGCTTAATGAAATGAATGTTTCTCACAAAACTTTAGATGTTTTAGAGTTAAGAAAAGCTGCTGAAAAATATGCTCTTAGTCAAGTTGAGATTCAAAAAAAACAATTTAAAGATTTGCAATTACTTTCAGACTTTGAAGATATATATGTTACCTTGGAAAAAAAATATGAAGTGGAACAATTAAAATTATTTAAAAAATTTGCTTTGGATGGATTGATCACAAGAGGTTTAAAACCAGTTTTTTGATCACCCTCTTCCCAATCAGCTTTAGCAGAAGCAGAGGTTGAATATCATGACCATCGTTCTCCTTCAATATTTGTGTCTTTTAATGTTGTAACAGGAAATTCGACTATTGATAAAAATGATAAATTAATAATTTGAACAACAACTCCATGAACTTTGATTGCTAATGCTGGTGTTGCCGTTAATGAAAAATTTGAATATGTTAAAATTAATGTTGATAATACAAATTATATTGTTGCTAAAGAATTATCTGATTCATTGATAGAAACATTTAAATGAACAAATTACAAAATAACAAATACTTTCAAAGGTGGAGAAATTATTGGTGTTGAATATAGTGTTCCTATATTAGAAAATGTCTTGGCTCCAGTTGTATCTGGACATCATGTTACACTTGAAGCTGGTAGTGGTTTGGTTCACATTGCTCCATTATTTGGAGAAGATGATTTTATTATTGGTAAAAAATACAATTTAAATATGATAATGCACATTGAAGATGATGGAACTATTAATGAAAAAGGTGCACAATTCTCAGGAATTTTTTATGAAGATGCAAACAAAAATATTGGTATGTTTTTGGAAGAAAAAAAAGCATTACTTTCACTAAAGTTTATCAAGCATTCATATCCTCATGATTGAAGAACAAATAAACCAATAATTTATCGTGGAACTCCACAATGATTTTTATCAATTGAAAAAGTTAAGAGCAAAATTTTGAAAAGTCTTGATGAAGTCAAATTTTATTCTGATTGAGGCCACAAAAGAATATCTACAATGATTCAAAATAGAAATGAATGAACAATTAGTAGACAAAGGTCTTGAGGTGTTCCGATTATCATTTTTTATGATGAAAATAAAGATGTTGTTATCAATTCGGAAATCTTTGATTATGTAATAGATTTAATTTCAAAACATGGAAGTAATGTTTGATATCAAAAAACTGTAGATGAACTTTTGCCTGCAAAATTCAGAAATAAAAATTGAACAAAAGAAAATGATATTATGGATGTTTGATTTGATTCTGGTTCTTCTTTTTTATCTGTTAATGTTGCAGGAGAAATACCTCCCTTTGAATTATATTTTGAAGGTTCTGATCAATATCGTGGTTGATTTAATTCATCATTAATTAATTCTGTCGCTTATTTAGGTAAAGCTCCCTTTAAAACTTTAATTTCTCATGGTTTTGTTCTTGATGCAAAAGGTAATAAAATGTCAAAATCAAAAGGAAACTCAGTCGACCCTCAAACAATAATATCAACCTATGGAGCGGATGTTTTAAGACTTTGAGCAGCTAACAGTGAATACTCCAATGATGTAACTATTGGTGATAATATCATTAAACAAAATGTGGAAATATATAGAAAAGTAAGAAACACCCTAAGGTTTTTATTGGCAAACTTAAATGATTATGAATATGCAGAAATTGCCAAGAATGATGTGCACGCTTTGGTTGAAGAAAGATTAGAAAATTTGAAAATTAGAATAGCATCATATTATGATTCTTTTAATTTCATTAATGTTATCAAGGAAATTAATAATTTTATTACTGATTTGTCTTCTTTTTATCTTTCGATTATCAAAGATGTTCTTTATGCTGAGAAAAAAGACTTCCCTGAAAGACTAATGATTCAAAACAATCTATATAAAATATTGGACTTTTTATTACTTTCTCTTGCTCCAATAATTCCCACAACCACTGATGAAGCTTATTCTTTCTTTAATAAGAAAAACAAATTAGAATCTATTCATTTGGAAAGTTTTTATAAATTTAATAAAAAAGAATCTTTTGAAATTGAAAGTAAGTGAACAAACTTTTTTGAAATGAAAAATTTAATATATAAAGAAATAGAATTAAAAATAAAAAGCGGAGAGTTAAAAAGAACTAATGAAGCAAGTGTTGTTGCTAAAATTGATTCTCCATTTTTAAAAACTTTAGATTTTAAAAAATTATTAATGATTGGTGAGTTTCGTGAAGGAAGTTCTTTGGAAGTTAACACTTTTGAATCATCAAAGTGCCAAAGATGTTGAAATCACTTTGGAATTAATGATTTAGCAAATGAATTATGTACAAGATGTAAGAAATATTTTGAATAATTTAATTTCAAAAGGTTTATAATTTTTGTAATCTAATTATTGAATATATTTTTGTTGTATTTGGTTATAAAATTATATATTTTAGGAGGAGTTCTTTTGTTCAAATTATTTCAAAAAAAAACAATCTTATATATTCTAGCAACTATCTTTTTTTTATTTTTGCAATCATTTGGTTCAATAACAGAATCAATGTTTATTGGAGAAATAATGGAAGCTATTTCTGAAAATGGCAGAGTACCTACACCAAATAATATTTTTGATATGGATTCCTTGGCCATGTCCGAACTTATTGGTATTTATGGAGGAATGGTTTTTGGTGAGTTTGTTTGTGGGGTTTTAGGTGTTTATTTTACTTCTAGAGCAACAACAAATTATATTGCATACATGAGATTAAAAGCATATGCAAAAATTCAAGATTTATCATACCAAGATATTGATAAAATTTCTACACCTTCACTGGTTACTAGAATAACAAATGACACGGAATTAATTTCTATTAGTTTTCTTTTTGGGTTAAGATTTTTCGTCAGTGGAATATTTCTATTTGTTTATGGAATAATAGTATCCACAATCATGTATACAAATTTAGCATGAATTTTTGGAGTGATTATTCCCTTCGTTTTACTAGCAATGATTTTGACAATTATATTTTCTGTTCCAAAATTTACGCAATCGCAAAAAAATACAGATTCAATAAATAAAGCTATGAGAGAAACAATCTTAGGAATAAGAGTTGTTAAGGCTTTTAATTTAAAAGATAATCAAAAGGAAAATTTTGATAAAGGTAATGATGCTTTGGCAAATACTACAACTAAAGCTTACAAAATATTAGGTGTAGTTATGCCTTTGATTCAATCAGGTATCAATATTTCTATTATTTTAGTTTTATCTTATGCTTCAAGTGATCCTGCGAACATGGCTGTAGTAGCTCCATTTATTAGTATTTTAATGAATGTATTATTTGGATTAATTACAATGATTATGGTACTTATTCAGGTTTCGAGATCTATTCCTTCAATCAAAAGAATTAAAGAAATTTTGAATTGAAAAAGTTCTATTGTTTACAACAAAGACAGTAATTATGTAATTAGCAAGGGGAAAATAGAATTTCAAAATGTGACATATAAATTTCATGAAGATTCTGCTCCTGTTCTTGATAAAATAAACATTACCATTAATCCAAAAGAAAATATTGGAGTGATTGGAAGAACTGGTTCAGGGAAAACAACTTTTGTTAATTTGATTGGTAGATTATTCGATCCTTCTGAAGGTCAAATATTAATAGATGGAATAAATATAAAGGATTTGAGTTTTAATGAGTTAAATGATAATATTTCTATTGGGATGCAAAATGTTACTTTATTTTCTGGAACAATAAAATCAAATATAGCTATGGGTCTAAGTTCAAAATTGTCAGATGAGGAAATCATTTCTAAATCAAAAGAAGCTGCTAAAGTGGGTGAAGCTTGGGAATTTATCAGCAAGCAAAAAGATAAACTTGAATCAATTGTTGAACAAAGAGGTAAAAATTTCTCTGGTGGTCAAAAACAAAGAATTTCAATTGCTAGAACAGTTGCAAAAAAATCAAAAATACTAATATTTGATGATTCCACAAGTGCATTAGACAATATTACAGAACAAAAAGTGCAAGATAATATTAAAAAATTTAATAATGTAACAACTATAATAGTTGCTCAAAGAATTTCTTCTGTAGAAAAATCTGACAAAATAATAGTTATTGAAGAAGGGAAGATTAGTGGGTTTGATACTCATATTAATCTTTTAAAAAATAATAGTATTTATCATGATATAGCTGTATCTCAAATTGGTTCTACGAAAGTAAATGAATTATTGAAAGGCGGTAATTAAATGTCTACAAATTCAAAAATTTTGAAATCTAACAAAGTCAAAAATGAAAAAATAGATATTAAGAAAAACTTGAAATTTATTTGATTTTATCTTAAATCATATAAATTAAAAACAATAATCATTTTTATTTCATCTTTCTTTGTGACATCAATGTTGTCTGCGGCAATCTTTGGTCAATACTACTTCACTGAATATATAACTTCTTCATTGGCCACTACAGGAACCACTGATAGCGACACTATTTTAACTTACACCCTTTTAATCATTTTTTCATATGTTATTTTTTTCATAGTTTCTATTATTCAAATTTTTATCATGACTAAATTAGCACAAAGAATTGGTAAACAAATTAGGGAAGATTTATTTCATAAAATTTTAGAATTAAAATTATCTTATTTTGATTCTGAACCATCAGGAGACATTATGTCCAAATTAACTAATGATGTCAATAATATTACCAATGTATTAACTCAAAATGTAACCCAATTTTTAACTAATTCATTTCAGATTGTTTTGATGTTAATTTCTATGTTTATCTTTTCACCATTTTTAGCATTGATAATTCTTGCTATTGCTCCTTTTCAATTTTCATTCATAATATTAATTCTTAAAAAAGCACAACCTAATTTTTTGAAAAAACAAGTTTATATTGGCGAATTAAATGGTTTTGTGGAAGAAACAATTTCAGGTCAAAAGGTCATTAATAATTTTAATAAAAAAGAAGAAACTATAAATGCATTTAATGTCTATAATCAAAAAATTAAAGCAATTGATAGTAAGACATCATTTTTATCAGGGGTAGTTAATCCTTGGAATTCTTTAATGACTTCAACTTCAATAATGTTGATGGTTTCTGTGGCGCTTTTGTTTTCAACTAACAATATAGAATTTGGATCTATTATAAATTGAACAACAATCAATGGTAAAACGGATAAACCAACAGCATTTTCATTAGTTCTTGCGTTTTCTATGTTATTAAGAAGTTATACCAACCCTACATTCCAAATATTCCAATTATTAAATGTTATTCAAACAGCATTAGCTGGTACAGAAAGAGCTTTTTCAATTTTAAAACAAGAGGAAGAAATAAAAGATTATGAATCTGTTGTTGTTGGTGATTTAAAGGGTGATGTTAAAATAGAAAACCTAAGTTTTTCTTATGATGGAAAAAGAAATGTTTTAAATAACATTTCTTTACATGCTAAACCAGGGCAAGTTATTGGAATTGTTGGTCCGACAGGTTCTGGAAAAACAACAATCATTAATTTATTAACTAAATTTTATGACATTAGTGATGGCGACATTTTGATTGATGGTAACTCTATTAAAACAATCACTAAAGAAAGTTTAAGGTCAAAAGTTTCTATAGTGCTTCAAGATACATTTATTTTTGGAGAAAGTATATATGACAATATTAGACATGCCAAACCTTCAGCCACTAATGAAGAGATTGTTGAAGCATCTAAAATGGCCAACTCTCACCATTTTATTAGCGTCCTTAAAAATGGATATGATACTGTTATTGAAAATAATGCCGATGAATTATCTCAAGGTGAAAAACAATTGTTGGCTATCGCAAGAGCAATTTTGAAAAAATCAAGTATTTTAATATTAGATGAAGCAACTTCATCTATAGACACTAAAACTGAAAAAGATATTCAAGAAGCTATGATTAAACTGTCCAAAGATAAAACAACATTTGTTATTGCCCATAGATTATCCACAATTAAATCAGCTGATCAAATAATTGTTCTTAAAGATGGCGAAATAATTGAAAAAGGAAATCATGAAACCTTATTAAAAGAAAAAGGATTTTACCATAATCTTTATACTTCTGGAGTTAACACTCCTGAAGATTTATAATTAATTTTTTACTTATAATATGTTATTATTTTTAAATATATGATTCAGAAAAAAATAAAAACAACCAATATCACTAATGGTATTGAGGAAAAAAAGAAATTTTCTATTAACGAAGATGACATAAAACCCATTTTAGCTTATTCTGTTTTTACTATGAAATATATTTTGAAAAAAAAGTCAACTATATTGATACCTATTGCTAGTTTTTTTACTATATTAATATTAACAATTATTCCCTCATTTTTCAAAGAAGTAACACCAGAAATGTTTGCTAAAGTAATTTTATTGGTTGTTTCTTCAATCTGTATTTCTATAACTAGCGTCTTTGCAACCATCAAGGGCCTGAACTTATTTAAAGATATTTCTAGTGAAGGTTTAGAGATCATTATAGTTTCTAAGCCTATTAGAAGAAGTCAAATTATTTTGGTAAGATTTCTTTATTTTTTCTTACTCGGTATTATTCTGTGCTTGCTAAATTACTTTGCCATTTTAATTGGTTTATTATCTTCCACTAACCTTGTTCCAGAATCATTTTCTATTTTTAAATATATTTCGCTATTTTTTATTTCAATGTTATTAATTTATATTTTCTTTGGCTCTTTATCAATTTTATTGTCATTAAAATTTTCCACAAAACTTGTTTCAAGTTTTTCTTTAGGTTTTTTGAGTATGGGAACATTGTTTGCACAACTAATGCCACAAGTTGCTCCGATGATAGAAAAAGGATTTACTCATAAGTATGCAGAAATCTCAACTGCTTCTACTTCGGATTATTCACCACTAAAATATAAATTAACATCTGATGGAAAAATAATTATATATACAAAAGATGTTAATACTCCATTAACTCCCAATGAAATTAAGGTTATTATTGAAGCAATGAACACAAAAGATGATTATTCTTGAATTAATATTGTTAATAATTTTTTAAATCCAATTGCTGGAATTACTAAAATATCTAGTGTTGCCTCATCAGTTTTTAATGATAATAGTTATGGAGAAAAAGTTAACTTTACTGATTATTACATTTCCTTTAATGAATCACAAAAAGTGACCAATAATTTATGAGAAAATAAAAATTATTTTTTAGGTATGGATGATCTAGAAAGACAAAATGATAGAATAAAATTTACATTAAAGATTAAGACAAGTGAAAATCCTGAGTTTCATAATGAAGATATTTTATTAACCAACCTTTATTCTTTGAAAAGTTTTTTTGAAGATTACATTAATTTGTCTAAAGTAGAAACAGCATTTAATTCTATACTTGATGAAAACTTAAATAATTTAAATGATTTGGAAACCATAAAAATTATTATGGATAAATCTCAAGGTTTATTGGATAATGCATTTAATGATCCAACATTAAAAAACTTATTAAGTTTAACTAATTCGAATGAAATAATTGAAATAGATAAGGTAGATTTTAAGGAAAAGTTGACAATTTTATTCTTTTATTTATGAGGTTTAAAAAAATTAGATAATAATATGGAAAACTTCATAAATAGAGATATTTTTATAAACTCTATAATTGAGGGCGAAAAATCTAATAAATTTTTAAATATTTCATTTAGTTTATCTAGTTATGATGACTCTATTTCTCCATTTTTATTAAGTTCTCCAATCGAAAATCAGTATGATGTTTTTGTAAATGACGGAGAAAAAGCCAGTTCAATTGCTGTTGGTTTGTTGTGATCAGGAATTATTTTAATTATTCTTTCTAGTACTATGGTTATTTATTGTAAAAAGGATTTTGAATAATGAGTAAATTGATTGCAACAAAAGAAGAAAAATTAGAAGTTAATGATCAAGAAAGTTATTATCAAATTGATGAAGACAAAATTAAAGATGCTTTGTTATATTTAAAAGGCGAAAAAATTCTTACAACTTTTGAATATAATCAAAAAATAAATTTGTTAAATGCAAGAAAAGAAAATATTGTTAAGCAATCACTATACAATCATGATGAACATAAAATCTTAATTTCTGTTAAAGCATTGACAAAACATTATAAAAATAGACCACAACCAGCAGTTGACAATATTTCCTTTAATATTAGAAGAGGAGAATTTCATGTATTCATTGGAGCAAATGGAGCAGGGAAAACCACTACAATAAAAGCTATTGTTGGCGCTTATGCCAAGTATTCAGGAGAAATTTTGATTGATGGTCACATAAATTCTAGTGTAGCAGCAAAAAGAAAGATGGGATATGTTCCTGAAATAGCGATATTTCCCAAAGAATTCACGACTAAAAATTATTTGGAATCAATGGCCATAATGTCTGGTCTTTCAAGAGGAGAAGCTCAAAAATTTACCAAATTAACTTTAGAAAAAACCAATATGATTGATTTGATAAATAAAAAACCAACATCTTTTTCATCTGGTCAAAAGAAAAAAATTCTTTTAGCACAGGCAATGGTTCATAATCCAGATATTTTGATTATGGATGAACCGGCTGCTAATTTAGATCCATTGGCAAGATTGGAATTATTCAAAACTTTAGAAAATTATAAAAATGAAGGGAAATCAATTTTTATTTCTTCACATATATTGTCTGAGGTTGGTAAATATGCCGATACAGCAACTATTCTTGATGGTGGTAAAATTGTATTTCACGGAAGATTAGATGGGACGCAAAATCTTGATGAATTATATGAAAAGTATGTAGTTTATGGTTCTGTTGACACAAATCAATCTAAAAAGCAAAAAAAGAAATAAAAAAATAACTTTTTTGAATGAGTTATTTTTTTATTTTGTTAAGCAACTAAAGCTTTTTTAACAAAAGCATCTAGTCTAGAACATTTTCTTGAACCGTTGTTTTTGTGAAAAACACCTTTTGAAACAGAAGTATTTATTAGTTTGTGTGCTTCTGAAACTAAAGATTTTACTTTAGGGTCTTTTTCGATAGCTGCTACTTTAGCTTTTTTAATAGCTCCTCTAACACGAGACTTCATTGCTGCATTTGCTACTCTTGCCTTTTCGTTAGTTTTAATTCTAGTCATTTTTGATTTTATATTTGCCATATTTGTTTTCTTTCTAATCTAATATTTAATAAGTTAATAAATTATATCAAAATAAATTATTTTTCTATAAAATAATTTATATAAGGAGATTAAATGGAATTTGAAGAAATACAATATTTAATCGGAATATCTGTTTCATTATTTTTAATGTTATTATTTTTCTTTTTGGCATTATTTTTATATTTAAAGAAAAATAAAGGTAAAGAAAGTTATACTGATAAACTAGGGAAAGATGCAGAAGACAAAGTAAATAAATTGGTTCAAGATTGAGCAAATAAAAACAATGCTCACTATATCCCTTCATCTATGTTTAAATATAATAAAAATAAGATTTTTGAAGTTGATGGTATTTTAATAACTGCAAGAGCTTTAATAGTGATAGAAGTAAAAAATATTAATGGAATTATTGAGGGAAAAGGTCTTGAAAAAACATGATTTAAACTTATGGGAAGCAAAAGACATGAAATCAACAATCCTATTATTCAAAATGACAAACATATTGAGCATATTTTGGCAATATCTAAACTAAAAGTTCCTATGCTATCTTTAATTGTTTTTGATTCAAGAGCTGAGGAGTTAAGGTGTTCAGAAATTCCTGCTCATGTTTTAGTTATCAAGATGGAAGATATAGATACATCTTTAAATACAATTAATGACCAATTAATGCCAAAAATAAACATGAGCGAAATTCAAAAAATCTATTATGCTCTTTTAGAACACAAAACATCTGCTCCAGAAGATTATAAAATGTTAATATCTTTTGGAAAAGAATCAAAAAGCAATGATTTTACAATTTAAACATAATGATGAAATCATTGATGTTAATGTTAAAAAAAAATTTATTAAAAACATATATATGAAAATAGATTTAAATAATAATATTAACATTTCTGCCCCAAACAATTCTACTGATAAATTTATTGAGGATTTTGTTAATTTACATTTAAGCAAATTTTTGGAAATTAGAAAAAAAAATTCTGCTCAAGAACATATTGATTTAGAAAACAAAACTTTTTATTTATTTGGCAAATTAGAAAATTTTAAAATAATCCAAAAAATAACAACTAAAAATGAAGTTATGGAATACTTTGTCTTCCGAGACAAAAAATATAAGATCAACAATAAAAATGTCAAAGATATCATTTATCAAATTTATAAAAAAGAATTATTGTCTTATTTAATTCATGCTCAATACAAAAAAGAGGAATTAATGAATGTTGAACATCACGCTATTTCAATTAGAATGAAGAAAAGCGCTTGAGCTTCAAATTTCATTGAACTCAAAAAAATAAATTATAGTACTAGATTAGGTGCTTTTTCTCATGATATTATTGATTATGTTATTGTTCATGAATTATCACATGCAGAATACTCTAATCATTCCAAAGACTTTTGGTTGAAAGTAGAAAAATTTGAACCTAAATATAAAGATATTAAAAATAAATTAAAATCTTTTATTTATTTTTAAATATTATCTTTATAATTTAAATTAATTATGGATTTAGAAAAAAATATAAATGCCATTAAATCAATTGAAGATTTGAAGGCTGTGAAAAATAAAATATACGGAAAAGACGGCATTATATTTTCTTTGCAAACAAAATTAAAGCATGCAGCTGTTGAAGATAAAGCGAAAATTGGTAATGAAATAAATAAAATTAAAGAAGAAGCTTCTAAATTGATAGACATTAAATTAATTGAATTAGAACAAATTAAAATAAACGAAATGATTAGTCAAGATGAAAATGATATATTTGAAGTTGTTAACGAAAGTGAAATCATAGTTCATCCATTGACTTTAATTTCAAATAGGATGCGTGAATGATTTTTACAAAATTCTTATTTTGAAAATGGAGGTTCTGAAATTGAATCAGATGAATATAATTTTGAAAAATTAAACATTCCTCAAAATCACCCTTCTAGAGATATGCAAGACACACTTTATATTAATAAAGAAAATTTATTGAGAACTCACAATACAGGATTAACTGCAAGAATATTGGAAGCAAATAAAAATCAAAGCTTCGGTTCTTTTACAATCGGGAAAGTTTATCGTAATGACGAAGATGATCAAACTCATTCTCATCAGTTTTCACAATTGGATTTAGTATTTGTTGGCAATACAAATATTGAAAATTTGATTTGAACACTAAAATCACTTTTGGCTTATGTTTTTGAAGAACAAGTAGAAATTAGATTGAGACCTTCTTTTTTTCCATTTACTGAACCATCAATGGAAGTGGATGTGTTATTTAAAGGTAGATGAATAGAAATTCTGGGTGCCGGAATGATTAATGAGAAAATTTTAAAAATCGCTGGATATACAAATGATTTAAATGGTTTTGCAGCAGGAATAGGAATTGAACGTGTTGCGATGATTAAATATGGAATTAATGATATAAGAGAGTTTTATAAAAACGACATAAGATTTTTAAAACAATTCAAATATTAGATTTTATATCTTAAAAAGAAAAATAGAGAGGAAATTAAAGATGTTATTTTCAGAAAATAAATTAAGAGAACTAGCTTCTCTTGGCAAGAATATTACTACAAAAGAAATCGTTAATGCCATTAATAGTATTGGTTTTGAGGTAGAATCTTGTGAAAAATTAAGTGATGTTCAAGGAATAAAATTTGGTCATGTTTTAAAAGTGTATAAAAACATTAATAGCGATAATTTGAATGTGTGTGAAATTCAGTTTGAAGATAAGGACAGAATTATTCAAACTACAGCAAATAATGTTAAGGCAGGGGATTATTTAATGGCATTTATTCCTGGTGCTTCAATTAACGGAGTTACTTTTGGTGAAAAAGAAATGAAGGGTATTGTTTCTGAAGGAATGCTCGTTGCTCTTGATGAATTAGGATTTAGTGAAAAATTAATGAGAAAAGAATGAAACGACGGCATTTTTATTTTAGATAAAATTTCATTAAACAAATGTCCAATTCAAGAATTGGGTCTTGATGACAACATAATTGATGTTTCTATTTTGACAAATAGATCTGATGCTAACTCTTATATTGTTATGTCTTTGGAATTATCTGCATATTTTCAAACAAAAGCATATAAATTGCCTGAAAATAAATCAAAAACAAAAACAAAATCAAATATTAAAATGAATTCCTCAAATGATAATTATATATCTGGAATTGAAGCAAATGTTGATGGTTTTAAATTAGAATTAAAAGACTTGATTTTGTTATTAAAATCAAATATTAGGTCAGAAAACGACGTTCAAGATATTTCTTCTTTAATATTAATTATGGCAGGAGTTTCATCAAGACTTTATGATGCAAAAAAAATTATTGGTGATGTTGATTTAAAAATAGAAAAAAATATTGTTTTTGATGATTTGAAAATTAAAGAAGCTTTAGTGATTAAAGATCAAAAAAATATTTTATCTATTGCAGGTATTGTTGAATCATCAGCGGCAAAATATCAAAATGGTAATAGTGTCGTTTTATTTGAATTTGCTTCTTTTGACCCTAAAGAAGTTAGAAACTCTACAAAAATCATGAAAATGACTAATAATTCTTCAATTAATTCTTCAAAAGCAGTTTCCCACGGTTCAATTGAATTCGCTGTTAATTTTTTAGCAACCAAACTTCCATCTTCAAACCACATTAATAAATTTGTAAATTCTGAAAAAAGTATTCCTTTTTCAATAGAGCAATTAAATAAATATGCAGGATTTAACATTGAGGATTCACCAAAATATACAAAATGTTTGAAATCATTAGAGATTTTAGGTTTTAAAATAAAAGATAAAAAAATATTTATTCCTTCATATAGACATGACATTGAGGTCATGCAAGATATTGTTGAGGAAGTATTTCGTTTTTATGGATTGAACAACTTTAGTGATTCACAACCATTCACTAAATTTAATAATCATTCTTCCTTAACTAAGGTTAGAGATTTTTCTCATATAACTTCAAATATTGGATATACACAATTTTGAACATATACTTTAGTAAATAAAGAAAAAAATGAATTTAATCCATTTTCTTTTAATGATAAAATAAATTTGCTTACTTATACTTCTGAAGAACATAATTCTATTAGAAATTCAATAGCGCCATCTCTTGAGGAAAATTATAATTATAATCTTAAGAGAAAAATAAGTGGTATAAACTTCTTCGATACAGGAATGATAAATAACAAAAAAGCTTTATGTATTGCTTCTGACAACAAAACATACTCACAAATGAAGAATGATATTTTTAAAATATATGGTAAAGAATTGGAAATTAAAGCTTTAAAGTTGGATTTTCTACATCCTAATTATAATGCTGGATTATTTGATGATTCAATCCAGGTAGGTTGAATTGGGAAAATACACCCTAAAAATACAAAAAATAACATTATTTTTGCGGAAATTTTAACAGAAAAAAGCATTAAGCAAATTTATGAATTTTCAGAATATGATAATTCACCTTTGAAAGAAAGAGATATTACTATTCCTTTAAAGAAAAATGAATCCATAAATAAAGCGATAATTGAATTCAAAAAAATTAGTGGTATCTTTGAAATCAAAAAAATTGATAGTTTTATTAAAGAAGATATTAATTATGTAACTTTTAAAATTAAAATGAATGATGCTTCTTTGTTAGAATTTGATAAGAAATTCAATATTTAAAATATAATTATTTTATGAAAAACCTTACATTTGCTTCAATCGAATCAATTACCGGAGGAATGTTTGCTTCAGAAATAGTGACCATTCCTGGTGCTAGCAATTTTTTTAAGGGTTCTTTAGTTACATACACTAATGAAATAAAGGAAAAATTAGGTATTGATACTTCTCGTGGTGTTATCAATTCTAAAGTTGCTCAAGAAATGGCGTTAAAAGGACAAGAATACTTCAATGTTGATTATTGCTTTTCTTTTACGGGAAATGCAGGACCACTTGCGATGGAGCAAAAAAAAGTAGGACTTGTATTTATTGCACTTAATGAGAAAGTGTATGAATTGAATTTTAAAGGAAACAGAGAAGAAATAAGAAGACAATGTGTAAATTTTGCTTTAGAATTATTGATGAAATTACAAAAATCATAGTATTTTTTTCATATTTTTATATTTTAATTACAAAAATGAATAATAAAACATTATATATTGGGGTGCAAAATGGAAAAAGGTCAAAAAAACAAAACAACAACCTCAATAAAATTAAATAAAATTGATAAAAATGAACAAGTTATTAATAAATCAGATAGAGATCTTCAAATTAAAAATGCTATTCAAGTTATTGAGAAAAAATTTGGTAAAGAGTCTATTATGTTGTTAGGTTCAAAGCAAAACATAGATGCTGAAGTATTTTCTTCTGGTTCCATAGCTGTTGATTATATTACTGGAGTGGGCGGTTATCCGAAAGGAAGAGTAATTGAAATATATGGACCGGAATCTTCAGGCAAAACAACCCTTGCTCTACATGCCATTGCAGAAATACAGAAATTAAATGGAACAGCTGCTTTTATTGATGCGGAACATTCAATTGATCCAAAATATGCTAAAAACTTAGGTGTAGATATTGATAATTTAATTTTATCTCAACCTGACTCCGGAGAACAAGCTTTGGAAATTGTGGATATTTTGGCGAAAAGTGGTCATATTGATTTGATAGTTGTTGATTCGGTAGCGGCTTTAGTTCCAGAGGTTGAGTTAAATGGGGAGATGAGAGATCAAACAATTGGTGCTCAAGCAAGACTTATGTCAAAGGCCTTAAGAAAAATAACCGGTTCTCTTAGTAAAAATAAAACAACCATCATTTTTATCAATCAAATTCGAGAAAAAGTGGGAATAATTTTTGGCTCTCCAGAAATTACACCAGGTGGCAGAGCTTTAAAATTTTATTCAACACTAAGGATGGAAGTGAGGAGAGTGTCATCAATAGGATTTGGTAATGAAATTAGCGGTAATGTTGTGAAAATAAAGATAGTTAAGAACAAATTGGCACCGCCCTTTAAAAGTGCAAATACAGAAATTATTTTCTCCAAAGGCATTTCTAAGCACTCTGAAATTGTTGATCTTGCAGAAACTTACAATATTTTAGAAAAAAAAGGTTCTTGATTCAGTTTTGAAGGTCAAAATTTAGCTCAAGGAAAGATTAATATGAGATTATTATTGGAAAATGATGATATTTTATATAAAACAATTTCAGAAAAAGTACAAGAAAAACTAAAACAATAAGTATAATATGTTTATGAAAAGTTTAAAAATTCTATTTATAGGTGACATATTTGGTAATCCTGGGATCGAAAAAGTTGAAGCAGAGCTCTCAAATTTAAAAGCGAAATATAAAATAGATTTTGTTATTGCTCAATCAGAAAATGTTTCTGGAAGAAAAGGTTTTTCAAAAAAAGATTATGATAGATTAACTGCAATTGGTGTAAATGCTTTTACTCTTGGAAATCATGTTTGAGCAAAAAAAGACATTTTAGATATTATTGATAATAAAAATATAATTAGACCCCTTAACATTGCATCACATTATCCAGGTAATGGGAGTAATGTTTTCAATATTGATGGAAAAACACTTAGAGTCACTTCTTTAATGGGTATTACTTTTAATAAATTGCTTTCTCCATGAAAGGAAGAATATGCCAATTCTTTTTTTGATTCAATAGATAAATTAATTGAAATAGATGAATCAGATTTCCATTTTATTGACTTTCATGCCGAAACAACTTCAGAAAAAAATGTTTTAGCAGTTTATTTGGATGGAAAAGTTGATGCTTTAATAGGTACACACACACACGTTCAAACTAATGATGCAAAAATTTTTGAAAAAAATTTAGCATTTGTTAGTGATGCAGGAATGACAGGTCCTTCTAATTGCGCTATTGGAGCAAATTTTAAAGAAGTATATGAAAAAATGAGATTCGATTCATTCTCTAAATTTAAAGTATCAAATAATATTTCACAATTTAATGGTGTATTAGTGGAATTAAATAAGAAAAAAAGCTCAATTAAGCTAATTAATTTCATTTAAAATTAATTACTTTTAATAAAAAATACATTTTTTTCAAACATTTCCTAAATATTTATATATACTATTAATTGCACTCAATTTGCAAACTAATCTAATTAAGTTTATGTTGTTTCGAATGGTGCCAAAAATTTATTTTAAAATATTTTTAATTTTCATTAATTTAATGCTATTATTAAAAGGCATTATTAAAATAAATGTGATTTATTATTCTTATATAATGAATCTGTAGTTCTTTGAAAACTGGATATAAGAAACCATATCTGTCAATTTATATGAGAGTTTGATCCTGGCTCAGGATGAACGCTAGCTGTGTGCCTAATACATGCATGTTGAACGAAGTTTTTTAAACTTAGTAGCGAATGGGTGAGTAACACGTATCTAACCTACCTTTTAGATTGGGATAACTATTGGAAACAGTAGCTAATACCGAATACGTATTGATATCGCATGATAACTTTATAAAAGAAGCGTTTGCTTCACTAAAAGATGGGGATGCGCCATATTAGTTAGTTGGTAGGGTAATGGCCTACCAAGACGATGATATGTAGCCGGGCTGAGAAGCTGATCGGCCACACTGGGACTGAGATACGGCCCAGACTCCTACGGGAGGCAGCAGTAGGGAATTTTCCACAATGAGCGAAAGCTTGATGGAGCGACACAGCGTGCAGGATGAAGGTTTTCGGATCGTAAACTGCTGTTATAAGGGAAGAAAAACTTGGATAGGAAATGATTCAAACTTGACGGTACCTTATTAGAAAGTGACGGCTAACTATGTGCCAGCAGCCGCGGTAATACATAGGTCACAAGCGTTATCCGGAATTATTGGGCGTAAAGCGTTCGTAGGCGGTTTGTTAAGTCTAGAGTTAAAGCCTGGGGCTCAACCCCAGCCCGCTCTGGATACTGACTGACTAGAGTTACATAGAGGTAAGCGGAATTCTTAGTGGAGCGGTGGAATGCGTAGAGATTAGGAAGAACACCAATGGCGAAGGCAGCTTACTGGATGTATACTGACGCTCAGGGACGAAAGCGTGGGGAGCAAACAGGATTAGATACCCTGGTAGTCCACGCCGTAAACGATGATCATTAGCCGCTGGAATATTCAGTGGCGCAGCTAACGCATTAAATGATCCGCCTGAGTAGTATGCTCGCAAGAGTGAAACTTAAAGGAATTGACGGGGACCCGCACAAGCGGTGGAGCATGTGGTTTAATTTGAAGATACGCGTAGAACCTTACCCACTCTTGACATCTTCCGCAATACTATGGAGACATAGTGGAGGTTAACGGAATGACAGATGGTGCATGGTTGTCGTCAGCTCGTGCCGTGAGGTGTTAGGTTAAGTCCTGCAACGAGCGCAACCCCTGTCTTTAGTTACTAACGGATAATGCCGAGGACTCTAAAGAGACTGACTGGGTAACCAGTAGGAAGGTGGGGATGACGTCAAATCATCATGCCTCTTACGAGTGGGGCAACACACGTGCTACAATGGACGGTACAAAGAGAAGCAATATGGCGACATGGAGCAAACCTCAAAAAACCGTTCTCAGTTCGGATTGAAGTCTGAAACTCGACTTCATGAAGTTGGAATCGCTAGTAATCGTAGATCAGCTACGCTACGGTGAATACGTTCTCGGGTCTTGTACACACCGCCCGTCACACCACGGGAGTTGATAATGCCCGAAGATGGTTAGTTAACTTCGGAGACGACTATCTAAGGTAGGATCGATGACTGGGGTGAAGTCGTAACAAGGTATCCCTACGAGAACGTGGGGATGGATCACCTCCTTTCTACGGAGTACAAAAACTTTTTATTTTAAAATAAAAAGAAAACATCTTTTGGCTTAAAAAATCCTAGTAACACAATATTTTATTAAATAGTTACATAGGTCAGTTATGGGAATGTCGCCAAAACATTCATCTTATATTCAGTTTTGAGAGTGCTACACTCTCATGAATTATATATACTTAAAATATATGTAATTCTATAGTTCTTTGAAAACTGAATAGTAATTCAACGCACAATATAGAGTCATTTTTAAAAATGGTGATAATTGATGCCGAGTCAATGGAGGATTCTATTTATAGAATTCTCTGTGAGAAAATAATCAAATTAGAATACAATAATCAACAATAGGCAAAATATAGTTTTAAATAAGTAAGAGTTTGTGGTGGATGCCTTGGGTCTGGAAGTCGAAGAAGGACGTGATTACCTGCGATAAGCCTCGTGGAGCTGGACATAAGCTATGATACGGGGATTTCCGAATGGGGAAACCTAGCTAGATTAATACCTAGTTACTCAGAACTGAATACATAGGTTCTGTAGAGAGAAACGCTGTGAACTGAAACATCTTAGTAGCAGCAGGAGTAGAAAATAAATAATGATTCTGTCAGTAGCGGCGAGCGAACGCGGAAGAGCCCAAACCGACATTTGTCGGGGTTGTAGGACATTCTACATAGAGTTACAAAATTAGTGTATAGAAGAACAGGTTGGGAAACCTGACAATATAGGGTGATAGTCCCGTATTCGAAATGCATCTAATCTCTTGAATGTATCCTGAGTAGGGCGGGGCACGTGAAACCCTGTCTGAATCTGCCGGGACCACCCGGTAAGGCTAAATACTAACCAGACACCGATAGTGAACAAGTACCGTGAGGGAAAGGTGAAAAGAACCCCGGGAGGGGAGTGAAATAGATTCTGAAACCACTTACTTACAAGTAGTTAGAGCCCGTTAATGGGTGATAGCGCACATCTTGCAGTATGGACCGGCGAGTTACGTTAACATGCAAGGTTAAGTGGAAAAAAGCGGAGCCGAAGAGAAATCGAGTCTTAATAGGGCGAATTAGTATGTTGATGTAAACCCGAAACCAGGTGATCTATTCATGAGCAGGCTGAAGCTTAGGTAAAATTAAGTGGAGGGCCGAACCGTAGTACGCTAAAAAGTGCCCGGATGACTTGTGAATAGCGGTGAAATTCCAATCGAACCTGGAGATAGCTGGTTCTCCCCGAAATAGCTTTAGGGCTAGCGTGTGATTTTAAGTTATGGGGGTAGAGCACTGAATGTGGAATGGCGACGCCTAGTCGTACTGACTACAATCAAACTCCGAATACCATTATGTATAATCATGCAGTCGGAATGCGGGAGATAAGTTCCGTATTCGCGAGGGAAACAACCCAGATCGTCAGCTAAGGTCCCAAAACCATGTTAAGTGAGAAAGGTTGTGAGATTTCATAGACAACTAGGATGTTGGCTCAGAAGCAGCCATCATTTAAAGAGTGCGTAATAGCTCACTAGTCAAGAGATCTTGCGCCAATAATGTAACGGGACTAAACATGGTACCGAAGCTACGGGTACGAAAGTACGTTAGGGGAGCGTTCTAAGGGCAATGAAGCTAGACCGTGAGGACTGGTGGAGCGCTTAGAAGTGAGAATGCCGGTATGAGTAACGATTCAAAGTGAGAATCTTTGACGCCTATTGGGGAAGGTTTCCTGGGCAAGGTTCGTCCACCCAGGGTTAGTCGGGACCTAAGGTCAGGCCGAAAGGCGTAGCCGATGGAAAACAGGTTAATATTCCTGTACTAAACCTATAAAAAGTGATTGGAATGACGGAGAATGATAGTATTGACCACTTAACGGATTGTGGTGCAAATATCAAAGTAGTTATGTTGGCAAATCCGCATAAATAATACAAGATATGATACGTAGGGAAAGCTTCGGCAAGTACTGAATAATATGATTTATTCTTCCTAGAAAAGTTTCTAAACGTTTTAATTTTATGGGAACCCGTACCGAGAACGGACACACGTCCCCAAGATGAGTATTCTAAGGCGAGCGAGATAACCAATGTTAAGGAACTCTGCAAAATGACCCCGTAACTTAGGAAGAAGGGGTGCTCACTTTATGTGAGCCGCAGCGAAATGTGAGGGGCAACTGTTTATCAAAAACACAGCTATCTGCTAAGTCGCAAGACGATGTATAGGTGGTGACGCCTGCCCAGTGCCCGAAGGTTAAGTTGAGGTGTTAGCTTATGCGAAGCATTGATATGAAGCCCGGGTGAACGGCGGCCGTAACTATAACGGTCCTAAGGTAGCGAAATTCCTTGTCGGCTAATTACCGACCTGCACGAAAGGCGTAATGATCTCTCAACTGTCTCAACATTGGACTCGGTGAAATTATGGTCCCAGGGAAAGCGCTGGGTACCCGCACCAAGACGAAAAGACCCCGTGGAGCTTTACTATAGCTTTGTATTGAAAATTGATTTAACATGTGTAGGATAGGTGGGAGACTATGATTTAGAGACGCTAGTCTCTAAGGAGTCACCCTTGAAATACCACCCTTGTTACGTTGATTTTCTAACTTGCAACCTAAACGGGTTGGAGGACAGTGCATGGCGGGTAGTTTGACTGGGGCGGTCGCCTCCTAAAGAGTAACGGAGGCGTTCAAAGTTACACTCAATATGGTCAGAAACCATATGTAGAGCGCAAAGGTATAAGTGTAATTGACTGTGAGACATACAGGTCGAGCAGGTACGAAAGTAGGACTTAGTGATCCGGCAGTTCATTGTGGAATGGCTGTCGCTCAACGGATAAAAGTTACCCCGGGGATAACAGAGTTATCTTCCCCAAGAGATCACATCGACGGGAAGGATTACTACCTCGATGTCGGCTCATCGCATCCTGGAGCTGAAGTCGGTTCCAAGGGTTTGGCTGTTCGCCAATTAAAGCGGTACGCGAGCTGGGTTCAGAACGTCGTGAGACAGTTCGGTCCCTATCTGGTGTGGGCGTTGGAATATTGATGAGAGCTGCTCTTAGTACGAGAGGACCGGAGTGGACATACCACTGGTGCTCCAGTTGTTTCGCCAGAAGCATAGCTGGGTAGCTAAGTATGGAAAGGATAACCGCTGAAAGCATCTAAGCGGGAAGCCTCCTCAGAGATGAATATTCCCTTGAAATTCCTTGTAGACTACGAGGTTGATAGGTTGGAAGTGTACGTGTAGTGATACATTTAGCTGACCAATACTAATAAATTGATAGGTTTAAAATAATTTCTTAACTTAAATTAACGTATTTTAGTAAGATTATTATTTCTTTAAAGCAAATTACTATTCAGTTTTGAGAGAAACTATGAAAATAAATTATAAATAAATGATTTAATTATTATTTATTTATTTTTTTATATATAATTTTATTTAATAATGAATAATAGTATATATGAAGAAAATAAAATTAAAAAGACCAATAACATTTAAGTCTATATGTAATAATTTGTTTAAATTTCTTAAAATAACTTTATTTCAATACCTATTATTGGTTTCATATGCTTCGTTGTTCGTATTCCCAATTTTATTTATTGAAGATAGGTGAAGTGATTTTTATTTATACTTGATGATATTTGTTTTTATATTCCCATTAATACAATCTTTTTTGTATATGCATTATCTTGGAACAGGATCATTGTATTCAAGATTTTTTGTTTGATTAGGAACAGGTGTATTTTTTTTAGTGATACCAATTTTTGTTGTGATAGCGTTTTAATAATAAAAATATAATTTTCTAACAATTTTGTTTTTTTTATATATAATTAAAAAGCAACTATGACTTAGAAATATAAGGTTCTTGATACTCGGAGATAAGTTGTCAACCGATTATTATGTATTTATATGGAGTCTTGTTCAAAAGAACACAAAGGAGACAACAATGGATAAAATTAACATAAAACTTACTGCTTATGAAGCTAAAATATTAGACGAATCTGCAATAAAGATATTACAAATTATCAAACAAGCAAATGGAGAATTTAGAGGACCAGTTCCTCTACCTACAAAGAGAGAAATTTTCACAATATTACGTTCGGTACATATTAACAAAAAATCACGTGAGCAATTCGAAAGAAGAACACACAAGAGATTAATTGTTCTTATTAAGCCTTCAAAAGAATTGATGGAAAAACTTAAACGTGTAGAATTATCTGCAGGAGTGAATATTGAAATTGTTTCAAGTTAAACAATTCATAAAAATAAAAAATTATTACTAAAATTAAACATAGAAAATAGAAAGAGGAATATATGAAAGGAATCTTAGGTAAAAAAATTGGAATGACACAGATTTATTCAAATCATGGTCAATCAATTCCAGTTACAGTTATTGAAATAAGTCAAAACATTGTAACTAGAGTATTAACTAAAGAATCAGATGGTTATAATGCTATTCAAATTTCTTCAATTGAGAAAAAAGAATCGCGTTCAAATAAACCAATGATTGGACATTTCAAAAAAGCAAATACAACACCTAAGCGCTTCGTTAAGGAAATTCGTGAGATGGACGGATTTGAATTGGGGGATGAAGTTAAGGCTTCAATCTTCAGTTCAGGAGAACTTGTAGATGTTACAGGTATATCAAAAGGAAAAGGTTTTTCCGGAGCTATTAAAAGACACAATCAAAAGATTGGACCTAAATCACATGGTGGTGGTGGTGGTTCTAAACCAGTTCGTCAAACAGGTTCGCTTGGAGATATTTCAGGGAACAAAGTTGTTAAGGGTATGACTATGCCTGGACACATGGGTAACGTTCAAAGAACCGTACAAAATTTAGTTGTTGTAAATATTAATGTTGAAGACAACTATATCTTGGTTAAAGGTTCAATACCTGGTCCCAACAAAGGGTTTGTCATTATTAAACAAGCTGTTAAGCAATTGCCAAACAAAGCAGAAATTGAATTAGTTAATTTAAAAGAAGAAGCTATTAAAAATTCTCTTATAGAAAAAGCAAAACACTTAGGAGCGGAAATTAATTCTGATATGTCTGTTGATGCTATGAATGAAATTATTTCACAAGCTGAAGAAGTTAAAAATAAAGCTTTAGAAGATAAAAAAGAAGAGGTGAAATAATGGAAAAAGTTACTAAAAAAACAACACCTATTACTAAACCTGTAAAATCTACAACTCCAAAAGTAAAAGTGGAAAAAACAAAACCTATTAAATCTACAGAGGTTACAACTAAAAAACTTTCTTCAAAGGAAAGAACTTTAAAAGCTAAAGCGGAATTAAAACCACTTAACAATAAAGTAGCACTAGCTAAAGAAGTTTTTGAAATTGAGAATGTTAATAATCAAGCTATGTTTGATACCATTCTTTCTGAAAGAGGTTCAAGACGTCAAGGTACTCACGCTGTTAAAACAAGAGCTACAGTATCTGGGACAGGTAAAAAACCTTGAAAACAAAAAGGTACAGGTAAAGCTAGAGCTGGAACATTGCGTTCTCCTGTATTTGTTGGTGGGGGTAGAGCATTTGGTCCTCAAGTTGAAAGAAATTACAACACCAAAGTAAATAAAAAAGTTAAGCGTTTGGCTTATCTATCAGCATTAACATTATTAAATAAAGAAAACTTAATCTTGGTGACAGATGATATTAAATTAGAAAAACCAAAAACAAGTGAATTAATTAAGCAATTAAATAACTTGAATTTATTAGAAAGAAAACACATCTTATTGGTTACTAGTGATGAAAATATTTTTAAATCAGCTAGCAATACAAAAGTTGTAACTATTAAGGTTAATTCTCTTTCAGTTGAATCTTTACTATGAACTGATGCACTTGTTATTAATAAAAAAGATCTTGCTATTTTAGAAGGGATGATGAAATAATGAATATTAATGAAATAATCAAATATCCTATTCTTACCGAGAAAACTTATCAACAAATGGAAGGAAATGTTTATACATTTGCTGTAGATAAAAGAGCTTCTAAGACAGAAATCAAAAAAGCAATTCAATTTATTTTTGAAGTAAAAATAGATAAAATAAATGTTTTTAATGTTCCTAAGAAAGCTAAAAAAGTTGGGAAATACAGTGGTTTTAGTAAATCATACAAAAAAGCAATTGTTACATTGAATAAAGATTCTGCATCAATAAACATATTCCCTGAAGAAGGAATTGCAAAAGATGAAGAATTAAAAAAACCTAAAAAAGATTTAGAGAAACTAAAAGCAATTTCAGATGCTGAGAAAAAAATTGCTGAAAAAATTGCAAAGTCTAAAACAAAAAAAATAGATGAACCTAAAGTAGAGAAAAATACTAAAGAATAATCTAGAAAAAAGGTTTTACTTATAATCGTAAGTAAAACCAACACCTAAAATAAAACAATTAATTTGTTTGAACAAAAAAGTTGAAATATCACAACATTAAAAAATAAAGCTTAAAAGAAAAAACTATTTTTAAGCAAAGGGAGAAAATTTATGGCAATTAAGCACTTAAAGCCAACCACAAATGGTCAACGTAATATGACAGTTCTTGATTATAAAGCAAACCTTAGTGGTGACAAACCAGAAAAATCATTGTTAGTAAATCTTCCTACACATTCAGGAAGAAATAACCAAGGAAAAATTACTACAAGACATAAGGGTGGAAGAGTTAAAAGAAAATATAGAATTATTGATTTTAAAAGAACTAAAGATGGAATTGAAGGAAGAGTTGTTTCAATTGAATACGATCCAAATCGTAGTGCCAACATTTGTTTAATTAATTACATTGATGGTGAAAAAAGATACATTATTCAACCTAAAGGATTAAAAGTTGGTGACTCTATTTTTTCAGGACCTGAAGCAGATATCAAACCAGGTAATTGTTTACCTTTGGAAAATATTCCTGAAGGTACAACAGTTCACAATATTGAGATACAACCAGGAGGAGGAGCTAAGTTAGCTCGTTCAGCTGGAACAAGTGCTCAAATATTGGGTAGAGATGACAAAGGTAAATATTTAATATTGCGTCTTAAATCTGGAGAAGTTAGAAAGTTCTTGCCAAAAGCTAGAGCAACAATTGGTGTAGTTGGAAATGAAGAACATTCACTTATCAATATTGGTAAAGCTGGACGTAATCGTCATAAAGGAATCAGACCTACAGTTCGTGGTTCTGTTATGAATCCAATCGATCACCCTCATGGTGGTGGTGAAGGTAAACAACCTATAGGACGTAAATCTCCAATGACTCCTTGAGGTAAAAAAGCTCTTGGTGTTAAAACTAGAGATAATAAAAAAGCTTCAACAAAATTAATTGTTAAGAGAAGAAGAGAGGGTAAATAATGGCTAGATCACTTAAAAAAGGACCCTTTGCAGAAGATCACTTACTTAAAAAAGTTGAAGCGATTGTTTCGAAGAAAAATCCAAAAAAACCAATTCAAACTTGGTCAAGACGTTCAACAATTTTTCCTAATTTTGTTGGATTGACATTTCAAGTTCATAATGGAAGAAAATTTATAGATGTTTATGTTACTGATGATATGGTAGGTCATAAGTTAGGTGAGTTTTCACCAACTAGAACCTTTTCAGGTCATGGTAATGATAAAGGGAAGAAAAAATAATGAAAGTACAAGCATCAGCACAATTGAAATTACAAAGAATTTCACCAAGAAAAGCTCGTTTAGTTGCGGATCAAATAAGATACGAAACTACTTCAGAAGCTTTATCAATCTTGAACAACTCGAATAAAAAAGCTTCAAGATTATTTTTAAAGTTATTGAATTCAGCAATTGCAAATGCAATTAACACTAAAGGAATGGATGGAGACAAGTTATTCATTTCAGAAATGTTAGTTAATGAAGGACCAACTTTGAAAAGATTTCAACCTAGAGCTCAAGGCAGAGCGTTTCCAATATTAAAAAGAACTTCACACTTTGTAATTAAGTTAGAAGAAAAGTAGAGAGGGGTATTTATGGGACAAAAAGTAAATCCAAATGGTTTCCGTTACGGTATAACCAAAGCACATAATGCTGTGTGAATAGCAGATAAATCTAAGTTTTCAACTTATTTATTAGAAGATATGAAAATTCGTGAATATTTAGAAAAATTTGTTAGAGAATATCAAATTGGTAATGTAGTTATTAAAAGAACACAAGATGAAAAAGTTTCAGTTCTTGTTTATACTGCAAAACCTGGAGTGGTTCTTGGTAATGAAGGTGCAAATCTTAAATTATTAACAACTAATATTCAAAAATTCACAAAAAATCGTCAATTGAAATTAAATTTAGAAATTATAGCAATAGAATTTCCAGAATTAAATGCTCGTTTAGTTGCAGAAGAAATAGCTGTTAAGTTAGAATCTCGTGCACCTTTTAGAGTTGCTCAAAAATTTGCAATTAGAAGTGCTTTAAAAGCTGGAGCTAAAGGTATCAAAACTAAAGTTTCAGGAAGATTAAATGGAGTTGATATGGCCCGTAGTGAAGGTTATACTGAAGGTGAAATGAAATTACATACTCTTAGACAAAATGTAGATTATTCAACAGCAACAGCAAGAACAACTTATGGTGCCATTGGTATTAAAGTTTGAATATCACTTGGAGATGTTATGGAAGGTGGTAAATAATGTTACAACCTAAAAGAACCAAACATCGTAAAACATTTAGAATAAACCATGATAAAGGAGTTGCTTTTAAAGGTAACAAAGTTTCTTTTGGTGAATTCGGTTTACAAGCAAAAACTTCTAATTGACTTTCTGCTAGACAAATAGAATCTGCAAGGATTGCTATTACTCGTAGAATGGGTCGTGAAGGACAAGTTATTATTAGAGTTTTCCCTCACTTATCTTTAACATCTAAACCAATTGGAGTAAGAATGGGTAAAGGTAAAGGAAACGTGGAAAAATGAGTAGCAGTTGTAAAAGTTAATACAATGTTATTCGAAGTTTCGGGAGTTAGTGAAGAAATAGCTAAAGACGCCTTGAGACTGGGTGGTCATAAATTACCGGTTAGAGTAAAAATAGTTTCTAAAGCAGATAGTGAGGCGCAACATGCAATATAATGTAATCCAAAAAAAATCTCAAAATGAACTTTTGGAATTAATCAATGAATTGAAAGCAGAATTGTTTTTATTAAGATTTAAAAATAAAACAGGACAACAAGATCAAACACATAAGATTAAAATGGTGCGTAGAGATATTGCTAAAGCATTAACTGCTTTAAAAAATATTGATAATCCTTTAGTTGTGAAAAAAGAAGTTAAAACTTCTAAAATGAAAGAAATTAAAAAAGTTTCTTCGAAAACAAATAATGCAGAAAAAAAAGCATCAAAAACAAAAGATAAGGAAGTGAAATAATGGAACAAGTCGAACAAACTGTTAGAAAAAATTCTAGAAAATCACTTACCGGAATAGTTGTTTCAACTAAAAACAATAAAACGATTATTGTTGCTGTTGACATATATGTAAAACACCCTTTGTATAACAAGCGTTTTAAACAAACAAAACGTTTTGCTGCTCATGATGAAGAAGGAATTGCAAAAATGGGAGATATTGTTAAAATCACTAGTACAAGACCAATATCTAAAACTAAAAGCTTTCGTTTAGAAAAAATAAGAGAAATTGCGAAAGAAGGTAAATAATGGTTTTAGAAATGTCAAGACTAAATGTTGCTGATAATTCTGGTGCAAAAATTGTCGGAGTTATTAGGAACATTGGTGGATCTGTGAAGAAATCTTCTAATATTGGAGATATTATAGTGTGTTCTATTAAAAAAGCTACTCCTAATGGTGTAGTAAAAGAAGGACAAGTTGTAAGAGCGGTTATTGTAAGAACCAAATATGGTGTGAAGAGAAAAGACGGATCACATATTAGATTTGATGATAATGCAGTAGTTATTCTTAAGGAAGATGGAACTCCTAGGGGTACTCGTGTTTTTGGACCAATTGCTCGTGAATTAAGAGAAAAAGGATATCTAAAGATTGCTTCACTAGCGTCTGAAGTATTATAGGAAGGTTATTATGAAATTAAGAAAAAATGATGAAGTAGTAATTCTTGCTGGATCAGAAAAAGGGAAATCAGGATTTATTATTAAGATTGATAACAAAACTGAAAGAGTTTTGATAAAAGATATTAATATGGTTACCAAACACATTAAGCCAACACAAGAAAAAACAGAAGGTTCAATTGAACAAAGAGAAGCTTCAGTACATATTTCAAATGTTGCCCTTAAAACAAAACACTCAAAAAAAGGTGTTAACGAACCAACTAAAATTGGTTTCAAAATAGTTGATGGAAAAAAAGTTCGTTTTGAAAGAAAAACAGGAAAGGAAGTTTAATTTATGGAAACAGTTTTACATACTAAATATAATAAAGACATCGTTCCTGCTTTAATGAAAGAATTTAATTATTCATCTGTTATGGAAGTTCCAAGAATAGAGAAAATTGTTCTTAATATGACGGCCGGTCGTGAAGTTACTAATTCAAAAGCTATTGAAGAAGTGCATAATGAATTAACTCTTATTACTGGTCAAAAACCAGCTGAAACAAGAGCGAGAAAATCATTGGCATCTTGAAAGTTACGTGAAGGAATGCCTATGGGAGGGAAAGTTACTCTGAGAAGAGATAAAGCTTGAGCCTTTCTATATGAATTAATTAATGTATCTATTCCTAGAATCAGAGATTTTAGAGGAGTTAATGTTAAGGCTTTTGATGGTTCAGGAAACTTCGCCATCGGAATTAAAGAACAAATCATTTTTCCATCAATTTCATTTGATAAGATTAGAAAGATAAAAGGTTTGGATATTATTATTGTCACAACCGCAAAAACAGACAAAGAAGCATTTGCTTTATTAGAAAAATTAGGGATGCCTTTTAGTAAAGGTAATAAGTAGGTATAGTTATGGCAAAAAAATCATTAAAAATAAAAGCTGCTAGACACCCTAAATTTAGTGCTAGAGAATATACACGTTGTCAATTATGTGGACGTCCTCATTCAGTTCTTAAGAAATTCGAAATATGTAGAATTTGTTTTAGAAAATTAGCACACGAAGGTAAAATTCCTGGAATAAAGAAAGCGAGTTGATAATATGGCATTTATTACAGATCCAATAGCAGATATGATTGTTCGTATCAAAATGGCGAACTCAAGAAAACACAAAACAGTTATGATACCTCATTCAAATACTAAAATAAAAATTTTGGAAATTATGAAAAGAGAAGGATACGTTAGTGAATTCGAAGTTAATGCAAACGGAGTTAAAAAAGAAATTATTTTAACTTTAAAATATAAAGGTAATGAAAGAGTTATTACTGATATAAAAAGAATTTCAAAACCAGGACTTAGAGTTTATTCAGAAGTTGAATCTATTCCTAAAGTTTTATCAGGGTTTGGAATTGCAATTATTTCTACTTCAAAAGGAATAATTACAGATAAAGAAGCGAGAAAGGCAAATATAGGTGGCGAAGTGCTAGCCTATGTTTGATAAGAAAATATGTCAAGAGTCGGAAATAGAGTTTTAGAAATACCAACAGGTGTTACTATCGATATAAAAGAAACACTTATTGAAATAAGTGGTTCTAGAGGTACTTTGTCTCGTATTTTTTCACCTTTAATATCTGTAAAAGTAGAAGACAATAAGTTAACAACAGTAAGAGCTAATGAAGAAAAACACACCAAGCAATTACATGGAACAACAAACTCTTTAATATCAGGAATGATTATTGGTGTTTCAACTGGTTTTACTAAAAAACTTTTAATTAAGGGTGTTGGTTATAAGGCAATGGTTGCTGGAGAAGAATTAGAAGTTCACGCTGGTTATTCACATCCACATAAATTACAAATACCTGCAGACATCAAGTTAGAATTACCAAAAGCTACTGAAATAATTGTTTCAGGTAATGACAAACAATCTGTTGGAGAATTTTCTGCTAAAATCAGAAAAATCAGAAAACCGAATGTTTATTCAGGTAAAGGAATAATGTACGACAATGAAGTTATTCGTCGTAAAGAGGGGAAAGCTTCTTCTAAGTAGGTAGGTAAAATATATGGCAACAAAATCAAGAAATCAAGCAAGATTAAAAAAACATCTTAAAATAAGAACTAAAATAAGTGGGACACCAATTATCCCTAGAGTATCTGTTCATAAATCTTTACAAAATTTTTATGCACAATTAATTGATGATACCACAGGTAAAACTTTGGCATCAGTTTCAACTATTAAGGATGAAGTTTATGGCGGTAACGTTAAAGCTGCACAAAAAGTTGGTAAAGAATTAGGAATTAAGATCAAGAAATTAAAAATTGAAAAAATAGTTTTTGATCGTTCAGGATATCTTTATCATGGACGTATACAAGCTTTTGCTGATGCAATAAGAGAAGAAGGGATTAAGTTTTAGTTATGGATAATACAAAAGAAAAAGTGGAACTAGCACAAAACAAAGTTCAATCAACACAAGATACTACAGCAGCTAACACTAATAAAGTGGAAGTTAAAAAAGTAGAGGGTACTCGTGAAGTTAATTCATCTCCAAAAGGCGGAGGGAAATCTCATTTTGCCTCTAATTCAACTAATTTTGTTAGAAAACCAAAAGGTGATGGAACAACAAATTCTAGAAAACGTCCTCCTATGAAAAAAAGAGTTAGTGAATTTGAAGAAAAAGTTATTGATATTGCAAGAGTAACGACTGTTGTAAAGGGTGGAAGAAGATTCTCATTCTCAGCAATTGTTATTATCGGTAATAAAAAAGGTAAAGTTGGAATTGGACATGGTAAAGCTAAAGAAGTTCCTGATTCAATTAAAAAAGCTATTAAAAATGCTCAAACAAACATGATTAATGTACCTATTATTAATAAATCTACTATTCCTCACGAAATTCAAACTAAATATTTATCATCGAATGTATTATTGAAACCAGCTCCAAAAGGAAAAGGTATTATTGCATCGGGTACAGTGCGTTCTGTTGTTGAACTAGCTGGTATTACTGATATTTATACAAAATCATATGGTTCAAGAACTAAAGCAAATACAGCAAAAGCAACATTGAAAGCACTTTCGAAATTAAGAACAATAGAAGAAATTGCAAACTTAAGAGACATTAGTGTTAATCAAATTTTAAAATAATATTTTATTTTGAAAACAATTAACAAAAATTTTATAAAATTTAAAAAGGAGTAAATATGAAATTACATTCACTTAAACCAAATGAAGGCGCACGTAAAGAAAAAACACGTGTAGGTCGTGGTCATTCTGCTGGAAAAGGTAAACAAGCTGGAAAAGGTCAATCAGGACAAAATAAAAGATCTGGAACTAGACCTGGTTTCGAGGGTGGACAAAATCCTTGATTTAGACGTGTTCCTAAAAGAGGGTTTAATAATGTTAATCATGTTGAATATCAAGTTGTTTCCTTAGAAGATTTAGAGTTGAATTTCGAAGCTAACGAGGAAGTTACTGTTGAAAAATTAAATAACCTTAAAATTGCTCGTAATAAAAACATGCCTGTTAAATTATTATCAAATGGAACTGTGACTAAAAAATTAATAGTTAAAATTAATGCTGCTTCACAAAGCGCAATCAAACAAATAGAAGAAGCTGGCGGAAGCGTAGAGGTTATTTAACTTGAAATTCTTCAAAAGAATTGGAACATCAATCTCACTTTTCTTTTCAAGAATTTTTTTGTTTTTTCAAAAACATTTAGTTGACAATTTTAAAGATAAAGTTTTAACTAAAAAAATTATTTTTACATTAATGATGATGTCATTTTTTGTTATTATTGGATCCATAACTGTTCCTGGAGTAAAAATAGTTGAGGGAGAAAATATTGATCCTAATAATTTTTTCGGTATTTTAAATACTATTGGAGGAGGAGGTCTTAGAAGATTTTCTCTTGTTTCATTAGGGATAAGTCCCTTCATTTCTGCTTCAATTATTATGACTTTTGCGCAAACAAAATTATTTCCTCCAATTTATCGTTTGTCACAATCAGGACCTGCTGGTAGAGTTAAGATTAATTATATAACTCGAACATTAACTTTTTTGATAGCGATTATTCAAGCAATGGTGCTGACACAATCTTTACAAACTGGAACAATAGGTTTTGTTGAGTTATCTCCTGAATTTAATCAAGGGTGATTTGTTTATTTGGTATTGCCACTTGTAATGGTAGCCGGTTCTTTTTTATCATTATTCATTTCAGAACAAATTACTAATAAGGGTGTAGGAAATGGAACATCATTATTGATTTTAACAGGAACAATTATATCTTTACCACCAATTTTTACGGCAGCATTTGAACAAATGATACCTGCCGGTGCAGCTGGTACAGAGTTATTGACTGGTATTGTTTATTTTATTTTATATATATTAGCTTTTATTTTGGTGATGTATTTAATTAATATTGTTTATCAAGCTGAGCGAAAAATTCCTATTCAACATATCGGATCTGGAAGAAGTCGAAGCGTTAAAGAACTTTCCTATTTACCCTTAAAAATAAATGCAGCTGGTGTAATGCCTGTTATTTTCGGAATGTTAATTACTTCTTTCCCATTGATGATTATTAACTTCATTGCTGGTTTTCTTGATGAAACATATTTGACAATTGTTTGATTCCAAAAAAACTTTTTACTAACAGCTCCTATTGGTTTATTAATCTTTTCAGTATCTGTTTTTATTTTTACAATCATTATGGGTCTACAACAATCAAGAATTGATAAAATGGTTGAAGATTTCAATCGTAATTCAACTTATATTCCTGGAATTAGACCTGGAGAACAAACAGAAGATTATTTAACATCTATAGTTATGAGGTTATCAATTTTTTCAGCATTTTATTTAACTGTTTTAGCTTCCATAGAATACATAATGCAAATATCCGGGGTAAATCCAACAATAACTTTTGGAGGAACGTCGTTGATGATTATAGTATCTGTTTCCATTGAAACAATGGAACAAATTAGAGTTCGTTATAAAACATCAAATGTTCGAAAAACACAAAAAAATAAAACAGAAATTATCGCTCAAGAAGTTTATGATTTCACAAAAATGACAAGAGATATAGAGTTATTAAATGAAGACTATGATAACGACAGTAGAAATGGATCAATATTATGATAAAACAAACAAAAAACATTATTTTCTTAGGAGCTCCTGGAACTGGTAAGGGAACAATTTCTTCAGAATTGCAAAAAGCCATGGCTATTAAACATATTTCGACTGGAGATATTTTTCGTGAAGAAATTAAAAACGAAACATCTCTAGGATTAAAAATCAAAGAAATTGTCGCTTCAGGTTCATATGTAACCGATGATATTACTAATGAAGTTGTCAAAAAAACAGTTATGGAATTAAAAGAATCACAAACAAATTATATTTTGGATGGTTATCCAAGAACTGTAGAACAAGCGGATTTTTTAAATAATTTAAATCAAGATGAATTTATGGTGATTCTCTTAGAATTATCAGAAGATAAAATTGTGGCAAGATTATCACAAAGATTGTTTTGTTCTGAATGTAAAAAAACATATAATGATTCAAGTATGAAATCAAGCAAGCATCCTTATTGTGAATCAGACAACACCTTATTAGTAACTAGAGCTGATGACGAACCACAAGCAATCATTAAACGTTTACAAGTATATAATGATCAAACGAAAATATTGATTGATTATTATAGTGAGAAATCAATGCTTGTAAGAATTGATTCTGATTCAGAAATTGAAACAATTGTTACTCAAATAATAGAAATGTACAACAAATAATGAGTTTGATAAAAACTGATGAAGAAATAAAGTTGATTACTGAATCATGTGCCATTTTATCAAAGGTCAAAAAAATACTTTTTGATGCAATAAAACCTGGAATTTCGTTACTAGAATTGGATAAGATTGCTTTTGAAGAAATTGTAAAAAGAGGTGGTAAACCTGCTTTTCTTGGATACCAAGGTTTTGTAGGAACTATCTGTACATCGGTTAATGAAGAATTAATTCACGGAATCCCTTCTAATAGAGTTTTGCTTGAAGGAGATCTTGTCTCAATTGATGCTGGTGTTATTTATCAAGGTTATTTTTCTGATTCAGCATTTACCAAGGCTGTTGGAAATCCTAGTGAAGAAGATGATTATTTAATTAAGGTTGCAGAAGAAGCTTTCGAAAAAGGTCTTCAAGCGATTAAGAAAGGTGCAACAACGGGAGATATTGCATTTGCAATAGGTTCCTTTATAAAATCTAAGAACCTTTATACACCAGATGAATTTAGCGGACATGGAATTGGAAAAGCTCTTCATGAAGAACCATATGTTTATAATGATGGTCAAAAAGGTAAGGGTATGATTTTGAAAGACAATATGGTTATTTGTATAGAACCAATGATTCTTCAAAAATCAAAAAAAATCAAAATTTTAAAAGATGGTTGAACTGTTATTTCTAAAAACAATAAAAAAACAAGTCATTTTGAACAAACGGTACTTATAAAAAATGGCAAAGGGATTGTTTTAACTTAATATTCATAAAACTATATTTATGCAAAAATGTTGATTTTATCTATAAATTTGGTATTATTTTAAATATAATATTTTTAATTTAAATTTGAACAAAAAACCTGGCATACATTAATTTTTTTTTAATAGTCATAAGCCCAGGGATTTCTTTAAAAGATTAGCATCAATTGCTTTTAAAGAAATTAATAAAAATAATTGAATAACGGATTTCAGATAAATACAATAAATTTATTTATATTCATCAAAAATAGAAAGGAATTCTTTTGTTTTATTAAAAAAATAAAAGAAAACACAATATGGCAAATGAAGCGTTAAAAATGATTGGAAAAGTAACAAAATGCTTTTCAACAACTGAATATGAAGTTGAATGTGAAAACAACTTAAAAATAAAAGCAAGAGTATCTGGTAAGATGAGAATTCACCAAATTCGAATATTACCTGGTGATACTGTAGATGTCGAGATCAGTCCTTATGACTGAACTCAAGGCAGAATTGTTTTTAGACATAAATAACCAAGGAGAAAGATGAAAGTCAGAGCATCAGTAAAAACAATGTGTAAAGATTGTAAAATAATAAAAAGAAAGGGCGTTGTTCGTGCTATTTGTATTCAACCAAAGCACAAACAAAGACAAGGTTAATTAATGGCTAGAATACTAAATGTTGAGATTCCAAATAATAAACGTGTAGTGATTTCACTAACATATATTTTTGGAATCGGAAAAAATCTATCTAAAAAAATATTAGAAGAAACAAAAATAAATGAAGATACAAAAGTTGCTAATCTTACAGAGGATCAATTAAGTGCAATTAGAAAAGCAGCAAGTAAGTATGTTACTGAAGGTGATTTAAGAAGAGAAGTGGGAATTAACATTAAGCGTTTAATGGAAATTAAATCTTATCGTGGAATTCGTCATAGAAAAGGATTACCTGTTAGAGGGCAAGTTACTAAGAAAAATGCTCGTACAAGAAAAGGACCAAGAAATAGTCCAACAGGTAAGAAGAAGTAGGGGGATGTAATTATGGCTAAAAAAACTAAAAAAAGAATAATTGTTAGCGGCGTTGCCCACATTCATTCAACTCACCAAAATACAATAGTATCTTTTGCTGATGAACAAGGAAACGTGTTTGCATGATCATCTTCAGGAGCTATTGGATATAAGGGTACAAAGAAAAAAACACCTTATGCAGCAGGTTTGGCTGCAGCAGCAGCTTCTGAAGAAGCAAAGAAATTTGGAATTAAAGAAGTCGATGTTAAATTAAAGGGAATAGGTCCCGGAAAAGATGCTGCTCGTAAACAAATAGAAGTTTCTGGTATAGTGATTAAAGGTATTGAAGATGTTACTCCAATTCCTCACAATGGAACTAGACCACCTAAGAAAATTTTAAAGAGAAGGAGAGCATAATGCCAAAAATAACTAAAATTAATTATAATGAAATTAAATCAAAGAAAATTTCAGAAAATAACACAACATTTGTTATTCAACCTCTTGAAAGAGGAATGGCAAATACTTTAGGAACATCAATTAGAAGAGTTTTACTTTCTTCTATTTATGGAGTTTCTTCATTTGCAACTAAAATAAGTGGTATTTCTCATGAGTATGCTCCAATTCCAGGAGTAGATGTTGATGTTATTACTTTATTATCTAATTTATCTTTAATTAAATTTAATTATAATCCTGAAGTTTTTCAAGAAGATTCAATAATTAAAATATATTTTAAAAACGAAAATGAAGGTGTTGTTAGAATTAGTGATTTAAACATCCCTTCTGAATTAACATTATCTTCTAACGGAGATACTGTCATTGCTAATGCTGCTAAAAAAGGTGCATTAGAATTTGAATTATTTTTAAGAGCTGATAGAGGTTATTATGATTCTGATTTTAATAAAATTATTATTAAAGAAAACAGTTCAAAAATGGATTCAAAAATTAAATCAGGATCATTTATTGCTATGGATTCAAATTTTTCTCCAATTGTTAAAGTATCAACAAATGTTGAAGAATTAAATACTTCTTCATATGCTGTACAAGAAAAATTGGAATTCACTATTGAAACAAATGGAACAATTGATGCCAAAGATGCTCTTTCGCAAGCTGGAGAAATCATGATTGCACATATGCAAATTATTGGTAATATTGAAAACTTAGACTTGAATAATATTTTTGAAGATGAAACACCTAAAAAGGAAGATTCAAAATTTGAATCAATGACTATTGATGATTTAGACTTAACTGTTCGTTCAACTAATGGTTTAAGAAGAGCAAAAATCTCAAAAGTATCAGAATTAATTTCATTATCAGAATCAGAATTGAAAAATATCAATTCAATTGGTGAAAAATCAGTGAATGAAATTGTCGCAAAACTAGAAGAATTAAAAATCTTCTTAAATAAAGGAGATGAATAATGGCTAATCCACATCAACTCTTTAGGAGAAATGCAACATGAAGAAAACAAGTAACTCGTTCTTTGGCAACTGATGTTCTTGTGTATGGAAGAATTACAACTACCGAAACAAGAGCTAAAGAAGTTAGAAGACATGTTGAAAAAATGATTACTAAAGGTAAAATAAATACTTTGGCTTCTAGAAGATCTGCAGCAGCATTTTTAAGAGATGTTAAAACAAAAGATGGTGTTCCAGCTTTAAAACATTTATTTGAAAATCTTGCTCCTAGATTTAAAGATCGTCAAGGTGGATATACTAGAATTATTAAATTACCAGCACGTCAAGGTGATGCAACTAAAATGGCAATTCTTGAATTAGTAAAATAATATTTACATATAATCAAAATAAAAAAACACTTTATCTCAAGTGTTTTTTTATTTAATGTTAATTGAAAAATTAATAAGCAATATATTTTTTTAATAATTTAGCAACACTACCAAATTCTTTGATAATTTCATCTTTAGTTAGATCAATTTTTATTTCTTGTTCAGCTAGCACAATGATCCTGTTGGTCATATTTTTAATTGAATCGATATCATGTGAAATTAAAACTAAAGTAGTTTCATTTTTGTTGCAATATTTAATAATAAAATTTTGTATATCATTTTTAATGGCAATATCTAGTCCAGTAGTAAATTCATCCAAAAATAAAATTTTAGGTTTATTCAGTAAAGCTAGTGTAACGTTTAATCTTTGTTTTTGACCACCCGAAAGTTTAGAGATCTTATTTTTCAAAATCTTCTTTAATTGAAAAGTTTCTAAAACATCATTAAACTCTTCAACATCAATATTGACAATATTATTTAGTTTTATAATGAAATCAATCATATCTTTAACAGTTAACCCTGTAGGAAATTCAAAATCTTGAAATTGCACACCTAAATGCTTGTAAGGATTATTCTTGTTATGTTCAAAATGATAAATTATTTTTCCAGCATTAGGCTTTCTAGTTCCGGAAAGCATTTCTACCATAACAGTTTTTCCAGCACCGTTAGGTCCTAAAAATGCAATGCGTTCTCCTTTGTATAAATTAAAGAAAACATTTTGGAAAACAATATTATCATTCTTTAATGTTTTAAATTTACAAGTTAAATTTTTAATTTCAATCATTAATTCATTTTGATTATCCTTATCATTTGATAAAACAGGCAGTGAATCATAAGGACTTGCTTTGGTTTTAGATTTAATAGTTTTTATTTGTTCTCAAATACTATCTTCTTTATTTTGCTTTATCATATTAATTCCTTCTTCATTATTTTTTAATTAATCTTTGTTTTTTGTATTATCTACTAGACCAACTAAATTTCTTATAAGCAATAAAATTAAAAGTGGCAAAAATAATTGTCGGCATTATTAAATTTAAAATTTTTTGTCACGCAGCAATAATGATAATTGGCCCATCTGTCGGATTGGCTGATAAAATAGAAAAGTCTCTAAAATCAAATATACTTTGTGAAATACTATCTATTGGCAATATCAAAGCATTATTAAGTAAAGATGTTGAATAATTAATTGGTGAAAACAAACTCATATATTTTATAGCATCAATACCACCGATTACAGATATGGGCACAAAATAACCCGCTAGTGTTATTGTTAGCAATAATATTGATAAACCAACCAATTGAACGGTTGCTGATTTTTTAGAAACAGAGGCTAACAAAATACCCGTTGATATTGCGCTAATAAATAGCATAATAATTGCAAAAATAAACTCCCCTCAATTAACATGCGCCAATTCTTTTGGTGCATCAGTGTTCAAAAAACATAAAAAAATAATAGTAATAATAAAAGTTGAAAAGCAACACATTAGAAAAAATCAAGAAGCAACTATTAAATTATACTTAATGGCTGTAATGCTAGAAGTTGAGATTCTTCTTAAAACAATTGATTGTTTTATTTCAACCAGCATTTGAGGCAATGATATCATTGTTATGGGCAAAACAGTTAATGTAATGAAAGCTGGAAATGCTGAAACAAAAAAACTCGGTCCATCATTATTGCTATTGTTTTCAATAAGATAATAAATTAACATAAAACCAATTGGTAACAAAAACATTGTTAAGGGCCCAATTTTAGATTTTCAAAAAAATTTATTAATTAGTGATATTATGGATAGTTCAGAATTAAATTTTTTCATTAATTTAAATTATATTCCAAAATAATTTAAATTTGAATACTTTAATTTATCGTATTCATTAACAAATTCTTAAAACAAATCAATTATGTGTTTGAATGCAACATTTTCGTTATTATGATCATATTCCAAAGTTATTTTTCTTCATCAGGAGTTTTTGAAGATAAGTTTATTAAAAAATTATTAATTCCATCATTGGTTCAATCTTCTGAATTTTCCGAAATAAGTAATTGTTCTTTTATGAAAGATGTGATTATCTCTTTTTTATTTTCAGTTTTCTCTATTTTAGTTTGTATGTTAAGTTTTTTTTGAATGAAAAATTAATTTCGTGTTATTTTCTTTCTTTAATTTTATGTATCTTTGTTCAAGAAAATTAATACTAGTCTCAAGATAATAATCTTAAGATAATTTGAAATTATTATTTAAATGATAGAAAATTTTTGAGATTTTTATATTAAATATGTCAATTAAAGGTGTATAATTATTTTGTTGATTTTTATAATTTTAACTTTTATTTTTTTTGAAAAATATAGATTTTATTTTTTAAATTAATCCTAATTTTATTATTGATATATCTTGTTAGTTTTTTTTATTTTTTCCAAAAAATTGTAAGTAATTTATTTATTTTTTGTATAATTATAAGTAATTATGAATAAAAAAACACAAACAAAAACACAAAATAAAAGAATATACTTAAAATCAATATCAGCGGTAGGACTTCCTTTAGTTCTTATTTCTTCATGTGCAACAAGCGTTCCTAATTTTGATATCAAAATTGAAGAAAAAAAACTTGAAGATAATATAACTACAAATGAAATTCAAATGATTGGTTCAGAATTTGTTGAAATTAATACACCAAAACTAATAGTAATTAAAAAGTTGTTTTTAATTAATGATGATTTAAATCAAGAAGTTGTTAAAGGTTTGAATGTTAAGTCAATAAAGTCTGGTGACGGATATCAATTAGTGTTGCATACTAAAGAAGGTTTTACAATTAATGGTGATTTAGATAAGATTTCTTCTAAACAATTCAATGTTAATAATAATAAAATAAATGTTGATTTAAAAAGCACTGATGAAATCAACGGATCTAAAATTACTAATGCCGATATTTCAAAAATTGATACAATAGGCAATCAAACAATTGATCTTGTGAAATTTAACATTGTTAAAAATGTTTTTGATTTTGGTCAAGTTTCACCAAGTTTCATTGAAAATAGTTTATGAGTTAAAAGAACTGATATATCAAAAGACAGACACACACTTACTTTAATTCCCAAGCCTGGATTCTATATAAACCAAGGAGCTGATGGCGTTGAATTAACTTCGTTAGAATTTAATTCTTATGATGGTCAAGCTACTATTATTGATTTTAAAATTAAGGATGTTCCGGGAGATGTAACAATTAGCCATGAAGAAATGCTAAGTTTTAGCACAACTAACGAAAAAGTCAATCTTCCTAATTCAGCCTTGATTCAAGAAGCTTTTGTTTTTCCAAATAATATGGATGATGAAATTTTGGATGGATTAGAAGTTCGTAGAACTGAGCCAATTGGAAATGTATACAAGTTAATATTAACCGCTAGAGAAGGTTATACAATTAATGGTAAAAAATCAATAGAATCAAAGGAAATTCCGATAAATATTAATGTAGTGATCACTGATAATTCAAAACCATTAAAAATAACTTATAAAGAAATTATGACTATCACTGAAGAATCTCAAAATATTGATGTAGCTAAATTAGGAATTGTTAAAAAGATTGTAAACTTTTCATCATCAGTTACTGACAAACAAATTATAGATTCTTTAAAGTTGCAAAGAAGTGCTTCTACATCAGAAAATCAATATACATTTACTTTGACAACTAATGCTCCTGGATTTCAAATTAATTCAATTAATGAATTTACATCTTCACAATTTGTGGTTGATATTGATTATGCAATAGATAAAAAAATGGAAGTTGGAAATGTAACGATTGAAAATATTCTTTCTTTCCAAGAAACAACTCCAGGTATAATCACAACTAATGAAATCATAATCCTTAAAAATATTTTTAATTTTAATGAATTGACCGATGAAGATATTATGAAAAATATTAAAGCTCATAGAAGTCAAAGTGAAAATGGAAAACACACAATAACCTTAACTGCAAATGAAGGTATTCTAATTAATGAAAATAAAACATTGGATTCAATTGCTATTGAAATAATTATTGATTTCGATATTACATCTAAAAATTCTGCAGATATTCAATCAACTTTAACCCAAGTTGAAATAAATTCTATTTCTGAAAATTTTGAAGATATTGATGAAGCTAAATTAGCAATCATTAAAAAAGTTTTTAATATATCATCTACAACAAATAGTCTGAATCTTGATCAAAAACTTTTGAGTGGAATACAAATCAAAAAAACTGAAAGTGAAATAAATAATTATTCTTTCACTTTGAAGACAAAACCTGGATTTGCAATAAATAATACTGAAAATACAAATACGATTGTTTCAAATACGTTTACGTTACCTTTGATTGAGGTGAATGTAGCAAATAAACCAAGTATAGATCCTTTATCAGAGTTAGATATAAATAGTATTTCTACTACTCCTGAAAATATCGATGGTGCTAAATTAGCAATACTTAAAAAGGTATTTAATTTTAATATAACTAAACAAGACCAAAATATTCTTGATGGATTACTAATTTCTAGAAGTGAACCTTCTCCAATTAATGAATATACATTGACATTGACTCCAAAAAAAGGTTTTGCAGTTATTGGTGCTACTGTTTCTGATAAATTTGTAGTTATTGATCAATTAAATATAATAAAGTCTGCAGAAGTTGGTTCTGTTTTGCTTGATGAAATTAATGGTATTTTAGACAATCCATCTAAAATTCGAGAAAACCAAATAGCAATAATTAAAAAAGCATTTACATTTGATCCTTTAATAACTGACAAACAAATTATGAACGGACTAAAAGTTCATAAAACAGGCGGAATTTCAACAAACAACCAATATACCCTTGTTTTAACTGCAAATCCTGGATTTATGATTGATAATGTTGGATTAATAGAATCTAATGAATTCCAAGTAAGTGTTGATATTGTAATATCTAGAAAAGAAATTCCTGTTGGAAGTATTTCTTCAGATGATATAGCTCTTTTTTCAACCACTGCAACAACACCCACACTAGACCAAGCAACTTTAATTTTGAAAGTTTTTGCTATTGAAGGCTTGTCAAGGGCAGATGTGATGAATGGACTAAAAGTTCATATAGTTGGTGGATTAAATACATCTAATCAGTACACCCTGGTCTTAACACATGTAGAAGGTTGAACGATTAATGGTGGTTTGGATCCATATGAATCAAATAACTTTGAAGTTGTGCTTGATTTATTGATAGAGTCTAAAGAAACAATTAATATGGAAATATCGCAAGAAAACATTGATACAATTAGCAATATAGAAGAAGCAATAACTTCAACAAACATAGAATTTATTAAGCAAGTTTTCAATTTGGAAAATGTTTCAGACGAGGAAATCATGCTTGGATTAAAAGTTAAAAAAATTCAAACAGATTCTGATTACAAACTTGTTTTAATTGCAAATTCTGGTTTTAAAATTAACAGTCAAGATCGATTAACTTCTAATTCAATTTTCTTTGACAAAAATTTAACAATAACTTTAAAAGACAGTCTTGATATTCTAATTACCTTGGAAGAAGCACAAGGGTTTATTTCTGATTATCAAAATATTACTACAGATTTACAAATATCGACAATTAGAAAGGTCTTTAATACAGGAACCATATCTAATGGAGATATTATGAATGGATTACAAGTAAAATTAACTGGTCCTACCGCAACAAATGAATATACAATGGAAATAAAGCCAAAAAGTGGATTCTCAATAGTTGGTGAAACAGGTCCCTTAATATCAACATTTATAATCATTAATTATTTTGAGGTATCGAATCATCCAGATATAAAAATCGATCATGAAGAAATATATTTAATTTCTGAAGAAATTTCACCAATTGATTCTTCTATAATTCCTATTTTGAGAAAAGCTTTTGATTTTAAAGCGATGACTGATCAAGAAATTATCAAAGCTTTCAAGGTGCAAAAACATAATAATTCACTAGCTGATAAACTTACTTTAATTGCTAATGAGGGATTCAAATTTATTGATGGAGAAGGAATAGTGTCAAATCAATTGGAAGGCGAAACATTCTATGCAACATCTAAAATCATTGTGAGCAGCAAACCAAAAGCTTTAATTGAAGATGCAATAACCCAAGTTGAAATAAATTCTATTTCTGAAAATTTTGAAGATATTGATGAAGCTAAATTAGCAATCATTAAAAAAGTATTTAATGTGTCAGAAAGTTCTACGCTTGGTCATCTTGATCAAAAAATTATGATGGGTTTACAAGTTAAAAAAGTAATTTCAACAATGTCAAAAAGCCAAAATAATTTTCATTTTGAATTAAAGGCAAAAAATCCTAGTTTTTTAATAAACTCAGAATTGTGAAGTGTACCTTTTTTATCGGTCAAATTTACTTTGTCTTTAAAAGATTTAGCAATTCAACCAATACCAAACATTACAGAAACTATATCTGAACAAGAAATAGAAAATATTACTGAAAATCTAGTAGATATTAATCAAAGAAAATTGTTAATTATTAAAAAAATATTTGCTTTTGATGCTTCATTGGATCAACTTATAATGGATGGGTTGCAAATTAAGAGAAGTGCACCATCTCCAACAAATACATACACTTTTACTTTAACTGCAAAAGACGGATATACAATAAATGGAACTTCAGCACCACTTCTATCTTCTCAAGTTGAAATTATTGATCAGATGGACATTAGAAGTGTTGAAGAAATTGTGTTGGATATAACAACTGATGAAATAAAAAGTTTTCAACAAGACCCAACACAAATTGAGGAACCACAAATTAATGTAATTAGAAAAGCTTTTATATTTGATTCTTTAATAACTAACGAACAAATTATGAATGGACTAAAAGTTCATATACTTAAAGTAGATTTAGAGAATCATTATACCCTTATTTTAACTGCTAACCCTGGTTTTATGATTAATAATATGCCAACTATATCATCTAATAGTCTATATATTCCACTTAACTTTACTGTAAGTGAAAAGACTCCTGGACAAAACGCAATTGATCAAACAGAAATTAAAACTTTTAGCGAAACTTCAACAACAATTGAACTAAGTCAAATAGCGACAATTAAAAAATTATTTAATTTTACAATTTTATCTACTCAAGACGAAATTTCTGATGAACAAATAATTGCTGGATTTAAAGTTCATGTAATTAAAGGACCGAACAATTCATATACTATAATATTAACTCCAAACAAAGGATATACAGTTAATGAAACAAATTCTGGAGTTTTCTCACATGCTTTTGTAGTTCCATTTGATTTTACAATAATTAAAAAAGACTCCGCTTCAATCAATATAAACAGAAACCAAGTTAACATTCTTCAGAGTGCAAACGGAATTGTTGGTGAAGAAGTCTTGAAAATTATTAAATTAGCATTTAATATTACCGATCCAGTGAATGAGGAATTAATGGAAGGATTAACTTTTGAAATTAATTCAAGTGAAGACAACAATTTACAAATTACACTAGTTCCTAAAACTAACTCTAATTTTACGATTAATGGAACAAGCGATCGATTTGTTTCGAATAATTTTGTGGTTAAAAACATATTAACCATAGCTCGTAAAACTCCTATAATTATTACTGAAAGCGATATACAAAAATTTGAACTAAGTCTAAACCAACCTTTATCTCCGGGACAATTTACAGTTCTTCAAAAAGTTTTTGAAATAACTGGTATTACTAGTTTTGAACAAGCGAATCTTGTATTTAATGTTGAACTTCGAAGAAGTGGAAATACAAATAATTATGAATTTATCTTGAATTCATTAGATGGTTTTACATTTAATGATGATTTATCAACAACTTTTTCATCTGGTCAATTTATGGTTGTAGAATTATTAAATATAACACCTGTTGAAACACCTCCTTCAATTGACAAAGAAAAATTAGATGCATTTACTGGAAGCATTACTCTTGATCAACTGACAATTTTAAAAACAGTATTTAACATGCCAGATACTATAACTGTAAACCAAGCAAACGAATGATTCACAGTTACTAAAAATCCAGTAGAAGGAAACGACCACAAATTCACATTTACCTTAACTTTAAATGAGGGATTCAAATTTAGTGATGGCGCAG
>CAMRBN010000003.1 GCA_947040455.1 uncultured Mycoplasma sp.
CACAAGATATTGATGCAACTAAATTAGCAATTATGAAAAAAGCATTTGATACAATGCCTGCTCGTACTACTGATGCTCAAATAATGGCAGGATTACAAATTCAAAAATTTGGTCCTGATATTTTTAATCAATATACAATTAATTTAGTTGCTAAACCAGGTTATTTAATTAATGAAGATTTGGAAAATTTAGAATCAAATATTTTTATTATTAATATTAATTTTACAATATCACGAAAAGAAATTTTTGATGAATTGATCACATCTACAGAAATGAAGAATTTTAAAACAGAACCTTCAGCAATTGATATAAATAAATTAGCTATAATTAAAAAAGCATTTGATATACAAACATCTTTGGATGAAGATATTATTGATTGATTATTAGTTTCAAAAACAACTTCTGAAATAGGTGAACATACACTTGTTCTAACTGCCAAACCAGGATATTTAATTAATAATTTTGAAGTATTATCATCAAAATCTTTTGAATCAATTATTAATTTTAATGTAACCAACCAACCAACATCAAATATAAACATAACCAAAAAAGAATTAATAACATTGATTAATACTATTCCTAATAACATTAATTTAACAGTACTTCCTATAATTAAAAAAATATTTATAATTAATGAATCAATTGATACACGAGATTTAATTGATGGATTACAATTTAGTGTAATCAATTTAGAAGCACCAAACACACACAAACTTGCTCTAACTGCCAAACCAGGATATTTAATTAATAATATAAATTCATTTGAATCAAGTGAATTTACATTGCCAATAATTGATTTAGCAATAGGGATAAAAGATAATCTAGGAATGATTACTCCAAATGATATGTCTAATATTACTGAGAGTAATCAATCAATTGATGAAGAAAAATTCAATATTATTTCAAAATTATTTGAGATAAATCCTCAAGACAAAACAATGGTGATGGATGGTCTGATGGTAAAGAGAACTATTCAACAATCAGGCAACAAATATAACCTTATTTTAACTCCTAAACCAGGATTTACAATTAATTCTCAAGAAGATTCTTATGTTTCAGTAGAATTTACTGTTATTATAAATATATTAGTAACTTCTAAATTATCTGATGAGATGACTATTGCTAGAAATGAAATAAATTTAGTATCTGAAAGTTATCAAAATATAACTCCGGAAATGTTGGAAATAATTAGAAAAGTATTTAATTTCAACCAAGCATCTTCAGAAAATATCATTACTGGATTAAAAATTAAAAAAATTAATTTAGAAGCACCAAACACACACCAATTAGTTCTAATTGCAAAACCAGGATTTGAAATTAATGGACAAGTAACAGAATTACTTTCAAATACAATAATTGATACTGTTAATTTGATAATTTCTAAAAAACCCGTATCTGAAATATTTGTTAAATTAGATGAATGAAAAGCTTCTGAAATAAATAATGGAATTTTAGATATCGTTCCTTTGAATATAAGTGTTATTAGAAAAGTTTTTAATTTAGATGATAATATAAGTGATGATCAATTAATGTCTGCGGCAAGTATTCAGAAAACAATTTACGGTGAACACAAATTTATTTTATCTTTAATTCCTAAACAAGGATACACAATTAATGAAGAAATAACCCCGTTGTTATCAGAAAAATTCATCATTAAAATAAATATAGAATTATCAAGTAAACCAACAGAATCAATAGACAATTTAACCGTTACAAATATTAAAAGATTCTCAAAATCATACAGTAAAATACCAGAAGTATGAATAATTAAGAAAGTATTTAATATGAATTTTGATGTAATAAGCAATAACGATGTTCTTAATGCATTTAAAGTTCGTAAAATACAAATTTCTAGCAATATGTTTCAATTACAAATGAAGATTGTTGATGAAAATTATTATCTTAATGGTTATGATAATGGAGTTGGAACTGAATTCTTGTCAGAAAAATTCAAATCTGTTCCAAATTTTAAAATAAGTCCTATATATAATCAAGAAGTAACGAAAGAAGAAATAACAAGTATAGGATTGAGTAATGAAAACATTGACAAACCCAAACTTGAAATTATTAAAAAAGTTTTTAATATAACAAATTTTAATGATGATTTAATCATTAAGGGATTACAAGTTAAAAGAATTTATTCAGAATTAGAAAATGCTAATACCATTATTTTAATTGCAAAACCAGGATATACTATAAATCAATAAATAAAACACTTAATTGATAAAATATTTATCTAATAATTAAACTAAAAACTCATTATGCAGTGAGTTTTTATTTTAATTGTAATTATTAATATATTCAAATAAATTTATAGAAAATATTTGATATATAATTTAATTAATAATAAATTTAAAGTTAATATTATATTGGGGAATTATAAATGTCTAAAAAAGATGAGTACTTAAAAAACAAAATAATTAACTTGGTTTCAATTAGCACTAAAGATAGAACAATTTTTACCAAACTGAATTCAAATGATATTTACAATCCCTTAATTTTTTATAATCTTAAAGATCTTAATAATTTGTTTAAAAATAATAAAATTGCTAAATTATCACATAAAAATGATTGATCAAAAATCGAATCCGATTTATCAAAAATAGATAATGTAAAAGAGTTCTTGAAATTTTTAGAGGATAAATCATTGTTTATTCCTAAAAGTAAAGTTAATTTATTGCTAAATTCATTTACTTTTAATAAAGATATTGTTTTAGACTATTTAAAATCAAAATTTGAAATATTAGATAAAAAATTAGCTAATTTAGACACTATGGCTAAAACTAGGGAAGTTGATACTGGTGATTGATGTTTATATTTGGCAAGATATTTTTTAACTGGTAGTTTGACCAATGGCGAAATGATTAAAGCGCCAATTATTTTTAAAGAAGTAAATATTGATTTATTGGATGCTTCTTTGAAAGATAAAGAAGGAGATATGAGGATTAATGAAAAATTAATTGTTCATTTAATTAAACAAGAAAAAAAGAGCGCTCTACTTCTTAAAGAGTGAAATGAAATAAATAATATAGATGATGCAATAAATTATCTTAACCTTCATTTTGATTTTAATTTATTTATTCCTTCTGGACAAAATGAATTTGTTAATGAAGATATGCCAAAAGCAAGATCTAGAATGTTGGGAAAATTAATGATTGAAGATCAATATATATTCGGATTTTTTAGACCAAATGGTGGAAAACTAAAGCAAGATTTAGAACATATAATAGACATCAAAGCTGATGTTTTTGGTGATGAAACAAAAGTGAAAATTTTTGACCCTGAAAAGCTTATTTTAGACAAAGACAGTAAGTGAATTCAAATAAGTTCATTGAATTTATCGCAGTTATTTGCTTTGAATTTATCAATAAATTCTAATACTATTATTCATGGCCCTCCAGGTACAGGAAAAAGCGAAACAATCGCTAATATTATAGCCAATATTATGATGAATAATAAAACAGCTTTAATGGTTTCTGAAAAGAAAGCCGCACTGGATGTTTTATTGGATCGACTAGGACCGTTAAAAGATTTTGGAATGTTTTTTCAAGATACTAAAATAACAAAAGATAAAGTAATTTTCTATAAAATTATAAAAAATTTGGGAGATATTTATGCAAGTCCCAACTTAGTAATGCCAGACTTTTCATATAGTGAAAATATTTTAAATTATTTAATAAAAGAAAAAAATAATTTAAATAGAGCATATAGAATTACCCAAATTATGAAACAATGAAATATTGGTAATTTTGACTACAATGACTATTTAGCAGCAAAATATGAGATTTTAGATGAAAATACATTAACGTTAATTAAAAAGCATAAATTACAATATTTAACAAAAATAGAATTCTTTTCTTTGGAACACTTGGCAATTTTATTGTTGCATAAAAATATTTTGAATCCCATTGATGCTGAAATATTTCATCTTCAAATGAAAAAAAGTTTTGATGATTTTGAAAATGATATTGAAAATTTAAATAATTTTTGAAATCCATTAGGAAAATTTGATTTAAGAAACTTAACAATTATGGAAATTAAAAGTATTGAAAGAGCTCAACCCAGAATTAGTGAATTGTCTCAAAAACATCCAGATATTATTAAGATGTTTGAAAAAGATATTTTTATTTATGAAGATTTGGAAAAATATTATTTTGAATTAGAAAAATTTTGCGATGAATTAAAAATAAAAAGAGATATTTTGATAAAGATTATGGTTGATAATCAAGCTCATAAAATTTTAGATGCAGTTAATAAAGTGGGAATACTAGAAAAAAAATATGTTATTAGTAATTGATATTTAATGGATGAAATCAAAACTAGCAATTTGAAAAAAATAAAAATTACAAATTGAAAACAAATAATTTTATTGATCGAAAAAATTGTAAAATATATTATTAATTTTGATGATTTCTTTGTTTATTTGAAAAATAAGAAAATATTGAGTTCACTAAATGTTTTCTTTTTTATCAAGGGATTTGTTTTTGTTGAATACTTAACAGACTTTATTGAAAACCACTGATTAAAATTTGACTCTATTTTACCTGTTGTAATTTACTCAAATAAAATAACTTTTGTAAAAGCTGAATTAGCAAGCAAGGTATTTAAGTTTGAAAAATATTATAATGACGATGAAAATCAAGCATTAATTTACAAGTATGCTCAGATAAATGATTCTGTATATAGTGAAAAAGACATTGATTGAAATATTATTATTCAAGAAATATATCAAAGATTAATAATTTCATGAAAAGAAAAAATCAATAACACTTCTAATAAAGAAGATATTATTGAAATTTTTAGATTGAGTAATTTGAAAAGATTTCCTAAAATTAAAACATTTATGAAAAAATACTTTTCATCTTTATTAGAATTATTCCCCATATGAATTTCTCGTCCTGAAGATGTTTCTGACATTATTGAATGTGAAGGAAAGATTTTTGATTATGGAATTTTTGATGAAGCTAGTCAAATGTTTTTGGAAAGAGCGTACCCAATTTTATATAGAACAGATATTAAGATTGTCGCTGGAGATGATAAACAATTGAAACCTTCCTCTTTTTTTAATACTAGATACAACGAAAAAGAAGATGAAGATGAAGAAGAAAATGAAGCAGAAGAAACATTATATAAAATTCAATACAAGGATTTGGATTCGTTGCTATTAAGAGCAATTGTTTCAAATTGAAATGAAATTTTATTGAACAACCACTATCGCTCAATTTCTCAAGATTTAATAGAATTTTCTAACAAAAATATTTATGACAATAACTTGAATGTAGCTTCCTTCAATAAAAGTTTTAATAGCAAGCCATTTGAAGTCATTGATGTTGATGGATTCTTTGTGAATAGAGTTAATAAAGAAGAGGCTCAAAAAGTGTTGGAAGTTATTGTGGGAAATCTAGATAATTATCAAAAGATTTTGGTTATTACTTTCAACGAATCACAAGCAGGTTTAATAATTTCTCAAATATTATCAAGTAAAAATAAAGAAATTATTATGAAGATGAGGGAGTCTAGATTAATAATCACCAATCTAGAAAATGTACAGGGAAACGAAGGTGATTTAGTTATTTTATCCATAGCTTATGGAAAACCTTCAGCAATTAAAAAAATGAGAAACTCTTTTGGACCTTTAAATATGGAGGGAGGGAAAAATAGACTAAATGTTGCAGTAACAAGATCCAAACATAAAATGATTGTTGTTAAATCATTTAGGAGTGAAGATATGTCTGTTTCGCCAACTAATTTAAATGCACAGTGTTTTAAGGAGTTTATAGTTCATTGTGATAATGTTTCAGCCAACATAGAGTTAGAGAAAAAATGACTAACTTTAGATTCGGCTTTTGAAAGAGATGTGAGTGATTCCTTATCAAAATTTATTTTAGAGAGAAATGGATTATTTTTATTGCCCAAATATAAAATTGGAACTAAGAGAATAGATATTGCCATCTTTGATAAATATACCAATAATGTTTCTTTAGGAATCGAACTACATCAATGATCTTATGATAATTATGAAGCATTAAAGAATTTTGACAACCAAGCATTTATAAAAACAAGAGGTTATCATATTTTCAACATTTTTGAAATTGATTGAAGAAAAAATAAACAAAAAATAATCAGAGAAATAGTTAATGAAGTTAAGTTAAATAGATAATATTACTTAATTAAATCAATTAAAGCGTTTTTAACAAACTTAGAAGCTCCTCCTGGAAATATCATAGTTGCTCTTTCTTGGATTTCAGGTCTAGAATCATGGCGAGTAATTGATGTTCCTGCATAATCCATCATTTCTACATCATTACCAGAATCTCCAAAAACCAAGATTTCTTCCGGAAGAACGTTGTAGTGTTTTTCATTAATATATTCTAGAGCAGTTCCCTTATTAATTCCCTTAATAATTATTTCGATAAATTTTTCACCAGTATTTGCAAAATCAACTTTATCACATATTTTTTTAAGATTTTCAATCAAAAGTAAAGGATCCTCAATTATATTCAAAAAATCTATACAAAATTTAGTTATATTTTTTAAGTCACTTGCATTTTCAACGATTGTGTAATCAAATACACCATCATTATCTTCATGTTCTAATACAGATTGAGACATTGTTTCAAACTGACTAGAGTTATTTTTGACAAAATAAATGTTTTCCCTTTTTCCATAAGCAAAAATTAGTGTTGAGTTAGGTAATATTTCATCTAGGTAAGATATTATTTTTGGAATTTCAATTTGAATAATATCATCAGTTAAAGTTTTGTTTAAAATTAATTTTTGAGAATTCATAGAATAAATTTGACAACCATTTGCGGCAACTATAAAAGAATCTTTTGGTAAATTAATACCAAACTTATTTGCAATACTTAAAACATCTTTAAAGTGTCTTCCTGTAGCTATTGAGAAGTATTTGTTTTCAACAGCTTTATGCAACTCATCAATCACATCACTATAAATGACATTTTTATTATCCTTATGATGTATTAATGTTCCATCCAAATCTGTTACTATTCATTTAAATTTATTCATATTATCACCTCTGTTTTATACATTAAAATTATATTCTATATTTAAAATGTTTTAGATAATTTAATTAATTCTTCTTTATTAATTAATTCTTCAAAAGAAAGTGCTGATTTCTCATTGGTTTTAGTTCCGTCATAAATAATGGTGTTGATATTTTTTAAACCAATAAAATTCAGCAATCCTTCAAGATATTTATCGAATAACGCAAATGGATATCATCCTAAAGAAGCTCCTTGAGATAAAATTAATTGTACTTTTACATCTGAGTTAAGTAATCCAATACTTTCACCATTTCCTTTGTATTTATATTCAAATGTTTTATTTGCTTGCAAAACATTATCAAAATATGATTTTAGTGATGTTGGAATATTGAAATTTACCATTCCTGCAGAAATAATTATTTTATCAGCAGATTTCAATTGTTCAATTAAGATATCTGATTTATCATCAAAAAAAGTAGGAAGGTTTTCTGATGTTAATGGTTTTAAAATATCTTCATTGGTATTTAAGTTTAAAATATCAATCTGATCGTTTGGATTAATGCTTGTATAATTTTTAAGAAAAATATCAACAGCCTTATTTGTTATTGAGTTTTGTGGAGATATACTACTTTGTATTACTAATATTTTTTTCATTTTTTGTCCTTTTTATTTATCTAAGTTAGTTGGGTGAAGTGGTTTCGGAATTGCATTTCTTTTGTGTTGTGTACTTTGATGTTGTTTTATAATTTTAGTTACAATTTCGTTATCCAATTTTTTATTTTTTATAAATGATTCAAAATCATTATAGGTAAAACCCAATTCTCCTTCATCTTCTTGATTATCTCATAAACCAGCAGATGGGGCTTTATTTATTATTGAACTAGGTAATTTTAATAATTCAGAAATTTTAAATACTTCTGATTTTTGCAGATGTACTATTGGCAATAAATCGCAACCACCATCACCATATTTGGTGAAATAACCCAAATAATATTCAGCATAGTTATCAGTTCCTAAAACCAAATATTTTTTTTCCTGAGCCAAGGCATAGAGGGTGGTCATCCTTAATCTGGCTTGCAAATTAGCTTTTGTAAGATTGTTCGAAAGTTTCAATTTCTCAGACATTAATTCATACTCATGTTTTAATTCAATAATGGTATAATCCAAATTAATGGTTTCACACAATTCAATACCATCAACTTGATCATTTGGTCTATTTGATATTGGCATAATTACACCAAATGAATTATGAGGAAAAGCATCTTTTGCAATAGATGCAACAAGGGCCGAATCTATTCCGCCACTTATCCCAATGATAACTCCTTCGCTTCCAGTTTTATCAACTTCAGTTTTCAATCATTTAACTAAATAATTATAATATCTTAAATCTTTCATAATTCATTCCTATATCTTGTATTTTTTCAATATTTCGTCGATATTTAATTCATCAACTTCTTTGATCTTATTTTGTGTTTTTTCAAAAGCATTATCAATTATATTTTTGGATTTAGACATTGTCTCATCACCAGTCTTTATTGTAGGAACAACATTAAAGTATTCTTCATTTTTATCAATTAACATATCACTTTGGATTTCTAAATTTAAAATATTTTTAGAAATTTTAGCGAAATTATTTTCTAAAATTTGACGGTTATTATCTATTTTGTATTTTTCTATTTGAATTCCAGTTGTATTTTTAATAACAAAAGTTGTGTCATTAGCCCTTGTTATAGATTTTATAATCATTGGTTTTGAACTTAATAAAGTTGAAATTTTCCCACCTTTTGTAGCTTTTCCAGAATATGCTATAGTAGAAAAATTAATTTGTTTCATTTGATTTTTGTCATTTATAAACAATATTTTTTCTTTATTACTAGAAAGAACAAAAGATGTAACAATATTTTTGTCCAATTTAATCAAAGTATTTCCTGCAGGTCTTAAACCAAAAATAGGAATATCATTTTCGCTAAATTTAACGGTATATGTTCTATCTGTTGTAATTAAAATATCTTGCATTCCATTTGATAATTTAATTGAAACAAGTTCATCTTGGGGTTTTTTGAAACCGATTGCTTTAATTGGTTTGGAAATTCTGCTAACATCAAAATCTTTTATTAATACTTTTTTACCGATACCTTGTTTTGTTACAAAAACAATATAGCCGTTGGTTTGAAAGTCTGATATATCAACGCAACCAATAATTTTTTCTCCTGATTCAAAACTAGCAAAATCAGATATATATTGACCGGGCTCCTTTCATTTACCTTCATTTATTTTGTAAATTGGTACAGATATATAATTACCTCTATTTGAAAAAACAAGCAATTTATTTGTTGTATTAGATTTATTTAAATATAATAAATAATCATCATCTTTGGTTCCGAATTTACTTAAATCATTTGAATCAAATATTCTTTGAGAAAATCTTTTAAGATATCCATCTTTAGATAAAGAAATGTGCACTGGTTCAGATTTCACTAATTCACTTTGATTTATTGAGATTTCTAATTCATTTTCATTGATTATAGTCTTTCTTGGAATTCCAAAATCTTTCTTTATTTGTTTTAAAATACTGATTAAGTATTCATTAAATTTGTTTTCATCTTTTAAGACATCTTCGCAAAATTTAATTTTTTCTTGCAGTGTTTCACGATCACTTAAGTAAATGCTTACGTCGGTTTTATTTAGACGATAAAGTCTTAATTCTGCAATAGCAATAGCTTGAATTTCAGAAAAGTGTAATTTTGTCATCAGGTTCAACACAACACCTTTTTTTGAATCAGTCGATTCTCTAATTACTCTAATTACTTCATCAGGGATTTCACTAACTCTTATTAATCCATTAACTATCTCTAATCTTTTAACATATTTTTCATAATCAAACTTAATTGCTTTTCGTTTAATATCTTTTATATGAGAAATATATGACTCAAGCATTTTGATGATTCCCAAAACTTTTGGAGCATTATCTTTGATAGAAATCATGTTGTATGAGTAATAAACTTTAATGTCGGTTTTTTGAAGTAAAAAATTCACAATCATTTCTACATTGGAATCTTTTTCTAAGAAAATTGCAATTGATATTCCATTCCTATCCGTTTCGTCTCTTATTTCTTTTATGCCATCTATTTTTCCATTAAATCTTAATTCATCAATTTGTCTAACTAATTTTGATTTAACAACTCCATATGGTATTTCTGTAATGTTTATTCAAGTTTCTTTTTTATCAATAATTATTTCATATTTAGAACAAATGGTAATTCTACCTTGTCCTCTTTCAAATGATTGTTCAATACCCTTGGTTCCATATATTGTTCCACCGGTTGGAAAATCAGGGCCCTTTATATGTTTTAACAAAGTCTTCAAAGTTATTCCTGGATTTCTAATCATTGCTATTGAACTATCAATTATTTCCATTAAATTGTGAGGAGGTATTTCGGTTGCAAAACCAGAAGCTATTCCTCTAGCTCCATTAACTAATAAGTTGGGTAAATAAGATGGCAAAATTACAGGTTCTTTTTCTGTATCATCAAAGTTTGGAGCATAAGGCACTGTGTTTTTGTCTAATTCATCAAGCATTAAATTAGCTATTTTTTCCAATTTGGTTTCTGTGTACCTCATTGCAGCAGCGGGATCATCATCAATAGAACCTTTATTTCCGTGCATTTCAATTAAAGGCATATTCATTTTTCAATCTTGTCCCATACGAACCAATGCTTCATAAATTGAACTATCACCATGAGGGTGATATTTACCAATTACATCACCTACAATACGTGCTGATTTCTTGAAAGTTTTGTGACTTTGAAGACCCAATTCTGACATAGAAAATAAGATTCTTCTTTGTACAGGTTTCAATCCATCTCTAATATCTGGAAGAGCTCTTTGTTGGATTATGTATTTTGAATAACGAGCAAAACGATCAGACATAATGTAGTCTAATGACTGATTTTCAAGTTTTTCATTATTTATAAAATCATTTTTATTTTCTTTAGCCATAATTTATTTTCCTTTATTTTTTATCTTATATTTCAAAATCATCTTCCATAGTAAATTTAACATTTTTATTAATTCACTCTTTACGAGGTTCAACATTATCGCCCATCAAGACAGACACTCTTCTTTCTATTATTGCTACATCATCAATATTGACTTTAATTAATGTTCTAGTTTCAGGGTCCATTGTAGTTTCTCAAAGTTGTTCTGAGTTCATTTCTCCAAGACCTTTGTATCTTTGTATTTCCACGCCTTTATTAGTTTTTAAAAAAGAAGTTAATTCATCTTCGTTTCATAAATACTCTTGAACAACTTTTTTATTTTTTGTATATTTAAGTTTGAATAGCGGTGGCTGAGCAATATAAACCATTCCAGCAACAATCAAGGGTCTCATATATCTAAAGAAAAATGTTAATAACAATATTTGAATATGAGCACCATCTGTATCTGCATCAGTCATAATAATAACTTTGTGATATTTAACTTTATTTACATCAAAATCAGAACCAATACCAGCATTTACTGTGTTGATAATTGTTCCAATTTCTTCATTTTTAAGGATGTCCAATAATTTGGCTTTTTCAGTGTTGATTATTTTCCCTCTCAAAGGTAAAATAGCTTGATATTTTCTATTACGACCCAACTTAGCGCTTCCGCCCGCAGAATCTCCCTCAACCAAGAACAATTCTCTTTCAGATGGTATTTTACTTTGTGCAGGTGTTAATTTTCCTGAAAGTATTTTTACTTCACTCAGCTTATCTTTTGTTTTTCTTGAATCAGCTCTTGCTTTTCTTGCTGCATCACGAGCATCTTTTGATTGCTTAGATTTTAATAAAATTTTTTCTGATATTTTTTTATTTTCATTTAGTCAAAAGTATAAGTCTTTTTGTACAACTTCATCAACTAATTTTTTAATTTCAGGAGTTGATAATTTATCTTTTGTTTGACCAGAAAACTCTAAATATGTTTCTGATATTTTAACAGAAATAATCGCTGTTAATCCTTCACGAACATCAGGTCCTTCAAAGTTGGGATCACGATTTTTAATATAACCTTTTTCGCGCCCGAAATCATTAATAACTTTTGTGAGCATGTTTTTAAAGGCGGTTTCATGAGTTCCACCTTCTTTAGTTTTTACGTTATTAACAAAAGATATAATTGTTTCAGAATAACTATCGGTATATTGCATTCCGATTTCTACTTCCATTTCTTCATTTTTGTCTTTTACAAAAATTACACCTGAAATTTTTGTTTTATTTGAATTAACAAATTCAACAAATGACTTAATTCCATCATCATATTTAAATTCATCATTATTTTGACCAATTTCATCTTTAATAATTATTTTTATTCCAGATAATAAGAAAGATGATTCTTTTAATCTTTCTGAAATTACTTCATATGAAAGCTGAGCATTTTTAAATATTTTATAATCAGGTCAAAATTGAATCTTCGTCCCTTTTTTTGATGTTGAACCAACTTCTTTTGTTCTTTGTACTATTTTGTCTCCGTTTTCAAAAGCTGTTACATATTCTTTTTTATTTCGAAAAATAGTTGCAATTAATTTTGTAGAAAGCGCGTTAACTACAGAAGAACCAACGCCATGCAATCCACCTGAAGTTTTATAAGAATCAGTATTAAATTTACCTCCTGCATGTAACTCTGTAAAAACAAGTTCAACACCAGTTTTTCCATCTTTGTGTTTATCCACAGGAATTCCACGCCCATTATCTTCTACTATTATTGATGAATCTTTTTTTAAAGTTAATTTAATTTCAGAAGCAAAACCTGCCAACGCTTCATCAACTGCATTGTCAAAAATTTCTCAAACCAAGTGATGAAGACCATTTACATCTGTAGATCCTATATACATTCCAGGTCTCTTACGAACAGCTTCAAGACCCTTTAGTGTTATTATTTTATCAGCATTGTAATTAGACATATTATTATTATATATAATTTAATTTAAATTAATAAATGTAATTTAAATAAATATTATTTTTTTAATCATTTATAATAAATTAGTTAAAATCAATGCAAATAAATAATTTGCATAATTAAATTTGGAGTTGATATATTATGAATAAGCAAATATATAGAACAAAAAAAAGTTTAATAATCAAAATAGTAAAAATATTATTTTGATTATTATTACTTGTTGGATTAATATTAACATCAATAGGTATTTATAAATTTGTTGATTCGGTTTTTACTATTAATCAATCTTTAATTGATTTAGAATCAATTACTACTCCTGAACTTGGTTATAAAGCTTTTGAAGATCTTTCGGGTTTAATTCAAAATGCAAACATCAACTTAACTTTGTTCATAATTGGTGTTTTGTTAATGATTTTTTCTCGAATTGTCTCAAAACCTCCGTTAATAATTGTGAGCATATTTGTTTGAATAGTTGAAAAAGATGAAAATTATAAAAGAAATTTCAAAAAGAAAGCAATAGTTGGAACTATTTTTTTAACAATGAGTTTGATTTGTGCAATCATGACCCTAGTCGGTTTTGTTTGGATTTTAACACCTTTCACAGAAATCATTTCAAATGTTCAAAAAATTGTGGATACAAGTCTGATGGAAATTAATAATAATTCTGCCACTATGACACCAGATCAACTATTTGAAATAATTGAAACATCAGCGGTTAGAGTGAATGATTATTTTCAAGAAATAAGTTTAGATTCAATTATTAAAAAAAGTTTAGATATGTTTATTTTATTTATAATTGGTCTAACAAGTTGAATGATTATTGAGTTAACTCACGGAATTGTTGTTAAACTAAGAAAAATAAAATAATATTAACAAGGAAAATATATGAAAGACAAAGATATACCAAAAAATATACTTCAGGGACTTGAAAATTATCAATCCCAAATTATTAATTCAAATATTTTGTTGAAAAAATCACAAGATTTAATTTTGAAAATATTTGATAATAAAACTAAAATCAACGCAAGTCAAATTCATATAAAAGGAATTGCAATTCTTTTAAAAAGTGTTTTTGATGTAATTATTTGTTCTAGTTTAATTTTAGAATCGAAAGAATATTTAGAAAATAAAAATTACTTTGATAAGATGTTGCAAGTTGAAAAAATTAATGTTAATTGAATTCCAAAAACGTTGAATGAAAATAATGTTGAATTTAAATTAAATTATTTTTCTCAAGAAGTTATCAAAGAAAATTATTCATTTTTGTTGAAGATTTCCTCTGATGATTCTATAAAAAATTTAAATGAATTAGATTTAGAAAAGGAGCAAGAAATAGTGAACAAACTAAATTCCATAGTTGATAATATTTCTAAATTAATCATTGCTCATAAAATTAAATTACACAATCTTCCATATTTTTATACAATTCAAATAAAAAATGATGATATTGAAGTCGATATTGAAACAGTGTAAATGTTTGTTTTGAATAATAGAATAAATAAATTGTTATAATGACTTTGAAATAAAATTTAAATTTAAATTTTAAATAAATAAGGATAAAAATGAAAAATACTAACACAAAAAACACAAGTCTTTTATCTCCGAAAAAACATTATAAGGAGTTGAGTTTTGAAAATAAAAAAATAAAAAAAATATTAAATAAAATTTTAAAACACATTAAGTATCTAGACAAAGAAATTACTTACTTTACAAAATTTGAAAAGAAAAACTCTAATTTAGACAAATCTTTAGATTTATTGATTTTAAATTTTAAGGAAACTCTATTTAATCTTAAAAAAGAACGCGATTTTATGGAACAAAAATATTTAGATAATAAAATTTTAATAGATAAATTGAAAGATCAAATTAAGGAAGATTAAATTATGATAAAAAATCATTTATTTACAACTTTCTCAATTATTCCAACAACTTAATATCTTTGTGTCAAATAACTATTGATGAATAACTGTGCATTGATGAATTTTTGTCATTGGAAACTTAGAATGAATATATAGCAAATTTAAAAATTATAAATTCACAATATTTCTTTTTGTTTTAAAGACAATAAGTGAAAATCAATAATAATTCCTAATTCTGGAAATATTCTTTTGATTACATCATTCTTGCAAAACAATTATTATGATAGTTGTAAAGAAAAAAAATTTTAATTATAACGGTTGATTTTGTGGTATTATAATTTTAAAATAATTATGAAATTGGATTTTATTTACCTTATGTTAGAACAAAAAAATGTCTTTTTGACAAAAGATTTAAAAACTAGAGATGAAATTTTTGATTTTATATCAAATCAAGCAATTTCATTAAAGATAATTTCTAAAACTAATAAGACAAAATTAATTGATGCTTTTATTAAAAGAGAAAATGAATCAACAACAGGTTTTGAAGATGGTTTTGCAATACCTCATGCAAGAATAAAAGAAATTAAAACCCCTGCAATAATAGTTGTTCGTTCATCGAATGATGTAAAATGAGATTCTATGGATGGCAAACCCATTAGAGTTATGATAGCTTTGTTAATACCTGAAAATCAATCATCAACATTACATATGGATACACTTTCCAAAGTAGCAACCTTATTGTTGGATTCAGAATTTAGAAAAAACATGCATACTTTGAAAACAGAAATGGAACTTTTTGAATATTTAAATAAAAAAATGTATGAGAAAAAAGAAGTTATTGAGCAATCAGGAACTAATGGACTTATAGTTGGTGTTTCCGCTTGTGCAACAGGAGTTGCTCATACTTTTATGGCAAAAGAATCTCTTGAAAATGCAGGAATTGATTTAGGCTATAAAATAAAAATAGAAACACAAGGTCAAAAAGGTGTTGAATCAAAGTTATCTGATGAAGAAATCGAGCAAGCTGAAACAATAATTATTGCGGCTGATATATATATAGATTTAGATAGATTCCAAGGAAAAAAACTTTTAAAAGTTAATACAAATGATGCAATTAGCAAGCCAAAAGAATGTATAACAGAATCTTTTAATCAACCAATTTTTGGAAGTGTCGGAAGTTCTAGTGCTGCCAAATCATCAAATAGTTTTCAACAATCAAAAACAAAGATTTTTATGGGGCATTTATTATCAGGTGTTTCTAGAATGATACCTTTCATAGTTTTCTCAGGAATTGTGTGGGCTATAATCAATTCTTTAGGAGCTATTCCTTCACTTGCAGAGGATCCTATTTATGTTATATTTAAAGGTATTTCAGAAATAGGATTTGCAGTTTTTATTGCAATGATGGGTGGATTTATCGCAGAATCAATTACAGGAAGGGCGGGGTTTGCTCCTGGTTTTATCTCCACTTTTGCCGCGGCAAATACTACCTTTACATTTTGATGAAATGTTCCAGGAATTAAAAATCCAATTCCACAAATTGAGTACTTCTTCCCTGAAGCTGCTACATCTGGAATTTCTAATGTTGGTTTGTCTTTGTTTGCAGCTATCATTATGGGATTTAGTGCTGGTTATTTAGTTAAATGAATTTTGACTTGAAAAACACATAAGTTAATTACACCTATAATTTCAATAATTTTTATACCAGTTGTTGCAACTTCTGTACTAATTTTCCCATTTATTTTACTTTTGTCAGGACCACTAGGATTTATTATGAACTCTATTGTTTATGGTCTTTCTGAAGCCGCAAAAATAAATGGTGTTAACTTTTTAATTGGATTCTTATTGGGATGTATGATTGGTTTTGATATGGGTGGGCCTATAAACAAAATTGCCGGAACTTGTGCGACAGCTTTAATTGTTGTTGATCCAAGATTGATGGGTTCGGTTGCTGCAGCTATTCCTATAGCTCCTATTGGTTGTGGTTTAGCAACAATATGAGGAAGAAAAAAATTCACTGAAAAAGAAAGAGCTGAAGGAATATCGGCCTTAGGTCTTGGTTTCTTTGGAATTTCGGAAGGGGCGATACCTTTTGCTGTTAATCGTCCAAAACAAGTTTTAATTGCAAATGTAATTGCATCTGGTTTAGCTGGTGGATTGTCTTTCCTATTCTTTGTTGGTGGTTATGTAGGGATGTGAGGTGGACCAATTACTGCAATTGTCGGTGGTGTGAGTGCTCCAATATCAGAATTGGATAAATTGGGTCAAGCAATACCTTTTGCTTTTGGTGGTTCAGGTAATGGAATGCAATACATTTCAATATTGTGATTCTTTTTAACTATTATTGCAGGATCAATTCTTCATTCGTTAATATTCGTTTTCGGAATTAAGTTATCTACTAAAGAAGGAAAAACAGAATTTAATAATAAATGAAATAACTTTAGAAGTAAAGTGACTTCAACTTTTAATAAAAAACAAAAAATACAAAAAAATAATGATAAAGTTTTTTATTATTATGAAAATACACATTCATATTTTTATAATTTGAATAAAAATTTAACTTTTGGGAGACACTAAAATGAAAAAAGAAATAATTTTTTTAAATCCTTATTTTGATTATAAAATATGAGGTGGAGATAGATTGAAGGAATTCGGTTATATTGGTAATGAAAAAATTGGCGAAGCTTTAATGATAAGCTCCCTTGAAGGAAAGGGATCTATTGTAAGATCGGGTTTTTTTAAAGGTGAATTGTTGAGTGAAGTTTTCAAAAACAATAAACATCTTTTTGGTAATTTTAAAGGCCCATATCCTCTATTAACAAAAATTATTGATGCAAATGATGATTTAAGTGTTCAAGTTCATCCTGATAATGAGTATGCAATTAAAAATTTCAAAAAGTTAGGTAAAACAGAGTGTTGATATATTTTGGATTGTCCTAAAGATGCAAAGATTATTTATGGTTCGAAAGAAAAAGATATCAAAAAAATAAAACAATATATTTTAGATGGTTCTTGAGATAGCTTTTTAAAATATGTATCAGTTAAAAAAGGAGATGTTATATATGTTCCTTCAGGAACTATTCATGCAATTACAAAAGGAATTTTAACTTATGAGATACAACAATCATCTGATTTAACATTTAGATTATTTGATTATAATAGACTAGAAAATGACGGAAAACCAAGAGATCTACATATCGAAGATTCATTAAAATGTATTAAAATAAATGATGATTTAAAAGTTGTTTCTTCTCAAGATGGTATTATTATTGATTCTGAAATATTTAAATTAAGAAAAGAAACTGTTATAAATGAAAAAAATATTTATATTCCTAATGCATATTGATTAGAATGTGTGATTATTGAAGGCCAAGGCGAAATTAATGGTGAAGAAATTAAAAAAGGCGATGCTTTTATTATTACTCATAAAAATGAAGGAATAATAAAAGGGAATTTAAAAATTCTAATTGGCTATAAAGAAATAGTATAAAAATAAAAATTAATTTAATTAGTACTTAATTAAAAAATATGTTCGTTTACCTTTTTTAATAAATAAATATTTTTTATTAAAATTTGAAGCAATTATTTCTTCATTTTCATTTGTAACTACAAGTCCGTCTATCGATATTGTTTTTGACAAAAGAAATTCTCTTGCTTCTCTTTTGGAAACTGCAATTTTGGAATTTACTAGTAAATCTATTGTTTTAATGTTTTCTCCTTGATTATCATAAAAAGGAATATCATTTTTAATTTCTTCAATATCCTTCATTGTTAATGTTGTGATTTTTTCTTTGGATTCAAAAAGAATTGCTGTAATTTCCTTGGCTTTGATAGCTTCTTCTTTTCCTCTTATATCTTTAGTAATTTCAAATGCTAGTATTTTTTGAGCATTTTTTTGGCTTTTATTTTCATTATGGTTCTCGATTATTGTTTTGATTTCATCCATCGTAAAGTATGAATATCATTTCAGTAGCTTTTCTACATCACTATCACTTTGATTCAATAAATATTGATACATAGAAAAAGATGATGTTTTTGATTTATCTAATCAAATAGGTTGCCCCACTGATTTTCCGAATTTATTTCCATTTGAATCAGTTAATAAATTAATTGTGATTCCTAATGCGTCGTTTTCACCAAAAGATTTTCTTATTAATTCTAAACCTGTTGTAATATTTCCTCATTGATCACTACCACCAGCTTGAATTTTTACATTCTTATTTTCATACAATAATTTAAAGTCATTTCCTTGAATTAATTGATAAGAAAATTCTGTAAATGACAAACCATTTTCTATTCTAGCGCTCACAGATTCCTTGGCCATCATATAATTAATAGTTATACTTTTACCTACATCTCTTAAAAAGTCTAAAAAAGAAACATCTTTATAGAAATCATAATTATCAAGAACCTCTAAGTCAAATGACTCCAATTGTTTCTTAATTGCTATTTTATTGTTGATAACCGTTGAATTGTCCAATAAAATTCTTTCACTGTCTTTGAATGAAGGGTCGCCTATCATCCCTGTCGCACCACCAATTATTGCAAAAGATTTTAAACCAGCATTTTGAAATCTTTTTAATATTGTAATTGGAATATAATTTCCTAAATGCAAAGATGTTGCCGTTGGATCAAATCCAATGTATATGCCATCACCCTTTTGAAGGTTTTTTATTTTATCTTCATTACTAATGTTGTTTATTATATCCCTAGATTTTAAATCAAGTATTAATTGCTCTATTTGTTTCATTTTTTTCCTTTTTGATACTAGAATTAAAAATTAAATTCATCCAGTTCTTCATTTTTTTGAATTAATATTATTCCATCTTTTTCAATTCCGATTGACCTATATGAACATATCATTCCTTGAGATTCAATTCCCATAACTTTTGATTTTTCAATAACAGTTCCTGATGCCAAAAATGCTTTTTCCATTGCAAATAAGTGGCTATTACCTATCATCAAACCATCTATATTAGTCACTATTTGGTAAATATCTTTATTTATATTAACTGACAAAATTTTTAATTTTTCACTTTTTGGATGTTTTTCAATTTTTGATATTAATCCTATCTTAAAAAAACTATCATTTTTAAATTCTTTCATTTCCTTAGGAAATTTTTTAACAATTTTATCAAAATTAATGTTTGAAAAATTATGATATCCTTCTTTAATATCGGTGAAATCATTTTTATAATCAAAAATATTAATTCCAATTAAGTTATTGTCCCCATAGATAAAAACATAATTATCTCTGCTTATTGTTTTTATTTTTTGTGAAAAAGAACTAAAAACAATGATTAAATTTTTTTTATTGTTGAAAAGTTCATTTGATGTAGTTATTGAAATAGACATATTAAAATATTATAATGTAAAAGTTTTAATAAAATGGAATTTTTATCTCTATAATTTAATTAATTAACAACCAAAATGAGAATCGGAGAGAATGATGTTAGAAAATAAATTTCAAAAAATAAAGGTTTCTAATAGTTATGCCATTGGCGGAATGATAGGTGCTGGAAAATCAACCTTAACAAGAGCTTTAGCAACAGAACTTGAGGCGGATTCTGTATTTGAACTTAATGAAGATGATAAATTACAAAATTTATTACTAGAAAAATTATATGAAGGAGATAAAACTTCTGCAATAGCTTTTCAAGTTTACTTCTTTTGTTCTAGATTTGATAATTATAGAAATGGAATTACTGAAAATAATTTAACTGTTTTTGATAGAACTATTTTTGAAGATAGATTATTTGCACATCAAAATATGACGGCAGATCCTATTTTATTTGGATTTTATGATAATATGTGACACGATAAAGTGAAAGAATTGATATATTCTGTAGGAGTTCCAAAATTATATATAATATTGGATTTAAAATGAGAAGAATTCAAAGACAGAATTTTTAGAAGAGGAAGAAAATCAGAAGTTGATAATTTTTCTAAGAATGAAGCTTACTTTAAGTCCATCCATAATATATATTTAAAATATTTATTAGATATATGTCAAGTTTATGGAATTAATCACATTGTTGTTGATGCTTCTCAAACGACAGAACAACAAATACACTTAATTAAAAAAAGAATTAAAAAAGATAAATTAGAAATTTTAGAAAATATTGATAAATAAATTATGGAAATATTTAAAAATAAAGTTGGTTCATATAAATTTAAACCTTCTCAAAATAACCCTAAAGGAACAGTAGTGTTTATTCACGGATTTGCTACTAATAGTGATTATCATGATGAAATAGGCGAAAAATTGGATACATATGATTATTATTCTTTTGAACTTCCTGGTCACGGATATACCGAAATTGATCAAAAGAAAGTGTTTTACTTAGATCTTTTTGTAGATTATTGCGTTGCTATGATTATTGAATTGGAACTAGATAACATTATTTTAATTGGTCATTCTATGGGTGGCAGTTTAGCGATGAGAGTTAGTAATTTAATTTCTGATAAAATTGAAAAATTAATTTTGGTTACTCCGATGAATTCTTCAATTACTCCTTATGCATTAAGGATGTTCTTCTTATTTACTCCAAAAAGTTTTAATAAAACATTGGCCTTAAATAATGTTTTGTACAAAGATTTAACCAAAACATTAGATTTAAATGTCGAGAATTATATTAGCAAAGAACATGAGTATCAAGTTGAACATATTAATTTTTTTAGAAAATTAAAAAGAAATCTATATAGTTTCAAAAATTTAAAAACATGTTTTAAAGCAGAAAAAGCATTAAAAATACCCACTTTATTAATATTAGGACAATTTGACAAAACTATTAATTACAAATTTGCAATTAGAGCCATAAAAAAAGCAAATAAACCCTTTATTCAAGTTTCAATATTCAAAAACTCATCTCATATACCTTTCAAAGAAGAAGAACAAAAATATTTTAAAGAAATTACAGACTTTATAGAATAATTTAATTAATCTATAAAGTGCAATTTTGTTAATGCACTTGATTTTTCTTCGTATTTTTCTCATTTTGTTGTTGTGCCATCTTTCGCCTTCACTTCGCCCTTATCACTAAATAACAACTTAAATGATGAAACAAAAGAAGTTATTGCTGGAAGAATTATGGGAAATAAAGCACCCAAAAACATTAAAGAACTACCACCATAAATTTGAGAAGCTTTATTATCACTTATTTTTACAAATCCCTCATTTTTCATTCACACCTCCCTTCCACATATATATTCCGCAATAAAGATGATTTAAATATTAAAAATAATAATTTGATACAAATGGTGTTTTAATTCCCTATTATTTAAATTTAATTTAAATAAATTGTCAACAACTCTTTATAATTAAAATATGTATTTTATTTATGGAGAAGAATTATTTTTAATTGATAAACAAATTAAAAAGATATTAAAAAAAAACAATGATGCAAAATCTATTTTTTATGATGCAAATTCCACAATATATGAAGCCATAAATGAAATGAATACTTTTTCAATATTTGATGATAAAAAAGTAATTATCTTCAAAGATTTTTATTTGTTATCAAAATCTACTGCAACACATGATCAAGAAATGATTAATTCAATTAAAAACAAAAACGAAAACATCATTTTGATATTTTCGTTTTCAGAAGTTAAACCAAAGTCCCCAACCCCTTTATTTAATTATTTATTAAAAGAGACTCAAGCAATAGAAGTTAAAAAGTATACTCAATTGCAATTAGCTGGTGTTATTAGAGAAATAATCACTTCTAAAGGTGGTTCTATTGCTAATATAGATTCAATTCTTCTTTCTACAAAGTTACCTAATGATTTAAATATTATAATTAGAGAAATTGATAAATTATTACTAGAAGATAAGGAGATTACAAAAGAAATGATATATACTTCAATCTCAAAATATAACTCAAATAACATTTTCGAATTTATTAATTCATTTCAAGACAATGATGTTGTAGGGTTATTCAGGAGTTATAAAGAGCGAATTGAAAACGGAGAAGTTATTATCAATTTAATATCTCAATTATCTAATGCATTAATTCTTTGTAGTACAATACAATCTTATAAATCTTTACGAAAAAGAGTTGAAGAAATCTCTGAGGAAATGAAGATTCATATATTTAGAGTTAAAAAAGCTGATGAATTATTAAGAAATCTCGGTTTTAAAAGAATTAAAATATTAATTGAAATGTTATCAGATTTAGATTATAAAATTAAAAGCGGAGAAATTAATGAAGTGATTGGTTTTGAGAAACTTCTTTTAGAAATCATACGTTAATTTTGTATAATTTTTAAATGTTGAAAAATCAAAATACAAAGAAAATATTTTATGAACTTAATCCATTATTTTTTTATGATGATAATGGTGATGGTTTTGGAGATTTTGAAGGTGTCTCAAAAAAAATGAAATATTTTTCCTTTATTGGTGTTGATTGTGTCATAATACCAGATATTTTTAATAACTACAGCACACTTCTTTTTAATTCATTTGTTAATTTAAAAAATAAATACGGAAATATGAGCGAATTAAAAAAAATGATATCTAATTTTCAAGATAAAAATATTGATTTTGCTGTTGAAATAAATATTAAAGACATTAAAAAATCATTATTATTTTCAGTTGATGGGACAATTAATCAAGATGAATTTAAAGAATCTACCAAGGCTTTTTTTTTAGATAAAAATCAATCAGAAAATCAATCAGAAAATTGAAATTCACGAGCTACTTTAGAAGCTTTTGATAAAATTATTAAATTTTGATTATCCTATAATGTTACTAATTTTGTATTTGTTAATTTTGAAAAATTATTTAATAAAAATGAAGTATTTAGTAGCGTTACAGAAGAGCAACTACAACAACTATACAAAATTACTAAAGAAATTGAATCTTCAATATCAGTGATTATAAAATCCGCTGCATTATCACCAAATAATGTCAAAAATATTTTAGATCCAAATAATCGTTCTGGAGATTTATTTATTGATACATCATATTCTTTAATTGGAACACATCCAAAATATTCAAATGATAAAATCGACAAATTTAAACCTGCCAAATTATTTAAAAAAATAAAACAAAATTCCAAAGCAAAGATTTTAAAAGAGAACGTTGTTATGTCGTTGGGTTCATCGCTAACAGGAAGAATAAATTCAAGGTGAGGAAATGAAAAATCTTCAAACTCTTTGGCTTCAAAAGCATTGATGAGCATTTCTTTAGCAAGTTCATCATCATCATTAATTTATTATGGAGATGAGCTAGGAATGTTGAAAATTAATATTAAAAATAACTCTGATTTTCATGATATTTATGCGATTGAAAGAAGAAGGTTGATGCAATCTCAAGGCCAAAATCAAAAAGATTTTTATCATGCCCAACAATATTTATCGCCAATAAATACGCAATCTTTATTCCAATGAGATAAAACTAAAAATGGTGGGTTTTCTAATAATGACACAACAATTAGACAATTATCTACAACATATAAAGATATAAATGTTGCCAATCAATATAATAATCCAGATTCCTCATTGGCATATTTGAAGAAATTTATAGAATTTATTAAAAACCCTATTTATAATCATTTTTTTAATAGTTCCAAAAGTAACACAAAAATTAAATATATGTCAAAGGGAATTATTAAATACACTCATATATTTGGTGAAGAAAAACTATTTATTTTTATAAATATTTCTGAAAATTGAAAAAAAGTCAAGATTAGTGATAAATTGACTGTTGTTTTATCTAATTATTCTAAAAAAATTTATAACCACAAAATCAATATGCTTTCACCATTTGAATCAATTATTTTGTTCTCAAAAAAGGATTATATTCAAGAAAATTTGTTATAATTCTTTTACAATACATCAAGAAAGTAACTGTGAAAACTTAATTCGTTACCTAGTGTATAACTTTATTTTAAAAGATAAGGTCTAAGTATTGTATAAAACAAAATTTTAGAGAGGAGCATTATGGGTGTTTTAAAAGATAATAAAAAAGCTGTTGTTGTTGAAATTTCAAAAAAACTTGAAAAAGCTGAATCGGTCATAGTTGCAAACTATGAAGGAATCACAGTTAAACAATTTCAAGAATTAAGAAACTTGGCAAAAGCTGAAGATGTAGAACTTAAAGTTTACAAAAATAGACTTGTTATAAAGGCTGTTGAGAATAGCAAACATAAAGATTTATCTCAATACCTTGTAGGAGCAAATTTATTTGCATTTGCAAACTCTGATTCATTATCAGCAGCAAAAGTTCTTGCGAACTTTGCAAAGAAAAATAAAAAGCTAGAATTAATAGCAGGTATATTTGAAGATGAAGTGATTAACCGTGATAAAGTTATGGAAATAGCCTCACTTCCTTCATATGAAGAAGCATTGACAATTTTGGCTGGTTCATTACAAGGTGCAATCAGACAAGTCGCTGTTGGACTTAAAATGTTAGTTGATGAAAATCATATTAAAGAATAAAAAATAAAAAAGAAATAATTAGGAGAAAAAAATGGCAAAATTAACAAAAGAAAGCTTTATCGAAAGCTTAAACACAATGACAATTAAAGAAGTAATGGAATTAGTGGAAGCAATGAAAGAAACTTATGGTATTGATCCTTCTGCAGTAGCAGTAGCGGCAGGACCAGTAGAAGTTGCTGAAGTTAAAACAGAATTCAAAATTATGTTACATTCAGACGGAGGAAACAAAGTACAATGTATTAAAATAGTTAAAGATCTTACAGGTCTAGGACTAATGGAAGCAAAAAAACTTGTTGAATCAGCACCAGTTGCAATTAAAGAAAATGTAAAAACAGATGAAGCTAATGAAATAAAAGCTAAATTAGAAGCTGTTGGAGCAAAAGTTACACTAGATTAATTTTATATTAAAAATAGCGCATAAAATACGAAAATAAGAAACTCTTAGGGGTTTTTTATTGTTTTTTTCCAAATATTACATATTTTAATTTTTAGGTTTATAATTTCTAAGGATTCATTTTTATAAATAATAAAACAATGAATCCGGAAAAGTTAACTTAAAGAGGGGAATAAATAAAATATGAAAAAGAAATTATTAGGGGTTAGTGCTGTTACATTATCACTAATTCCCGTAATAGGTGTTGTTTCATGTTCAAATGATCCAGTAGCCGCAAAAAAAAGTCAGACAATTCCAATAAAATTTCAAAATAGTATCACAAAGGATGATTCTGTTGATGCGATTTATGTTAAATCAGCAATTAATTGTGGAAGAAATCTCGATATAAAGAAAAAAGAATTAGCAAAATATTATGATATACCAAATTTAGGAAATAAATTAAGTATTGAAAATATAGAAGCAAACATTGATTCTACACAAGGGCAAAATGTAAAAATCAATATTTTTATAAAAAATAAAGATCAAAAAATACCAAAAATGATGGAATTTATTATTAGTGGATTCAAGGAATTAGAAAGTGACATCATAAAAATGGATATTCATCCTAAACCAGCAATTTGATTAAATCAATTCAATAGTCTTTTAAGCAAATATAAAACTAGTGAAAACGCAAAAGCACAAATCAATATTCTAAATCAAATTTTTAATGGAATCAATATTGATAATTTGAATTCAATGATTATTGATACATCGAATAACAAATTTACGTTAAGAGCAAAATTAGGATTTACATTTAGAACGTTAAATTCTAGTTCATTAAATACTATTACATCAGAAAATCCAAAATGATCTAGAGGAGAATTGACAAGAGATATAGTAGAAGAAAATTTAAACACTATTTGAAAAAATAAAATAATGCTTCATGCTTCTGATTTGGAAGGATATACATCTATTGGTGAATATGCTTTTTATAAAATCACTGAATTCAATAGAATAGAAATTCCTGATTCAGTAATTGTTATTAAAAAAGCAGCTTTTGAATCAACGAGATTAAATGGAGGAGTTTTAATTCCTAATTCTGTTGTAGTTATTGAAAAATTTGCTTTTAGTAATAGTAATTTATATGAATTAGTACTTCCGACTTCCTTAGTTGATATTGGTGAATTAGCCTTTGGATACAATAGACTAAGAAAATTGATAATTCCTAATTCAGTTATTAATATTGGTGATTCAGCATTTTTCCAAAATGATTTAGAAGATGTTCAATTTGGAATTTCTGTTAATAATATTGGTCATCATGCATTTAATAGAAATAGATTCATTGTTAACCCTAAATTGCCAAATAAAATCATTACTAGAGATGTGTTTGGAATATCATTAACTAGAAATTAATAAATTATTTCTTTTTAAAAGAACATAAAACTCAACATTTATCGTTGAGTTTTATGTTCTATTTATTAATTGTGTTATTTAAATGGCTTTAATCGTTTTCTAATTAAAAAGTTAAAAATAAATGGTATGAACAATGATAATACTGAAAATGAAATTATATTTTTAGCATCTTTATATTTTTTAGAAATACTAAAAGATTTAAAAATAAATAGAATTGAAGAAATAAGAGCAATAAATCAAAAAAAACCAATAGATATTTTCATTAATAAATCTGTTAATTCGGCAGAAGAATTTTGAACTAATAAAAGTGTTGTTAATGTTGTTGTTAATATTCAGTTTAATAAATTGTAAGAACCTGATATTCTATTATAAATTAAATATTTTTGTAGGGAAGTTTTATTCTTTAGCATATTATTTTATTATTATATATTATATTTGTGCTTTATAATAATTTTTAATTAAAAATATATTTCCATATATAATTATATTTATGACTTATTAATATGTTAAAAACAGATTTAATTTGTTCTATAAAATGGAGAATTGTGTGAGTCCGGTTAAAACAATTAGTCTCGAAAACTAACGATGTGTTAAAACATCCGAGGGTTCAAATCCCTCATTCTCCTCCAAATGTAAAAATCACCAATTATTTTTTATTTTTTATTTTTTTAATTCAAAAAATATTTAATGATCCTAGAGCGATAAATTCTGTAAATAGCAAACCAAAAATTATTCAAGTACTTTTAGAAAATCGAGACAAACCAAGATTATTATTCGAATGAATATCAATTAAGCTCATTTTTTTTGTTTTAAACCCCCCTAAAATAATTTTGATAGGTTCACTTGTTGTATTTTGGATATTTCCTTTTTCATCATAAAAATTTAGCATATTTAAAACAAAACTAACCTGTCCTAAATCTTCGTTTATATTTCATGAACAATTTATAAATTTAAACTCAAAATTTTCTGGGACATCACCAATTTTAGATTTTAAAAATGATAAAATTTGGTCATCATTATAATCTTGTGGTTTGATATGATCAACATTATCCAATCAAAAAATTTCTGAATTCAAAATATTGGAATTTATTTTTTTGAAGCCACTTAATTTTATTGAAGAGGGTTGATTTTTTTTCAAAGACTCTACACCATTCTGATTAAAATATTTATTCAAAACAACATCAACAGTTATAACTCCGTTTAAATTATCTCTACTTATAAAAGGTAAATCAATATTTGATAAATCAAAATCCAATGGTGTATATTCCAATAATTGATTAAAGATAAGGTTTTTGATTTGCTCATCACTATATAAACTTGGCAGTACCTCCTTAAAATCATTAATTTCAATATTGTGGTTTTTCAAGTTTGTTTTTTGTAAAAGCCAATTAATTTGGCTTAATTGTTCTTTTTTCAAACCTAAAATGTGGTAATTTTCTTTGAAAAGATTTGATAGATTTAAGTGTTTTAAATTTATTAAACCAAAAAATGCATCATTACCTATCGAAGTTAAGTTATTAGATGTTGATATATTAGACAACATCAAACAATTTTTAAATGCTGAATTACCAATAATATTTATTGAATCAGGAATATTTATGTTTGTTATAGATGAAGAATCAAACGCTGAATCTCCTATAAATTTTAATGAAGAATTGTCTTCAAATTTTATTGAAGTTAATTTTTTTGTTTTTTCGAATGCTGACTCCTGAATAATCAATATATTATTAGGAATTTCGATAGATATTAAATTCTGATTATTGGCGAAAGCTTTATTGCCAATTTCAACAACTTCAGGCAGGTATTGCTTTCAATCATTCAATAAAATTGAGGTTTTATTGTCTCAATTCATTTTTTTCACCATTTCTGGTGTTAATATTTTTTTGTTTGCATATTCATTAGCAAAATTATCACTATAAAGATTTGGTTGATTTTTAAAAATTACCTGTTTACTAATTTTAGTTTCAGTATTATTGGAATTTGATGTCATAATCAACATAGTTCCCAAACTTGATAGTGATAAAATTGAAAATAAAATGCGTTTAACATTTTTATTCATAAATTATCCTTTATAATTAAATATATTTTAAAATATTTAATTCGTATTAATATTATAAAGCAATAATTGTTAAAATGTTTTAAATATATCTTTATTTTTTTGAATTTATTGAAATAAACTAAAATATCTAATTAATATATGGTATTATTAATTTTGCATTATGTGAGTAGTTTTTAAATTAGTAAATAAATATTTTTGAAAAGGTTTGATTGGACCACTATTTTCTTATATTCTTCCACTATTAATGTTATTGTTTTTAGGTTTAACTTTAGGTTTTGAATTCTTTTTTCCTGGTGGAGTAGCAATTAGTGTATTGACAATCGGTTTGGTATTTATGCCCCAAAGTATTTTTGAATTTAAAAATTCCTCTTTGTTGAAAAGAATTGGAACAACACCAATTAATCCTTCAAAATTTTTAATAGTAATTGTATTTTTTAACTTATTAATAATGGCTTCATCAATTTTATTTATGTTTTTATTTTCATTTTTAGTTTTTAAAGATAATTTATATGAATCAAGAATTTTCCCTGCATTTGACGGATCTCCTTATGTTGCACTAGGTTGAGTTGATACTCTTAAACATGTTGAATGAGGATCGTTCTTATACTCTACACTTTTATTAATTTTACTTACAATGATTATTGGGTTGTTGATAGCTTCTGTTGCAACATCTACTCTATTTATTCAAGGTGTAGGAATAACTTTAATGATGCTTGCATTCTTTATAGCTCCAGCTGTTCTACCTGTGGGAATGGTCGCGTCAGTTGATGCAATAAAATACTCTGGTTACATATTACCTTTTAAATATCCAATTTCATTAATGATTGAAAGTTTTAATGGTTTTAATCCTGGCAATTCACATGAAGGCTTTATAATGAATGTTAATCATTCAAGTATTTGAGATATTAATACAGAATATTCAATATTGAATACATTTGCAGGGTTAACTGGAGATCCAGAAAGTGAACTGGTTGTATTTGAAAAAATTGATAAAATTCTAAATCAAGTAATGCCTTACTTCTTTATAATTTTATTTGGATACTTTGCAATTGGTAAATTTTCATGAAGCACCAGATCATCAAATAAAATGAATTGAAACTTCTTGCCAACTTTTATTACAGCATTTAACAAAAATAAAAAGGCAATTAAAAATGCCGAAACTAAACCAGACTTAAATTCAGATTATATTATTCAGACTCACAACATTACTAAAACATTTACTGTTAAACGCAAGGATTTTGTTGCCAATAAAGATATTAGTATTAATTTCAAAAGAGGAGAATCTGTCGCCTTATTAGGTAGTAATGGTGCTGGAAAAACCGTTTTTGTTGAAATGGTTATGGGTTTAAACAAACCTGATGTTGGACATTTTAAATATAATTTTGAATTTAAAAAAACTTTTCAAGAATCTTTGGGTATTCAATTCCAAGATTCATCATATCCTGTTGGACTTAAATGTAAAGATATTGTCTTGTTTATGGTAGATGCTTACAATATCAAGTTGAAAAAGGAAGATCTTGAAAAATTAGTGGAAGAGTTTGGTGTTAAAGATTTTTACAATAAAGGTGCTCGTTCTCTTTCTGGAGGTCAACAACAAAGATTGAATTTGTTGTTGAGTATTATCCACAAACCCAAATTAGTATTCCTTGATGAATTATCAACTGGATTAGATATAAAAATTAGAACCAGTATTAAAAAATTTATTAAGAGTTTTGCAGAAGAAAATAATATGACAATTGTTATCATTTCTCACGATATGGAAGAAGTTGACTATTTAGCAGACAGAATAATTGTTTTAAAAGAAGGAGAAGTAGTTTCTGATAAACCAAAATCAGAAATAAAATCTCAATATCCTTCAATTGAACAATATTTAGAACAATATTTATAAAACTAGAAATCACTAATAATTAGTGATTTTTTTATATTGATTATGATAAAATTACTACTTATATGTTGGTGGTTTTTAAATTAGTAAATAAATATTTTTGAAAAGGTATGATAGGTCCAATTTTTGCTTTTGGACTACCTTTGATAATGTTACTTCTTTTGGGTTCGATGTTAGGTAGTGAATTATTTTTTCCTGGAGGAGCTGCAATTAGTGTATTTACAATCGGTTTGGTATTTATGCCCCAAAGTATTTTTGAATTCAAAAATTCTTCTTTATTGAAAAGAATTGGAACAACACCTATTAATCCTACAAAATTTTTAATCACTATTTTATTGTTTAATTTGATAGTAATGATTTCAACGATTATTATTGTCTTTTTATTTTCGTTTTTAGTTTTCCAAGATAATTTATACGAATCAAAAATTTGACCAGGTTCTAAAGTTGTCAATGATGGAATTACCGAGATTGTTGGAATAGGTTGATTAGAAACGCTCGCTAATGTTGATTGAGGTTCATTCATATATTCGATGTTTTTATTAATTTTACTTACAATGATTATTGGGTTGTTGATAGCTTCCGTTGCAACATCTACTCTATTCATTCAAAGTGTAGGAATAACTCTAATGATGATGGGATTTTACCTTGCTCCTGCGGTTTTGCCTGTGGGAATGATTTCTTCGGTTGATACCCTTAAGTATATGGGTTATATATTGCCATTTAAATACCCTGTTTCTTTAATGGTAGAAAGTTTTAATGGTTTTATGCCATCACCAAATTCTGGTCAATATATCACTAATATGTATAATTCAAATATTTGAGATATTGATGTAAATTATGCTATTTGAAATACAATAGGAACCGATAAAGAATTGATTGTCTTTAACAAAATTGATAAAATCCTAAATCATGTTATGCCCTATTTCTTTATTGTTTTCTTTACTTATTTTGCGATTGGTAAATTTTCTTGAAGTACCAGATCATCAAAAAAAATGGATTGAAATATTTTCCCTAACTTTATTAGTTTTGACAAAAAACAAAAAGCAATTAAGGGTTCTATATCAAAACCCGATTTAAATTCTGGATACATCATTGAAGCTCATGACATTACCAAGAGTTTTGTTGTCAAAGAAAAGAAATATGGTTTGAAAACTAAAAAAATAATTGCAAATAACAATGTTAATATTAACTTTAAAAGAGGAGAGAATGTAGCTATATTGGGCGGAAATGGTTCTGGAAAAACTGTTTTTGTGGAAATGATTATGGGTTTAAACAAACCTGATGTCGGACATTTTAAATATAATTTTGAATCTAAAAAAACTTATCAAGAATCTTTGGGTATTCAATTCCAAGATTCATCATATCCTGTTGGACTTAAATGTAAAGATATTGTCTTGTTTATGGTAGATGCTTACAATATCAAGTTGAAAAAGGAAGATCTTGAAAAATTAGTGGAAGAGTTTGGTGTTAAAGATTTTTACAATAAAGGTGCTCGTTCTCTTTCTGGAGGTCAACAACAAAGATTGAATTTGTTGTTGAGTATTATCCACAAACCCAAATTAGTATTCCTTGATGAATTATCAACTGGATTAGATATAAAAATTAGAACCAGTATTAAAAAATTTATTAAGAGTTTTGCAGAAGAAAATAATATGACAATTGTTATCATTTCTCACGATATGGAAGAAGTTGACTATTTAGCAGACAGAATAATTGTTTTAAAAGAAGGAGAAGTAGTTTCTGATAAACCAAAATCAGAAATAAAATCTCAATATTTTTCAATTGAACAATATTTAGAACAATATTTATAAAGATTTTTAACCTATTATATTGTTAATGAGTTAAAATAATAGATTACAAAGGAATTTCACAACTTCTTTGATTATATTTTAAAAGTAAGGTGGTTTGTTTGTTGTATATGGAAGAAATAAGAATTCAAAAAATTATATCTCAAGCTGGTGTAGCGTCAAGACGAGAAGCTGAAGAATTAATTAAAAAACAAAAGGTTAGTATTAATGGAATAATTGCTTCTTTGGGACAAAAGGCTAAATCATCTGACAAAATTGTTGTTAATGGTAAAGAAATACCTCAGCAACAGGATCATAAATATTACATTATCAACAAACCAAAAAAAACAATTTGTACATTGAAAGATAACTTTAATAGAACTATAATTACAGACTTAATTGATGAAGAAACTTACATCTACCCCATTGGAAGACTTGATTATAATACGACCGGTGTTTTACTTTTAACAAATAACGGAGAATTAGCAAATAGATTAGCACACCCTAGTTTCGAAGTAGTAAGAAGATATCGTGCTCGATTAGATTTTAAATTGGATAAAAATGAGTTAATATATCTAAATGGAGATAATGTTATTGTTAACGGAAAAGTATCAAAACAAATTATTGAGTTAATCGAAAGCAAAACATACTTAATAACTTTAAGGGAAGGATCTTATCATCACATTAAAAAAATTTTTGAATTAGTTGAAAGAGAAGTCATTGATTTAAAAAGAATTGAATTTGCAGGTTTGACTGTGGAAAAAATGATGGTCGGAGAATATCGTAAATTAAAATCCACAGAAGTTAAAAGTCTTAAAAAATTAGTAGGAATGAGAGAATAAAATGAAATATAAATATGTACCAGCAATCAACCCAACCCCAATGTTGATGTATCAAATAGAGAGTAACAAAAGTGTGTTTAATGAAGAACATAGCATTTTTCAAAAAGGTGAATTCGTTCATGATTTAAACCACATATGAAATATGGGGGCTTATTTGATTTACAATAATGAATCGGAAATAGTTACTTATAGGATTTCTAATCCTTATAATTTTTTATGACTATTAAGAATTTTAAACAAAGAAATAATCATTGAATTAGATGATGAATTTATAGAACAAAACAGCAAGTTTCTAGAAGAAGCTTGAAAAGAATTAATCATATGTGAGAAATAATAACAATTAAAAGTTATAATTAATTTATATGAAATTTATTGATCAATCAACATTAGAAGTAATAGCTGGAAAGGGAGGCAATGGTATTGTTTCTTTTCGTCGTGAAGCTAGAGTAGCATTTGGTGGACCGGATGGTGGAGACGGCGGCAATGGTGGTTCTGTGTATTTTCAAGGTTGTACAGGAATGAACACATTATTAACTCTACACATTATGAAACATGTTCGTGGTGAAGAAGGTGAATCTGGTGGACCTAAAAATATGTATGGAGCTAGAGGTAAGGATGTCATTGTCAAAGTCCCATTTGGAACTTTGGTATTTGAGGGTGAAAAGTTAATACACGATATTGTTGATGACCAAAAATATTTGCTTGCAAAAGGTGGACGTGGTGGACACGGGAACACTCGCTTTAAATCTTCTAAAAATAATGCTCCTAAAATATCAGAAAATGGAACATTTGGAGAAACAAAGAATGTTAGACTAGAATTGAAAGTTATGGCTGATATAGGGCTTGTTGGCAAGCCTTCTGTAGGTAAATCAACTCTACTGGGTATTTTATCAAATGCAAAGCCTAAAATTGCTGATTATCACTTCACTACTCTTGTTCCTCAATTGGGTTTAGTTAAACATTTTGATAATTCATTTGTTATTGCTGATTTACCAGGATTAATCGAAGGAGCATCTTTAGGAAAAGGATTGGGAACCAGATTTCTAAAACATATTGAAAGATGTAAAGTTATTGCCTTTATTTTAGATTTTGGCGACTTGGAGAGAGATCCAATTGTTGAATTTGAAGTTTTATCTAAAGAACTAAATTCCTATAATCTAAAACTATTAGAAAAATCTTTTTTAATTATTGCTAACAAAATGGATTTACCAAACTTTGAAAAAAACTATAAAAAATTTGTGAAAAAATATCCAGATTTACCAATTGTGAAAATTTCAGCAATCAAAAAGGAAAATTTAGATAAGTTAAAAGAAGAAATGTTTCAAACATATTTAAGTGCTAAAAATATTGTTTTAGAAGACCAAAAAGATGAACTTTTCATAACTATGGAAGAAGATTTTGTGATTACTAAATTATATGAAGGAATGTTTGAGATAGAAGGAACAACAATTGAAAATCTTTATAATAAAATTCCATTAAATACACATGATAATATTATTAGATTTAACAAAAAGGTCAAAGATATTGGATTATGAAAAGCATTAATCAAAGAGGGAATTGAAAAAGGTGATACAGTTAGAATTTTAGGTTATCAATTCACTTGAGAAGATGACGGATTATAAAAAAACATTGCTTTTTTTATTTTTTTTAAGCCAACTTGTTACTAAAATAAAATAAAGTAAATAAAAACAAAATTTTAAAATTTATATATACTTTATTATACATAAAGTATTTTGTACAAGGAGTTTTATATGAAAAAGAAAAAGATATTTCAATCAATTATCGCAATTTCTGCAATAATTTCACTACCTTTAGTAATTATTGCTACTAACAATCCAAATAATATAAACAATATTAATAGTAAAGAGAAAAAATTAGATAAATCAAAATTTAAAAATCTAAAAAACGCTGAACAAATTTTTATTTCTAACCCAAACGCTCTAAAAGATTTAGATTTTGGACAAATAAGAAACTTATTAGAAACTATTGTCATGACTGAAGAGATATTGACTCAACTCTCTATCACAATGCCGATAGAAAGTGATCCTGCTAAAGTTTCTTTTACCAATATTAAAAATGAATTGTATAAAATAACATTTACCATAAATTACAATGGAGTTCCTAAGAGTACTTCTGATTTCCTAAATACAACACCCACAGATCAAGACATAGCAAATTTTATATATATTGAAAACACTGATGCATTAATTGATAAAAATACAATGTTCATCAAAGATTTGTTGGAAACTCCTAATATGACGTCAGAAATTTTGAATCAAACATCAGTTACAATACCTGTAGGTTCTGACCCTACAAAAATTTCATTTACCGAAATTAACATTGACAACCCATTAAGAGTTTCTTTCAAAATTAATTACAACGGCACTGCAAAACAAACTTCAAATTTTCTAAATGCTTCTGCAACGGATTTGGAAATTGTAAATAAAATATCAGTTGTTGATCAAAATATCTTAAAACAAATGGATGTCATTTCTATAAGAAGAATTTTAGAGACAAGTCCAATGACATCCGAAATTTTGAGTCAACTTTCAATCAAAATTCCTGAAGGAATAAATATATCTTTGATTTCTTTTTCTGAAATTAACATTAGCAATCCATTTATGATCACTTTCATCATTAATTACAATGGAACTCCTAAAACATCTTCAGATTTTTTAAATGCCACATTAACTGATCAACAAACCGCTGAAAGAACAATAATTGAGAATGTTAATATTTTACAAGATCAAAATATTAATAACATTAATAGCCTTTTAGAGACAAGTCCAATGACAAGAGAAATTTTAGAAAAAATTTCTTTGAAATTACCACAAGGTGCCGAACCTAAAAAAGTATCGTTTACTGATATAAATATTGACAATCCCTTTAAAATTACTTTTGTAATTAATTATAATGGTGTTCCAAAATCAACACCAGATTTTTTGAAAGCTAAACCAACAGATAAAGAAACAGTGGAATCGATAATGGTAAGTAACCCGGATATTCTTAAAGACAAAAATATTACCTTTATTAAAAATTTATTAGAAGCTCCTGTGATGACACAAGAAATTTTGAATCAACTTTCAATTTCATTGCCAGAGGGTGGACAAGCAAGTAAGGTTTCGTTTACAAATATTGACTTATCAAATTTATATTCTATTTCATTCAAGATTAATTACAATAGAGTATCAAAACGCGAAGTAGATTTTTTAAATGCTACACCAACAGATAATGAAGTTGCATTAGCAACTACATTAACTAATCCAGACATTATTAGACAAGAAACTGTGAATTTTATTCAAACAATTCTTGAATCTCCAACTATGACACAAGAAATTTTAACCCAATTGTCAGTTAAAATTCCTGAAGGTTCTCGTCCTGAATTATTTTCTTTTACAAATATTAATATCAACAATCCTTTTAAAATAACTTTTACAATTAATTACAATGGCTCTCCTAAGAATACTGTAGATTTTTTAAACGCAACACCCACCGACTCTGAAATATCTAGCACAATACTAATTACTAATAATGAAATTATGAAAAGTAGAAAAGTAGGTGAAATTAGAAATATTTTGGAAACCAAAGTAATGACAAAAAAAATTCTAACTAGTCTTTCAATAAATTTGGCAGAAGGTGTTGATTCATCTTTAGTTACTTTTTCGGATATTAATATTGACAATCCATTAAGAATTACTTTCACCATTAATTATAATAGAGTGCCAAAGAGAACACCAGATTTTTTGATTGCAGAAGCTAGTGATGCAGAAGTTGTTGATTCAATAGTTATTGCTAATGTTGATGCATTAAAAGATTTAAGTGGTATTGAAATAAGAGATTTATTAGAAACGAGTCCAATGACAATGGAAATCCTTGACAAACTCACCATTAAATTTCCTCTAGGTGCAGACGTAAGCAAGCTTTCCTTTACAAAAATAAATATAACTAATTTATTCAAAGTTACTTTTACAATTAGCTATAACTCTGTTGTTAAAACATCTCCAGACTTTTTAAGCACTACACCAAAAGATCAAGAAATTGTAAATAAAATAAGTGTAAGCAATACAAATATTTTGAAAAGTCAAGATGCACTTTATATTAAAGGATTATTAGAAACCAATCCAATGACTTTACAGACCTTACACAAACTTTCGATAATCTTTCCTGAAGGGGCTGATTTATCTAAAATATCAATTACAAATATCAATATTGACAATCCATTAAGAGTTACTTTCACCATTAATTATAATGGAGTTCCCAAAACAGCAACAAACTTCTTAAATTCAACACCAAATAATCAAGATGTTGTAAATTCAATAATTGTTACAAATGTTGATGCGGTATCCAATTTAGGTGTTGAAAGAATTAGAGATTTATTAGAAACAAAACCAATAACTCAAAATATCTTGAATCAACTTTCAATAGAAGTTCCTGTGGGTACTGAAATTTTTAGAATTGCATTTGAAAATATTGTAATTACTAATTTGTTCCAAGTAACTTTTACAATAACTTATAATGGAGTAGCTAAAGATACAAGTGATTTATTAACTTCAACTCCCTTAAATCAAGATATTGCAAATTCTTCAATTGTGCTTGACAAAAACATTTTAATTAGTCAAAATGTAAAATTTGTTAAAAATCTTCTAGAAAAAAATCCGATGACTGCAACAATATTGGAAACACTTTCTATTGCAATACCTGAGGGTTCATTGCCTGAAAAATTTTCATTTACAAATATTAACATTGACAATCCATTAAGAGTTACTTTCACCATTAATTATAATGGAGTGGCTAAAGAAACAAATGATTTCTTAAGAACCACAGCAACTGACTTGGAAGTAGTAAATGTTATTAGTGTTAAAAATAAAGATATTGTAAGATTGGAAAATGCTGATTATGTCAAAAAATTATTAGATAAATACCCAACCAACAAAGATATACTTAAAGAACTTTCTATAGAATTTCCTGAAGGAGTTGATTTATCTAAAATATCATTTACAAATATCAATATCGAAGATCCCCTTAAAGTTGTATTTACAATTAATTACAATAATGTACCCAAACCAACTAACGACTTATTAAATGTAACTCCTACACAAGTTATTGCTGATGCCATAATAATTGAAAATGTTGATGTTTTGAAAAAAGAAAATGTTGATTATATTAAAAGTTTATTAGAAACAAATCCAATGACTGCAGAAATACTTGAAAACCTTTCTATAATATTGCCAAAAGGTGTTAATCCAAACAAAATTTCCTTTACTAATATTGATACTAGTGATTTATTTGTAATAAAATTTGATATTAATTATAATGGTGTTGCTAGCAGTAAAGATACCTTCTTCAACGCTACTCCTACAGACAAAGATATTGCAAATGCGATTTCTATTGAAAATTTTGATATATTTAAAGAAAAAGATGTTGAATTTGTTAAAGCATTGTTAGAAACAAATCCAATGACTGCAGAAATTTTAACTCAACTTTCTATAAAAGCTCCAAGTGGAATTGATATTTCTAAAATTACTTTTACAGAAATTGATATCAATAATCCAGACATGATTACTTTTAAAATTAATTACAACGGAATTGTAGGAGATAAAGTATTTTCATTTAATATAAAAGCTCCTCATTCAAATACCATTTTAATTGTGTCAATAGTGATTCCGATCAGTATACTAATTATCGTGGCCGCATTAGCTACAGCATTATTAATTAGAAAAAGAAATGGAGAAAATTTTAATTCTTCAAAAAAACTTGAAAATAAACCTATTCAACTTGAAAGTAAAAAACCTATTGAAAATAAAAATAAATACCAAGAATACACTAATGAAATATTTAATAATCCAGCAGATAATTCATTTGGTTTTGATAATAATAATCAGCAAAATGGTCAAAATGATCAATGATATCAAAATCCACAAGATGGTCAATGATATCGAAATCCACAAAATGGTCAAGGTGACGAAAACAATAACCAGTGAGATGATAACCAATGATATGGTGATCAATCAGAAACTGGTCAATGAGATAATGGACAATGATTTGACAATGAAAATTATGATGACAATGGTCAATATATAGGTGATTCTCCTGAAGATGATTGAGATGATGGCATCCAAATGATTGAAAAATAATTTAAAATAGTAAGGTGAATATAATATAATATAAAAAAACTTATGAATAAATCAACAAAAAAAATTAAAAAATTAATAATACCGGCAGCTGGATGAGGAACTAGATTTTTGCCAATGACAAAAATTGTTCCTAAAGAATTACTCCCCATCTTAAACAGACCTTCTATCGACCTTTTGGTAGATGAAGCTATTGAATCAGGAATTGAAGAAATTATCTTGGTTATTTCTACTAGAAAACAAGAAATAATGCAATATTTTGAACCAAATATTCCATTGGAAAATGAATTAGATTCGAAAAATAAAAATGAACTTTTAAAAAGCCTTAAAAAAACAAATAGACAGGCCGTTATCAGAGTTGTTTATCAATATGAACAATTAGGTTTGGGTCATGCTATTTTGACAGGTGCTAAGTTTTTTAACGATGAACCATTTGCAGTAATTTTAGGAGATGATTTAATTCAATCAGAAGTTCCCGTTATCAAACAATTAATCTCTAAGTATGAAGAGTGTAATTCTTCTATTTTGGGTGTCCAAACTGTCTCAAGAGAAGATCTTAATAAATATGGGATAATTATTCCTAAAAATGATTCAGAAAAAAATAATAAATTTTTCGAAATAAAAGGAGCTATTGAAAAACCCAAACTTAAAAATGCCCCTTCAAACAAAGCAGTTTTAGGAAGATACATCTTTAATTATTCGATTGTAAAACATTTGGAAGAACGTTTAAGAAATATTGATACCTCAAAAGAATTTGATTTGATAGATGTTTTTCCTAACTACATGAAAGAAGAAAAAATATATGCTTATGAATTTGATGGTTTGAGATTCGATTTAGGTTCAATTAAGGGTTTTGTATTAGCTACAATACATTACGCCCTTAAAAATGAAGAAATTGGCGGTGAAATTGCTGCCAATATTAAAAAAATAGCAGAGACTTTAAAATAATTATGGACATCACAAATACAATATTATCTAATATCATTTGAGCTTTTGTGGGTTATTTTGTGGGTTCAATTAATTTTTCTATTTTGTTAACTTTGAATAGCAAAAAAAGACAAAGTATAGTTTCTGTGGGCTCTGGTAATCCAGGAGCGACTAATGCTCTAAGAAACTATGGTTTAAAATTCGGTTTACTCATTTTTTTACTAGATGTTTCAAAATCATTTTGATTTACCTTTGTTGGAGTTATTTTGTTGCAATATACTTATTTTTTTGAAAACTTATTTGTGCAAGCAATTTCCATCTCTGTTATTATTGGTCATATATTTCCAATTTTCTTTAAATTTAAAGGTGGAAAGGGTGCTGCTACAAATCTTGGGATTGTTTGTTCTATATCATTATTGTTGACTTTAGTTGGACTTGTTTTGTTCTTAGTTATTTTTCTTACTACAAAATATGTTTCTTTAGCTTCTATGACAACTCCATTTCTGATAGCTCCATTTACATTTATTCCACAATTTAATGGTTGGTATGATTCATTCCTTTATGGGACTCAAGTAAATGGTTCTTCAGAATTATATTGATTATCATTTTTAACATTATTAATTGCAGGGATTATCACGCTTTTATCTCATATTCCTAATATCAAAAAATTAATAAAAGGAACTGAAACAAAAACAATCTTAAAAAACATCTCTAAAAAATAACTTAATTATAAATTTTGATTTCATCAAATAAATTAATTAATTTAACAAAAGATTTTTCAGAAGATATTGCAATATTTTTATTAATATCTTGGATTTCGGTATTGGTAATATTAATAATATCACTAACCCCTTTAACAGAGAAAAAAGGGGTTTTATTTTTACTACATACTTGAGCAATGGCGCTCGATTCCATATCAAACAAATCAACATTTAATGTTTCTGTGATATCTTTTAAATGATCTGATTTGTGGACAAAACTACTTCCACTAGCAATATTAATATTGCTTGTTTCTCGAAAAGAATTAAGATAATATTCTTTTTCTCCAGGAGTTTGACCTCGTGGATATCAGGGAGTTTCTACATCATGAAAATAAAATTTATGTGGAATGATGACATCGAATAACTCCACTTTATTCGTAGCTCCGACAGCTCCATAATTTAAAATTTTATTAACTTCAAAAATATCAATTAATTTTTGAGTCATCATCGATGCATTAACAATGCCAATTCCAGATTCAACAACAATTATTTCCACATCTGTTCATTGATAATGAACAAAAGTTGTTTCTCCTGATTTGGTTTCTTTTAAAAATGTTAATGAAGAATTATGAATTTCATTTGGATCAGCAATTATTAACCCTCAAGTTTGCTTCATTTGTTATAAATCTCCTCTTGTTCAGGAGTTATTAACACCCCTTTATCTTTGATGAAGTCGCTTGTTTTTTTAACAGTTAGTGAAAAAGCTTGGTTAAAATCTTCGAAACACATTTTTCTTATTTGTTGAATTCCATCTCATTTTCTTCCCAAGCATAATTTGTCAGCCATAAAAACAACTTTATCCATCTCAGTTAGTTCTAAAGAAAGTGAAGTGTGTTTGGCTATTGCATCTGTGATTTCTCTATCTCTAATCACAAAAAATTTCTTCAATCATATGGAACCTGTTGCTTGATGTAGTTGATAATTTTCTAAGTTCGATTCATCAACTAAAAAATATCTCAAAAAAGCACGTTGTTTATCAACGTCTCACTCTTTTGTTATATCATGCAATAAACAAGCGTAGTAAGCCTTTTTGGCATCCAATTTAAGGTGTTTGGCAAGTTCAACTCCAAACTTGGCAGCATAAAGAGAGTGTTTGTATCTTTCTACACTTAAAGTACTTTTGACAATATCATTAAAATAAAGTTTGTGAGCACCAATATAATGTTTAACTTTAGATTCGACAAACTTATAATTTCCTGATAAGAATCCAGTACTAGATTCTTCTGTTATTTCATTGTCAATGAGCATGCAATCATATTTCTTTAAATTGATTTTTGAAAATAAATTACTTCTTTTAAAGACAACAATTTTTGCCAACTCGGTAATTTCCTCTATTTTTGCTCATTTATTTAATTTTGCTAAATGATCAGAACCAATAATCAAAAATAGTTCATCTTCTTTATATTTGTTTTTAAAATATTTAATGGTATCAATGGTATAGCTAACACCTTTTCTATTTATTTCAAATGCTGATACTTCCATTTTATCTTCTAAAACTAATTCAATCATATTAATTCTATCTTCACCAGAAACTAAGTCAATGCTTTTTTTGAAAGGACTTTTAAAAGAAGGTACAAAAATTAATTTTTCAAGACCTAAAAAATCAATAACATATTTTGCTATTTTAACGTGCCCTTTGTGAATTGGGTTAAAAGCTCCCCCGTATATACCTATTTTCATATTAAATATAATCATAATTTAAAAAGTGGTTTTTTTTTAATTTTATCGAAATTTATTTTGATTGGAATTTTGAAAATCTTTAAACTCTTTGCCTGACATCACAATTCTATCTTTCATCTTAGCATTAACATTTTCAATAACATTTGCTATTTTGTTCAAATTTCTTGCTTCTTGAGAGTCAAACAATGATTGATTCATAAAATTTTGAAAAGAGTTTTCGATTTTTGAAATTGTAACACCCATACAAATTAAAGGTTCATTATTTCACAATTTTTTTAATAAAAAAGAAGCATATAAATAAATATCATCAACTGAATTTATTAATTTATTAATTTGCATGGATTTAGATTTTGTCTGATTCTTTAAATCAATATTGACAGAAATATTGCTACCACATATATTTCTTTCCAATAATGCTTTGGATACCTTTAAGCAAAGGTTATTTAAGCTAGCATATACTTCTTTGTTATCTTCAGTCATTCCATTAATAAAAGTTTTTTCACGACTAACGGAAGACAACATATTATTTTCTAATTTTAAAAAATCATCACCAACAGCATTTGCATTGTTTAAGTACTTTTCAGTTTGTTTTAAAAATATTTTTCTGATCTTAGGATCATCATGTTTGCATTTTGCAAGCTCTCCAATTGTAGTAATACCTAGATTCTGTAATTGGGAATGTTTAACCTTACCCAAACCATAATAATTAGTTATTGGCATAGGTCAAATAACATCCTGAAAATTATTATAAGTAATAAAAGATATTCCTAATGGTTTGTTAATTGCTGTGGCCATTTTAGCTAAAAATTTATTAAATGATACACCAATTGAAACTGGCATAGAAAGTTCTTGTAATAAATTTTTTTGAATTTCCAAGACAAGATTTTTGATTGAACCATATTTTTGTCAAATATTAGTCGCATCTATATATCATTCATCTATAGATACTATTTGAATTAATTTCGAATAATTTTTATATAAAAAATCATAAATTTTTTTAGAAAAGTTTCGGTAAAGTTTCAAATTAGGTTCAATGACAATCAAGTTTTTGCAATGCTTTTTAATTGAAGATATGGTAAAAGGAACCCTTGCACCCTTATTTTTCGCTTCATAACTTATGGAAACGGCAATAGAGTTTGGGATATTTTGACCAATGGCAATTTCTTTGTTCAACAATTCTGGTCTCAAGGCAGTTTCACAACTCACAAAAAAAGAATCTACATCAATGTGCAGTATCACTTTATTTGTTTTGAAATTATTTTTTGAATTATGCATATTATTTTATTGCTTTATCAAAAACTTCCACAATCATTAAGGCACACTCAACTCTATTGAGATGTTTTTTAACATTGGAATATATTGATAGTTTACCAACTAATTCAATTTCTTCATCATTCATTTCATTTTGATTAATTAATTTTCGAAAAGCTGATGATAAATTTTCGATATTTTTAAATTCATGTTTTTTTCCTTCTTCTAAAAATATTTCTATTGAGGATAAAGAAATTGCACAACCAATTGCTTTATATGAATAATCATTTTCATCAGGTAATTTTATCAATGTTATTTCATCAACACAAGCTTTACTGTGATAATAATAAGTTTCTAAAGTATCGATCGCTAATTTTGAATCAGGTTTTTGCTTCCTTCTGGGATTCATATAATAATCCATAATAATTTCTCTTTTTTGAGAACTATTATATGAATCCAAGGAAATCACCACCTTTTTTTATGGCCTCACATATTTTATCAATATCTTCTTTGGTATTGTAAAAAGATAAGGAAATTCTCACATATGTTTTATCTTTGATTCTATTTAAATATTGATTACAAAAAATGCCAGATCTAACATATATATTGTTATGTCCCAAATAAGAAGAAACATCTTGTGGTTCAATACCTTTAACTACAAAAAGAATAATTGAATCTCCAATTCTGGAAGAAATTCTAACATTATCAATTTTTGATAATTTATGAAATAAATAGACTGATAAATCATTAATATATTCATTTATTTCTTTTAAGTTTAAAGAATTAAAATAATCTAATGCAGCATTGAATCCAAAAATTCCTGCTAGATTCATTGTTCCTGGTTCATGCATAGAAATACTATCTTTGCTTTTCCATTCGTTATTAGCAGATATGTATTCAGTAGCTCCTCCACCATATCTTTTGGAACCGCATTTATCAAGGATTTCTTTTTTTATCGCCAAAATACCAAGACCTGTTGGTCCATAAAATTTATTAGTACTAAAAGCGATAACGTCAGAGTTTTTAAAACTAACTTTTTGATAAGCAATTGCTTGAGCTGCATCATTTATTAAAAAAGCCCCTACCTCTTGTGTTTTTTTATATATATCATCTATTTTTTCCAATACTTGGAATGAATTATTTACTTGGGCAAAGCAAACTAGTTTTGTTTTTGCGTTAATGTCTTTTTTTAAATTTAATGAAAGAATAATTTTGGCTCCTGTTTTTTTGGCTAATTCTATTCAAGGAACAATATTTGAAGAATGATTTAATTTTGACAAAATTATTTCATCATCTTTTTTAATTATATTCTCAAATAAAGAAGATGCATAATTTAATGAATCTGTTGTTCCAGATGTAAATATAACTTCGTCATCTTGGCAATCTAATAATTTAGCAACCTTACTTCTGGTTTGGTTTATTTTAGAATTAATTTGAATGCCAATTAATGAATCTTGTGTCCTGTTAGAAATTGAATTATTGGTGTAAAAATCAGTAATTGCATCAATTACTTGTTTGGGTTTTAACAACAATGCTGCATTATCAAGATAAACCAGATTTTGTTTCAACATTGGAAAATCTTTAATTCATTTATTCATTTTTTTTCCTTTTAAATAACGTTAAGTATTCTATATTTTTTGATTTATTGCCGAGAATAGGAGATTTTTTTAATTTAATAAATTCAAAATCATCTTCACTATACATTATTATTTTATCAATTATTTCCTTATGTAATTCAACTTTTGCAAAACCGCCCTCAGAAATATCATTACTGTTGGCTTCATATTGAGGTTTTATTAAAGCAATAAAGAGTGATGAAGGTTTTAAAAGTGGTGATATTACATCAAATACATGCTTCAAACTAATAAAAGAAACATCACAAACTATTAAATCTATTTGTTGGTCAAACATTTTTTGATTAATTAATTTTAAATTTGTTTTTTCTAATGTTTTAACCTTAGGATTTGATCTTAATTTATATGCTAATTGATTAGTGCCAACGTCAAGAGCATAAACAAATTTTGCTTCTTTTTCCAAAAGAACTTGTGTAAATCCGCCCGTTGAAGAACCTATATCTAGACAAACTAAATTTTGAGGATTTACTTTAAATTCCTCTAATGCGGATAAAAGCTTATATGCTCCTCGGCTAACATATTTTTTACTTTCTTTAATTTTGATTATTGAATCTTCTTTAATTTTGGTTTGCGGCATGGTAACTGCCATTTCATCAACAAAAACACTGCCGATTCTTATTAATGAATCAGCTAATTTTTCATCATAATTCATTGCTATTAATTTTTTTATCAAAGTCATATTAAATTATGTTCTCCAAAACTTGAACAACATAATTATTAAAATCAATATTTTTTAAATTATAAAAAGATTTTAATCACTGTGAAAAAGCATTTCTTTTAATATTGTTTAAAGTAACGAAATTATCAAATGTGTATTCGCTGTTAACTTTTTTATTATAAAAAAGAGAATTTTGAAAAGTATATCAAAAACAAATAGCAAGACTTTCTCATTTTAATTTATGGAATTTGTTGTCAAAAGTTTTTGCTAATCTTTCCAATAAAAGTATAAAATTTTCTTTTGTGGGATTATAAAGGAGAGATAATTCAATATTTGCCAAATGTTTCTGAGAAATTGATGAATCAAAAATGACAGATATTTTAGTGAATAAAAATCTCATTTGTTTATTTTTAAATATCTTCTTATATTTTTTTAAATTACTATCTTTTTTTAGATATTTTTTAATGCTATTAATTGTTTTGCGTTTTTTTCTTTTCATATACTATCCCTATTTTATCTAATATATTATTGATAAACTTATATGTATCATCCGGAATAAAATCTTTTGTTATTTCAACATATTCATTTAATACAATTTTTTTATCTAATGTTCATAATTCAACCGAAGCACATAAAATGATTGCTCGTGTTAATGGGGATATTCTAATTCATGTTCAATCTATATCTAAAAATAATTTTGCTGTTTTTATAAATTTATCATAGTTTTTTTGGATAGATGTCAATATTTTTAATTGATCATTATTAATGTTTTCCTCAACAAAAATTTTTTCTAAATTCAATAATTCATCCAATAATTCATATTTATAAACTATTTCTACATTTTGCATTCTTTTAATTCTGCGTTTTGTATAATTTTGGCTTTTATTGTTCATGATTTTAAATTATATATTAAAAAAAATGAATTATATTCTATTAGAATAATAATTTGCCTTACTAAGAGATACTACAGAAAGAGTAGGGACAAGAATTACTACAAATATTGGTAATACAAAACTTGTTTTCATAGCAATTCCAGATAGAGTAATTGGATATTGAGTTGCCATTATTTTATCAGGATTATTTTCTGATGATAAAAATCTATTAAAAAAATTTACATAAGCAAATGGTCCTCACAATCACCTAAATATAATTAATATAATAGCAACAACGGCGACTAAGTAAAGAATTTTAATATAAATGTCTTTCTTTTTTATTTTATACAAAATAAGGGTTATAAGAATTGTTAATATCAACAGTATACATAAAGTAATCATCAACCAAAAAACCAAAAGAGGATCGACCACACTATTTTCAAAAACAAAAGAATTATTGATGAATTGATAAACAAAAAATGCTATCACCCCAATTATTGTTAATGCTAAAATTACTATAGGGAAAATGAATTTAAAATTATTGTTTTTCTCATAAAAAAACATCAATCCTCATGAAGCCAAAGAGATTAACGGCGGAACAATGGCATATTCTATCATTCAAAAGGCAATAGCGCCAAAAAATAACTGATATGCAGTATCACACATTATAGAAAATATCGGGCCCTTTATGGGACCAAATAAAATTCCGAATATAATATAAAAAAGTGTTTCAACACTTATATTAAATTTTCCAGGTAAGAATTGCTTTAAAAGAAACACTACCACAAAATACATTGTCATCATGATACCCATAAGAGCAATATCAAATGTTGTAAATTTAAAGTTGTTTTTTAGATTCTTTTTAAATTTTTGAATTGATGTCATATTTCACCAACCTTAAAATTTCTTCAATAAAATAAAATGATCCGATAAAAAGAATTTTTTTATCTAGAGTTTTAATAAAATTTTGCAAAGAATATACTTTGCCAAATTCATGAGGATAATCAAAATGACTCAATGCTCGATCGCTTTTATTTTTATATATTAATGTATTTTTTTGATCAAAGTTTTTCATAATTTTTTTAACATTTTTATCTGATGATAATGAAACAACATAATAATCAAATTTGATATTATTTTCTTGAAAATAATTTAAGGTTTTCTGAATAGCTTCTTCATTATGACCTACATCGATATAACAATCAATATTATTAACTTTAATTTCTTGGGCTCTTCCGGTTGGTAAATTAAATATACGCGCTTCTATCTCGAATTCTTTTTGTAAAATATATTTTGACAGTTCTTGATTTTGTTCATGAATATTTTTAGATTTAATCTTTACAATTTTCAATGATTTATTATGCATCATTTTAGCTCTATCTTTTAATATTTTTTCACTTATTTTATTGATGGTGTTTGGATAATATACTTTATTTTTTTCTTTAATTGCAAAAGATTTATCTTCAGATATTTTTTCTATTTTAGACCCCAATATTTTTTCATGATCAATGCTAATTGATGTGAATATGGTAATATCAAAATCTAAGTAATTTACTATATCTTTTTTAGCACCAATTCCTGATTCGAAAATTGCGATATTAATTCTCTTTGTTTCTAAATAAGCTAAACAAGCTAAAAACATTAATTGAAAAAAACCAAATGAATATTTAGGGAACTTTATATAAATATCAATTATGTATTCTTGTAAATCTAGAAAATGAATATTTTCGTTATTAACTTTAATTCTTTCTTCAAAATTCAAAATGTGTGGAGAAGTAAACAAACCCACTCTATTTCTATCTTTCACTAAGTTATCACTTAAATATTTTGAAACACTTCCTTTTCCGTTAGTACCGACAACATGAATTTTTTTATAATTCATTTTTCAACCCATTTTTTTAACTATATTCCTAAATTGCGGTAATGTTAATTTTCCCGTTAATTTAAAAAGTGTATTTCCCATTAATTCATTTATTTTAGATTCCATAACATTCCCTCGATAAAAAATTAAGTATATATAACAAAATTAATGAAAGATACTAAAATGATTATTCAAAATTGTTTCCAAAAAATAATTAAAATTACTACAAAAAATGATGAACGATAAGATATTTTCTCTTTTGTTTAATATGTCAAAAAAATTATAACATTATTTAATTAAAATACCTTAATATCAAATTATAAGTAAATTTGATAAAACTATTTATTTTGACTTAGTAATCTTTACAACTGCATCTTGAGCTTTAACCACATTATTAGTATTTTTATTTTTTGCATTAAGCTCTTTTTCAGTTGATTTTAAACTCTTTTTCAAAATAGTATTTTCTTTTTTTAAATCTTCCACTTCTAAAGATAATGTTGATATTGATTCATTATATTCAATATAGTCAGAACAAACTTGATCCAGATAAATATCTACTTGTGTTGGAGAATATCCATTAATAACTGTTTCAAATTTTTTATTTACTATTTTTTTATAATTTAATTTCATATTTTCAAATTATACATTTAAAATTTTTCCCTTTCTTAATTTTTAATATTTAAAATAATCTTGTTTTGTTTGCTATAATTCTATAACTTAAAAATTAAATTATAGAAAATGGATTAATAAAAAAAATATGATAGCAAAAAATAAATATAAAATTATGATTTTGGCGAGTTCTTTGATACCTATGGTAATTACAAGCAACTTTATTCCTGAAACAAAAATTGTTGAAACCGCAAATGTAAATCAGATAATTGTAGAAAAAAGCAAAATTATAACTTTTGAAGATGATTTTGAACAAGAAAATCAAAAAGATTCTTGAAGTGAATTACCTACAAGAGCAACAAATAATGCACAAACTTATTTTATTATAACAGTTTCCATTTTGGGTGGTGCCTTCTTTTCTTTAGTTGGATTATTAGTTGCTATAAAAATTAAGTTAAAGAAAATGAAAAAGCAAGAGCAAGAATAAAATTTACATAATTATTATTGTTTTGATAATATAATATAAATCATGAAATTATATGACATATTTATTGATTTTGAATGTATTTGTGGTGGTTTTGCAAGAAGAGTAAATAAGTCTTTTAATCAAATACCATTATCTTATACACTCGGATACAGAAACAAGAAAAAAGAAATAATTACTCTTTTTGAAATTTTTGACTTCAAAAAGAAAATACCTTCCAATAACAATTTTGTAAATTGTATTTTAGAAGATTTTTCCAAAAGTTTAATTACTAACATTAATAAAATAGTAAACAAAAAAGAAACTATTAAAATTGAAGAAATAAATTTTATAGGATGAAATCCGTCACTTGAAGAAAAGTTATTATCATCGATATTCAAAAGAAAAATCCCTATTAATTCTTTAATAAATACATGTTTTGAAGAAGGTATTTTAAGCTCTAAAAGAGAAATATCGCTTTCTAAAGTAACTAAAAATGGATATAAAAATAAAAAATATTTTATTGAATTTAGAAAAGAAGTTGAAAAAAATTTGAGTGATGATGAAATTGCTAAATTTAATTTGAAACACGACGGAGCTATTGCTTCTTATGCTGGTTTTGTCTTATATAACATTATAATGAAAACTCGTAAAACCAAATTCCATATTTATATGAGTGCTGAAATACTAATGAAAGAATTAAAAGAATATTCGTTAGATGATATTCACAGAATGTATTATTTTGCAGATAATTTATTAGAAGTAAAAGAAATAATTAGAAAATTTAAAATTATAGATTCTTTGAAAAAAGAAATTAATTCAAACATCAAATTATTGGAATTATTGGAAAATTACAATCCAAATATAAAGATAAAAGATTTAATTAAGAAATTAGAAAAAAGTAATGAAGAAAACAAAAACAAAATTATATTATTTGAATAAAATTACATCCCGAACATTGAAGGATCAAAAGAATTGCCTTTCAGTCCTTTCGACATTCCTTTCATTCTTTTTTTCATAGAATCAAATTCTGTAACCAAATTATTGTATTCTTGAACATTTCTACCCGATCCGGCAATAATTCTCTTTTTTCTAGATGCATTTTTCAATAAACGAGGATCTTTTCTTTCTGCAAGAGTCATGGAAGAAATCAAAATTTCAAATAATTCGATTTTACCCTCAGCTTTCGCTATTTTATCATCATCAATTTTTGCTGTACCTGGAAGTAATTTAATAATTTTTGAAAGTTTGCCAAGCTTTCTTACTTGTTTCAAATTATCCAAGAGATCATCTAAATCAAATTCGCCTTTCATCATTTTGTTTAGCATTTTTTTGCCAGCTTTTTCATCAATAACAGATTCCGCTTTTTCAATCAAAGTTAAAACATCACCCATACCTAAAATACGTTCAGCCATTCTTTCAGGATGAAATAAGTCTAGGTTTGCTGTTTTTTCCCCAGTACCAATAAAACAAATGGGGATATTTAATAAATATCTAATACTTAAAGCTGCTCCTCCACGAGCATCAGAATCTAGTTTAGTAATAATTGATCCAGTTAGTTTTAAATATTCATTAAATGTTGTTGCGACATTTATTATGTCTTGACCACTCAATGCATCAGCCACAAAAAGAATTTCATTTGGTTTGGCAATCTTCTTAACATTAACCAACTCATCCATTAAAGCATCATCAATTGATAGACGTCCAGCTGTATCAATAATAACTAAATCATATCTTTCTTCTTTAGCTTTCAGCAAACCTTTAGAAACTATATCTTCGACACTAGATGTTGTTCCCATATCAAAGTAATCAACGCCAATAGATTTAGCTAATGTAATTAATTGCTCTACAGCTGCTGGTCGATAAATATCTCCGGCAATCAATAAAATTTTTTCTGCTTGTTTTTTAGATTTATAATAATTTGCTAATTTTGCAACAGTGGTTGTTTTTCCTCCACCTTGCAATCCTGTCATCATAATGATAAAAGGTTTGGAAGTCAGTTTAATTTCTTTTGTTTTGGTACCTAAAATATGAATTAATTCATCTTTAACAACTTTAACCATTTGCTGTCCAGGATTAAGTTTAGACATTAAATCTTGACCAATAGTTTTTTCCTTAACGTTATTAACAAAATCTTTAACAACCTTTAGATTGACATCAGCCTCTAAAAGAGACATCTTTATATCTCTTGTTATTTTTAAAATATCTTCTTCTCTTAATGTTGTTTTTTTGTTTGCATCATTTAAGCTTTTTTGAAGTTTTTTTCCTAAAAAATCTAACATCTTATCTCCTTTATGTTCATTATACTAATTTTTTTTCAAAAACAATTTTCCCGTCCTCAATAGTAGCTATCAAGTATGATGCTTTTGAGGTGCCTCTTGGTAATCATGTTGAACCAGCATTAACAATGTATTTTTGATTGTCCAATTCAACAACCTTTGTTTTATGTGTGTGACCATGAATAATAACATCAACATTTAATTCATTAATTAAATTGCTCATTAAATCATCATTATCTAAATCATCATATGAACCTATTAAGTGACCATGTTGTAAATGAAATTTAATGCCTTCAATTTCAAAAGTTAATTTATTAGGTTGGTTGTCTAAATCACAATTTCCTTGTACAAAATAATCAAAATTTTTAATCATATAATTTGGATCACATTGATAATCTCCAGAATGAATAGCAATATCATATTTATTAGAATTTAAAATATTATCTATGATATCGTTATCACCATGTGTATCAGATAGTATGATTATTTTTTTCATATATTATACTTTTGCAAATCCTTGAATGTCAAAACTTGAAGTTAATCCTTCAGGAGGTAATGCGGTTGGACTTATTAATGGATTTGATAATATAAATTTTAAAGTTATTGATTCAGGATCGGTAGAAGCTTCTGCAACAACTTCATAACTTCAACCAGTTACCAAAACACTTGGAAATGGAACTACCATTTTAAATATTTTTTCAAAATCCGCTTTATTTGTTATTGACAAAATTGCATCTACAGGAGTTTTGGCCAAAAATTCTTTCCTAATATTAGAATCAATAAAGCTAAAAAAATCTCTTCCAACAAAATTACTTATTCAATTTATTTCTAATTTTAATTCTTCTGTATTTGCAGCAGGAATTGCAGTTCTGAATTCCATAGAAAAAATATCGGTTTTTAATGTTTCAAGAGAACTGGTGGGAGATTCCACAATTATGACTTCGGGAGCATATTTTGATTTTAGATTAAATGAGAATTTTATTGTTTCAAAAGTTGGCAATAATTTGTTTGAAAAAAGCTCTAACTCAAATGCCAATTTGGATTCAGATTGATTTAATATATTTTCTTCAAATTTATTTATATCTGAGTCAATAAAAGGAATTACTCCAACAGGAGCTTCTGCTGTAGAAGATATAAAATAATTTTTAGGATTTTCATTAAAACTTGTAATAAATTTTTGGATGGATTCTAAAGTAAATGTTGTGTCTTCGTTTTTCACTAAATTTTCAGCCATTTTAGTTCTATCTATTGAAATACTAGCAACTTCTAAGGGTACACCTTCAGAACATGATATCAAAAATAACGGAGCCGCAATTGTTATTGATGTAGTTGCTGTTAATAACATTTTTAAATTTTTTAACATATTTAGCCTCCTAAGCATTTTACATAACTTTAATTATATCAAAAAAATATTTAAGATTGTTTTTTTAATAAACTCAAAACAACTTCTTTTCCAGGACCTTTAATTTTTGAGTTATTCTTTAAATAAATATTGAATTTAATGATTTTATTTTCATCATCTACCAACAATTCTTGAAATGAACCAATTTCAAAATCAGGAATAGGAATAAATTTAAATAATTTTTCCAAATAATAGGGAGAGGCGGGATTATGAAATGAAATATTGTTTATTATGTTTTGATTCTCGAAAAAATCCTTGCCAGCCGGAGTTAAATCATAAGTAGGCAAAACTTTATCATAGGCACTTGCAAATTTTTTGACATCATTTTCAGTGGCTTTCAAAAATCCTTTAATTGAAAAAGATATTATTGGCTCTTTATCTTCAATATCCTCACTAATTAATTGTGGCGTTGGAAGATAAGTAATGGTATTTTCTTTGTTTCTTAAATATATAGTATAAGTTGACTGTCCAAATTTATCTTCTATAGTGGTAACATCTAAATGAATTGAGAATCCCTTTGCCAATAATTCTTCATCTGTTGGTAACTGGTCCTTAAAAACTTTTCTAAATGTAGTCAAATCATAAATAGATGATGGATAAATATCGCCATTTCCTGTTCAATCTGTTTTTTCTGTAATTGTTTTGTAAAAATTATCAACAAATTTTTGATCTACAGAAGAAGAACAAGACAACATAATAGCCATTGGACTAATTGTTAATATAATACCAGATGAAAATAAGGTCATTCTCTTTAAATTCATGATTTGCTCCTTCTATTTTTTTCTACTTGTGACAAAGAAGAATTATTAGACCTAATAAAATCAATAATTCCTGGAGAGTAGTTGGTAATTTGACTTATTCTAACTTTATAATTTCCACGAATAGCACTACTATATTTTCTAGAATAAATCTCGATAGTGATTTCAAAATTTTCATTAGAATTAGGTGGAATAACAATAGAAGTATCGATACCAATTCCAAAATCTTCGTTTGCATTTAAATCATCAGGCATGAAAATACTCAAATTTTTATATATTTCACTTATTTTAATTGGAACAATTTCTCCTATAAGTAAAGTTGGTTTAATGTTTTCTTGCAATAATATAATTAATTGTTTTTCTAAATCAAAATATTCAGTAGAAAATGTTGAAATTGGAAATTCAACTAAACTATAAACGCTATTAGAGCCAAAAACAATGTCTAAACTAATAAACCCTTCAATTCTAGATGGTTCTTTTCCAAGTTGTATATCTTTAACTTGTATTTTCATTTCTTTTTGTAAAGCTATTTCATTCATTCCGTTCAAAACAATTGGAGAAATTAAATTTTGAAATTTATTTTGAAAATCAATTTTGCTTTGAGGGATATCGAATATAGAAGTCGGAATGCCATTAGTCACTATTTTCTTGGTTATATCAAGATCATCTGAAGATTGTTTTACTCTTACTGAAATATCATTGATAATTTCTGACAAAAGTTGCTCATTAAAATAAGTTTCTTTGACTCTGATATCAAAGTCATTTTTTGTCATTGGTTCAATTTGGAATGAATTCGGAATAATTGTTGAACTAATTTTAAATGAATATGTTTGATAAATCTCTTCATCTAATTTAGAAGACACCTTAACATTAACACTACTATCAACAGAATCAACAAGAGGAATTTCAAAATTAATAATTTCAAATAAAAGATTTTCATCATTTAGCTTTTCGATTTTGATAATGTTTTCTTGAATATCATTAATGTTAGTATTTTGCTTCAAAGTTATTGATGGAGCCAATTGTTTCTTAGCTGCTTCGCTAACGAGAAAAGTTTGTTCAGTAATTTGTTCTTGAGTTAGAGGATTGCCAGAACAAGAGATTAAAGAAATGGCCGGTAATGTTATTAATGATAATGATGCTATAGTTAAATATTTAAATTTCATACTTAGAGTTTCCTTGTTTGAAAAATGTCAATTGGTTTAGTTATTGTAATAACTTCCTCAGGACTACCATTAATGGAATTACCAAATATAAAATCAAAAACTATTATATTGTTTTCAATACTCTTAAAAATCATATGAACATTTTGTTGATAACCATCAAAAATATATTGATTTATATTAGATGTTGTAAGTCTGTCATTTAAGGGTTTTGGATCTTGTTCCAAAGTCGAAGTATCTATTGAAGTTTCTCCTTCAAATTCATCTATACCAAAAATAGCATTTGATACAACTTTAGTTATATTTCCCAAATTTGGTTCTAATAATTCATCAAATAAAATTTTAAGACTTTCATATGGAATAGAATTAATTGTTTTATCTTTAATCTCAAGTATTTCAGAGAAATTAATAGAATAAAAACCAGAAATTTCTGGAGCTATGTCTAATGTATCTGTCGATGTTACTTTTAATCAAATCAATAAATCATTTGAATTAACTACAGGAAGTTCAATATCATTTATTTCAATTTTTACGCCACTTATTTCTGTAACAGGATTATTAAATGATTGTATTTTTAAATAATTTTCTAAATCAACTATATTGGTTGTTGGTTTAGTTGATAATGTTGGAAGTGGCTTTTCCAAAATTATTTTTTGAATTTTTTCTTCAGCTTCAAATATTCTATCTTCAGTACTATTTTGCGAACAAGATAATAAGGTTATAGGGAATATTATAACTAATGGTGCTGATAAAATAAATAATAATTTCTTCATAAAAATACTGCTCCTTACACACTAATAATTTATTATTAATTTTATCATTTTTTCAGTATAATTGTTTAAAATAAAGTTAAATAACTTAAAAGATTGGAATATTTTGTACGCTTTCATAATAATAACAAATAAAATTAACTTTTCAAATTCTGTGAAAGATTATTTTCTTTCCATGTCACCAATTAATTTTAATTCCACCAAAATATATACTTTTGGTTTAGATAAAACTGATGAATCATTAATTATAAAAGAATTAAAAAATATAATAGATACCAACAATAAAATTACAAAAAGTTTTATCTTTTCTGATTTTGGTGACTCATTATTTGCATCAAAAATAATCGAAAATTCTATTGAAAATACAATTTATTCAAATAATTCATTGATTGAATCAGGGTTTTTGGCATTCACTTTAATTAATGGTGGAGCACCTATTGAATCAATTATGATTTCCCTTGACAGAGAATTTAAAAAATAAAATTATTTTTCTTCTTCTGCTAATATTTTATCTATTTTTTCTGTAGTTTTAAAACTAATTTTTGCCAAAGAGTAAAGCGCCTTACGTCCATAAGTTTTAATAAATTCCATCGCAAACTTTTCAACAATTTCATTTGTACCTAATGGGGTTTTCATGTCTAACTCTTCATCTTGATCTTCCATCATTTTTAGGAAGTGGTATCTAGCAATAACCGAAGCAGCAGCAACAGAAATATGTTTTGATTCAGCTTTTTCTAGCAACATAACGGGTTTGACAAAAGAGTCGGCACTTAATTTACCGCCAACTAAAGATTCATAATATTTTATGATACTTGATTCATTACTAAATTGATCAATAATTGTCATGTCACTTTTAACTTTTAATTTTAATTCAAGGTGGTTGATTGATTTAATGTGCAAGAACATTTTTAGCTCATTGGCATTCATGTATTTGTTTAAATTGTTATATCCTTTTTGAGTTAAGTGATTAACACGAAAAACTAAAAGATCTTTTAACTTAGGGAAAACTTCTAGAATTTTTTTGTCTGTCATTAATTTTGAATCAGTAATTCCTAATTGCTTAATTTTTTCTATGTTTTCAGTTTCTACAAAAGCAGCACAAGCAACTAATGGTGTTAAATAATCGCCAACACCAGTTTCATCTACTCCTATTATATTTTTATTATCAAAAATTCCATCTGTATATTCCAAAAATGTAATGGGTTTCACTTCTGTTTTAGTTTGTGTTTTTTTTGTTGCTGGTTTTGCCATATTTATCCTTTAAACTTATGAAAAGTTATTTCCATTATATTATTATTTTTCTAGATTATTTAGAAATTTAATAATAAAATCACCAACACCACCTTCTTTATTAGATAATTCAGAGACAAAAGTTGCTGAGTTTTTGACAATTGGATCGGCATTTGACATTGCTACTGAATTCTCGACAACTTTTAACATTGAGATGTCATTAAATCCATCACCTATTGCAACTGTATTTGTAACTTCGATGTCATAAAATCTAATTAACAAAGAAATTACTTTTGCTTTTGAAACTCCTAAAGCTGTAATATCAAAAATTTTTGAAGTACTTCCTGTTTTTGATCAATAGTTAAATTCTGCAAGATCTCCATATTTAATATCTAAATATCTTTTTAAGTCTTGAGCACTTTTTATGTGGCTTTCTTTATCCTTTTTCATTTCTTCAAAATTAATATCTAAGATAACACTAATTGGTTTTAAGGGGATTCTAGTAAGATCAATTCCTTCCACAAATTTTGGTAATTTATTAAAACCGAATATTTGTTCTAGTTCTGGATTTCGATGTTGCAATTGAACTCATCCGGGTCCTTCAATAGCATAATTTTTAGTAACTTTTTTTAAAAATTCATCACCAATAATGTAAAGCATCTCGTTTAAGTTAACATATCTTATGTAATCAATAAAAAATGGATCACAAGGATTATGAATGTGAGCACCATTAATATTTCCAACTATTGTATCTAATTCTAGTTTTTCATAAATTTCTTTTGTTGAAACTCACGGTCTTCCTGTAATGATGGCAACAATGTGCCCTCTCTCTCTTGCCATTTTAATACCCTCAATAGTTCTTGGGTGAATTTCGTTTTTAAGTGAATCAGATAAAACAGTCCCATCCAAATCAATTGCAAATAAATATTTTTCTTTTTTTAACATGTTTTTACTTCTCCTCTTTAAGTTATTAGTATATATAATTATAAAGAATAAAATGAATCATAACAATATATAATTAATAAATATGATCAACATTATTTTATATCAACCAGAGATACCACCTAACACAGGAAACATAATTAGAACTTGCTATGCAACCAATGCAATATTACACATCATTAAACCTTTGTCTTTTGATTTATTCCATCCATTAATAAAAAGAGCTGCAGCAGGTAGGTCAATCGAAGATATTGAATATTATGTTTATGAAAGTTATGATGATTTTTTTAAATTACATGGAGATAAAAATATATTTTATATATCAAGATATGGCTTAAAAAATTATGCTGAACATGATTACAAAATCCAAAAAGATGTTTGAGTTATGTTCGGCAGAGAATCAACAGGCATTCCTAAAGATATTTTAAAAAAAAATATTGACAAATGTTTTCGAATTCCAATGAGTGAAAAATGTCGAAGTTTGAATTTAGCAAATAGCGTCAACCTTGTAGCTTATGAAATTTTAAGACAAAATGACTTTAAGGACCTATCTTTATTTGAAGTTCAAAAAGGTAAAAACTTCTTATTAGAAGGTGAAGATGAATAACAAAGAATATTTAATTGAAATGCATAGAGATTATTTAACTAAGAACGAAATTATCGAATATAAAAAATTATTACAAAAAAAATATCGTTTAGAAAAAGGTATTTATATAATTGAAGGCAAACATCTTGTTGAGGAAGCTTTGAAAGCAAATATTGTTCAAACAATTATTTCGACTGAAAAAATATTTGATTTTGAAGAAACTCTTTATGCAAGAGAGAGTGAAATTAAAAAACTTTCTACCACTACCACACCGCAAAATATTATTGCCATTTGCAAAATGATAAAACCAAAACCGTTGGGAAATAAGATTTTATTTTTAAACAAAATAAATGATCCAGGAAACTTAGGAACCCTAATCAGAACTGCCAAAGCATTTGGTTACAATGATATTGTTTTTGAGGGAGTTGACATGTACAACTCAAAAGTTTTAAGGTCAGCTCAAGGAGCTATATTTTCTACAAATTGTTTTAATGTTGAAAATTCTGCAATATGAATCAAAGAAAGAAAGAGTGAAGGATATAAAATATATGGTGCTTTACTAAGTAAAACTTCCAAGGAGTTTGATAAAGTAGAAAAACAAACAAAAAATATTATTGTTTTAGGTAATGAAGCTACAGGAATCGAATTTCCTGTAGAACAATTATTAGATGAAAAAATTTACATACCCATTCAATATGAGTCATTAAATGTTGCTGTTGCTGGTGGAATAATTCTTAACTACTTTAAAAGGGACTAACTTTTTTTAGAAAAAATTAAATCATTGTATTGAAAAATATCATTTCTTGAAAATTTGTATTGATAAACTCCTTCATCACCAGAGTTTTTAGCTTTTGAAAAATTGTTGACAAAAATTCCTTCTTTAGTAATTCCTTCTTTAGTAATTTCATCAATTAAAATTGTATTTTCAAAAGAAGACATCATTCCTAAAATTTCCTTGTTCTTTAGTTCAAAATAATTTTCATCAACTTTTGATGAGCTTAAGAAAATATTAAAATATTCCTTACCTTCTAAATCAACACTTCATAATTGGGAATTTAGAAAAGATAATCGATGAATAATTAGCGGCATTAATGAAGAGATTGTTATGGCAATTTCCAATGTTTTTTTGATTGTAAAAACATCTGAGATTAAAAATTGAAATTTTAGTTCTGTTCTAGAAAAGTTTTCATTATTAACATCAAAGGAAATCATTTCTTTAAAATTTTTCAAATACTCAATAATATAGTTACTGAAAACATTGAAAATATCTGATTGCATTTTTTTGAAAGCGATAATCATAAATGAATATTCTTTTTTTTGGTAAGTATTTATTTTATTATTCAAAAATAAATCAAAATTAATCGGGCAATTTTCATCAGTTATTTTTGAAGTTGATAAAATAGAAAAATTATAATTTGGATTTTTAGTGATAATGTATTTGTTGCCATCAATTTCAAACATTGATTTTTTATCTCTAATTTTAATTGTTTCAATATTGGCTATAAAACTTCTTTTTTCATCTTCGTTATAAGGTTCTGTATTCCATGCAAAAGGTGAATCTGTTTGATATTCACTTTTAATAATTAATTTGCCAGCAAAATCAAAAGCATATTCTTCTTTTTCATATTTTTCTTCTCACAGTTCTATTGGTTTAATTTCCATTTTTGTCCTAACGTTTAATTGGCATTAATAAACCCAATTATTTTTTATCATATTTATATTATCATTCTTTAATTAATCTCAAATAATATTTGTAAAGTTTAGTATTTGTTGTCTAATAATTTTGAGTCCTTTATTAACATCCGGTTCTCCATTTTTAATTAGCAAATTTCTTTTTTTGGTAAACTTAATCAACTCATTATATTTACCAATTTCATCATCACAATAATCAATACCAATTTCATCAAATTTTTCAGGCGCATGTTTGTGCATAATTTTTGTAATTTCATAATAAAAATCCAAATCACTAACAACATCAGCTTTAATTGCGCCAGTGGCAACTAATTTTAAAGCATCCTTTTGATTGATTAATTTTGGCATTAATATTCCTGGTGTATCTAGTAATTGAATCTCTCCAGCAGCAATTCATTGTAAAGAACGTGTAGTTCCTGCGAAGTTCGCAACTTTCGTTTTTTTAGCTTGCGCCAACAAATTAATCATCGTTGATTTACCAACATTTGGCATACCAACAACAAAGCATCTCAACCTTGGTTTTAGTAATCCTTTTTTAGCATCTTTCTCTCTTTTTTTTGCTAAAACTTGTTCTAATTTAGTTAATATCTTTTTTCTTGATTGCGCTTTTTTTAAATTAACAACCACCGACATATCATATTCATTATTAAACTTAGGTAGTATTTTGTTTAATTTATCAACATTAGTATAATCACTTTTGGTAAAAACAAATAATCTTGGTTTTCTTGAACCAATTTTATCAAATTCATCATTATATGAAGATAGGGGCACTCTTCCGTCCAATAGCACAATAAAACAATCAACAATTTCTTGTTTATCTTTTATATCGTTAAATGCCTTTGCCATATGGCCAGGAAATCAATTTATTAAATCCATTTTTTAATTATATATTAATATATATGTAATTGTTGGTTTGTTTGAAAGAACAAATATATAATTAATATTTTTTTAAGTAATCATTTTTATAATCTAAAATTATTTCTGTCTCATTTGATAACTTATCTTTTAAAAATTCATGAATTCCTTCAATAAAGACTTCTTCAACTTTATGCGATACAATCATAAAATTAATTCCTAAATTTTGTAACACCACTTGTTCATTTCATTTGATGTCTGAAGTAACTAATAAATCACAATTGTCAATTTTATTGTGCTCAATAAATTCATAGATATCTCCAGCTCCAGGGGCAAAATAAATTTTTTGAACCAAAGATCCAATTGGTTGAGATCAATTAGAAATAACATAATCTAAATTCATTTGCTTTTTAATTAATTCCACTAATGAATTAAATGAAGAAGAATATTTGATAATTGAATTAAATTTATAACGCTTGATAATGTTGTCCAATAAATTTAATTTTTTTAACAAGTAGTAATCAGTACCCATGGTATGAATATCAAATGCTGTGTGAAGACCATAAGTTGCAATGTTGTTTTCTTCAATTAAATCAAATAATTCTTTTTTAGCAGGATCTAATATAATAGCTTCTAATTTTGAAGGAGCAAAGCAAAATGGGTGATGGGAAATAATTATGGAAACATCTTCTCTAATGGCTCTTAAAATTGTTTTTTTATCAACATCAAGAGTAATAATAATTTTCAATCTTTTATTTTTGGATTCAGAAAAGGAAAAACCACCAAAATCTCACACTTCTTGAGATTTCAATGGAAATTCTTTTTCCAATAATTTAATTAAATTTGCTTGGTTATTAATTTTCATTTTGGTAAAAATCTTTTAATTTCTTTCTTCTTTGAGGGTGTTTTAATTTTCTTAAAACTTTTGTTTCAATTTGACGAACTTTTTCTCTAGTATAACCTAATTCCAAAGCAATCTCATCTAATGTATGAGATTTAATTCTTTCGCCATTAGCATCGATTCCAATACCATATCTTTTTTGAATAATTTCTTTTTCAAAATCATCTAAATGAGATTCAATCATTTCTTCTAAAATAGCTGACAGTTCTTCTTGAGCTGCAAAATCAATTGGAGATATAACATTATTATCTTTAATAAAATCACTGAATGATGAATCATCTTCTTTTCCGATTGGCTTATCTAATGAAATAGGATCAATATTTATACGACGAATATATTGAACTTTTTCTGCAGTAAAATCTTCACCATATCTTTCGGCAATTTGTTGGTCTGTAGGTGTTTCATTTAATTCTTGTTGTAATTCTCTTTTAATCTTAATAATTTTATTAATTGTTTCAACCATATGTACTGGAACTCTGATTGTTCTTGCTTGATCAGCAACAGCTCTTGTGATTGCTTGTCTAATTCATCATGTGGCATAAGTAGAAAACTTAAATCCTTTTCTTCAATCATATTTTGACACAGCTTTAATAATTCCGGCATTACCTTCAGAAATAAGATCTATAAAAGAAAGTCCTCTATTTTTATATTTTTTAGCATTATTAATAACAAGTCTTAAATTTCTTCTAATCAATATTTCTTTTGCTTTTTTTCCGTCACGTCCACCTTTTTCAATACGTTTGGCAAGTTCAATTTCTTCTTCAGCTGTCAGTAATTGCCCATATTTACCAATTCAACGCATATATCACTTAACAATATCACTTGTTTCAGATAGTTTGTTTTTCATATTTTTATCAGAAACTCTAACATGTTTAATATTGTCGTTAATATCCAATTCATCTGTATCATCATAATCTTTCAATTCTAAATCATCCATGGCATCAAAATTTTTCAATTCAAATTCATCAGTATCAGGAGAAATATCTTCATCCATTAGATCATTTAAGTGAGCAGGAATCATATCTGACATATCTGCTTCTTGCGAAATAATTTTTGTTTCCATAAGGTGCAAAATTAAATCATCAAGATCATTATCCTCGATTTCTAATTTTTTCTTTTCAAGGAACTTAAAAACTTTTTCTTGAGAAATATGTTTATTTTTAGCATCTTTTTTGATTTGTTTTTTTAACTCTACTTCTAGCAAACCAACAATAAAATCAAATTTTGGATTAGAAATAGTTGGTGTGTCTTTTTTTGCTTTTGGTTTAGCATCCGTTTTTGCTTTTGTTGCCTTTGCTTTTGGTTTAGCTGTTTTGACCTTAGGTTCAGTTTTGGCTTTAACTTCTGCCTTTGCTTTTGTTTCTGGTTTTGCTTTAACTTCTGGCTTTGCTTTTGTTTCTGGTTTTGCCTTAGATTCGATTTTGGGTTTCGACACTTTTGGAGTAGGTTCTGCTTTAATTATTGGATCTTGTAAAATAGCGTCTATTTGTATGTTTTCAGGTTTATTATCGTTTGAAAAATTTGCTTCAATTGCCTTTTTTCTAATAATTGATTGTGATTTTGATATTGTTTTTTCGTGTATTACACTACTTCTTTTTTTAAATAACGCCATTTTTACTTCCCTTGTTTCTTGTTTTTTGTTTTTATTGAACTTTGTATTATTTTTGAAATAAAATTATCATCTGGATTTTTATCAATTGTTTTTTCTAATTTTGATTTATTTTGACTTAATTTTATGTCCAATTTATCTTTTTCCAGATTATGAATTGTTTCCATAAATTCTTCTTCTGTATTGGGGGGGTTTTTCGTTTTTTCAATTTCCTTTAATTCTTTTTCTAATTCTTCATTTATAATAAAATCTTCTTTATTTTTTTTCATTATTATATATTTTGCTAACTCCATATATTTTGAAGTTCCTAAAAAAATGTTTTGAGATAAAAAAATTGTTATAAGTTTAGGGTTCTTCAACATTCCTAACAATAATCTATTAATATTAATAAATATGTAAGTACCTTTTATTTTAGTTGTTTTTTGATCATTTGTAACATAATTTTTAGCAATTATTTTATTTTTTTCCATTTTTGGTGTCTTTATTTGAAGAATTTTATTTATTTGATTTGTTTCTATATTCAATAAATCAGAAATTTTGTTAGAATATTGTGATTTAACAATTGGATCACATAAAACTAAGTAGTTGTTTAGTTTTTTTAGAAATGGTTGAATATTATTTGAATTATTAATATCAATTGAGTTAATTAAATATTGATAAATAAATTCAATTCCTGACATTCTTTCATTTAACAAGTTGATGAATTTCTTGTCACCTTCATTATTTAAATATTCATCAGGATCATAACTGGAATTATTTTTGATAACATTAACATCAATGTTAGCCTTCATCAACAAAAAAATTGATTTAAGAGTGGCTTTTAATCCAGCTTCATCACTGTCAAAGAAAAGCACTATTGAATGATTTCTTAATTTTGATGTGTGAATCTCAGAGATGGAGGTCCCCATCAAAGCAACTGCATTATCTAGACCAACTCTTGCAAAGGCAATAACATCCATAAACCCTTCAACCAAATAAATTTCTTTACTAATCTCTTTTGCTCTTCAAAAATTATAAATAATTGCTGATTTATTAAAAACTATTGAATCACCTGAATTAATATATTTATAAACCTTTTCATCTTTGTTGAGAGATCTTGAAGAAAGACCCACAATATCTCCAAATTCATTTTTGATAGGAAAAATTATTCTATCTGAAATTGTTTGATTTTCTTTTTCATTAACTAGCGAAGCATTAATCATTGTTGAGATATTATTGTTTTTCTTTAAAAGAAATTCTTTATAACTTTCTATTTTTTTTGATTTTGCATAACCTAAAGAAAACATACTTTGAATTTTCGAATTTAAATTTCTATCTTTTAAAAACTTTAGGGCATTTACATTTTCTTTGAATGTCAAATCATAAGAAAATTTTTGTGTGATGTCATTAAAAACCTTGATGATATCTTTTTGATTTTGATTGTATCTTGAATCCTCAATGTATTCGAAATTTTTGTAATCTATGTCATATTTTTGCGCCAGAAAAAGAATGGCATCTTTTTTGGACATTCCTTGAAATTTTTCTAAGAAGGTGATTACATTTCCGGAAACCCCACAAGAAAAACATTTAAAGAATTGTTTTTCTTGAGAAATCGATAATGATGGAGATGTGTCGTTGTGGACAGTGCAAATACCTTTATAATTTTTGCCGACCTTGGCAAGGTTAATAAATTCTCCAACAATTTCAACAATGTCTGATTTTTGCAATATTTCATTAATTGTTGATGAACTCAAAATTGCTCCTTTATTTTTTATTTATATATTCTTTGATATCTACAATAGATATTCTTTCTTGCTTCATGGTGTCTCTATTTCTAATGGTTACTTTTTTATCTTCCAAAGAGTCATAATCAAATGTAATGGCATAATATGTTCCAATTGAATCTTGACGTCTATATCTTTTACCAATTGATCCCGTTTCATCAAAAGAAGTTGCTATATCATCTTGCACAAGTGCTAAATATATTTTTTTAGCTTCAGGAGATAATTTTTTTACCAATGGTAATATCGCTACTTTATATGGCGCAATATCCTTATCTAGTTTTAAAATAATTCTTTCATCATTTTCAAGCTTTTCAACTTCATATGAATCAACTAAGATAGCCAACAACAATCTATCAACACCCACAGATGGTTCAATAACGCTTGGAATAATAAATTCGTTTGTTTCCGGGACTAAATATTGTAATTTAGTATTGGCCAATTTATTGTGTGAAGATAAATCAAAATCTTGACGATTAGAAATACCCATAACTTCACCTCAACCAAAAGGATAAAGAAATTCAATATCACTTGTACCTTTTGAATAATGTGCTAGTTCATCTTTTTCATGAACTCTTATTAACAATGATTCTTTTTTAATTCCTAAAGACAAAATGAAATCATGCGACTTTTGAACATAATAATTATAATCTTTTTCACTTCTATCTGCAAAAGTAAAAAACTCTAATTCCATTTGTTCAAATTCTCTAGTCCGAAAAATGAAATTTCCAGGAGTAACTTCATTTCTAAAAGATTTTCCAATCTGACCTACTCCAAATGGAAGTTTCAATCTTAATGATCTTTGAATATTATTAAAATTTACAAAAATACCTTGAGCAGTTTCTGGTCTTAAATAAATAGAACTTTTTGTTTCTTCAACAACTCCTTGAGATGTTTCAAACATTAAATTAAACTGTTTGATATCAGTTCAATCAGTTTTTGACCCATCATATTCTTTCACATTATCTTTTAGGAATTTGGCTAAAAGTTCATTACTCATACCATTTGCATTCTGTTTACTCATTTCTTCATAAATATGATCTGCCCGATATCTTTTGTGATTAATTTTATTTTCTATTAGTGGATCAGAAAAATTAGAAATATGTCCGCTCGCTTCTCAAATTTTAGGATTAAGTAAAATTTTGGAATCAAGTCCAACATTGTTAATTTCTAAATTAATAAAATTCTTTCATCATTTTTGTTTAATTTTATTAATTATCGTAATTCCTAGAGGTCCATAATCTCAAGTATTTGAAAGTCCTCCGTAAATTTCTGAACTTTGAAATACAAATCCTGAATTTTTTAAATGGTTAACAATATCTTTCATGCTTTTTTTATTATTTTCAATCATATTCCATCTTTCCCATAAATTTATTATGTATATATTTATAATTTTATATTAATATATCTTAATTATAGTAATATTTAGTATTTGTGTTGTTCTTTGGTGAGTTTTTTAAAAAAATTATGATAGAATTTATTATTATGATTAACAACTTTGAACAATTTAGTCGCTCTTTGCCAGATCGTGTCCCTAGTGGTATTTTTAATTTTTCTTTTTTATCTTGACAAGGTAATGCCATGACTTTTAAAGAATCTTTATGAATGGTATATTTGATTTATGCTCTTTTAATAGTTGGTTGCCTTCTTGTTTTTATCTTTAAAGATAATGTTAGAAAATTTTATTTAAGAAATGCAAAAACTGTTACAAGTGTTAGTCAAGGTTTAGGAATTTTTATTATTTCTTTATCTATTTTTCGAATAACAATATTAGCAGTTGGTGGTTATCCCAATTTATGAGAACTGGTTCCTTTTCATTTTTGTAGATTATTCATTCTTTTAATATCATTATCGCTAGCCTTTAGACAAATAAACTTAGTAAAATATTTTAGTGTATTTGCAATAGGTGGGGGAATTATGGGATTATTAATTCCTGATTTAAATAATTCAGAATATTGAACAGAATTTGGTGGAGCGGATTTAGGACTTGATAGTTATGTATTTTGAGATTATTTCTTTATTCACACTTCATCTGTTTTTCTAAGTGTATTTTTATTGACATCACTAAAACCTGTGTTTTATAAAAGCGAAATGGCTTATACAATTATTACGATGGCTTCATTTACAATTCTTTTATTCTTAACTAATTTGGCACTTGCAAATGTAACTGATTCAAGATGAAGATCTAATTGATTTTATCTAGGAATTCCTTCAGTGAATGGAATAGATGATATATTGGCGCCGTTTTTAGGACCATTAGTTTCTTATCCAGCAATCTTATTTACCTTCATGACTATTGGATCAATCATTTATGTAGGAGTAACAATGATTTACATTAACTCTGATAGTATCAAATTCGTTTTATGAGATGAAGAAAAATCTGCTCATACTTTCAAAATAAAATTCGTGCCCTCAGAGAATATGTATCAATTTAAAGTTGGTCCTCTAAATTATCGTGAAAAATATAATTTATAAAAACATTAGCAAATTATTTGTTGGTATATTTTATTAATTAAATCAAGTTACTCAAAATAAATTGTGAGAGAAAATTATTTTTTAAATTAATGAATACATTAATTTTATAAAACAAAAAAACCTTTATTTGATTAAAGGTTTTATTTTATTGTTTGTCAAATTTATTATTTAGACATTTGAGCTTTAACTTCAGCTGCAAAATCAACAGATTCCTTATTGATTCCTTCACCAACTTCAAAACGAACCATAGCTATTTCAGTTGCATTTTTTTCACCTAAATATTTAGCGATAGTTTTCCCACCTTCAACAACATATTCTTGTTCAGTCAATGTGTCTTCTGAAAGTGATTTTCTAAGCATTCCTTTTAGAATGTTTTCTTTAATAGCTTCTGGTTTTCCTTGCAAGGCAGGAGAGTCGGCAAATTCAGCTTTTAACTTATTCACTCTTTCAGCAGGAACTGAAGATTCATTTAAAAATTCTGGATTCATCGCAGTGATGTGCATTGCAATACCTTTCAATGCTTCATCACTTGAACCTTTAGCTACAAATAAAGCAGCTTTTTGTCCATCTGAGTGAGTATAGTTACCAATGAAAATTCCATCTTCTTTAACAAATTTTATCGCTCTTCTGAATGAAATTTTTTCACCGATTGTTGATGTTGCTAAAGTTGCAAGTTCTTCAATTGTTTGCCCTTGAGAGTTTTTTAATTTTGAAGCTTCTTCATCTGTTGCAAATTCATTAGAAATTAAAATGTTTCCAATTTCATTAACCAAAGCAATAAATTTATCATTTTTAGCAACAAAATCTGTTTCTGAATTCACTTCATAGATAACACCAAACTTGTCATTAACAAGTGTTGATACTAATCCTTCAGCAGCAATTCTTCCTGATTTTTTAACAGCCTTAGCAATTCCGTTTTCTTGTAATCACTTAATTGCTTCTTGGATATTTCCACTAGTAGCATCTAAAGCTTTTTTACAATCAACAAAACCACTTCCTGTTAATTCTCTTAATTCTTTAATTGGATTTCCAGACATTAAATATCTCCTTCTTTTTTAGTTTTAACTTCAGGTGTTGCAGGTTTATCTTTATTTGCATAAAGAGGTCTTGGAACTCAACCTTCAGGTCTTTCTCTGTTTTCTCATGGTCTTTTTTTGTATTCTCCACCTTCAAAGTTTCTGTTAGGAGTTCTAGTAAATTGACGTCTCTCTTTATTAACATCAACTGGTAATACAATTTTATCATCAGGTTGGTAAGCAAATTTAACTGTTCCATTTTTAGCTTCAACAATAGCATCTGCCAAAATAGTAATAATCAAGTTTAATGATTTTACAGAATCATCATTTGCTGGTATTCCTAAATCTACCAATTCAGGATCACAATCAGTATCAATAATTCCAATAATTTTAATGTTTCTTTTTCTTGATTCTTTAATAGCAATTAAATCATCCATTGGATCAGCAATAATCATAAATTGTGGAGCTGAATTCATGTTTCTAATACCTTGTAAGTTTTTTTGTAATTTATCAAGTTCTTTCTTTTTAAGAATTCCTTCTTTTTTAGTATATCCTTCAAAATTTCTTTCTTCAAGTTTTTCTAAATCTTCCATTGCTCTAACACGAGAAAAAATAGTTTTATTATTAGTTAAAGTTCCACCCAATCATCTTTCACTTACATAAGCTGAATTTGTTCTTAAGGCTTGTTCTTTAATTACTTCTTTTGCTTGTCTTTTAGTACCTACAAAGATAAAGTTAGCACCTTTTTGAGCAGCTTTAAATATTAATTTATAAGCTAATTCTAATGATTTTTGTGTTTTTGAAACGTCAATAATATGAGTATTCATTTTTTGTGTATGGATATATGGAGCCATTTTTGGATTTCACTGAGATTTTCTGTGTCCAAAATATGTTCCTGCCTCCAATAGTTTTTTTGTTGAAACAATTTCACCTGTTCCAGAAGCACTTAAACTTGTTTGTTCAAGAGAAGCTTCTTTTTGTTGGTCTTCTGACATATATTTTCCTTTTAGTTTGTTGTTTTTCTTCCTAAAACTTCAAATCAACTAGCATCATGTTTTCACATGACACACCCAATTGAATCCGTAATAGTGCGTATTTTTTTCATTTTAATTATTTAATGATTTAAATATCTAAAATAATTTTATCATAATTAAGAGAATTTTCTTTGATAAATCTAATACTAAATCTAGTTTTTAAAAAATTATTAAAAACATTTAATTGCTGAAAATGCTGATTTTTACTGTTATTTTTGCAGCAAACATAAAAAAACAGTCTATTATTTTATATACTATGAAGCAAAAATTAAATGATTCACAAAATAAACCAAGTAGATATAAAAAATTAAATGTATTTGAAACATTCTCCGGAATAGGTTCGCAACACAAGGCATTAAAAAATGCTTTTAAACCTGATAAATTTGACATTATAGCTACCTCTGAATGAGAAATTTATGCCATTATAGCATACGATGCCATTCATCACGGACCAGTCAGCAAACAAGCTTTAAAAGACCTTTTAAATAGGGGGGGGGATTGTTTCTGTTGATGAGTTATCCACATTTCTTTCAAAATTCTCTTTCTCCAAAAATGGAGAAAAACAAACCGATATAAATAAAGTTATTCATAATGAAATAGAACTTGCACAAAGATTAGCTGTTGCAATGTTAAGAAATAATAACATTGGCAGTATTTTAGATTTTGATAAAAAGAATGTCAAGAAAAACATTAATTTATTAACATACTCTTTTCCTTGTCAAGATTTATCAATTGCAAATATGGGTCGAGGAACAGGAATGGCAAAAGGAATTGAAAATCGTTCAGGACTTCTTTGAAAAGTTTCGAATATTTTAGAATCATATTCACAAAATAATCTTCCTGAATTTTTGTTATTGGAAAATGTACCAAATATGCTGTCAAAAAATCATAAAAAGGATTATCAAGAATGAGTTAAATATCTTAAATCCAAGGGTTATAAAACAATAACAAAAATATTAGATGCAAGAAAGTATGGAATTCCACAAAGCAGAAGAAGAGTCTTCGCTATTTCTTTCAATATTAATAAATTAAATATTGATAATTTTGATGAACTTCAAGGAAGATATGAAGAGCATTTATTAAAATCAGAAAATAGATATATATATGAAGAGAAACCAAAAAAAGTTAATCAAATTTTACAAAATTCTTTCTTATCATTAGATAAACATGAGGATGAAACATATGAATGTTTAATGAAAAATACTCCATCAAGAGTCAAAATGGTTAATGATAACAAAGATTTATTGTCTAATGATTTGCTTTTTTTCAGAACACTAACTAAAAAACAAGATAGAAATCCCAATGTAGGTTTTGTTAAAACAAATTTTGATAAAGAAAATTATTTAAAAGAAAGATTTATCACACCCAGAGAAGCTTATAAAATCATGGGTTTTACAGATAAAGATTTTGAAAATACAAAAAATGATTTATACAAATTTTCAAAGGAAAAATATTATAGCCAAGCAGGTAATTCTATAGTGGTTCAAGTTTTGGAAGTAATATTCAAATTTATAATGGAGGTGTGAGATGAAAACAATAGGAAATAAATTTTCAAAAATAGGAACAAATCCTAGTAAATATATTGAAAATTATAAATTGTATTTTTTAAATATTGATAAACAAGAAATTTTAAAAATAGACAAAGAAAATTTTTCAATAACGCACAATGGAGTGCAAGTCATTAAATTTAATAGCGATGCAACATTTAGGCAAAATATTGATTGTTGAGTAGGATTGGGTCTTTTTATAAAAAAAGATAATAGACTTGTAAAGATATTTGAAAACATTAATGAAAGTGATTTTTATCAATATCTGAGAGGAATTATATTAGTTCAAACAAATGTTGAAAAAATTAATATTTATAGAGATACTATAATAATAAAATTGATGAATTATATAAACTTAGAAACTATTGAAAAATATAATCTTTCATGCAGAACCAAAGTTATAACAAAAAAAGATATTGAAGATGAAACTGGTCAATTTGAAAAAGAACTAATAAAAGATAAAGTGTTAAAAAAGACAATAAAAATAATATGGGAGAAAAAATATGAATAAACTAATAAATAAAAACTTTGAATTTTTAACTAAGGATGATTTAAATTTTAAAAACAAAAATCTAGTAATAGATTCAATCATGAAAATACATCACTCTATATCACAAGAGACTTATTCTAATGCATTAAGTGAATTAAGAAAAATAGTTGAACTAATTTTAGGTCAATATTTAATACTTAATGGATATAAGGAAAATCAAATATCAAGTTTGTCTTTATTTGAGCGAGCTAAACTTATTCAAGACCAATATGGTTCTCAATTTAATGAACAAATAATGGACGCCATTCATATTGTAAGAAAATGAGGAAATAAAGATATTCATAATTTCAATCAAAATTTTTTGAGCGAAATAATTGTGGCACTTAAATCAACAAGAGAAATTATTTGATATTGTTTTGGAGATAAATCCGACTTAAATAGATTTGATGAGAAAATATATTATGCACAAGGAAATTTCGAAAAAATTAAACCCATCAATATAATAGAAGAAAATGAAAATAGTGCATATCAATCTTTAAATTCTAATCCCGATATATTAATACAAAAAAATAAATTAAAAGATTGAGTTTCATCAAATAAAATAATACTAATACCAATTTACCAAAGAGGATATACTTGGACAGTTGATCACATAGAGACTTTGTTTAAAGACATAGTAAACAGGAATGAAGATGGATCTTCTCATTACTTTGGAATAATTGCGGGAAAAACGATAATAGGTTCTAATTTAATGGGTAAAGAGAAAATAAAAATTATTGATGGTCAACAAAGATTAACAACTTCTTTTTTATTTTTTTGCGCAATAAGAGATGTTATGTTAGAAAGAGGTTTGGAAGATATAAATAACGAAAGAATTTTATCAAATATTTTAAAAACTAATTCTAAAGAAAAAATTGAAGATTATTTTCAAAATCCAGGAGGAGATATTAATTTAAATGAAGCTTTTAGGAAAATATTAAGAGGAGAATTAAGTGAAATAAACAACCTTAATGCTAAAAGTGATTTTTATAAAAACTATAGTAAATTCAAAGAATTATTAAATAAAGAATTATTAAATAAAGAAGTATTAAACAACCCTGAAATTTGTTTTCCAAAATTAAGAGATCTGTTACATACTTTTTTAACTAAATTTGAATTAGGGACAATTTCTTTTGATAAAGACAATATCTCTAACAAAAAAGAAATGGAAATATTTGAAAATTTAAACTCTAAAGGTAAAGAATTATCTGTAGAAGAATTGATTAAAAATTTTATATTTAATCTTTGCTCAGATAAACTCTTAGAACAATATGACGATAAAGAAATATCAAGAAATTATATTATATATATTACTAATGAATTAAATAATGATAAATTGTCAATACAAGAATTTTACAAAACATTAGTGCATTATAATACAGGAGAAGAATTTAAAGACAATAAACAAACTCACTTATCAGAATTACAAAAAGCCATTTATAACTTATTTAATTTAAATTCAAAACAAGAAATTAGTAAATTAGAAAAATACAATGATTTATTATTAAAGATTAAAAACTATGCAACTATTTTTTATGATGTTTCTGCTCAAAAGTGAAAAAAGATAATGCAGTGGATGGGTGTTGAAAAAATAATTAATCTTTGTAATGATAAAAATAAACAAAAATTGTTTGTAGGATTAACATATTTAATTTATGAGTTTTTAAGTAGAAATAAATTATATGATATTAATACTAATTTGACTGAAACTATAAAAAAAGATATAAAGAAAATTTACTTAATACTAATGAAAGCAATTATAAAAAATTCAATAGTTACAGGTCAAGGAGATTCATCTTTCAAAAGATTGATATTAAAATCAATATACACTGTTAGACAAGAGTTTTTAAAAGATGAAAATATAACAATTAACATAATGAGTTCAATGCTAAAAAATAAAATTAATACAACATTAAATACAGATCAAGCATTCAAGATTTCGCTTACAGCAAATCACAAGGCTTCTAAATCCATTATATGACTTTTGGTATTGACAGAATGGGAAATGAGCGATAAAATAAATTCTGGTCAAGCACTTTACTATGATTCCCCAAGCATAGAACACATTCTTCCGCAAAATACCAATTATTGAATGGAAGAAACGAAATTTAAACCTGAATATAATGAATCAGAATTTTTAGAAAAAAAAGATAGATATTTAGAAAAAATAGGTAATTATTTTGTCATTAACAGACCTAAAAATTCATCTGCCAGTAATAAAATTTTTTCAGAAAAGAAAATAATATATAAAGCAAATACATCACCTTTATACAATAATTCCCATGATATTGATATTGATATTTCTAGAAAAAATAAATGAGATTTCTCAGATATTGAAAAACGCACTGAAAAATTAATAAATTATATTTGCGAAAATGTTATAAGAGATAATAACTAAAATTTGACTTATATGTTAAAAAATAAACCTTAGATAAATTAAATATTTATTTTTTGTGTTTAATATTGTAATCTATTAATTGTTCATCATTTACAACTGAAGGAGATTCTGACATAACATCAATTCCGTTGGCGTTTTTCGGAAAGGCAATAACATCTCTGATTGATTTAGATTTTGATAAAATCATTAAGATTCGATCAACACCAAAAGAAATTCCTCCGTGTGGTGGAGCCCCATATTTAAATGCTTCTAAAAAGAAGCCAAACTGCGACATAATTTGTTCGTCTGATAGTTGAAGTGTTTGGAAAATTTTGGTTTGCAATTCACGATCATTAATTCTAATTGAACCCGAAGATAATTCATAACCATTTAAAACTAGGTCATATGCTCTTGCGTTTACTTTCAATGGTTCTTTATCCAAATACTTTAAAGTTTCACTTGTAGGGTGTGTAAATGGATGGTGCATTGAAGATATACGACCTTCTACTTCTTCAAACAAAGGTCAATCAACAATTCACACAAATTTATATTCATCATCGTTTGCATAGGTAAACAATTCGTTAGCTTTAGTTCTAATAGCACCTAATGATTGATTAGCATTTTCTAATTTATTAGCAACAAAGATTAATGTTGAATTGGTTATTTTAAATTGTTTAATAACTTCATTCAATTCATTAGCAATAATAGTGTTTAAATTATTATCATTAAATTTCCCATCAGTAATTTTAATCGCAATAATTTTTTCTGCCTTATTTTTAAGAGCGATTTCTTCAAGTACTTTAATTTCTTTTGAAGATAATGGGTGCTCAAAGTTAAGCATTTTGACAGATTCTTTTTGGAAGATTTCTGATTTGACATTTTTAAAGATACCTGATACTTCTAAAAGTTTTAAATCAAATCGTAAATCTGGTTTGTCGCAACCATAAGTATTCATCGCATGTTGAAAAGTCATTCTTTCAAATTTTGGGCTTAACTTATATCCAACAACACTCATAATTTCAATTCAAAGATTTTCCATTACTGAAAATAGTTCTTCTTCATCGATAAAAGACATTTCCACATCAAGTTGAGTAAATTCTGGTTGACGATCTTTCCGCATATCTTCATCACGAAACGCTCTAGCTACTTGAAAATATCTTTCAAATCCTGAAATCATCAACAGTTGTTTATATAATTGTGGTGATTGAGGAAGGGCAAAAAATTTACCATCATTTCTCGTTGGAACTAAAAAGTCTCTTGCACCTTCTGGAGTTGATTTAGAAAGTACAGGAGTTTCGATTTCTAAAAACCCATTGTCATCAAAAAAGTTTCTAGCCGCTCTTAAAACTTTATGCCTTAGCAATAAGTTTGCATACATTTTCGGTCTTCGCAAATCTAAATATCTGTGTTTTAATCTTGTGTCTTCTTTGGCATTTAAATCATCTTTAATTTCAAAAGGTAATTCATCAGATTTACTTAAAATTTCATAACTTGTAATATTGATTTCATAATTACCCGTTGGTAAATTAGGGTTAGGAGATTTACGCTTAACAATAGTTCCAATAACTTGTAAAACTGATTCTTTACTAAAGTCAATTTTGTTAGGAAAAACCAGTTGAACAAATCCAGTTCTATCTCTAAAATCGACAAAAGAAATTTGGCCCATTTTTCTAATATTAGAAACTCATCCATAGAGAGTGACGGAATCATTTTCTTTTAATTTTAATATATCTATATTATTTATTTTTTTCATTTTTAATTCCTTCTAAAATGACATTCATGACTTGGTTATTTTCAACTTCAATTTTAACATTTTTAATTATATTTTTGATAGTTATTAGTTTGTTTGATGGATTTTCAAATAGTTCATAATAAACTATTTGTTTTGCTCCAAAAAGATTAGCATCAGCAAAAATCTTTTTTTGTTTTAAAAATTTCTTGTTAAAATCAACAATGATATTTTGTTTTCTTAACTCACAAATAACGGGAAATAGCGTTGCAAATTCTTCTTGATTATTAATCATAAAATAAACATCAACCTCATCTTCTTCAATATCAGCACTATCTTTTAAAATTTCGAAAAATCTTTCCACACCAACTCCGAAACCAACACCAACGATATCTTGACCTGAATTTTGAATTAAATTATCATAACACCCACCGCCTATGATAGTCGATTTAGTTCCTAATGATTTTGAATCAGATTCAAATTCAAAAACAACATTGGTATAATAATCAAGTCCTCTTACTAACACGGGATCCACTTCATACTTAATTCCAAAACTTTTTAATAATGATAAAAGTTCTTCAAAAGATTTTCTAGACTCTTTTGAAAGAAAATCATTAATTTTGGGAGCATTTAAAACAACTGCTTTTTTAGAATCAATTTTGTCATCTAAAATTCGCAAGGGATTACTATCAATTCTTGAAATTGATAAGTTAGAAAGTTCTTTTTGATTTTTGGAAAAATAACTGGATAATTCTTTGGTAAAAGCGATTCTCTCTTCTTTTGTACCAATATTATTGATTTTTAAAGTTCAATCATTTATTTTTAAGACTGTTAAAAATTGTTCAGCAAGTTTGATAATTTCAATTGTGGAATAAATATGGTTATCACCAACAAGTTCAGCGCCAATTTGGTAAAACTGTCTCATTCTTCCTTTTTGAGGTTTTTCATACCTAAACATTGGTCCAATGTAAAAAAGTTTATTAAACTTCTTATCCATTAAAAGCTTGTTTTCCACCATTGCACGAGCAACAGGGGCTGTTCCTTCGGGTCTTAAGGCCAATTCTCTATTTGATAAATCTTTAAATGAATAAAGTTCTTTAACAATAATATCACTTGTTTCTCCTGAAGTATCCTTAAATAAAGATAGTGATTCAAAAATTGGTGTAGTTATCTTTTGAAAATTATATGATTTTGCAAGCGATTCAAAGGAATTGAAAATCAATGAATAAATTTTTTGATCATTTCCATATATATCTTTTGTTCCCTTTGGTCTTTGTATCATCATATTCCTTTCAAAAAATAAAAACCCACTTGGGGTTTTCATTTTCAATAATTAATCCCTTATGTAAATTAATTTTATCAAATAAATATTTGTTTTATTTAATATCATTAATACCTAAGAAAATTTGTTCTTGAATATTTTGTGTTTCTCAGTAATTATTAAGAATTTTTTCTCTTTTTCTTCGACTTTTGAAAGCTTTAAAAACAGTGAATAAATAAGGCAATATTACTGTTGATATCACTAATGACATTAATATAAAAATCATTAGTGGTATTGTGAAAAATATATTTTGGGCACCTGGAAATATTGTAAATAATAATAAAGTAATCATTAATATACCATTAGAAATTAATAATCTTTTAAAAGAATCTTTAACAACTAAATCAGTTATTCCAGTTAACTCCGCTTTTGTTAACTCTTCTGTTTTTTTATTCTTCAATTTTTCTTTAATTCTAAACAAGATAGATAGATTATTTGATACAGCAATTAAAATAGCTGATGATAATCCAAAGATAAAGAATGTATTGAATGTAAAGATTTGGAATGTGAATAATACTATAAATAAAATGATTGCTGCAATTAGTGAGAAGAACATTGTCAATGCATATGATCAATCTGTTTTAATTAGCACAAAGATAGTCATAATTATTATTGTAGCCAAGGCAATATACATTACATGTAAGATTGATTGGTTTGCATCTTCTGCCAAAATCGAATAATTTATTAAAAATAGTCCTTGATTACGCAATTCCAAGATTTTTTGATCATCAATTATTTTATTGGTAAATACTTCTAAAACATATGGTTTTGGTGAATTTTCTGTTTTATCAGCTAATTTTAATGTTATTTCATTACTAGCAATGCCAAGTTCTTCTTGTAGGATATCTGCAAAATGTTTAGCTTGTATTTCACTCATAGAATTTGTTGATTTTAAAACAGTAGGATTAGTTAAGGCTCCATTAGAATGAAAACCATGTACTCAACTAGAACCCAAAAGACTAAATGTTGTAAATAATGTTGCTCCTACAACAGCGAAAATTCCTAAGAATAAAGCTGATGCTTTTTTACAAATTCCTACTTTTCTTGAATTTGAAGTTGAAGTATCAATTATCAACGTTTGTTCCAAAGGATTGATTTGTTTTTTTTCCAAATCCATTTTTAAATTAATTGATTTTATTTTTGATTTATTTCTTTTTTTGTAAATACCAAATAAATAAATTTTATCATCAAATACTTTTGTACCTAATATCAAATTTGTCAAAATTCTAATTAATGCAAGCATAACTATCGATATAAAAATTGACATAATTAGTACCAAAGCAGAAAAGGTTCCTAAATATAAAGATCCGGCAACATAAATTATAGTTGAGGTTAACACAAGGGCCATTGCTTTAGCGATCGAAGAGGAGATGGTTAGTTTGTCGGCTTTTTTCAAAGATTTTTGCAAACCATTTCCAAGCTTTAATTCTTTTTTAAATCTTTCGAAAAAGACAATATTGAAATCTAATCCGATTCCTACCGCAAGCATTAAGGCGGCAATTGCTTCTGCTGAATAATCACCTCTAAATACAGTTATCATTAATAGACCAAGAAATATCAAAAAGGCAGCACATATTGTTGACAAAGCACCTAATAACCCATAATTAATAATTAAAAATATGGCAATAAAAGAAAATGCCACAATTGCTGCAATCATTAAAAATTGTGAAGCATTATTTCCAAATGTCGGAGAAATAAAGTTGTATGCTTGTATATTCAATAAATATGGTGATACTGAAAAGTCAAGATTATAGAAAATCTCTTCTTTTTGTTGCTTTGTGATTTTTGGAGCAAAAGCAAAATCTAAATTTAATGAAGTAGAAAATACTCCATCTTCAGGAGCGGTATTTTTTGATATCAAGTAATCTGTAGCATCAAATCCTCCAAAAGATTCGGTTTTTAAAATCGCTTTAGGACCATTTTCTACATCTTCTGTTATTCCGTTAATATACAAAAACTTATAAGGGTCTTTGTTCACTTCTGCAGATGTTCATTCATTATTATATTCAGCGACAGCTAATTTCATCAATCCTGATAAATTTTTTCAAACCAAAATATTTTCTTTTGAATATGAAGGAGTTTTTAAATCCAAAGATATTGAATCATTTGTCATAGTTGCATTACTAAAATTAAAACTCAATTCTTTTGGTTTGCCATTTAATCCTAAGCTTTGTGTAGTTACAGTTGTTTTATCTTTACTTGAAATAAATGATTTGAAAAAGTTCATTTGTTCATTTGTATCAACGTTAGTTCCGGTAATTGTTAAAAAATCATTGGAATTTAATGTAACCGCATAACTAGAATCACTTGGAAGACTCAGTTTTAACCTTTGTTCAACTTGTCTCTTAATAACTTCAGGAGTATCATCAAGATCAGTTATCTTAAGAACTACTTCTGCTCCTGATTTATAATTTATTGTTGGTTTGTTGTTTGTTACACCATAAACTGAACCTAGAGCAATACCAAGCGTCATAGAAACCAAAGAAATAGATGAAATAGCTCATCTTTTTCAATTAGATAATTTGAAAATTTTCTTAACCTTGTTAAACATAATATAAATTATACTAAAAAGTTATTAAATTATTTAATTTTAGAAGTATTGATATTATAAGTAAGTAAATATTTACAACCTTCAGAAGTCATCTTTCTGCCTCTTGATGTTTTTGATATCAATTTAAGAGACAAAAGAGATGCTTCAATATCATTGACAATAACTTCTTTTGATTCATTTAAAATACTGACTATTGCATCTAAAGATACTGGTTTCATATTAAAAACTTCTTCTAATATCTTCATGTATTCAATATGAAGAATATTCAATCCATATTTAAATAAAGAAAGATAATCAAATGTTTTAAAGATTATTTTGTCAGTAATAATACCTTCGTTGTAAAAATATGCAAAATCAATAATTCTTTTCAAAAGTCTATTTGCGATTCTTGGAGTTCCATTTGAATAAGTAGCGATTTTTATTGCTTGTTCTTTTGTTATTTTGCAATTTAACAATTTTGAAGAATTAATAATAATTTGCGACAATTCTTGTTCGCTATATTTTTCTAATTTTGATAAAATTCCAAAACGATCTTTAATTGGTTGACTTATTTTGGAAATATTAGTTGTTGCTCCAATTAAAGTAAAATCTTGAATTTTCATTCGAATTATTTTTTTGTCTCCTTCGGGTCCTATTGAAATATCAATCACACTATCTTCAAGCGCTGAATATATTAATTCTTCCAAATTTTTATGAATACTATGAATTTCATCAATAAAAATAATGTCCCCTTTATTAATATTTGCAAAAATTGCCAAAATATCTGAACGCAATACTAATAAAGATCCTTGCACAAAAACTATTTGGCGATTAGAATATATTGATATTAATTCCGCCAAAGTTGTTTTTCCTAAACCCGGAGAACCATAAAACAACATATGGTCAGGATATTTTTTTTGCTCTTCAGCTGATTTAATCATAACTTTTAATGTTTGTACAAGTTTCTTTTGACCAATAAATCCAGAAAAACTATGAGGTCTGAGTGATTTTTTTGTGTTGTTCATTCGAGATTACTTTAATCGCTTGTTCCACCATATCTTCAATAGGTGAATTAATGTCGATGTTATTTAATGCAAGAGATATTTGTTTTTTTGTAAAACCGAGAACTTTTAAAGCATCTACTAAGTCACCCTCATTTTTATTAACTGGATTTTTCGCAAGAATGTTGTTGTATTTAGATTGAAATTCAAAAACTAATTGCTTGGCTGACCTTTGGCCAAGATGAGGCATTTGCGCCAATCTTTCTCAATCTCCTAATGCAATTAAATCTAATGCAATTTTTCATCCTTCATTTAAAATTGCAATTCCGGTTTTAGGACCAATTCCTTGAATTGATAAGAGATCTTCAAAAAATAATCTTTCTTTAAATTCTTTAAAACCATAATATGCATCTATATAATCATTTTTATGATGATACATAAATACTTTTTGAAATTTATCTAATTCAAACCTCTCTATTTCTGGTGCATAAACTACAAATCCTGTATAGTTTGATTCAAACAAAAAATAATTTTTAGCAACGGAAACTATCTTTCCTAATTTATATAACATATTTCTTCCTCCATATATATATGTTCAAAAATAGATAATTTTTAAAAAATAACAATATTTTAATAATATAAGTTATTTCTTGGCAAAAAAAGCAAAAAAAAATGGGGTAGATAACGGGATTCGAACCCGCGCATAACGGCACCACAAGCCGCAGTGTTAACCGCTTCACCATATCTACCATGATATGTTTAATAAATATTATACTAAAAGATTAGTGTCTTCCTTGATAATTCATTAAAATATTATAAGGTTTTAAATCAAACAAAATAACAATTGTTTCAATAATATACTTTTTAATTAAATTCATTGTGATAAAAAGGTCTAAATTTTTCGTAATTGTAAAATTAAAAGATATTTTAACGTTTTTCCCTTTTCTAACAATAATGATTTCTGGTTCTCCCTGTACTTTCACTCCTTTTACCTTGGATGACATTAAATTAACAATATCTAAAAAAACTTTTTTATGAATATTAGTAGTTTGGTTGATATTGTTTTTAATATTGATATATTCCATTATTTTTTACCTTTTCCAACGTATTTCCCGGTTTCAGTGGCAACAGTAATAACTTCGCCCTCTTTAATAAACATTGGTACCTCAATTTCAAATCCAGTAACTAAAGTTACTTTCTTTTGAGGGTTTGTGGTTGTATTTCCCTTAACTGCATCAGCAGCTTCAATAACTTCAAGATCAATATTTAGTGGGATTTCTAAATCTAAAATTTCTGATTCAAATTTACGAACTTTAACTTCAGTTCCTTCATTTAAAAAATTAAGTTCTCATTTTAGTTTTTCAGAACTTAATTCAATTTGTTCGAAGGTTTCATTGTCCATTAAAACACAATTGATACCATCATTATAAAGAAAGTTCATTGCTACTCTTTCAATATGAGCTTTTTTAACTTTATCTCCACCAGTAAAAGATTTAATTACTGTTGAATTACTACGTAAATCTTTTACTTTTGCTTTAACATTAGCTTGACCTCTTCCTTGTTTAGAATGAGATGCTTCAAGCACAATATATAAACTACCATCCATTTGGAAGGTAATTCCTGGTTTAAAATCATTAACACTAATCATAAATTATCCTTTTTATTTTCTTGAGAGAACTAAGTGACCCGAATCAGTAACTAATACATCATCTTCAATTCTTGCTCCACCAAGATTTTCGATATAAATACCTGGTTCAATAGTAATAACCATTCCTGGTTCTAAAATCATTGGCATTTTAGATGAAACACTTGGTATTTCATGAACATCAATTCCCAAACCATGTCCTGTGCTATGGATAAAATGATTTCCATAACCCATTTCAGTAATATATTGTCTACAAATATCATCAAGTTCTTTAGAACTAATTCCTGGCCTAACTGCTTCACGGCCTCTTCTTGCAGCTTCTTCAACAATCTTAAGGATTTCTACAAGTTTTTGATCAACTACTGTTGCTTCTGATTTTTTATAAATCAAAGTTCTAGTAATATCAGATGCATATCCTTTGAAAAAACATCCAAAATCAACTTTCACAATGTCACCATCTTTTAACAATTTATTTGTTGGGTGATGATGCGGCATCGCTGAATTAGGACCAAAGGCCACAATTGATTCAAAAGATTCTTTATCAGCTCCCAATCTTTTCATCAAGTAATTTAATTTATTATCAAGTTCAATTTCTGAAACACCTTCCACAATAAAAGTTTGTAGTTTGTCAAAAGCTTCTAAAGAAATATTTACTGCTTTTTGAATTTTTGAAACTTCACTAGAATCTTTCAACATTCTCAATTCTTGACCCTTAATATTAATGATTATTGCATTAGGTAAAGTGTTTTTTAATCTATTATAATGAGTAACTTCTAAGTAATCACTTTCAATAGCTATTTTTCCAAAATTCTTAGCTTGAATAAAATTATTAAAAGATTCTCCTTCCAATAAAACAACTTCAACATTTTTGGCATTATTTTTAGCATATTCAAAATATCTTCCATCTACAAAAAGTGTTGCTTTATTTTTTTCTATTATAATATAACCTTCAGAAACCATTATTTCTGAAAATCATAATTTTGTTTGGTAAGATTTTGAAATTATTGCATCTAATTCAAATTGAATAAAAAATTCATCTAAAACGCTTCTATTCATAATTATTTTTTCTCCTTGTGAGTTGTGTGAGTGTTACATTTATGACAATGTTTTTTAATCTCTAATTTCTCTACTTGATTTTTTTTGTTTCTTGTTGTGATGTAATTTTCCATTTTGCACTCATCACATCTCATTGTAATTCCAGTTGCAGCCATTTTGTCTCCTATTTGTCATTAAAGTTTTGACACTTAATTTATATTTTATAAATAAAATTATATCAAAAAAATATAATAAATTACTATTTAGACCTTTAAATAATATCCATTAATTTAATCGTTGTACCAAAGTCTACATCAATAGACTGTGTTCCTTCCATATAATTTACTTCAAAAAAGATTTTATGAGAAATTTTGTAATCTCCATTACTTTCTTTGCTAATTTTAACTAAATTAGTATTTTGACTACTAGAAATACCTAATGTTTTAATTAAAAAGTTATTAAATAAAAACCCTCTATTACTCAAAACATTCAGTAATGAATATGTTGGATTTAACAAACGCAAATTAAATCCACTTGTTTCCATGGTAGCTAATTCTAAAAAAGGATTAATCATATCGCCACCTTCTATTCAAGGATTGTTAAAAATATTTGAAGAAGGTCTTAAAAAATTAAAAGATGATAAAAAATTATCTTGATTAAATGTTTTGCTTTGACCAATTTCTAGAGAACTTATTTCATGATTAATTATAGGTTTTTTCATATCGCGAATAATGTTTTTCTCAAAATCGCCACCTTTAATAATTGTTACTTTATTATTGTTATGAGATAAATTTTCTGGAGAAAAAAGTTCTTTAGTTGTTTTGAAGTTAGATATTGTTAATTTAGGTGATTGGGCAAAATTATTAACATTTTGTGAATCAGATATTTTAAAAGTTCCTTCTAAAGTTCCATTTATATCATTTACACTCAAATCTATCCCAGAAGTAATTTTAATAACCGAATCAGGAAAGTATTTTCTACTTATTTCCTCATTAACTTTAATGTAATTTGTTCAATCAGCATTATTAATTTTAGATCTTATAAATAAAGTTGATGCGTAGTTTGATTTGTCAGTATTAGATAAGATAGTTAATTTTTGCGCCAAAACCTGAATGGCAGCTTTAGAAGTATCCAATTTTACCTTATAATCATTCAATGGTAGAGTTAATTCATCATCTAAAACTCATTGGTTATTAAGGTATTTTTTTTCAATAAATTTTATGCTAATATTTCAAGGTTTATTAATTAAATTAGTATTTCGAAATGACATCTCAGTCATAAATCCATTAGCATAAATTTCATTTAAATCTCATGTCAATGATTCAAAGTCTATAGAAAATCTTGCAGTTACATGCTTAATATTATACTTAAAAAAATCACTCATATTTAACGTTGATATGTTTGCCTGATCTTTCAAATCACTAATAAAATTTAATTTATCAATCTCAGGCCTACTATCAACTCTTATGCTTGAATTATTTGAATAAATTTTAGGAAAATTAGAAATGGTAATTGTTTTATCATTAATTGAATTATCTAAATAAACACCATTCAAAGATAAGATTAAAGTTCTATTTTTTTGAGAAGAACCTTCTGAAATTGCTAAATTTAAAGATTGAAATTTGGGGTTATTATGCAAGAGTTCATTTAATTTATCATTTGTATAATTTGAAATATTGGTATATCTATTAAACCCTAATTGTTGAACGACAGACAAATAACCATCAATGTTTAGTACAAATTTATTTCCAACATCCAAACTAATTTGTCCGCCTTTTGAAAATTCTGTAATATCAATAGGAGGAACTATTGGTGGCGGATCTGGAGTAATCGGTGGAATTATTGGTGGTTCTGGAGTAATCGGTGGAATTATTGGTGGTTCAGGAGTAATTGGTGGAATTATTGGTGGTTCAGGAGTAATTGGTGGTTCAGGAGTAATTGGTGGTTCAGGAACTACTGTATTGTTGTTAGATTTAGTACACGAAATCATAATTAAGGGCAAGGTAATTGCACTCATTAATCCAAATAATAACAGTGTTGATTTATTTAAAAATTTCATAATAATATTCCTTTTTATTTAAAATAAATATAAACATTTAAAAAATGAGATATATTAAATTATACACCCTTACAAAGAATTATAATAATTTTTGAATTATCTAGAATGTACTCAATTAATCATTTAAAAATATTATTTTGAATCAATTAATGTAATTTTAGGATTAATGTCTGAAGTGTTTTTTGTCTCTTTTTGATTATTTTCCATCGCTATTTTATTATTGGCTTTTTCAATTATTTTATTAGCAAAAATCAATGAAGCAATGTTACCGATTAAAAGCAAAGACAACAAACCTCAAATCATTTTTTCGCCATTTAATTCTTCATCCTTATAATCACTAGTTAAAAGTTTAATCGCTAATACTATTGCGATAATCACACTAGGAATTATTCCAATAATTGTACAAAACAAAACAATTCCAGCGATACTTAATTTTTTCATCGACAAACCTTGCTCTAATAATGTTTGATTTTGAGATTTAATATCATTCATTTTTTCTCCTTATATTTGCAAAAATATTACTAATTAAATTATACTATTTTCAAAATTTAATTTTCATTTTAAAAACCAATTTCTTCAAAAGTAATTCTAGGCACTAACTTTTAACCCCAACTGAGTTAATTGCATGATTTCATTTTCTTCACTTACCAATCTACTAAAAACAATATTGATTCCACTAAACAATTTAATAACATCATCGCGATTTTCATTATCATAAACCATTTTGGAAGAATGTATAGAATCATTAGAAATATTTTTTAAATTTATTAAATAATTAAAAATATTTCTTCCTAAACCAATTTTAACTTCTGGTCTATTTAAGATTATTCCTAAATTGGAGTCTGGAATCTCAAACAATCTCTTTAAAAAATTTTCTAAAAGTCCTCTTAATAATGCAGAAGCAGCTCTTGGTGAATCTTCAAAAATCCATCTTGCTTCATTATATAAATCTAAATCATTACCTTTGATGTCTTTGTTAGGCATTGGAGCAATTGACATTCTTGGAAAAATGATTCTGCTTTCTAATAAATTCAATCTATTTCCAAATCGATCTAATGAATGATCTGATGTTCATAAAATATTGTTATTACAACGTGAGCATCTTGATTGTAAATAAAGTACCTTAATCGCCCCTTTGTCTATTGTTTTAGTTTCAGAAAATGGTAATTCTACAAGTGGTGAAAAAGTAGATGCAACAAAACAGACAGGACATGTAAAGTGGTTTGATGATAAGTTGGGTTTGATATAATTATTTTCCATAAAATTCCTTATTAATTAAGTTTATTTTAATTATAACAATATTTATAAAAAAATAAATTATCTATTATTTTTTATTTTTGTAAATTATTTCATTTTTATCATTTACAGCTTTTAATAAACTTAAATCAGTTAATTTATTGGATTGATAAATTAAAGAATGTAAATCTTTTGGCAAACAACTTCCTGAAAAACCCCTTTTATCTTCAAATACAAAAGTGTGGCTTCTACCAATCCTTTCATCAGCCAATCATATTTCTCGAGATAAATTATAATCAACATTTAAAGATTTAGAAATATCATACATTTCATTACAAAAAGTTACTTTCGTTGCCAAAAAACAATTTTCCATATATTTTGCAAATTCAACTTCTTTGGCATTTCCTATATGTATTTTAACATTGGAATTTATAATAGTTTTATATGCATCAATAACATGATTGACTCCCTTAGGGTTGCCACCAAATGATAATCAAGTCCTATCACTTAGATCGCTATAAGGATGATTGATTGTTTCTCCATAATACTCAGGATGAAAAACAATTTCTTTATTATATTTTTCCATCATTTCATTGGTATAACCCACATAAACTGTAGAGCGCAAAACAATGGTTTTAACGTCTAATTTTTTAATTAACGAAGTAACAATGGAGGTATCACAACTTCCGTCTTGTTTTTCAGGAGTAGGAACACACAAGAAAACTAAATCACACTTGTTTATTTCCTCAAATATTCCTATATTTAAATTTTTATCATAAACATATGCATCAACAAACAATTTATTCATTGCAGAACCTACATGACCTTTACCTATAATTCCTATTTTCATATCAATATATCCTTTTGCATTTTTTTTATTATATCTATATTCATAAATTCTTTTATTTCATCAATAACTTTTTTTTCGTCACCAGTAATATTTATTATATCTATTTTCTTGAATAGTCCTTTTATGAAATAAAATAATTCTTTAGTATGTAAAATTATTGAATTTTGATTTCATTTATTGTCAATTCTTGACATGTATAAATTTAAACCACTTATGTACTTTATTACACTATCTCAAGATAATTGAATTGTTTGATTTTCTCGATAATGATTTACAAAAATTGGTACTTTTGCAAATCTAAATATCTTGGATAACAAAGCTGTCCTATACGAATCATATCAAGGTAAAGAATAATTTTTATATGTTTCTCATTCAAACTTATGTTTTAAAGCATTTTTATTAAAGTAAATTGTTGCACCACCTGTTGTAAAGTCATTTTCATCAACAATGCTAGTGAATTCACCTATATCTCTAGCATAAGATCTTCCTTTTAATATATCTGAAAAATCTTTATTTATTTTATAAGAATTAATGGATGAATAAGTAGAATAATTGAATTCTGAATCATCAAAAAATGGATTTTGTAAATCTGAATAAATCTTTAATTTATGATTTAAAAAATCATTCAATGATGAAGCCAATGTATAAAAAGCGGGTATAGGAGGATCTAGTTTATAATACATTGATATAAAATCATATTTATCTTTGTATTTAATTAATTTTTCAATAACATTTTCTTGCGGCAATTGTATATCGCTATCTAAAATAAAGTAAATGTCAGCATCATATTTAGCAGCTTCTTCCAACAAGGTGTGACGTGAATTCTTCATATCAGAAATTTTATTAATTATGTGAGTTGCATCTACTTTTAAATCTGTATTTGCAATAGAAATTAAATCATTACTTCAATTGCTCAATTTTTTAACATTATCAATAAAGTTAGCCGGATTTTCATTATTCATAATTGTTGTAGCCAAAACTATTTTCATGTGATAACCTCTTTAATATTATGTAGTTCATCATGTCTATCATTAATTTTTTCTACCTTACTAGAATCAACATAACCATCAAAATGCTTATAAAAACTTCTCAAATCTTCTATCCTATTTTCATTATTGGATATTCTTTTTCTATTTGAATCTTTATTATAAATAACTAATGATTTTGGGATAACCGCCACTTTAATTTCCGGGTGTGATAATAAAGCAATATTTAATGATCTATCTGTTGAAGCATTGATATGTTTCGCCATCATTCCAGTTTCTAAGGATATATCTAAATTAAAAATTTTATTAGAACCTTGAACTCCAGGGTTTCCAATTATGAAATTTTGAATGTTAATATCTTCAACTGTAAATTTAAATTCATCAATTACCAAATTATTATCCCAAACTTCCATTCAACAAGTGATGAAATTATAATCTTCTTGAATTCATTTAAACGCAAGTTCAATATAATCTTCTTTTCAATAGTCATCATCATCAATTGTTGCTATATATACATTTTCATTGGGATATAAGTCCTTTATTCTAATCAATGATTGATTTGTATTTCTTGCAAGCCCTTTCTTATAAGGATTAACAAAAACTTTGTGTTCAATAAATAGTTCTTTTTCAGAAGCGATAATTATCTCATCCACTTTTCTTTTTTGATTTTTAATAGAAGTAATTGTTTTTGTTAGATCTCTAGTTCCATCAGTTACAATAAGTGCAATTATTTTCTTATTCATCTTATAGCTCCATTAATAAATTCTAAATTTTCAGATAATTCTCTAACATCTTCATGTTTAATGAAATTAATGTCATCAAAATTATCTCCACACTCATAAACTTTATTGCTTTTCATTTCATAAACTCACTTCTTATCTGAAACATACTTTATTTTTCTGTTCATTGTATTTGATTTTCCACAAGTATAAATAACATCATATATGCTTAAATTTTCCAAAACTGTTTTATCATGACAAGCCATTGGCATTAATCTATATTTTTCCATAACAAAATTGTAAAATCTTTCAAATTTTTCATCAGCAAAAAGTTCTCTTGTCGTTTTAGTTCTTTTAGAAAAGATGATATTTCTATGATTAATTTTTTGCTGATTTTTAACTAAAAAATAAACATCTCTAATAATTCCCTCCTTAAAACTTGTATTTTCAGTCTTAACAAAAGAATTGCCTAAATCATTATAAATGATTTCAAAAAAAGGAGTGTCTTTAAACCTGATTTTTCCATAGTTAATTACTTTGTTATCATCAATAAATATACTTGTTTCCCATTGTCTAATTAATAATCTTGCTAATGAAACAAAATTCAAATTACTTACAGGAGAAATGATGTTAGAGTATTCAAAAATTCTCTTATCACCTTTTTCTTTTGCTACAATTTTTAGTTGACTATCTTCATAAAATCTAGGAATATCGTTTTTTAGGCAATTTGTCACTTGATATTTTTCATAAAGGATTGCTATATCTTTAGGATACTTGGGTTCAATATTTGTTATTTTTTCAATTTTAGTATAATTTTCTTTTCATACTAAAACACCTTCATTACCTGCATTGATAAAATTTTTATTTTTAATAACATGATTATAAATTTTTTTAATTTTTAGATCTTTTGAAAAAATATCGGACTCTGTGCATGAAGTACTTGGTTCCATGTTTTTTTGTATGTTTTGCAATAATCAAAGCCATGATTCAATATATTTATCAACATGATGTAAAACATTTTTATCATAAAAAGAGTTGGTTGGTATTCTAATATAATCCAAATTTTTAACAACTATATATTTATCCTTAATTTCAATTAATTTAATATCTTTGTATTTTGATAAATTAATTTTTTCGCCATGATAAATGATAATTTCCTTAATTTTTTTATTCGGTCTTTGCATATCTCTTCTAATATTAATTATTCAAAAATATTGATTCATTAATGTTGCTTGTCCAAATATTGATGAAAAAAATACCACTTCTTTGACAGTTTGGTTATTTGCAAATTCTAAATCCCTATATGGAGACAAGACTAAATCAAAAGAATTAATTTCATTTTCAATATATATTTTGAAATTATTTGATAAATTAATTAGTATTCTCATATTTGTGCCCCATGTACTTCTTTTTTTCCTCCATATACTTTTTAGCTTCAGGAGAAAGTTTTTTATTTATTATACGTTTTTCAACGACATCTATCCTTCTAGATTTAATTGGTTCTATTTTCAATGGATTATTTGTTCATAAATTTATTTTATTAATATTCATTTGATATAGAATATCGGCAGGAATTTCAAATGACCTATCTTCTGATTTACCAGCTATTTCATTCATTGCATTATAAGTATCTATCCCTGTATCATTTGTAAGTTTATATGCATTTATTTTATTAAATAACCCCAACCCTCTGCCTTCTTCATTAGCATAAATTAACATTGAGTTTGGCTCTTTATGTAATAAATCCATAAAAAAATTCAGTTGTTCTCTACAGTCACAATGAAGAGAATATAAAATTTCAGAAGTTTGACATTGATAATGAATTCTAACATTTACTCTTTTTGCTAAATTTAAATTTTTAAATACAACAAGAAATTCCTTATCATTAGAGAAACACTTAACTACTTTAGTATTTAAGATGCCAAATTTTGTTTTTAAAATAGTTTCTTTACTATATTGCAGTTTAGTATAGAAATCAATATTGAAAATAATTCCTTCTGGAACATTATGTCAATTTTTTATTATTGATGAATCTTTTATTTTTTGTCAGAAAAAAATATTTTTTAACAAAACACCATCATGATTTGAATATTCTTTAATCGGTTTTACATCTATAACAATATTAAAATTTAAATTAATAATATTTGTGTTTTTTTCAATTAAATCATCAATGTATTTTACAGTTCGTAAAAGTTTGAGATAATCATTACCTTCTATAAGAACTTGATCATCAATTCATTTAAATTTATATGTTTGTTATTTTGAATTTTTAATTCCTTCAAATTCATTAATAATTTTTTTAAATTCATCACTAAATTTTTTGGATTCAGAGAATAATTTTATGTATAAAATCATATATTTAAATTATACAATAAAAAATAATTTAAATATTTATATATGAAAATAAAATTATGTAAATAAATATCAATTTAAAAAATTTTGAATCATAGTAATAACGATAAGCAAAAAAGTGAGTTTATATAATTAAGCATTTGGTTGTATTAAGTTGACTGTTATACTTACAATTTCTGGTAATTTATTAACATCTTTGAAATTAACAATAATTTTATAAATACCTTCAATTGGGGCCCTACCTCATGGATCTGAAACAACAATATCTTTAACTGTAGATATCATTTCACTATTCTTTGTACTAGGTATTAATATTGATAACAATTCCTCGGGAGTAGTCATCTTTAATATTTCGTTATCAGTAAGTTTAACCAATGCCTCAGTATTAAAATTATAATCCAAAGAACCTGTTGAAGAAGGATAAGCGAATGTATTATTTCATGATATTGATGGAATGTATATACTTTCTCAACCACCAACTATATCCTGAGGTGTAGTCATCAAATATGGCAATATTTGATTAAGAGCAATATTATATCCAAATAATCCACCTAGTGATCCTAGGTCTTTTTCTTCTTGAAACTTAGATAATTGGTCAAATATACCTGTAGTTTTTGCTAAAAAATATTCATTTAATTCAGGAAATTCTTTTACAGCTGACATAAGTGTAGTTTCAAATTGATTTAGTTCAACTTTAGTACTAATAAATGACATAATCATTCAATCAACGTTTTTATTTTTTATTTCTGTTGATTCACCTTCAATATACGAAACAGAAAGCGTTGCTAAATGCTCACCTATCCCGCCTTCAGGATAATGGATGCTTAACGTCTTGGATTATTTTAACTGGTGTTTTTATTTTGTTTTGATTGATAAGATAAAGTGGTGTGATTACTGAATCAAAATCTTTTTGTAATTCATCTACAGTTAATTTAGACTTTTTCTCCATCATATTTTCTCAAATATTATGGTTGAGTGATGTTGAAATAACATTAGCCTTCTCTATTGAATCAAATATATCAAATGATACAGGTGTTAATTCACATTTGTGCGTTGGTTCAGAAGAACATGAGGTCATTACCAATAATGGTAAAATAGGTAACGACACCACCCCTAATCCTAATAATAATTTTTTAGTCTTCATTTCTTCTACTTAACAATTGCTATTTGAACATTGAATTTGATAATATATATTAAAATATAATCAAGCATTTTAAATAAGTTAAAAATAGTGTATTCTATAATTATAACATATCTTAAATATTGATCTTTGATAGTATTAATGGATTTTATTAATAAATAATTTAGAATAAGTTTTCATACTCTATTAGTAAATATTTGTTTTAAAGAAATACTGTCATATAGGTTCTGTTGTTAATACCAGAGGAAAATTATAATAATCATTTTTGACAATTAATGTACGATAAATATTTAAATCATCACTTAATTGGATTCCTGGATTAATAACATTACCTAATAAGTCATATATTATAATCACTTTTGCCGGATTTATTTTATTACTTGTAGATTTAACTAATTCAAGTTCTGGTTGATTATAAATTATTTTTTTATTATCATTAGGTTTTGACAATGATTCATTAAAGTCATATACCTAAGAAAGAAATTCTCCATAGTCTAAAAATGGTCAAATGGTAATAATTTATTTGCAGTTATTTTTTAATTTTTAAAATTCAATAGTTTATAAATTAGTTGAGAGAAGTTTTCGTACTTTATTAGAATATTTGTTCTGGAGAAATTCCACCATTGTTTGCTGTTGTTAATCCAGGTGGAAATTGAGGAATATTTTCACCAAAATTATTTAAAGTAAAAGCTTCTATTCCAATACTACTTATTTTACTATTAGTTGGTCAAATAATTGATGATATTTGATTAAATTGAAATGCATATTTACCAATAATTTCTAAATTTATTAAAGGATTGAGAATTAAACTTGTTAATTCATTACCATTAAAAGCACTTTCACCAATTGATTTAATTTTACTGTTATTAATTGGTCATAAAATATTTTTAATTTTATTATCAGCAAAAGCATTAATTCCAATACTTTCTAAATTATCACAATCTTCAAAATCTATTGAAGTTAATTTATTATAATTAAAGGCAGAATCATCAATATTTTTAAGATTATTAACACCTTTAAAATTAACTGAAGTAAGTCCAAGATGAGTAAAAGAACTTCATCCAATTTCTGTTAATTTAGTTAAACCACTTAAATTAAGGTCTATATTTAGATTTCTAGTTTTATCATATTCCATTTCAAATGCATTATCACCTATGGATTCTAAATTAGTTAAATGTGATAAATCTCAAGGAGTAGAAATATTTTCTGTTTTTTCAACAGGAGACTTGATATTTTTAAAAGCACCATCATATATTCTTGTTAAAGTTTTCGGTAAAACCAACCCTTCTATTTGTTCACCATCAAAAGCAAATCAACCAATACTTGTGATAACAATATCATTGTATTCTTCTTTAATTTCAAGTGGCCCAACATGTGTGTTTTTTGACACAAAACCCGATATTTGACCATCAGACCTTATTCTTAAACCTTCAGCTTCAAAGCTATATAAATCATCCGGTTGTGTTGAACATGATATAGTTATTAATGGAATAATTCCAATCGGTAATAATGCTAATGGTAATAATTTTTTTGTTTTCATTTCTTCTCCTTAAACACTTACTCTTTGAGCTTCTAAACTAATAATATCTCTTAAATATAATCAAGCATCTTTATAAGTTAAAAAATAGTGTGTTTTATTATTATAACTTAATTTATAAACAAAGTTTGTTTCATAATCTAATAAGGTATAAGTTTGATTATCATTTTTATAATAAATCTTATTAGGATCATTTTTGACGATTAATGTTCGATAAATATTATCTAATATGGTTCTTTCAGAATCATACATGGCATCCGAAGTTGTTTCCATTGCTAAATCATCACTTAATTGGATACCTGGATTGATAACATTACCTAATAAGTCATATATTATAATAACTTTTGCAGGATTTATTTTATTACTTGTAGATTTAACTAATTCAAGTTCCGGTTGATTATAAATTATTTTTTTATTATCATTAGGCTTTGACAATGATTCATTAAAGTCATATACTAAAGAAAGAAATTCTCCATAGTGTAAAAATGGTCAAATGGTAATATTTATTTATTTTTCTTTAAATTCTTGCCACAAGTTCTAAAACTCAATAGTTTATTAATTAGTTGAGAGAAGTTTTCGTACTTTATTAGTAAAAATTTGTTCTGGAGAAATTCCACCGTTAGTTTCTGTAGTTAATCCAGGTGGAAAGTTTGGCATACTTGTTCCAAAATTATTTAAAGCAAATGATTCTAATCCAATACTGTTTATTTTACTATTAGTTGGTCAAATAATGGATGATATTTTATTATTATAAAATGCCTTTGTTCCAATGCTTGTTAAGTTAGTTAAGTTAGTTAAGTCTAATTCTCCAGTAATTTCATTATTACTAAAAGTTGATTCATCAATAATATTTATTAAACTATTAGAAGGTCACTTAATTGATGATATTTTATTAAATTTAAATGCACTTTTCCCAAGATTTTTTAAATTTATTAAATTAGTTAAGTCTAATTCTCCAGTAATTTCATTGACTTCAAAAGCAGATTCATCAATATTGTTTATTTGACTATTTGTTGGTCAAATAATGGTTGATATTTTATTATTATAAAATGCATGTTTACCAATTATCTCTAAATTTATTAAATCATGTAAATCTAATTCTCCAAATAATTTATTACCACTAAATGCAAAATCATCAATTGTTTTAATTTTAGAAGAGTTATTTCAAAGAATAGATGTAATTAAATTTGCTGAAAAAGCACTATCTCCAATATTTTCTAATTTATCAAAACCAACAAAACTAAGTCAAGGTAATTTGTTACGTGTAAAAGCTGAAGAACCAATAGTTTTTATGTTATTGTTGTCTTCAGATCAATAAATTTTTGAAATTAAATTATCACCAAAAGAAAGTGTTCCAATAGATTCAAGACTGATTAAACCTCTTAAGTCAACAGAGTTAAGTCCTATTCCATAAAAAACAGAGTCATTAACTTCTTTTAATTTGCTCAAACCGCTTAAATTAAGATCAAGATTTAATTTTTTTGGATTAGAAAAAACATCACTAAGGTTAAAAGCACCTTCACCAATATATTCTAAGTTTGTTAAATGTGATAGATCTCAAGGCATAGGATTTTCTCCGATGTTTGCAACAGGAGAAACTATATCTCTAAAAGCATAATCCCCTATTTTCACTAATGTTTTAGGTAGCGTTAAACCATCAATTTTTTGACCTTGAAATGCACCACTTTTAATTTCAATAATTTTAACTCCATTGTATTCTTCCTTAATTTCTAATGGTCCTGATTTAATGCCTTCATCAGCATAGCCCATAACCACACCTTTTGAACTTATTTTAAGGCCTTCAGCCTCAAAATAAGTAGTTTCATTCGAACTACATGATATAGTTACTAACGGAATAATTCCAATTGGTAATAATGCTAATGGTAATAATTTTTTTGTTTTCATTTTTTCTCCTTAAACACTTACTCTTTGAGCTTCTAATCTAATAATATCTCTTAAATATAATCAAGCATCTTTATAAGTTAAAAAATAGTGTGTTTTATTATTATAACTTAATTTATAAACAAAGTTTGTTTCATAATCTAATAAGGTATAAGTTTGATTATCATTTTTATAATAAATCTTATTAGGATCATTTTTGACGATTAATGTTCGATAAATATTATCTAATATGGTTCTTTCAGAATCATACATGGCATCCGAAGTTGTTTCCATTGCTAAATCATCACTTAATTGGATACCTGGATTGATAACATTACCTAATAAGTCATATATTATAATAACTTTTGCAGGATTTATTTTATTACTTGTAGATTTAACTAATTCAAGTTCCGGTTGATTATAAATTATTTTTTTATTATCATTAGGCTTTGACAATGATTCATTAAAGTCATATACTAAAGAAAGAAATTCTCCATAGTGTAAAAATGGTTAAATGGTAATAATTTATTTGCAGTTATTTTTTAATTTTTAAAACTCAATAGTTTATTAATTAGTTGAGGGGATTTTTCGTACTTTATTAGTAAATATTTGTTCTGGAGAAATTCCACCGTTAGTTTCTGTAGTTAATCCAGGCGGAAAATTTGGCATATTTTCACCAAAACTATTTGAAGAAAATGCTTCTAATCCAATACTATTTATTTTGCTATTGATTGGTCAAATAATGGATGATATTTTATTATTACGAAATGCTTTTGTTCCAATGCTTGTTAAGTTAGTTAAGTTAGTTAAGTCTAATTGTCCTGTGATTGCATTAGTTATAAAAGCTTCTTCAGCAATACTTGTTAATTTGTTATTAGTTGGTCAAATAATGGATGATATTTTATTTCAGGAAAAAGCATAATGACCAATACTTTCTAAATTTATTAAAGGATTAAGGATTAAGTTTGTTAATTGATTGCTTGAAAAAGCACTTTTACCAATCGATTTAATTTTACTATTATTAATTGGTCATAAAATATTTTTAATTTTATTATCAGCAAAAGCACGACTTCCAATAGTTTCTAAATTATCACAATCTTCTAAATCTATTGAGGTTAATTTATTATTATCAAAGGCAATATCACCAATATTTTTAAGATTATTAACACCTTTGAAATTAACTGAAGTAAGTCCGAGATTATTAAAAGCTCAAGATCCTATTTCCGTTAATTTAGTTAAACCACTTAAATTAAGGTCAATATTTAGATTTCTAGTTTTATCATATTCAATTTCAAATGCATTATCACCTATGTATTCTAAATTAGTTAAATGTGATAAATCCCAAGGAGTAGAAATACTTTTTGTTTTTTCAACAGGAGACTTGATATTTTTGAAAGCACCCCAATTTATTTTTCTCAAAGTTTTAGGTAAAATCAATCCTTCTATTTGTTCATTTTCAAAAGCAGAATTAGCAATACTTGTAATAACAATACCGTTATATTCTTCTTTAATTTCAAGTGGTCCAATATGTGTTTTTTTTGAGACAAAACCTGTTATCTCACCATCAGACCTTATCTTTAAACCTTCTGTTTCAAAGGAATATATATAATCTGGTTGTGTTGAACATGATATAGTTACTAACGGAATAATTCCAATCGGTAATAATGCTAATGGTAATAATTTTTTTGTTTTCATTTCTTCTCCTTAAATACTTACTCTTTGAGCTTCTAATCTAATAATATCTATAAGATATTTATTATTTCAATATCTAAAATTCAATAGTTTATTAGCTAGTTGAGAGAAGTTTTCGTAATCTATTAGTAAATATTTGTTCTGGAGAAATTCCACCATTGTTTGCTGTTGTCAATCCAGGTGGAAAGTTTGGCATACTTGTTCCAAAATTATTTCGAGCAAAAGCTTCTAATCCAATACTATTTATTTTACTATTAGTTGGTCAAATAATTGATGATATTTGGTTAGATTTAAACGCATCTAATCCAATGCTTGTTAAGTTAGTTAAGTTAGTTAAGTCTAATTCTCCAACTATTGCATTATCTCTAAAAGCATATTTATCAATATTATTTATTTGACTATTTGTTGGTCAAATAATTGATGATATTTTATTTTTTCAAAAAGCTCATTCACCAATACTTTCTAAATTTATTAAAGGATTAAGGATTAAGCTTGTTAATTGATTAAAAGCAAAAGCACTTTTACCAATCGATTTAATTTTACTATTATTAATTGGTCATAAAATATTTTTAATTTTATTAGATTCAAAAGCACTAATTCCAATATTTTCTAAATTATCGCAATCTTCTAAATCTATTGAGGTTAATTTATTTTCATAAAAGGACCTACTATTAATATCTTTAAGATTATTAACACCTTTTAAATTAACTGAAGTAAGTCCAAGAAGACGAAAAGCATCAACTCCTATTTCTGTTAATTGAGTTAAACCACTTAAATTAAGGTCAATATTTAGATTTCTAGTTTCATCTATTTCCATTTTAAATGCATTATCACCTATGTATTCTAAATTAGTTAAATGTGATAAATCCCAAGGAGTAGAAATACTTTCTGTTTTTTTAACAGGAGACTTTATATTTCAGAAAGCATCATGATTTATTCTTGTCAAAGTTTTCGGTAAAATAAGCCCTTCTATTTGTTCGTCTTTAAAAGCTTCGATACCAATACTTGTAATAACAATACCATTATATTCTTCTTTAATTTCAAGTGGACCAAAATGTGTGTTTTTTGAGACAAAACCCGTTATCTGACCATCGGACCTTATCTTTAGACCTTCAGCTTCAAAACTATATATATGATTATCTTGTTGTGTTGAACATGATATAGTTACTAACGGAATAATTCCAATCGGTAATAATGCTAATGGTAATAATTTTTTTGTTTTCATTTCTTCTCCTTAAACACTTACTCTTTGAGCTTCTAATCTAATAATATCTCTAAGATATTTATTATTTCAATATCTAAAATTCAATAGTTTATTAGTTAGTTAAGGGGATTTTTCGTACTTTATTAGTAAATATTTGTTCCGGAGAAATTCCACCATTGTTTGCCGTTGTTAATCCAGGTGGAAAATTTGGCATACTTGTTCCAAAATTGTTTGAAGCAAAAGCTTCTATTCCAATACTGTTTACTTTACTATTAGTTGGTCAAATAATTGATGATATTTGATTATTAGAAAACGCTTCTGATCCAATACTTTCTAAGTTTATTAAATCACGTAAATCAAATTCTCCAGATAATTTATTTGAACCAAATGCCCTATCACCAATTGATTTAATTTTAGAAGAGTTATTCCAAAGAATAGATGTAATAGAATTTCCTGCAAAAGCACCAGAATCAATACTTTCTAATGAATTCATTGAAACAAAACTTAATTTTGTTAGTTTGTTTTGATTAAATGCCATATTGCCGATTGTTTTAATTTTATTGTCTTCTTCAGGTCAATAAATTTTTGAAATTGAATTTTCAAAGAAAGAAAGTTCTTCAATAGATTCAAGGTTTATTAAACCTCTTAAATCAATAGAAGTAAGTCCTATTCCCTGAAAAGTACCAATATTAATTGATTTTAATTTACTCAAGCCACTTAAATTAAGATCAAGATTTAATTTTTCTGGATTAAAATAACCATCACTAAGGTTAAAAGCACCTTTACCAATATATTCTAGGTTTGTTAAATGTGATAAATCCCAAGGCATAGGAGTTTCTCCAGCGTTTGCAACAGGAGAAACTATATTCTTAAAAGCATAAAGCCCTATTTTCACTAATGTTTTTGGCAAGGTTAAGCCGTTAATTTTTTGGTTTTGGAATGCACCGTTTTTAATTTCAATAATTTTAACTCCATTGTACTCTTCCTTAATTTCTAATGGTCCTGAAATTAATCTTCCTTCTACAGGACCATAAACAATACCTGTTGAACTTATCTCAAGACCTTCAGCTTCAAAATAAGTAGTTTCATTTGAACTACATGATATGGTTATTAATGGAATAATTCCTAATGGCAATAATGCTAATGGTAATATTTTTTTTGTTTTCATTTTTTCTCCTTAAATACTTACTCTTTGAGCTTCTAATCTGATAATATCTCTTAAATATAATCAAGCATCTTTATAAGTTAAAAAATAGTGTGTTTTATTATTATAACTTAATTTATAAACAAAGTTTGTTTCATAATCTAATAAGGTATAAGTTTGATTATCATTTTGATAATAAATCTTATTAGAATCATTTTTCACAATTAATGTACGATAAATATTATCTAAAATAGTTCTTTCAGAATCATACATGGCATCTGAAGTTGTTTCCATTGCTAAATCATCACTTAATTGGATACCTGGATTAATAACATTACCTAATAAATCGTATATTATAATCACTTTTGCTGGATTTATTTTATTACTTGTAGATTTAACTAATTCCAGTTCCGGTTGATTATAAATTATTTTTTTATTATCATTAGTTTTTGATAATGATTCATTAAAGTCATATACTAAAGAAAGAAACTCTCCATAAGATCTAAAACTCAATAGTTTATTAATTAGTTGAGAGAAGTTTTCGTACTTTATTAGTAAAAATTTGTTCTGGAGAAATTCCACCGTTAGTTTCTGTAGTTAATCCAGGTGGAAAGTTTGGCATACTTGTTCCAAAATTATTTAAAGCAAATGCTTCTAATCCAATACTGTTTATTTGACTATTGGTTGGTCAAATAATGGATGATATTTCGTTACCATGAAATGCTTTTTTTCCAATACTTGTTAAGTTAGTTAAGTTAGTTAAGTCTAATTCTCCAGTAATGTTATTAATGCTAAAAGTAGATTCATCAATATTATTTATTAAATTATTAGAAGGTCACTTAATGGATGATATTTTATTATTATAAAATGCCTTGGTTCCAATGCTTGTTAAGTTAGTTAAGTTAGTTAAGTCTAATTCTCCAGTAATTTCATTATTACTAAAAGTTAATTCATCAATATTATTTATTAAACTATTAGAAGGTCAAATAATGGATGATATTTGATTATTATTAAATGCATATTTACCAATTGTCTCTAAATTTATTAAATCATGTAAATCTAATTCTCCAAATAATTTATTACTACCAAATGCCCCCTCTCCAATTGTTTTAATTTTAGAAGAGTTGTTTCAAAGAATAGATGTAATTAAATTTCCTGAGAAAGCACTAGAATCAATACTTTCTAATTTATCAAAACCAACAAAACTAAGTCGAGGTAATTTGTTGTCAGCAAAAGCTAAAGAACCAATTGTTTTGATGTTATTATTGTCTTCAGATCAATAAATTTTTGAAATTGAATTTTTATAGAAAGAAAATTCTTCAATAGATTCAAGGCTGATTAAGCCCCTTAAATCCACAGAAGTAAGTCCTATACCCCGAAAAGCACTATCATTAATTACTTTTAATTTACTCAAACCACTTAAATTAAGATCAAGATTTAATTTTTTTGTTTCTTGAGTATAAAAAGCATTATCACCAATATATTCTAAGTTTGTTAAATGTGATAAATCCCAAGGCATAGGGGACTCTCCAGCGTTTGCAACAGGAGATTCTATATTTCTAAAAGCATTATTTCCTATTTTAATTAATGTTTTAGGTAGAGTTAAACCATTAATTTTTTGCTCAGAAAAAGCAAGTGATTTAATTTCTGTAATTTTAACTCCATTGTATTCTTCCTTAATTTCTAATGGTCCTGTTTTAATGCCTTCATCAGCATAACCCATAACAATACCTGTTGAACTTATCTCAAGACCTTCAGCTTCAAAATAAGTCATTTCATTTGAACTACATGATATTGTAATTAATGGAATAATCCCAATTGGTAATAATGCTAATGGTAATAATTTTTTTGTTTTCATTTCTTCTCCTTAAACACTTACTCTTTGAGCTTCTAAACTAATAATATCTCTTAAATATAATCAAGCATCTTTATAAGTTAAAAAATAGTGTGTTTTATTATTATAACTTAATTTATAAACAAAGTTTGTTTCATAATCTAATAAGGTATAAGTTTGATTATCATTTTTATAATAAATCTTATTAGGATCATTTTTCACAATTAATGTACGATAAATATTATCTAAAATTGTTCTTTCAGAATCATACATAGCATCGGAAGTTGTTTCCATTGCTAAATCATCACTTAATTGGATACCAGGATTAATAACATTACCTAATAAGTCATATATTATAATAACTTTTGCCGGATTTATTTTATTACTTGTAGATTTAACTAATTCAAGTTCTGGTTGATTATAAATTATTTTTTTATTATCATTATGTTTTGACAATGATTCATTAAAGTCATATACCAAAGAAAGAAATTCTCCATAGTGTAAATTAGATGTTTTTCTATTTGAACCCGAAGCAGCATGATCCGTTAAAACTAAAATATTACTTGTATTCTTTATTAATTTATCATCAATTATAACTGGTAGTTTATTTGAATATTTTGATTTTAATTCTTTCAAATTTTCATTATAAGAATTAAAGGCATAATCAAAATTATTGTATATAGGATTTGGATCATCTTTTGTAGGAGATAAAGCACCTGCATATTCTCCTTGTGACATAGAGAAAATACCCTCTGTTGTTAAGGTTGTTTTTACAAAAGCATTATTACTAGAAACATTCTTACCATCTATAGAAATATTATTTGAAATATTCAATAAATTTTCTAAATCTTTATTTCCTTCAAATTTATTTAAATATTGTTCATAAAAAAGTGTTTCTCCTAATACGAAAAGAGTTCATAAGTCGGAATCTTTCATTTGAAAAATAGGACTATTTTTATATGTTAAGAAATAATCCATTTTTTGATATAATTCTAAAAAAATGTTTTTAATTTCAGGAATAAAAACATCTTTTTCTTCTTTAAAAAATTTATCTAAAATTAATTTTGAAGAAAAACTTAAAGAATCAACTTCATTATTTTTACTATACTTAAATATATCAAAATAGTCATCATTAATTTTATAGTAATTATTTTCATTTAAAAACAATTTATCTATCACTAACTTAATTATTTTGTTTGCAAATTCTTGCTCGATTATTCTTGTTGGATTTTGTTCGATTGTATTTATTTTTCATTTTTTAATCAATTTATCTTTTATTGAAGTTACGAATTGTTCTTCATTTTGTAATTCAAAATTAACATTGAAAGATAATTCATTTCCATTTGAAGATCCTGGTTGTAAAATTGTGGTATTGGTATATGCAGTAATCCCTCAACCATCATCACCTACAGAATATAATTTGAATTTGCTAATTTTATTATTAAAGTCTGTAAATATCAAATTATCTGCCTGAGCTCGACCCATTGAATCCCTTTGAGTCGTCAACTCTACTCCTGGAGTTGTTTTTAATTTTTCTCTTTGTAAAAAAACATCAAAATTATTAAGATAATTATAATTTATATCTTTAAAAATTAGTTCATCCAATACTTCTACATTATTTGAATTATTAGTAGTAATAAAATTAGGATGTTCTCCAGAAATTTTTTCTATCATATATCCCAACTCAGGACGAGAATAATTTAGTTTTACTCTTGCAGTAAAAATAGAATCATTAAAACTTGTTTCTAATATATTGGTAAAATCTGTAATAATTTGATTAGAAAAATCTGAAATTTTTTGTGTAAATAAATTATTTAGTCATGATGAATCTGGAAGAGCTACAAAATTATCACTTTCATTGTTTTTGGCGATATTAAGCATAGGCATCAACCCGAAAGTATTGGTTTTGTTATTTGGATCTACAACTTGATTTTTTGCATTTTCTAAAGTTATTTTTTTCATGTTGTTTATATCATCTTTGTTTAAGGGATTTATTTTTACATTCTTATTATTGACTTGATCAAATACTTCATAGAAAACAGTTTCATCAACTTTGATGCCTTTAAGGATTTCTCTTTGGGCTTCAGCATAAGAAGAGTGCAAGACACCTTTGGTATCTTGGTATTTGTATTTAACTAGTCCTTCATTCACAAAAGATTTTTTTGCTTTATTAAAATCTTGTTCATGAGTTCCAAATGCATTTAAATAGGCTGAAGAAATTCTGTTTTGATCAAACTTTTTTAATTCATTAACATTTAATTGATTTGTTTGATGATCGAAAATGGCATTCAAAGCATCTCCATAATATAAATCACTATTAATAAATGGATTGTTATTAACTAATTCATTGGTAATATCATCTAGTGAGTCATAGTAACTTCCATTAAATAAATATTTAAATTCATTGTTTCCAGTACCGGCATTAATGTTATTTGCATTTTCATTTTGATTGATAATTGATATTCCTTGACCTTGAGTAGCAACTACAGAAATACTCGCTATTGCAACAGAAGTAAAAAGTAACCCAGAACCTATTATTTTAAATTTATTTTTATTTTTCATTATTTATCCTCCAAAGTTGCATTTTCTAAGATGAAATTAATAAATTCATCTTTTGAATTAAATATTTGCCCTTCATATTCATAAATGTGATTCTCTGTATTATAACTATAAAGAGTAAAGTTCTCTTGAACTAATAATCAATTCATTGCATCTGATTCATTGAAGAAATATTTTTTTAAATTATTACTTAATGTTGCTTCATAAATGTAATTAGAATGAATATAAGAACTTAATTCACTAAACATATTATTATTGTTTATTTCATTCTTAATAATCGTCTTAGAATCAATATCAAAAGAACTATGGAACAATTTTCTAACATTGTCTTGCGCTTCTCCATCTGTTATGACTTTCTCAGAATCTAATTTTTGATTCGGATCAAAAACTATATATTGATTATTTGTTCTATTGACATTTATTCCTTGAGCACTTCATGATGTTGATGGTAAAGTGTATTCAGAAATAGATCCATCTTCTTCATTAGAACCATCAATCGCTTTGGGTTTATTATTTTTCAAATTTGGTTTTAATGCTATCTTAACACTTTGGATGTTATCTACAACTTGATTGATAAGCATAGTTATGTTGTCATCAGGGTGATTAGCAACACTTCCATTGGCAAAAATAAATTTTTTGGCATGATACATAGGATTCATTCCATCTTTAGTGTAATAAATTTGATTGTAAACATGTTGAGACAAAGAATTATAAGGTTGATCAGCAGGTTGAATTGACAAATCATTAATATCTCCAAATTTATCAAAAACTCATTTATTTCTATTAATAGTTGGAAGGTTGCTTTCGATTGTTGAAATATTATTAAAACTATAAACTACTTTTATATTATCATGTGTAAAGTTTTCATCACCATTTAAAATAGATTTTAATTGATCTATTTTTAACGTGGCAATATCTGTTTCTGAATATATTTTTCCATTAAAGTAAAGTCCATCATTTGGTCTTGAATTCACAATTTTTTGTGGTTCTAATAAAAGCATGTCTTTGATAGTTGTTGAAGAAGTTTCTAATAAACCAAAAAACATCGTGGTTTGTTGTCCGCCATTTCAAATAAATTTAGCTCCTTTTTTATCATCAAAAGTATATGAACTATATTTTGTTTTGGGAACAAAAGCTCCAGTAACTAAATCTAAAACCAAAAGAGCTTCTTGAACATAAGGAACTCCTTTAGAGAATAATTTGATACTTTTATTAAATTTAATTAAGCTAAATAAATTTTTCGCATCTTGTGCATTACTCATACTATTATCTTTGAAGATTTTTTCTAAATTTTTAATTTGTTTAGTTAATATGGGTGTTATGTTTTTATTTAATCATTTATTAGCTTTAAGATAAGAATCCGCAAATTTCACACTGGCTCCAGTTAAATTTGATATAACTGCAAAATTATTTACTGTTTTTGGTTCAATTACAAAATTAAGTACATATTCTTCTAAAGATATTAAATTTTTATTAGTAATTATATTTTGAAGTTGAATATAAAGATTATCTTGATTGCCATTAAAATTATCAATTTGATTTAATTGTTTTCGATCTGCCTTATTAATAAATTTGATTAACATAAAGTTATTTCATGATATAGAATCTTTTGCTTCTAAAATTTTTCTTCCAATAGTTGTAAGATCATCATTCATTCTAAAGTCAACTAATAAATTATGTTCGTCACGCATTTCACTAACATCTTTAATATTTTCCATAAATAAAAATTCAGCGGCATTAGAAAATAAACTATTTGTTGTTGATAAAGCAACTACTATATCATCAATAAAATCATTATCAACTGATTTGGGATTCTTGCTTACAATTGCATCTTTGATAGTTTTCATATCAGATGAAGAAAAAATGTCTCAAATTCCTTCATACAGTTTTGAATTCTCAATTTTAAAAACCCCTGGATTTTTAGATAATATATTTTCAATAAAATCATTTCTATAAGGTAAGTTACCGCCACTATACATAGCATTTAAAGTTGCTTGTGAAAATATATTCAAGACAGCTATAAATTGTTTAAAATTATCTGATATTTTAGTGATGAAGTATTGAATATCAACATTTCAATCTAAATCATTATTATCAAAATCAAAAATTTCTTTTAGAGATAAGAAGTCATCGGGATTAGCAGGGTTAGTTGATTTCAATAAATCACGAGGAAATAATATACCAATTACATAATCCATATATTCAGTAATTGTGATAAAAATTTTCTGAACTTCATTAATAATATTTTGTCCAGCTCTATCTTCCATTAAATTTTCCAAAAGAAAGGCATATGAAATTGGCAAGTTGTAAAATGTATTATATTTTTGACCTTTTTTCATTTCATTATTAGTATCAAGTCAATTTTGATAAACTCTTGGATGCTTGGATTTTAATAATTTATAAAATGGTTTTAAGTGAGTTTCATTTAAGTACTTGATATTAAAAGGTAGTTCGTTATCAAAATCAGTTTCTTCAATTAAAATTAAGTTCATTAAATTTGAAATCAATGTGCTATTTTTCTCTTGAAATATAAAAGGATCATCTTTGGCAGTTGGAATTCAATGATCATGATCTTTCATTGCAGATAAATCACCAGCCGTTTGCAAGTAATAAGGACCAAAAAGAGTATTTGGGTCTTCTTTATTTAAATCAATCACCACAGAACTTTTTCCTTGATTAGAATAAACCTTAGTATATGACGGGTTATTAAAAGCATCTAAAAGTTTAGAATAAGGATTATTTAAATCTTCTTGATTGGCATAAAAATATTTGTTTTGAGAATCTTTAAATTCAATATATTTTTTGGCTTGATTAGACACATTATCCATAAAGTCTTTTTTAGATTGCAATGAATCTGGTGTAGCACCAAATAAATCAACTACATTCATCCCAGAAGAAATAATGCCATCAGGACCAATGATTCCAATATTTTGACTTGCATTGGCAGTGTCATAACCATCACCACCCGGAACATAGTATTCTTCACCCAAGTATAATCTTAAATCTTCAATGTTTTTGAAATAAATATTGTTAAAGTAATAGGCATCATGAATTGATAAGTATGAATCTTTAGCGGCCTCTTCACTTTTGTGAATGGAATTATTTTTTCCACGATATATTTCTGTTTTTAACTGATCTTCACTTTGGTTAAAATATAATTTAGCTAAATCATTGCCACTTATTTCACCAATTCCAGAAATATCTTGTGAAAATTTAGAAGAAGAAAGTCCGGTATAACAATTTATTCGTTTAGATAAGTGTTCTCTTAACAAACTTGGATCATTAAAATAAACCTTTTCTCCTTTGTCATCAATTGATCAACGGAATCTATTATCAACAATTTGTTTACCTTTATAATAATTTGCTTGACCATATTCCAATAAATCTTGTGTCGAGTTAAATGTTTGATTATCAAATGTATATCTTTGATTTAAGTTATTAGCTGTTGTTTGTGTAGATAAACCGGTAGATGTTGCAATCAAGATTGCAGAAAGACCTAAAAATCCGGCACCACTCATTATTGGTAAGACTTTCTTTAATGACATTTTTTTAGTTTGTTTATTTTCTTTCATAATTTCATCCTTTTAATTTTTATAATTTTTCTTTTTGAAGATATAGATTGTTAAAATGTTGAGACCCACTGTAACGAAGATAATCGATAAAATGGGTAAGTAAATATTGTTAAGATATGTTGTATTTTTCATTTCCATAAAATAAGAATATTTGGCAATTGAACTCGAATTTTCTCTAAAATTCATTTTAAATATATTGGTTAGTGAAGTGTTTAATTTGGCATTTAATTCTATTGCCTTATCAAGTGTAAAAGTTGAAGCATCAACAAAATCATTTCAAGTTTTTTTGTCAATGATGCTTGGACTAATTTCTTTTAACTTTTCAATAGTTGTTGAAACATATTGTTTATTTAAGTCTAAATAATGAATTGCAGTTCCAGAAAATCTGATTAAATCATTTTTGATAAATGCAACATCTTTGGCATCAGGAAGATCAACTAAGTTTTTTGATTTGGCACTTGGATAAAGTAAGTTGATGTCTCCAAAAGAACCAAGGTCAAAAACATTCATTTGAGCAATATCGCTTGTTCATAAAAATGATAATAGTTTAACTAAAGAGGGATTGAACAATAATTCAATTTGTGTCATAATATCTGGTGCTTTTATTGCTAAAAGATCCTGATTGTTAAAATAATAAAACAATTGACTGAAATTAATATCAATTCCCAGTAATGCCCTAATTGTTAAAAATTCACTTTCCGACAAGGAGTTAGATTTCCAATCAATAGAATTACTAAGTTTATTATATAATAAATCAATAATTTTTTCATCATTAAGATTAATAAATTGGGTCCCTTGATTGACAATTTTGGTAATATTATCAATTAAAAGATTTTGATATTCTACATTATTCATATCTAAAGGAGAAATGTCTTCTGGTCTTGTTGAAAATAAATATTTATTAGCAAAATTAATGTTGTGCATAGAAATATCAATAAACTGAGTTTTTATCAAAGAATAATTACTATCAATCTTACTATTTTGAAAATTAAGATCATTCAACAAAGATGAATTCATAGATAGAAGCAATTCTCCAGGGATTAAACTTTGATAAAAAGGTGTGTTATTAAGGGTTTGCAAGATATTAGTATCAATTTTATGTTGAGATTCATGATTTATTTCATCAACTAAGAAAGTTTGGTTGTGATCTTGGTCAACAATTGTTAGTTTAGAAAAAGAATTGTAGTTATCGTTGTTATACAAAATGGTGTTATCAAAATTATTGTTTTGTAATGTTCTAGAAAGAACTGGGGCAAAACCAACCAATAACACTACTAAAAAAGAAGATACTCCAAATCATAAAGGTTTTAAAACAATCGCCAATAAAACTAATAAAGCTGCAAGAATTGAAAAAATAATGGGAGTAATGAATAAATTACTAATTAATAAGTAAATAATTCATTGAGCATCATAACTAAAAGATAAAACAAAAATAGATGATATTAAGAATTGAGCAAACATGATCATCACTAGAAAACTAAAGATAATAATCATTCTTGAAAAAAATAGTCCATATTTAGATATTGGTTTGGAAAACATAATAACATCAATGCTATTCGTTTTGTTTTCAGAAAATAACTTATTAATTAAAAATATTAATCAAATCAGCGAAATTATTACAGAAACAATACTAAAGATAAAAGAAAAGTTTAATAAATCTAAATCTATAATAAAGAAGGCAATTAATGTTATTGGTTGTGAAAACAACAACAAAAATGTCAGGATTCAAAAAGAAATACTTTTTTTCAATAAAAATAAATTAAATTTAACAATTGAATAAAATTGTGGATTGAAAGGGTTTTTAACCTTATTGGCAAGTTTTGCTTTAGACTTCAACATTAATAATAATCTCCTTGTATTTCTCAATTAAATCTTTCCCCGCTATTTTGCCACTCCATTTAATCTCTCCTTTTTTAATAAAAGTAACCGAATTAATATATTTTTTTATTTCATCCAAGATATGAGATGAAATAAAAATCGTGACCCCTTTATCATTTAAGTCTTTTAGTAATTCAAAAAATTGTAATCTAGAAGTCGGGTCTAAAAAAGCCGCCGGCTCATCTAATATAATAATTTCTGATTGCTCTAAGGCTGCCCTAATTAAGAGTATTTTTTTAACTTGTCCAGAAGATAACTTGTTGGGATTCCGAGAAATATCTTCTTCAAGTTTAAGTTTTTTAATCCAATCATTAAGTTCAATCTTGATCTGCTCTTTATCTTCTCTAACTAATAATGCTAACTGATATAAGAAATCATAAGCAGAAATGTTTAGTGGGAAAGTTGTTTTATCAGGAATGTAACATAATTTAGCACGGGCCTTAACATCCGTCTTCACATTTAATCCATTAATTAATAAATTTCCATCAAAATCATTATTTAAACCAGAAATAATTTTAATTGCTGTTGACTTTCCGGCACCATTTTCCCCAATAAAGGCATGAAAATCACCTTTTACAACATTAAAACCAACATTCTTTAATGTAAAATCTTTGTCTTTATTTTTATATTTCATATAAATATTTGTTGCGGATATAATTGTTTCCATATTTCCAATCAATTATAACTTAAAATTAGTAAAAATAACAAGTTAAATTATTAATTTTTAAATGGTTAATCACCTAAATAAAAATTTATATTTTCATATTAATAAATATTAAAATCTATTGCCTTTTTCACGATTACAACTAACACATGTTATTTGTAAGTTGTTGATTTCTCTTGATCCATCTTTCGATTTTGGTTTTATGTGATCTATATTTCAAGTACCAACACTGTTTGGTTGAGAACTAATGTGAGCTCCATAAATTATTGTTTTCCCACAAATAGAACATTTTTTATGATTAGGGCCACAATCTGTAACACTGCAATTACAATTTCTTCCTTTATCTCAAATTTTATTTTCTTTATCTGATAAATTCATTTTTTACCTCTTTTGATCTTTAATATATAAATATGTTTATACACATTTGCAATTATATCATTATCTATATATAATTGAAGTATGAGCATCAAAAGACACAATCACTTTTATCCACATTTCTTAATTAAAAATTGAATCAAAGATCCTTGATCAAAGAAAAAAAATAAACGGGTTAAATATAACAAAAGAAAAGATATGGGAGAAACAAATTATTATCCCGATGAATTAGAAAATGATTTGGCAAAAGTGGAAGGTGATATTAGCCAAATCATCAAATCAATTATTTCTGAAGAAGGAACCTTTAAAATCTCTATTGAAGAATGAGAAAAAATAATTTTATATGTCAGAATACAATCAATTAGATTGACTAATGTTTCGCACTTTATAACATCTCCAGATTCATATTTTCCTGGCAATAATAATTTCTTATCAGGAATATATACTACAAATAATGATGAAGGAGTTTTGAATGCCACGAATTATTTTGTTGACAAATATCTGACTTATACAAAATCAGAAAATTTTATTAAACAATATCTTTCTGATGATGAATTAGGAATTATTATTTGAAACTCTGAGGATAGCGTTTTTGTTGCTACTGACAAAGCAGTCTTTAAAGAAGTGGATATGGATGGTTTATTTTTGTTTTTATTAATGCCAATTTCTCCAAATAAAGCTATATTAATCACTAAAAATAAATACTATGCATCTTTATATAAATTACAAAATAATCTAAATGTTCACAATGACCCGCGCTTGTCCATGTCTTGTGATGATAATTTTTTAATTAACCATATCCAGGATAATGCCATTGAAGATTTAAGCTCCAAAATATCAGTTCCCTTTTATGAAGTTAAAAAAGGTGATGTTGAGCAAATTATTTGTGCCATGTCACAAGATGCAGAACAACTTGTTTTTTCTGACGAAGATGATGAAACAATAATGAAAAATATAAGGTATTACAATCCACGAAGAAAAATATCAGAAAGTTAGCCATCATCTTCAATTATTTATAGTTTAATTAGAAATAGTTAGTGAAATAGTAGTCTTTTCTCTTGATAATTTTTTTATTTCAAATTTACTTTACTATCTAAAAGTTTTATTTTTTTAATTTTTGAAGGTATTGAGAAAATATTTTTAATTTTTTCTGCATATGACATAAGAGGTAAAATGGCAGTCATTGATGAAACTATTTCTTCTTTTATTCTACTTATCTCTTCTATTGATAACTCTTTTTTAAATTCATTAAGCTCATCTTTAAGTTTACTATGCGCTTCTGATAGTAAATTAAATTTTTCTTCATTGTTATTTTGATAATTAAGCATTTGCTGTTTTATTTCTTTAAAAAGTGTTGTGATGTTGTCTGAATCACTTAAATTTAATTCCATAGTCTCACCATCAATTTTAAAATAAATTTTTGAAATTTCCCTTAATTCAAATTCATTATAATGGTTAATTAAAAATCTTAATTGTTTAATAAAATCTTGGATTTTTATACCAATAAGTTCACCAAAACCTTGCCGTTTATTTTGAGTATATAATTTGTATTCAATTTTTAAATTAAAGCAAATAATAGATATTTCCATAAAATCAAATTTATTATTATTTTTCACTTCATCAAGATTATTAAGTGAAAACATTTCAATAAATCTCCTCACAATAGTTGCAGAAAAGTCTTCTTTAGCTTTAGTAATATTTGGATTTTTAGAAAAAGAAATTTTATCAAGATTAGATAATTCAATATTACAAAATTCTATTATTTTTTTTGTTATTTCATCACTTAAATTTGTATTAACTTTGCTCATTATTCCCTTTTTATTAAATATTTATTTTAAAATTATACCAATTATTTCTTATAGTTGCATAAATAGAAAGTTCATTGTAGGGTTTTCAATTGAATCATTAGAAATGAACAAATGTTATTAGAATAATAAGCACTAATGTTCTTACATTGGTATTTAGTAGGTTATGTATTTTTATAATAAGATTATAAAGATTGCAAACGCTTGTATCTTTCAATAAAAAAGAAATAAATAGAGAATTAAAATAATTGAAAATTTTAATTAAAATCACTTCTTAGAACAAAAAAAAGAAATTATTAATCTAATATAGATAAATAAATATGTTCAAATTTCACTAAATATATAGAAATTAAATTAATTCATATTTGTACCCTAAAAACAAAGTTATCTTTTTTACCAAGCAGTTATATAAGTGTATAATTTTTATATGACACAAAAAAGATATGATCATGTGTTTCCACATTTTTTAATTAAAAACTGACATCAAAAACCGTGATCTAAAAATGAAAACAAAAGAGTTAAATATAATAAAGAACAATTCACGAAAATAAAGAATTACTATCCGATTAAATTAGAAAATGATTTAGCAAAAGTTGAACATGACATTAGCAAAATCATCAAGATGATTTTAACAAAAGAGCAATTCAAATACTCAAAGGAACAATGAGTAAAAATTATTTTGTATATCAAAATAAAAGCCATTAGATTAGAAAATGTTTCTCATTATAACAACGCTCCTGAAAAAATTTTTTCAAGAAATCGAGAATTTTCATTTGGAATATATACCACTAATATCCAAGAAGAAGTATTAAGAGAAACTCAATATTTAGTTAACAAATATTTAAACTTCAAAAGAGAAAAAAGTAAAAATAAAATATTTTCGCTAATTTCTGATTTAGGAATTGTGATTTGAAATTCTGATGATGATATTTTTGCAGCTACTGACAAAGTTATTTTTAAAGAAATTGATATAGATGATAAATTCTTATTTTTATTAATGCCAATATCTCCAAAAAAAGCTATTTTAATCACTAAAAACAATTACTATTCATCTTTAGAACATCTATACAATACTTATGGTGATGATAATGTGTCATTGTCTTGTTCTGATAACATTTTAATCAATAACATTAGCACAAATATTACCAAAGACAAAAATATCAAGATACCTGCTCAAATATATCAAGTAAATGAGTGAGATGTTGAAAAAATAGTTTGTGCCATGAGCAAAGACGCCAAGAAACTTATTTTTTCTGAAAAATCAAATGAAGAAATAATAGATGACATCAGTTACAATGACTATTCAAGAGACATCATTTAATTTTAAGTTCCTAGTCGATCTGCACAACAATATTTTATTTATAATTTATTAGAGATTATTTTTTGTATTGTTAGAGATGTTTCTAAGGAAGAATCATTGTCTAAAACTACTATTTTTTTAGCAAATTTTAAAGCAAAATCTTTAAATTCTTTACTATTATATTTATTGTTGATATTTTTAAAAAATTCATGATTTTTTGTTTCATATTTTCTATATTCTTCACTTTCAGATCTTTTATTTCTTCTTTCCTCAATTATTGTATCACTACAAATTATTAAAAACAAAATATCAAGTTTCTGTATTGATTTTAAATAAGATAAGTATTTTTTTTCTATTACTTTTAATTCCACAATTTGATCTTGTGTGAAGTTATTTAATTTTATATGAATTTCAGGAAAGATAAAATCATCTATTAAATGTCTATCAATTATAACGTTTTCAAAATTTGGAAATTTTTCAATCTCTTTCTTTCTTTGAGCAAACATTTCTTTTTGAAATTCAAAAGCGTGTGTTTTCATATCTTTCATATATTCATCAAATTTTTCATTTATGACTTCATCTCTTTCATATAGAAATTCAAAATTCTCTAAAGATTCTTCAAGTTTTTTAATGATTGTTGTTTTACCAACTGCGCCTGGACCAATTATTGCTATTTTCATATTTTTCTTTCTTATTTTTAAGTTATAAGCAGATATTATTAAAAACAAAATGTTCATAATAATTATAGAAATATTTATAACTCCAACTCCCGAAAAAAAGATAATTCCGAGAATGTTTTTGGTTATTCAAATATATCATGTTTTTTGATAATTTAAAACCATTGTGACAAACGCTACAGTAGATATTGCATTTATCAAAGTATCAATAACTCGACCGGGTCAATAATAATGGAAATTTTCGCCATATTCCGTTCCTGGAATATTTGCCAAATTTGCTCAAAATACATTTATTATTGGAGTTAAAAAATAAAATAATACAAATGCAAAAGCAAATATTAAAATTAACATTAATAATGAAGTTAATGACAATCTTTTTTCTTGAATTTTTTGATTATTCTTCGTTTTTAATAACATAGTTATAAATATTGGAATATAAAAAAGGATGTTAATCAAAAAATCACCTGTTAAATTAATTGATAAACTAAACAGACCAAATAAAATAGCATTGCAAATACCCCATACATAACCACTTCTTTTATTTTTGTTTATTTGCAATATGGCAATAACTCCCGTAAATGAAGCAAGGCCAGATGTTGTGCCCAAGATTTTTTGGTAAAGTTCTCCCGACTCTCATATCCAACTATTGGAAGAGATTGAATACAATGAAAAAAAGATACTTACTATTAGAAAGATAAAAATCAAAAAATATGAAATATATTTCCTAATTTTCGCATTTTCTTGAAATTGTTTTCATATTCTATCAAAAATAAATTTTACTTCATTTCCATTTCTTCTTCTGTAAAGTAAATATTAAGCTCATATAAGGCTCTTTCTACTGAATCACTGGTATGAACAATGTTATTTAGGATATCATTGGAGTAATCTCCACGAATAGTTCCAGGATTGGCTTTTTTAGGGTCTGTAGCACCTGCCAATGTTCTAATGATAGCAACAGCATCGTTACCCTCTAAAGCCATTGCTACCACAGGTCCTGATTCCAGATTATCAATTAAAGAATCATAAAATGGTTTCCCTTCATGGACATCATAATGATGCCTTGATTGTTTGTGGTTAACATGAAGAAATTTAATGGCAATAATATCAATGCCTTTTTCTTCGATTTTAGTAATTACCTTACCAATCAAATGCCTCTTAACAGCATTTGGTTTAATCATCAAAAATGTTTTTTCCATATCTTCACACTCCTATATTTTATTTAATTAATTATATCATTAACAACAAAATTGTTATATTGTTGTTAATGATTTTCTTTTTTTAAATCATTAACAAGATGCAATTTACTAATGTTAATTTCGCAAAGAAAATATTCAATTTAAACTTTTGATAAATCAGCATTTTTCAAATTTATTTACTATAAAAATTTTTATTAATTTTATCTTCTGATTTTGCTGGAAATTTTAATTGTTTCGTAAAAATATCGATAAATTCTTTAATTAATTCATCTCTTTTAATTTTGATTGTTGATTCAATTGATTGTTGATCATATATATCAAAATGAGCTTCGTTATTTAACATCTCATATGCATGATACGAAATGCTTATTCTACCTAGAATAGTGTTGAAATAATATTTGTTGATTTTTTTATCAATTTTTAAAAAATGACTTAATTCATTGCTTCCATTCATCACGATTGCTAAACATTCCATAATTTTTCTTATCAAGGGTAATTTTATTTCGTTGGGAATATTATCATCATAAATAAAATTTAGCAAAGTAAGGATATTTTTATAATTGAAATCTTTCACTTTTAAATAATCTATTTGTTTCATGATCACTCGTTTTTTTTCATTACTTTGAAACATGTGATAATGAAAAATATCATTACTTTTACCTTTATGTTTTGCCATCATTATGTTATTTTTTTTACTTTCTTTCGACAAGAAGTAATTAAAAACAGCATCCCAGTGTGTTAAAAATATAACTTTAAAATTAGGATTATTTACTCTATATTCATTAATAAAATCACTGATTTCCTTATAAATTAAATCAATAAATTGATAATCCATTGATGAAGTTATATCATCTAATATTAATAAATCAATTGATTTTTTAGTTCTTAATATTTCAATTAAATAATATTTAAAAATTATTAATTTAAATTCCGCGGTTGAAGTTCTTATTTTTTTATCATTAAATGATGTGATATATAAATCATCATTAATTACTATCTTATTTTTTAAAAATGTATTATCTAGCATTTTATTAATTTTTTCTTTTGTTTCTTGCTTATACATATCGGAAATTTTTCTATATTCCGAACACTTTGTTTTAATTGATGAAATTTTATCTTCAAAATTTTCATCAAAATGTTCTAAAAATTCATACATCTTTTGATGGCCATTTATAAGCTGCTCATGATTATAAAATCGATATAATTCTCTTTGTGCTTCAAAGTAAATATGGAGGTGTGTTATGCCAGTTGATAGACCAGTACCTTTTGATTCGTTTTGTGAATAATTTTTGCTAAAAGTAAAAAATTTTTCTAATAATAAATGTAAATTTGAAGCGTTTATTTTGAAGTCTTTAATTTGTTTAGCTACACTATTGACAGCTCCTTCTTTTATTTGATCAATTAAAGAATCATATTTATGAATTTTTGTTTTATTAAATAAAGTATCATTCTTCATTAAAAAAAGGAATTCTTGTTGTAAGCTAAAATGTTTTTCCACTTTTTTCAAAGCAATCATATAATCTTTGGCTTGATAATTTTTAAAAAATAAGTCTAATTTTATGGCATTAAAGTAATATACAAAAATAAGTTTATACTCTCGTGATAAATCTTGTAAATGAGATTTATCAAGATTTATTTTAGCAAACATTTCTAAAAAAATATTTGCAGCATCTTTGCTTTTCGTTGCTATCGTTTTCAAAGAATCATCATTATTATTTTTCATTAATTCTTGGTTGTAATCATTAATATATTTTTCAAAATTTTCAAATCTACTAATGATTTTTTCGCCAATAGTAGCCAACTGAATTTCTTTTGATAAATTTAATAAATCTCGTCCTTCTATATTTCTTAGAGAACTTTTATATGAATAATTTTCATTAAAGAATTCAATATTGGGTTTGGGTAAATTATTATGGTCTTGACTTCATTTTAAATGTCTATTTTCATCCATTACCAAAGAATTAGTTTCCATTTTTTCATCTTTGTTTAAATACTCAAAAATTATTTCTGATTTGTTATTTTCATCATTGCTTCAAAAAGTTAATAAATTCATATTTTTATTCGAATGTGATTTTGAGTTTGGCTTTAAGCCAATTGATTCTGTCAAGATAGATTTTCCAGTTCCGTTTCCAGCCAATATTAAAGTTAATTTATCAGAAAGAAAAAAATCAGTTTTAACATGTTGACATATATTCTTGATGATTATTTTCTTAAGTTCTATTTTGTTATTCATAAATATAAATTCCTTTTATTCAATATAAATATTGAGTGATAAAATTATAACAAGTTATAAACCATTAATCAGTATTTCTCTCTTTAATTGTTGATTTTATATGGCGATAAATGCATATCAGTATGGTTATTTAGAAACTTTTGATAGATTGATTATTGTAATGTTGATGGAGCAACTTAAGGCTTTAATTCATAGATATATAATGATAATTTTATTATTTATATTTAAAAATAAGAAATTTAACAGGGATCTTTTATTAGGTTTTAGTAATTACCTTACTCATGAAGCGCCTTTTAAGTAAATCCTTAATTTATTTAAATTCATCAATATAGGTGTAGTATTAATTTTCTTTTTTAGAGTAAATAAAATCAAAAACATCAGGATATTCATCTTTATTTTTGTTACTAAAAATTATTGAATTTACTTTTTTATCTGGTGTTTTTTCAATTTCTGTTTTTTCAAACCAAGGATCAATTATAGACTCTTCCAAATCTTTTGAATGTGGATAAAAATCTGAATATTTTTTTATATTTTGCTCAATAATATTTGTATTTTTTGTAAATCATTTAATTATTCCATTACCAGTATCATCATCATCAACTATCAACTTATAATTTTTATTAAAACTTTCAACATAAGGAACATGATAGACAGCACTTTTCAAATATGCTGCTCCAAATAAAGGGATAATAAAAACGTTTTTATCTTTTTTTATTATATTATTTATTACATTAAAATCCGCAATACCTTCAACAAAAATAACTTGCTCTGGTTTTAATGCTTGCAAGTTCGCTTCTAAAAATCTTAATTCTATATGTTTGTCAAGAAAGCCACTTGGAACTCCCAAGCCCTTCGTTTTATAAATAGGTGTCATAATAGTGGCATTATCCGTTTTATCTCTTCTTAAGCAAAATAAATTTTGATACATTTCCATTTTTATCATAAATGGAGAATGTGTAGAGTAAATGATAACTTGATTTATTCGGTTTTTATCAATTGAAAAATTTCGAATAACACTCAATAAATAATTTTGATAAATTGGATTTAAATGTTGTTCAGGTTCATCAATTAAAATAATAGTAAATTCATTTTTTTGAATTGAATTTAGTTGGAAAATCAAAGAATAAAAAGCTTTTATTCCATCACCCGATAAACCTGCATCATTATTTCAGATAAATTTATTTTGATTTACATTATCTTTTGTATTCTTTACATTAAAATTTATAAATAAATTATTGCTTGAATCAAAAGTAATATTTATCTCGTTTTGAAAATCAGCACCTATTTTATCAGATATTTGTTTAATTAAATTATTGCACTTTAATTCAAAATTTTTTAAATACTCTTGTACATCTCTAGGAGTCATTTGCTTATTTTTTGGAACAACACCAGAAAACATAGGTAAAGAGGTGTTTGGTTCATTGGGATTTTCCCTGAAAAGAAGTCACTCTTTAAAATCTACATCTAAAATTTTTTCTCATATTTTTATCATATATATTTGTTGAAGACTGTTGGGGTCGCTAACTGACTCATCTAGTAGCAAACCTAATTTTAAAGTTGTGAACTTAAAAATATCTTCATTACTAAAATATTTTATTTTCAATTTTGTTTCGTGTGTATTTAATTTCTGAATATATAATTTCCTAATTTCGTAAACTATTGAAATAATTTTTTCATCTTCACTTTTTTTGATTGTTTCTAAAAATTTATCATACCTTGGCTTATGGGCGAATGTTCATCAAGGAGTATTGGAGTCCATTATATAGGCTCCAGTAGATTTATAATTGGTATTTTCTAATTCTTCTAATTTAGATTTCATTTTTAATTCTAATTTTGTTTTGAACTCCTCTGGAAAAGAAATTCTTTCAGAAATATTACTTTCATTAATCCCAGTTTTCACAAGATATTCAAAATCATTTTCATTATCTTGGAACAAACAAGAAACATCAATTGATGGTTGAGAAAGTGAGATGCCCCCTTCTTTATACGAAGTTTTATCATCCTTGATAAAACGGGAATTGATAGATACTTTTTTAATAACATTTAACAAAGAGGTTTTACCAACATTGTTTTCTCCAACAATAGCGATTAACCTTGGAGAATTAACATTGATAGACAAGTTAACATCAATTAATGATCGGTAGTTTTTTATTTTTATATTTAGTTTTTCCATTTTATTAACCCTTTTAAAACTAATCTTTAAAATTATAATAAAATACTTAAAAATACAGTGTTTTGAAATTATATCACTTATTAATAATAATGATAATTTCTTAAGTAATAAACATTATACAAATTTAAAATAATCCTTAAAAAATTTGAAGAAAACTTAGAACATTATAATTCTAATAATCATTTACACACAAACTTGATAAAATTTATAAATTACTGAAAAATGAAAAGAGATAACTAAAATGGCATAAATGAAAAACAACGAAGAAATCAAAACAATATGAGAGAGTGCTCCTTATTATAATTGTAAACAGCAAGATCACTGATCATCATTTATACGAAATTTTCTTTGAAACAATCTTGTACAGAGCTCGTGAAAAAAATTGAAGATCAAAGAAAGAGTCTTGGTGCATGAAACACTGATCACATCATTGCCAAGTCTAATGGTGGTGGAGATGGCACTTTCAAATTGGAAGTTGTTTGTATTAGCAAAAAACAATCAATAAAAATTAAATCATTTAGTTAATGAACTAAATGATTATTAATTAACTTAACGACAAAAGCACAAAGAGATCAATGAAATAATGAGTTAATATCTTTAACACAAGATAAACAAGTTGCCACTAGCTTCTTTAAGCAAACTAGTATTCCCTTAACTAATGCAACATGTAGTTCTTGTACATATGAATCATCTATGACCATAGATGATGAACAAGACAAGCTCAGCAACGCTTTTTTCAACACCATGTTCAAAACATGTGCTGTTTGCTTTTTGAAGAACAATCATTAGTGATTTGTTAATGATTTTTTTATATCTTCCACGTCTAAACTTTTAATTAAAAATTTGATTAAATGGGTTTTTGATTTTTCATGAATCGCAAATGCTAATGATTCAAACATGTCCGCTTTTATTTTGTCTGAAATATTATTGATATTATCAACATACATAAATCTTTCTAACTTTAGATCATCAAATATCTTTGAAAAATTTTTGTTTGATATTAATTTTTGTTTTTTGTCATCCATAAAACAAACATCTTCATCTTTCAATATTTCAGTAATAACAATATAAGTTATTATTGCATCGCCTTTAAATTCATTAATATTATAGTCTCTAATTTCATCCTTTGGATCTTTTATCATTTTTGATTCATTATACTTCTTTGCAAATGCAGGGGCAGTCATAGCTTCTAAAAATAATGTGTATTCTTTTTTGCTAATTCCTATACCGAATTCTTTATTTAAAAAATCAATATATTGATCATGATTTTCCTTATTAAAATCTTCCACTTTATCAAACGCCATAACATTCTCCTTCTAAATCAAATTAACTAATATTTTAATTGGTATTATAATACATCAATGAAGAAAACTATTATAATAACCACTTTATTCAAAAAGGTTGCAATTCTTGTCTCTATGAATCATCAATTAAAGAAGACAATCCGGCCAACAACTCTTTTTCAACACTATACTTTAAAACATGTGCTGTTTGTTTCTTTATCTAATATTTTAAATAATAAATATAACCATTTAATAAAATATGCAATTATATAGAAAATTTAAAAAAATATGTTTTGTTTTTCCATTTATATTAATGTCTTTTTTAGGTTAATGAGCAGAATCATTTTATTGTTTTTTTTACTATATTTTTCATTTTTGTTGTAAAAAATAATAATGTGTTATAAAGATTTACAATCAAATTTATTAGAAAATATGCATGATCATGTTCTTAATGATTGAAATTCTCAATTAAGAAATAAAGGAAGAGGTAAATAATGAGTTTACAAAATAATAATGAAAAATCGACAAGACACCAAGCAAAAGAATTTGTAAAGAATAATGGAAAATTAGAAGATACGGAGAATTGTTTTCGTTACATCGCCTTTTATAGAATAGGAACTTTTATTATGAGTTTTGCAATATGTTTAACACTATTGGGTTTGATACTTTATTTTGCAATTGCATTTCCGTGAATATTAATATTTGGAGCATGTGCAGGGAGTTTGGCAATGATCTTCTTTTTACTTGCAATAGTAAATAGTCTTATGCAAATCGCTGATAACGGAAAGAAAAAATAATGGGACTACAAGAAATAACTTGTAACTAATGGATGATGAACATTACCGAAATTACACTTAAGATTACAAGGGAAGCGAGATTAAATAGATGTTTCATGTAAAAAATATGAAGGCAATAATATAGAAACATGAAATAAACTGAAAAAAAAGTATTTAATAACATCTATTTTTTGCAGTATTTCAAGTTTAATTTCTATTATTTTAATGATTACTACTTTATATTTTATTGTGTCAAATCCTAACCAAGAAACAATACAAGATGTATTAACTTCACCAATTTTTATACTTTTTATTCTTACAATAATATTAGGAATAATGACATTTATAATTTTATGGATAAATCGTTTTTATCTCAATCAAATTTTTACTTCTCATGAATTTCCCAAAGAATTAAAATTAAAAAATATAAAATGATTTTTTGAAAACAAAAAAAGATTTTTTATTTTTATATATTTACATATCTCAATCGTAAGTGGACCGCTAGCTATAATAATGTATAAAGAAATTGAAAACAAAATAATTAAAGTAGGTGAAGTTGATCAAAATCAAATATAAATAATAAATGATAGTGTAACTTTAGTATTTATATATTTTTTAGATACTTCTTTAATTGCAAGACGTACAAATTTTATAATTATTTTATCATTGGAAAGTTGGTTTTATTTTTATATACTTTTAAATAAGGAATATAATTCATTCGTGAAACAAACTAAAAAAACTATTAATAACCACTTTATTCAAAAGGGTTTTGCCAAAAATTTTGCTAATAATGGAATAATCAAATGAACAAGATATCAACCAAATGATGAAATATTGGAAGATCAAATTTTTAGTATTAATTCTAGAAATGTTGCCAATCAACCAATTGTTATACAAGGATTTCACTCACAAGAAATTGAAGATGGAATGAATGAAATTGAACAAGATGGGATTGATATCATAAGAAAGATAGCTTATGATGCTAACAATAATTTGGATGAAAAAATAAGATTAAACAGGAAAGATTTATATGCCTTAAAGTTTTATAAATTATTATCATCAATTAGGACTGAAAAAGCAAGATCTAATTTTGAAAACTTGAATGGTGATAAATTATTTAATTATGTTATTGAAAATACAAATAGAACACCGAAAGAAATCCAAGAAGATGAAATAAAAATAATTATAGATGAATATAAAAGATGAAAAAACAAAGAAAAACTTTTATCAAGTAATTACAATCCTACAAAAAACTCCCTAAACCACAAAACAATAATTTTTCAACTTATAAGTAATATGTTAAATTCTAGATTGTTATTTATGTCTTTTAAAAAAAATAAATTATTTCTTCAAGAAACAATAAGTTTTCAAGAAATTTATTCGGTTGTGATTCCTATTTATGAATTTATGTCAATATCTCCAAATGTAGGCATAATGTTTTATTTTGATCCGGTGATAACGCGAGGAACTATAAAAAGAGAAGATTCTAAAATTTTTAAAACTAAAATTTCAACAAAAATAAATAAAGTAGATTATGTAAGGTCTAAAGAGATATATCAAGAACTAGATAAATTCATGAAAAATCAGATAAAATTAAATCCAGGATATAGTCAAAATGACATTTTAAAGTGACAATCAATGTTTGCAGATTCAGTGTTAAATAACTACTACGAAGAGAATGATATGTATACATATGATATAAATAAAGAATCGGAAGAATCTCAGGATATTTGCAATGCCATGTCACTCGTTCATAATAAAAATAAAATTTTAATATATCAAGATAAAAGACATATAAAAGATGCAGAATTTTATGTTAAAAAATTTGAAATATCAAGAATTGAAGATAGCGAGTATTAATTTTTTACTTCAACATTTTGCAAGTCTATTATTTTAATATATAAGTGAAAACCTGTTTTTTGAAAATTTAAATTTTAGGAATTTGCAAATAAAATATTCACAACCACATTATTATTTTAGTTTTTATTTCTCTAAATACATTTTAACAATAATATTTTTTCTGGCAATTAGAAATTTCAAATAATTCTTTTGATTTAACCCTTCATCAACTATATTTTCATATGATTTCTCAAATTGCTGTGCTAAATTTTCATAGTTGCTTTTTGCTCATTTATAAATTCTGTCACCATAAATATTCTCAATTTCTATTGAAGCTGATTTGTGATGATTTTCTATATTTAAAATCAAAGATAAATTAGCAAATGAAGTTACTCCTGTTTCAATACCTTGTTCTTCTAACTTAGATTTTGGTATTAAGTGATCATTATGAAAAGATTGTTTGTCATTTTCGGTGATATTGATATCTCTCATGAATAAATATGCCATTAAGGTACACGCTTTGTTGTCAAAGGTATTTTTCCTTGCTTGTTTTAAACTATTCTCATAAAACTCTTCTACTTTTCTTTCCAAGGCACTATCAGTTAAAGAAACTAGGTAATGACCTTGACTAATTGAAGTAAAAGCTTTTTTAGATGAGCTTGAACCAAATGTCCCTGACAATAAATCAAAAATATAATGTTTAATAAAAATATCTCGATATTGTTTCACAAAATCTTCATCACTAATTTGATTAGAATATATAAACTTATAAATATTTCCAAGGATAACAATTGAATAAGTTTTTTCAGGTAAAAAAGTGCTTGAGTTATTGGTTTTCTTATTACCCTTATAAAATGAAAATGAATTAAATATAATATCAAATAACCTCACAGTTCTATATAAACGCTCAATTATTTGATCAACATCTTCCTTACTTTTAATTAAGTCTTTAAATCTTGGACCAATTTCTTCGTCTTCAAAATCTGAATTTTTTTTAGAATCACCTTGTTCATTTGGTAAATTTAAGGAAATATGAAGTTTAATTAAATTTATTAAAGAAGCAAGACCTGTGATAATCTTGTCTGATTCATTTGATTTATTATTCTTTTTTCCTGAAAAAACTTTTGAAATGTGGTGATTTCAATTTTTTGAAAATAATTCTTCAAAGATATATCAAATAACATCAAACGGAGAAAGCACATCAACTTTTTCATGTTCAATGCCAAAAGAATCATCTAAGATAGAATTAAAGCTTTGATTTATTTTATTTGTGATTTTGACATCAGAAAAATTCATTTCAATTGTTGATCACTTACTTTTTCAAATATCTGAATTTTCTAATTTAGTTCCTTGCTTATTAATTAATTCAAATAAATGAGCCGTTTCTTCAACTGTACCATCAAATCTTATGAAAGGCAAACTATATTCATTTATGCCCAATTTTTCCGAAGCCATTTCATGAATATTTTTTAAAATTGCTTCTATAAATAGAGGTTCAAAACCCTTATTAATGTGTTGAATTGATTTAATATGCTTTTGACAAAAAGACTTTGCAAATAAATCGGATTTTCTTGGATTTGATGACTCAATTTTAATACGAATATTTTCCGATATAAAAGTTTCCAATAATTTAAAATAACTTTTCTCAATTGCTTGACTATATTGAGGGTATTCTTTATTCAAAAGTTTAATTGTTTTTGAAATAATGTCCTTCAATGTTTTTGGTTTCATATTTTCAAACATATTATTGAAAATACCCATAATTGTTGTTGTTCTTTGCAAACCATCAATAATGTATTTTTGATTATTGGTATCTGAAAATAAAATCACTCCTACAGGATAACCATTCATTAGTGAATCTTGTAATTTTTGTTTTTGATCTGGCTTTCAAACAAGCTTTCTTTGAATTCTAGGAATTTGCAAAACTCCTGTTTGATATTCATTAATTAATTCATCAATCGTTATTGCACCATATTCATATTTTTCGTTTTTCATAGACATTTTAACCTCGTGTATTAAAAATTATCGCACATTCTGAGTTTTTGTAAATATTTTTTCTATTTTCCTAGGATTTATCTATATAAATTGATTAATTACCAACAATAAAATATGTATTTCTTGAATTAAAAAAGGTCTAAATATAACTGAAAAAAATATTAATTTTTCTATATTTCAAATAAAATATTTTTGAAATATAATTTATTCTCACATAAAAAAGAACTATAGGTAAGCTAAATGAAAAAAATTAAACTTAAAGATTGGGATATAAAATTAGGAAATTACGGAAAAATGTTGTGCAAAATGAATAAAGAAGATTTCAATATAATATTTGATAATTTCAATAAAAACATATACGATATAAAATCATTTATATTTAATTTAAAAAAAGAAGAAAATCACATTATTGAATTTCATAAAAGGATTTATGGAATTGAACTATTAAGTTCTCCTAATTTATTGATAAACATTTCTTTAATATATAGATTTTTAACCATAAGTCACTCTTCTTGATTGGAAAAAAATCTTTCAAAAGAAAAGTGATATAAAAACGATGATTTAAATCTCTTATGAAACAAAATAACCCATAGATCTGTTTTATTATCTTTAAAAATTGATGATGATCATTCTTATTGAAACAGATTAGTTGATTCTCCAATTACAGAAATATTTAATATTAATGATGAGTGATATGAAATTAATACCATATGATATGCAATTAACTATTATGAACTAGATGAAATAAATGAATTTGTTGATTTTTTGGAAAATATAGAAATTGATGTTGAATTTATAAATGAAGTTAATAAAAATTGATTTGAAAATCTTTCTGAAGAATATAAATTATTTGAATTCAAAAATTGTTTTTTATATTTAAATAATTTGTATTCAACAAATTCGGAAATATTGAAAATTGTTTCCATGCTTCAAGATATAAATAATCAATATGATATTAATTTTTTCTTCAGTTTTATATCTCAAAATTATAATTGAAATTATATGTCAAAAAATGAAGAAAATCTTGCCAAAGATTTTATAAATTGATTTGAAAACTATGCGACTTTAGATAATTTATCATTTTTACACAAAGAAATACAAGACCACTTCTTTTTCTACAATATGATAAAATTAAGATCTTTGAACAAGTCATTCTTGTTTAATTCATATATTTTAGATACTTGTTATTATATGTATCATAATATTTTGAAAAGAATAATTGATTATGATGAAGAGGTATTCAATCTTTTTATAAACGCTTTATTTATATTTGATTTATATATAACATTTGATAATGAAAATAATTTTAAAAGAATAAAGCAATTTAAAACATCATTATATGATGAATTTACTGAATTTATGGAAAACATGAGTAATCTAGATGTAATGAAAAAGATATTTAATGAACTATTACCAAAATTATTTAATTCAAATGCATATTCAAATTTAGAAATAAGAATGAGGACAAAGGAAATATTGTTTATATATGAAAACTTATTATCAATAAATAACAGTAAAGATCCCACAAAAGTTAAAAAAGAAAATACAACCATAGAGCATTTGTTACCTCAAAATGATACTGAAAATCATTATAAAATAAATAAATACATGAAGGACAAAGTAGTTAATCATATAGGTAATTTATTTTTAATAGATAATGAAATAAATAAAAAATTAGCTAATCAATCTTTCGAAAAGAAAAAAGAGATATTGAAAGAAAATGCTGATTTATCAATTAAAGAGATTTTAGATCTTGAAAAATGAAATGATACAGCTATCAAAAATAGGAGTAAAAAGATATGAAATACAATATTTAATTACATTCAAGCTGATTGGAAAATTTCACAAAATAGTTTTATTGGTAATAAAAAGAATAAATTATAATCTATTTATTGCACTTGTTGACTTTTCAATATTCATAGTTTTCACTAATATATTTCATTCTTTCTGGAGAATTCAATATATCTTTAATGGGTTCATTTAATAATATATTTCCGTCCAAATCAACTATTTTTCCATCTGTAGTAAATGTGATTGTGTTGTTATCAAACGATGTATGTATATTAGGAGACAGTCTTAAACAATTAAATGGGTCTGCTGATTTAAATAACGATTCATCATTTTGGTTTTTAAAAAGTGATTTTTTAGAAATAATATGAGCATTTTCAGGATTAGGATGATTATCTAGTAAACAGTATGATAGTTTTTTTTCCTTTATAAGAGTTCTAACTCCGTAATTATAAATACTAGTTAATTTGCTTTTAATTTGCTTTTCAGATAAATCAACATACTTAAAACTTTGGATCATTTGCCTTAAATCTTCCTGGATATTTTTGACAGATATGTCTTTTTTAACTTCTTTTTGTTTTTTGTTTTTTAAAGGTAATTTGAGATTTTTATTTTCAAAATTATTTTTATATTCTTTATTAGCTCCATCTACAAGAATTCTATGAGAATTAATATCCTGAAAAACTTCAAAAGTATCTAATGTTAAGTGCACTTTCTTTATAACTACATCAATCTTGTTGTACTTTTCAAAATACTCTTTCAAAGTTATTATTTTTAAATCATAAAGATTACTAATATTTATTTTAGATTTTTTATAAAATTTATTTAATGGATTTGCAAAATTATATTTTAAATATTCCTTATCCAAAGACATAAGTGGTGTTGATAGTGGATTTTTTTCAGCACCCGTAGAATTACTGCCCATAATTAAAGAAGATTGAGTTAATACCGGGGAATCATTTGATATGAAAAAAACATTTATTAATTCTATTTGCTCTTTAGATAATGTTTTACGAGGTGATTTTTTTGTAAAATCACTGGGATTATGATTTATTCCATCTAAATATTTTGTTCTAAAGTCTTTTTTTCACTTAATTCTATAAAAATCAGTTCCAACTTTGGCATCATCATGAACCAAAACTGCCATTTCAAAATCTGTTTGACGATATTCTCCCTCAATAATTTGAATAAATTGTTTATTTATTATTCCATTTTCATCAAAAACATAATATGCATAACCCTTTAAAGAACATCCACTATATTTTTTATTTAAATATTTTTTTGTCGAGAACATTATCTTAATTGCTTTCATAATTAAAACACCAACGTTCTAAAGATTTCTTCAAGAATTGGAACAACAATTGAATTACCTGCTAAATATAGTTGTTTATTTGGTTTCACAAGATTTGTCTTAAGAACCTTGTCAAAGTCCTTATCACTAAATCCCATATATCTAAAAGCCTCTCTTGGAGTCATCGTTCTAATTTGATCTTTCCCATAATATAACTTTAATCTTGAAAGGGCCCCTGAAGCTGTTAATGTTGAACCATTGTAATTAATATCAAAAACCATATTTTCACTTGAAAAATTAGTATAGTTTTCTAACTTATATTTACGAACATTACCATTTCTAGTTGATGGTCCTGATAAACGATATTGATTAAACTTTTCTTCAAAAGGAATTTTATCTTCCAAAATCTTGTTAATTGGCACAACTCCCAAAGTTTTGTGAGGATCTTGAAACTCAAAACCAACTTTGACTTTATGAGTTTTAAGGACTGAAAGAACAAAGACTCTTTCTCTTGCTTGGGCCATCCCAAAATCTTTGGAATTCAGAATGTATTCTTTTGATTCATAACCGAGTTTATCTAAACGATCAAGTCACTTTTGATATTCAGCATGATGATTCTTATTAACCATTGCTTTCACATTTTCTAACAATAAATACTTTGGCATTTCACTTGCTGAAAATATTTTTTTAGCTCCAGAAATTATGCGGTCAATTTCTCACAATAAACCTGAGCGTGTGTTGGCATTTTTTTCCATCCCTTTTCCTTTTCCTTGACCTGATAAATCTTGACAAGGAAAAGAGTAGGTAAAAATATCAATATTTTTCGGGAGGTCTTCTGGACCTACTTTTGTAATATCAAAAAGGTTTTTTGAAAGACTTTTTGATTGATTCAATCAAAAAGCAGTTTCGCTATTTTCAAAAAATTTCTTTTGTGCTTGAATCGATAAAGGTTTTTTTGAATCAGCACTTAAATTAACGTCGCCTGTGAACGTTTCTTTTTTTATAGTTTTCGGGGGGGGGGGTCGTTGTGAATAGCCTCATATGCAACGATGGCGTCGATAAACCATTCTACGATACCAACAACTTCAATATCTCAGCTCATATCTTTAGAAATGTTCTTTAGGGCCATATGTTGTGAGCCAATTCCTGCAAAAGCTTCAAACAAATTAATCTTTGTATTTTTAATAGGTAATTTCAGGGATAAATCGGTTTGCTTTAATTTCATAATTAATATATATTTTATCGTTTATAGGTTGAAAAAGCGCGAAGGATAGCGAAAGCAATAAAATTTGTAAGAGATATATAGATATGTATTTTCATAGCAAGTTTAAAAATATTCTATTTGATGGCTTAAAAATTATTAATGATTACAACAGAATGTGTGATTAGAATTTGAAAAACATCTTGTTAATTATTACAAAAAATGAATTTAACAAAATCTCTTCAAAAAAATAAAATAACAATAATGTGGTAAAAAATAATGGCATTCTTTAAGCTTTATCATAAAAGATATAAATACTAATAGGAGGTAATTTATGAAAAAATTATTAATAGGATTGAACACTATATCATTAGCTATTTTACCAATGGTAGCAATGACTTCATGTGTAGGTTCAAGTAAAATTGAATGAAGAGAATAACTGAAATTGGTAATGTTGCTTTTTGTGAATGAATTAACAGAAGTTAACATTCCTACTTTACCAAATTAATTATATATTCATTTTTATTACTAATTATTATTTATAAGGATATTTAACTAATTTGTTTAATTATAAAATTTGCATTCAATGAGAAATTAATTAATAATTTTGTTAAACATTAATTATTAAACATAAAAAATGGTTTTTTATCTATATTTTAGTATAAAATAATAAAGAAAATTTAAAGGAATGGTGAACATGATTAAAACAAATAAAATCTTAGGCTTGTCAACCATTATTATATTACCTCTTGTGGTAGTATCTTGTGATTATGATGAAAAAATGATAATCACTAACTTAGAATTATCTCCTAAAGCAAATATTGGGATAATTACAGAAAATGAAGTGGCGCATCTTAGTAACACTTATCAAAATGTTAATGATCGTTCATTAACATTAATCAAAAAGCTTTTTGATATTCAAGGGACAGAAACTACTGACCAAAATTTAATGAGTGGTTTAAAAATCAAGATGTTATCAAATGGATTAAATAAAACAGTTTGATTAAGTGTCAATGTTTGATTAAGTGACAATAATGGTTTTAAAATTAATGATAATTTAACTGAAATTGATTCAGTGAGTTTTACCATTGATACTCCGCCAATTGATCCGCCAATTTTAGGTGATATATTAACACCAGAACTTGCTAATGGTTTTTTTGCTAGTGGTGGTAAGTGAGCAGGAAAAACTACTTTAGTAGAAGTGGATTTTGAAGGTTTTACTTCTATTGCCGATTCTGCTTTAAGTGGAAAATCTTTAATTAGTGTTATTCTTCCTAATTCAATAACGATAATTGGACAAAATGCCTTGGCCGACAATCAATTAACATCATTGAGTATTCCTGATAGTGTTATTGAAATAGGTAATGGAGCATTTGCAAATAATCGATTAACATTAACTTCATCAATTACATTGCCTGCACAATTTGATAATCCAGCAGAACGTGAAAGAATTGGATTACCTTTTGCTCAACCAGCAATAAACTTGGAGTTAACTCCTAAAACAAATATTGAGGTAATTGCGGAAAGTGAAGTTGCTCATCTTAGTGAAACTTATCAAGATGTTAATGATGGTTCATTAACATTAATCAAAAAGCTTTTTGATATTCAAGGGACAGAAACTACTGACCAAAATTTAATGAGTGGTTTAAAAATCAAAATGTTGTCAAACGGATTAAATAAAAAAGTTTGATTAACTACTAATGATGGTTTTACAATCAATGGTACTTTAACTGAGATTGACTCAGCGAGTTTTACCATTGATACTCCACCAATTTTAGGTAATGAATTAACTCAAGAAATTGCTAATGGTTTTTTTGCTAGTGGTGGTAAGTGAGCAGGAAAAACTACTTTAGTAGCAGTGGATTTTGAGGGCTTTACTTCTATTGGTGAAAATGCTTTTCAAGACCTTCCTAATTTATCTCGCGTTGAACTACCTAATGAAATAATTAGAATTGAAGACCGAGCATTTTTTCGAACACGCTTAGAACACATTACTTTAGGGAGTGGTGTCGAGCACATAGGTCTTGATGCTTTTTCTCATTGCTTTATAACAGAAATTATTTTACCTCCTAATTTAAAAACCATGGGAGAAAATGCTTTTTCAAGAAATAGACTTTCCAGAATTATCATTCCTCCATCTTTAAAAATTATCCCTAATGGAGCATTTTTATTCAATCAATTAACATCATTGAATATTCCCGATACAATAACTGCAATTGGTAATGGTGCTTTTTTTCGGAATGAATTAACAGAAGCTAACATTCCCAACTCTGTAATTTCAATTGGATCGATGGCATTTGCATTCAACCATTTTTCAGTAATTCCTGATTTACCAAATGGAATTCCTGTTGGCGATATTTTTATCGGTAATCGAGTTCCTTTCTCAAATAAATCAAAAGATTTTTTAAAGTCTTTGATAATAACAAACTAAATAATTATAAAAAATGACATACTAAGAATTTAAAACTATTTTATCAAAAAATTAATAAGTTTCGTTTTTTGGTTTTTATCTATATTTTAGTATAAAATAATTAAGAAAATTAAAAGGATTGGTGAACATGATTAAAACAAATAAACTCTTATTAGGATTAGGTTTATCAACTTTTGTTGCATTACCTCTTGTAATAGTATCTTGTGATTCTGATGAAGAAGTTATAATCACCAACTTAGCATTATCTCCTAAAACAAATATTGGAGTAATTGCGGAAAGTGAAGTTGCACATCTTAGTGAAACTTATCAAGATGTTGATGTTAATGATGGTTCACTAACATTAATCAAAAAGCTTTTTGATATTCAGGGGACAGAAACTACTGACCAAAATTTAAGGAATGGTTTGCAAATCAAAATGTTGCCAAGTGGATCGAATAAAAAAATCTGATTAAGTGCAAAAACTGGATTTAAAATCAATGGTACTTTAACCGAGATTGATTCAATGAGTTTTGCTGTTAATGTTCCACCAATTGAACCGCCGGTTTTAGGTGATATATTAACTCAAGAAATTGCTAATGATTTTTTTGCAAGTGGTGGTAAATGAGCGGGAAAAACATCTTTAGTTGCTAAAGATTTTGAAGGATTTAAAACTATTGGAAATTCTACTTTAAGTGGAAAATCTTTAATTAGTGTTATTTTCCCTAATTCAATAACGATAATTGGACAAAATGCCTTGGCCAACAATCAATTAACATCATTGAGTATACCTAATAGTGTTACCGAAATAGGTAATGGAGCATTTGCGAATAATCGATTAACATTAACTTCATCAATTACATTGCCTGCACAATTTGATAATCCAGCAGAACGTGAAAGAATTGGATTACCTTTTGCTCAACCAGCAATAAACTTGGAGTTAACTCCTAAAACAAATATTGAGGTAATTGCGGAAAGTGAAGTTGCTCATCTTAGTGAAACTTATCAAGATGTTAATGATGGTTCATTAACATTAATCAAAAAGCTTTTTGATATTCAAGGGACAACAACTACCGACCAAAATTTAATGAGTGGTTTAAAAATCAAGATGTTGCCAAATGGATCAAATAAAAAAGTTTGATTAACTACTAATGATGGTTTTACAATTAATGGTGGTTTAACTGAGATTGACTCAGCGAATTTTACCATTGATACTCCACCAATTTTAGGTGATATATTAACTCAAGAAATTGCTAATAGTTTTTTTGCAAGTGGTGGTAAGTGAGCAGGAAAAACTACTTTAGTAGAAGTGGATTTTGAAGGTTTTACTTCTATTGCCAATTCTGCTTTAAGTGGAAAATCTTTAATTAGTGTTATTTTTCCTAATTCAATAACGATAATTGGACAAAATGCCTTGGCCAACAATCAATTAACATCATTGAGTATACCTAATAGTGTTACCGAAATAGGTAATGGAGCATTTGCGAATAATCGATTAACATTAACTTCATCAATTACATTGCCTGCACAATTTGATAATCCAGCAGAACGTGAAAGAATTGGATTACCTTTTGCTCAACCAGCAATAAACTTGGAGTTAACTCCTAAAACAAATATTGAGGTAATTGCGGAAAGTGAAGTTGCTCATCTTAGTGAAACTTATCAAGATGTTAATGATGGTTCATTAACATTAATCAAAAAGCTTTTTGATATTCAAGGGACAACAACTACCGACCAAAATTTAATGAGTGGTTTAAAAATCAAGATGTTGCCAAATGGATCAAATAAAAAAGTTTGATTAACTACTAATGATGGTTTTACAATTAATGGTGGTTTAACTGAGATTGACTCAGCGAATTTTACCATTGATACTCCACCAATTTTAGGTGATATATTAACTCAAGAAATTGCTAATAGTTTTTTTGCAAGTGGTGGTAAGTGAGCAGGAAAAACATCTTTAGTTGCTAAAGATTTTAAAGGATTTACTTCTATTGGTGATAGTGCTTTTCAAGGTCTTGTTTTTTCACTTAGTATTGACTTACCTGATGAAATAACTAGGATTGAGGATCAAGGATTTTTTCAAACAAACCTAGAACACATCACCTTAGGTAATAGAGTTGAATATATAGGAAATCATGCTTTTTCTCATTGCTTTATAACAGAAATTATTTTACCGCCTAGTTTAAAAACTATGGTTGAAGGAGCATTTTTTACAAATAATCTTACAAGCATTATCATTCCTTCATCTTTAAAAATTATTCCTAATGGAGCATTTTCATATAATAAATTAACATCAATATCTATTCCTAATTCAGTGACCGAAATTGGAGACAACGCTTTTTTTGATAATGAATTAACAGAAATCAACATTCCTAATTCTGTAATATCTATTGGATCGATGGCATTTGCAGCCAACCGTTTTTCAGTAATTCCTAATTTACCAAATGGAATTACTGTTGGCGATATTTTTAATGAACAAAAATTAAATCAAAATCTAGAAATATCTACAAGAAAAACCATCAAATAAATGTTTGCCAGATTTAATAATGTAAAAATTTGTTGTGGTTCGGCTTATTTTTTAACATCTTACAAGTTTTTTAGTCTTAATTTCATTTGCAATTTTTGACTTAAAAATCTTAAATATTAATAAATTTATAATAATAAATTTATAATAATAAATTTTTTTCGTTTTTTATCTTTATTTTAGTATAAAATAATTAAGAAAATTAAAAGGATTGGTGAACATGATCAAAACAAATAAACTCTTATTAGGATTAGGTTTATCAACCGTCATTGCATTGCCTCTTGTGATAGTATCTTGTGATTCTGATGAAGAAGTTATAATCAC
>CAMRBN010000004.1 GCA_947040455.1 uncultured Mycoplasma sp.
TTAGAGAAAATAGTTGCAGGTAAATTTTCTCTAGTGTGATCAGTTCCTTTAAAGGTAGGGTCATTACCATGATCTGAAGTAATTATTAACAAATCAGTTGATTTCATAGCATTAATTAATTTAGCAAGTTTAATGTCAAATTTATCAATATTATTAGCATATCCTTCAACATCTCTTCTATGACCATAATGCGAGTCAAATTGCACAAGATTAAGAAATATAAATTCATTTGACGTTTCTTTAACCGTTAAATCAATAAGAATGTCCATTCCATCTTCATCTCCTAAAGATTTATAGTGTTTACTTATACCTTGCTCAGAAAAAATATCACTTATCTTTCCTATACTAATAACATTAACTCCTTTGTTATAAATAGCATTTAAAATATTGTCTTTGGGAGGAAGATTAGCTAAATCATGTCTATTAAATGTTCTCTCTCATTTACCATCACTACCAATATAAGGTCTTGCAATTACTCTACCTACATTTCATTCTGGTTTTGATGAACAGATTTTCCTTGCAGCTTCAGCATATCGATATAGATTGTCAATTCCCATATGCTTTTCATGACCACAAATTTGCAAAGTAGAATCCTGAGAAGTATAAACAATAACAGAATCATTATCTATTTGTTCTTGTGCCATTTGGTCTAAAATAACAGTACCACTAATGGCAATATTACCTATTATTTTTTTACCATCGAAAGCTTTCGACAGTTCAGATATCAATTCATCTGGAAATCCGTTTTCAGTAAAAACAGGAAAGGGCACTTTTGTTTCAATTCCCATCATTTCTCAATGACCTGTAAGAGTGTCTTTCCCATTTGATATTTCATTAACTACAGCCGTATAAGCTAATTGTGAATCAACTTTCCCTTGGTCATGCAATTTAACTATTGATGTAATACCCAATTTTTTTCAAGTAGGAATATTAAGTTTGAATTTTTCTGAAACATGACGAAAAGTATTTGCTCCTTTATCTCCAAATTCTTCTTGTCTTTCATCACCACCAATTCCCAAAGAATCCGTAACTATCATTAACACTCTTTTATACTTACTCATAAATTTACCTCTAATACTTAATGTTTTTTGTATTATTAATTATACATTTTTATAGTTCTTAAATAATTTAAAAATAAAAAGACCAAAAAATATTGAGATATACGAAAATAGAATCCAATAAATTCATCAATTATTTTTAGGAATAAAAAATTCCTGTTAAAACTTTTAATAATTTAATTGTTAAAAAATTAGAAATATCTCATTATTAGTATTTTAATAACTGTTAATTATAAATCTTGTTTAGTTGTAGCTATAACAACTTCTCTAACAGATATTTCTTGAGGCATTTGATACATAAATAAAGCAGTCTTAACAACTTCTGCAGGATCAACTACTTTTCCACCCATTGTTGTTTTTCAATCCTGGTAACTATCAATAATAGACTTATCAGTTGTTCTATTTAATAACTTAGTTTCCACAGCTCCTGGCGAGATAAGTAAAACTCTAACATTTGATCCAGAAACTTCTTGACGAATCGTTTCAGTTAGTCCATGAACGGCGTATTTGGTAGCACAATAAGCTGCATGATTGTTAAAAGGTTTGAACCCTGCTATTGATGAAATATTAATAATTGTTCCACTATTTTGACTTATCATATTTTCCAATACTATTTTTGTTCCATTCAATACACCTAATATATTAACATTTATCATAGTGCTTCATTCTTTAGGGTCTTGTTTAGTCATATCACCTAGCATCATTATTCCTGCATTATTAATAATTAAGTCTGTTTTACCAAATGTTTTTTCTGCATTTTTAATTGATTCTTTAAATGATTCAAAATCACCAACATCTATTTTATTAACTAATATATTTTTATTTGCCATATCTTTGATTGATTCAATATTCTTGTCCAACAACAACAAAGGATATCCTTGTTCAGAAAACTGCTTAATGTATTCTAGCCCCATTCCTCCTGCTGCTCCAGTTATCACTACTAATTTTTTTTGATTCATCTTTATCTCCTAATATTTAACAAAATTTGTCTATATTATTAATTATACATTTTATGTTAAATGGTAGTTATTTAAAAGGTAATTTTATTAATAAAATTACTTGCCTTTCAAAGAATGCATCTTTGGCTTTAATTTTTATTTGCATTAGGTGTTTTGTTATTGGATTTGTTATACTTATCTTGATTTTAAATATGAAATACCAGAATATGGTTTGCCATTTATAAAGTTATAATCAGTGCCAACGCCGTTAACATTTTGTCTTAATCTAAAATTGATTTGACCATAATCAGTAAGTGAACTTGAACCTGGACTTGAATCCGTAAAGGTTTTAGCCGTAATGATGATTGTTTCATTTCTATTTCATTCTAATAATTTAGTACTGGTTATATCGCTTTCAAAAAAATTGAATAATTTTGTTAATATAGGAAATATGTCATTTAAGTTTTTATCTGTTAAAATAATCCGACCTTCTCGGATATTATTTTTTAAAATTTCAATTTCTCCACTATTCAAAATAAGAGGATTATCAAATTCAGGGTAATTTGGCTTTATGTTTAATTTTTTTAAATCATGATTAGGATTAGAAGCACAAGATAATACTGTAGATGCCAAAACCAAAGAGGTTGAAATAGCTCCCAATCCTAAAATAATATTTTTTGTTATTTTCATATTTTTTATCTCCAATTCATTTCATAAATATTCCATAAATACCTTTTAATTATAACCAAATGTTTTTGCTATTGTTTATAAAAGTTTACTTGTTTCACAAATCTTTTCGAGAACCTAAACTCAGTTTTGCTTCTTTTGAATACTTTTCATAATCAATTTTATCAACTTCATGAGTTGTTAAAATTTTAATTACATCTTTATATCAGTACATAGAAGATTTTGGATATCTTGGAAGATTAGGATCATCAAAGTCGACTCCAACAAAACCATATTTCTTTCTATATCCACCTGATGGAGAAAAGATATCACAATATGTTCAAGCTGAATAACCAATAAAGTTAACACCTTCACTAATTGCTTTTTGTACTTCTCTAAGGTGTTCATTTAAATAATCTATTCGATAATCATCTTGAACAATACCATCTATTTTTTTGTCAAAATAACCAAGACCATTTTCCAAAATCATCAATGGTACTTGATATTTGTCTCAAAGCACATGTGATGATATTGATAATTGTTCAGGTAAGATTAATCAATTTCAATCAGTGTATCTTTGGTTTTTGGGATAAACAATTGCCGCTTTGTCAGTAATGAAAGTTCCTGGTTTATTTTGTCATTCAATTCCTTCAGATAATCTTTTCGGATGAGCAATGAATGCAGGACGATAATAGTTTCAACCAATTAGGTTTAATAAGTTGTTTTTCATAATTGCTAAATCATCATCTTGAACAATGCTTTCTAGATTGAATTTTTTAATTGCATCTCAAAAACATTGTGGGAATGTACCTAACATATTTGGATCTAGGAAAAGGTCTAAGTTAAATTCATTGAAAACTTTACATGCTTCAACATCGTCTTGATCATTTTCATCATAAGGAATTGGTGGATTTCAATCATGGTCTATTCCTAACAATGAGTCTTTGGAAATATAACCTTTTTCAATTGCTTTATCAAATTCTTGTTTAGCAATACCTCCAGAAATTGAAAGATAGTAAATTGCTTTTCAAAATTCTGCTTCATCTTTTTTACCAGGTGGACAATAATCATCTAAGTAACCTTGAACTGCATAGGATGAGTTTTCATCACTAACATACCAAATATCAGTATACTTTCCTAATCTCTTAAAGATAGCTTTGGAGAAATCTCTGTAAGCATTTAAAAAAAATCTTGAGGACGTTCCTCCTTGCTCTTCTAATCAAAGAGGAGTGTCTCAATGATATAAAACTGGAATTGGCTTAACCCCATTAGCAACTAAAGATTTAAAAGCATTTTCATAGAAGTCTAAACCTTCTTCGTTAGCAATTCCAGAATCATTTGGAAAAATTCTGGCTCAATCTAAATTATATACAAAACCATTTACTCCCATCTCCTTCATAATAGTTGAGTCCAAATCATATTTTTCATAGTAATTTGCAGCATTTACTATTGAAGCTATTTCTCTTTCTGCAACCCCTTTAGGTGGAATGTAATAATTTTCGATTGTAAACTTATCTCAATTAGAATGTGTTCTGCCCCCCTCTAATCTTCCACCTTCAATTTGATATGAACAAGTTGAAGTGGAGAAAATAAAATCTTTTGGTATTTTTTTCATAAATAATTCCTTTTGTAAATATATTAATTTTAAATTAAAGCATTAAATAAAATTAACAATATTATATATTAAAAATACTTAAAATATGGTCATTATTCATTAAAATAGATAAGATTTGTGATAAAATAATTAAGCACAACACAGCAGATATATATTATTTAATATTATTTAAATTCAAAATTGATTTGTAAGTAGTTTTAGCTGTAAAACGAAAACATTATATTTAAATAAGTAAGTAAGAATACATCCCTCGTTATGCAAAAGAAAGAGGTACTATTATGTCAAGATATATTAAATCATCATTTAAAAAATCACGTCGTTACGGTTTTTCAATATTGGAAAATGGTAAAGAATTTGTAAAAGGAAAGGGTCGTCAATATGCTCCAGGGCAACATGGACAAAAAAGAGTTAAAGTTTCTGAATATGGTTTACACTTATATGAAAAACAAAAACTAAGATACATGTATGGAATTAGTGAAAAACAATTCAAAAACACATTTGAAAAAGCTTCCAAAAGACAAGGTCAAGCAGGTACAAACTTTATGCAAATGCTGGAAACTAGATTAGACAGTTTTGTTTATAGAACAGGTTTAGCTGAAACCAGAAGACAAGCAAGACAACTTGTAAACCACGGACACTTTACTCTTAATGGTAAAAAAGCCGATATTCCTTCAATGCAAATTTCAATTGGAGATATTGTTACTTTAAAAGAAGGAAGTAGAAAAAATGTTCAAATTTTAGATGCTAAAACTAGAAAAGAATTGGCAGCATGAGTTAAGTTAGAAAAAGATTTTGTTTTCAAACTGGATAGATTGCCTGAAAGAAAAGAATTAAACAGCGACATCAATGAATCATTAATTGTTGAGCACTACAACAAATAAATTTTATAAAATTATCATATAAAACACCTCTAATTTGTGAGGTGTTTTATTTTCATAATAACAAGAATAAAAAAACAACTAATCAAAGTTGTTTTTTTTAATAAATGAAATTTATTTTACTTCTTTAAAAGAGAACTTAGATCAAGGTTTGATAAAATCTAACAAGAATAAATCATGATCAGCTATTTTAGCAACAACATTTTTTCTTCCTTTATCATCTAAATGATCTTTTTTAGAAAGATGTAATTCTCCTTTATATTGACCAAAATTATCATTTCCGATAGTTATGAAACCTTTTTTAATTTCTTTGTGTAGATTAACAGGTTTGAAATTTTCATCTTTATATTTGATTCTTGATTGTGTAGATCTAATTAAATAATCTGATGTATCTCCTCTATTAACATGCAATTCATCCAAAACTATTTTTTTCTCTATGTTGGTAATAGATTTGTCAAATTCAATATCTAAAGAAACAACATTTTTAATTTCCGAAATAGCCTTTAGTTCTTTTTCACTTGCAAAAGCATTAGCAATAATAATGTCATCTACTAAGTCCATCATCATAAAATGTTTAACCTGTGTAGTTATTGGCATTGTTCTATGTAACTCCAAAGTACATAGGCCATCCATAACTGGTCAAGGACCATGTTTTGCATCATTAGAATTAACAAATGCAGCACTTCTAATATTTAATTCTCTATATTGTTTAGAAGTTTGAGTGAATGTTTCCATAGAAAGACCAGAATATTCCATTGGATAAAAGTTGTGACAACCAATCAATTTCTTTTTATTAGGAGCAAAAGAGATGATATTATCAACATATTTTGTTCCTGAAGACATATTAATTTCAATATCCAAATCTAAATCATTAAATGTCATTGTTGATTCTTTTAAACCATCAAAACCTTCATCTAATCTAATTCCTGTTGCACCCAATTCTTTAAAGAAAGACAAATCATCATATGAAATATTTAATTTAGAAAAAACTGATGGAGCAATATCAAGAATAACTTCCATACCTTGTTTAGTAGCTGTAGTAATTATTTCAAGAAACTCTGATTTAATTTCTTCTCTAGTACCTTCTGCCGATAGCAAACAAGTAAAAACTCTTTTAAAACCGTATTTAGCAGCAAGATTGATATAATCTATTATTTCTTGTTTCTTTGCTTTTTCCGGATAAACTGATATACCTAACATTATAAAACCTATTTCTTTTCTGCCATTTTTTTGTACAAACTAACAAATTCTTCAGCCATTAATAATAATGTTTGTGTCGATAATAATTGATCTTCTGCATGCATTAATAATAATGGAATTTTAATTTCTGTTCCTGCTGCTTCTTGTTGCACTAAATCTGCATGTTGTTTTTCAGCTTCAATAATGTTTTTTTCAGCTTCTTCTAGTTTTAATTTAGCTTCTTCAAATTTACCTTCTTTAGCACTATATATTGCTAACATAGCATCTGATTTTGCCGATCCCGCAAATGTAATAATCATAAAACTAATTTGCCCTAATTCTTCATAAGTATATTTTTTTTCTTCCATAATTTATCTCCTAATTTTGATTTATTAATTTTATTATAATATAAAAATACATAAAAAAAACTCAAATTTTAAAGTTTAAGTTTTATATTTTATTAATTAAAGTAAATTTAAGTAATCATTTAGCTCTTGCATGAAACCTGATAAAATGTTATTTTTTTCAGTTATATATCCATTAATAAGATTATTAATGATGTTATTGTGAATTTGTTCTTGAGGAGTCAATAATTGATCTCCTGAAGGAACTTTGATCATTGCTTGATTATCAGCAATTAATGCATTTAATCTATCTATAGCTGCTACGTCATTTAAAGTTATTGTATTTACTTTTATAGCATTAGATTGAGATTCTAATCCTAAAGAAAATAATGCTATTATAATTATTAAGAATACCAAAGATATTGTAATTGAACCAATAGATCAAGCTGTTCCATTTTTAAATATTAAAAGAGGAACTAATGATGCTAAAGACATAATGCCTATTGCTACCATTCCTTGAATACCATCGGCATTTATAACTGCGCCTTTTAAGTCTCATAATCTAAATTCTGAGATTGCTGCAATTAACTCTTTATTTCCTAATGTGTCATCTGTAGAAAGATAATTATTTCATTTACTTACATCAATACCAATTGTTGATAATACATTAGCTGTTTGTCAATTTGCTGCAAATCATAAAGATATAAGCGAGATAATAGCTAATAATAAAGCTAATCCATATTTCAAAACATTAAATAATTTTTTGGAGTTTGTTTCAGCAGAAGGAACAACTAATTTATTTCATTCTGAATAAGTAATCGCTACTTTTTGCTCTTGAATATTTTCAACTTCTGAACTCATTATTCACCACCTTTTTTAAATGTAGATTTTGATGTTAGTTTTTTTCATCCGCCTTTGTAGTCGATTTTAACTAATTCTTCTCCATTTTTCTTTGCAGATCTATTTGCTAATAATACAAATGGTGTATATATTGAACAAGCAACTGCGAAATTGAATAAAGAAAGAACTATTCCTTGTCAACTAGATGTTGCTAGAAATCCTCCGATACCTACTGGTGTTGTTCATGGTATTTTAACAATAACAGGAGGTACTCATTGTAATTGTTCAATTGCTAATCATGTAATTACAAATAGAACAGGTTGAATAATGATAAAAGGAATAACTAATTTAAAATTTAAGATTAATGGTACTCCAAAGATTAAAGGCTCATTAATGTTGAATACAGCTGGTGCTCCACCAAATTTTAATATTTCTCTAGTATCAGCTTTTTTAGAAATTGCTAATCCTACAAGAACTAGTGCCAATGTTGCCCCTATTCCTCCTAAAAATACAAACGCATCATTTGTTCCATCAGCAAAAGCACTAATTGCTCCTGAAGTTCCACCTGAAGATAAGTATTCTTGGTTATTTGCCAATGCAACTAGTGCAATTGGAGAAAAAATAGCTGTAAGAACATTTGTTCCATGAATTCCAAAAAATCATAATAACGCTGAGAAAGTAACATATATTAATCCTAGAGATAGAGATCCTGAAGAATCTTCAATCAATGACATAAATGGTGCTTGAACAGCTACAGAAATTGCTTGACCTATTCCAAAAGCATCACCTGTTCCTAATCATGTAAATACATGGTGGAAAATTATAAATGGTGCTTGAATACCAATGAATATTAATAAAGTAAATATTGTTGGGAATAATTTAGAAAAAGATCTAGCTACAGCTGGAGGTACACCCGCTGGTAAATGCAATTCTAATTTTTTGTTATTTTCAAAAACTGAATAAAGTTCCATTGATAATAATGATGATATTATGGCAACCAACATTCCGCCAGTTCCAAATAAACTTCCTGAACCATATGAAAAAATCATAAATCCACCAAGACCAATTAAAGAAGCAATAAAAGGATCTTTAATATTTTTAATTCTTGCAAAAGAATAAGAGATAGTAAGTGTTACAAATATAGATAAGTGGTTAAAAATACCTTTTCATATTGTATAGAAAATAAATGTTCCCACCGTGCTAATTTGATTAGCTATAGAGCCTGGAACAAAAACAATTGATCCACCTGCATTTGTTGTTGTTTGACCAGGGATACCCATTGTTATTCATCCTAATATTGAGGTAGAAGTAGTATCTCATCAACCAAATACAAATGTCATACATATTACACCAATAGATGCAGCTATAATTAGCGGCACTAAAAGTGCGAATCCATCACGAAGTGAAGACATATGTTTTTGTTCGGCTAATTTACCCATACGCATGATTGCAACATCTCATGCATGTTTTAACTTTTCTTTTGAATTAGAGGAGGTTTTGCTATTCGTCATTTTTTTATCCTTTTTTGTTTTTATATTTTTTTTAAATAAGTCTTTAAAATTATTTAAGATTATCTTTTGCTAATTTATAGCAATCTTCACCTTTAGCCATTGCATAAATTGCTGGAGGTATTACAACAACAGGTATGTCACCGGCTACATCTTTAAATGATTGTTCCATAAATTTAACTTGTGGTCCTAGTAAAACAATATCATAATTTTTAATAATTGTTTTTGCTTCTCCAGAAGGTTTTGCTACAACATCTATTTCTTCACCCAACGACTCTGCATATGTTCTTATAGATTGCTCTAATAAAGAAGTTGACATTCCAGCTGAACATGCTAATAATATTTTCATAAAAATTCCTTAATAATGTATTTCAATTTTTTTTGAATACAAAATCATTATAACACTATATATAAATAAATTAAAATATTTTATCGAGTTTTATTTAATATGCTTTTTAGTATTTTATATTATAATTATTTTTATGTATTCTTTGTTCTCTTTAATTAAAAATTCTAATTCCTTTTCTTGACTTGAAAATTTAAAATCTGGTGGTGCTCCTGGAATAAATGACCTTGAAAAAATTGATCCCATTGTAATGGTAACTGCTATCTTAATGGCTATATCTTTGTTGTTGCCTTGCTTTGTTTGATTTTTAAGAAATTTCATGAGAATTATCCTGAAAAAAAATTATGAATTATTTAATCGTTCAATTAAGTGAATATTATTATTCTCTTTAGTTTTATTCATAGTTTCTATTATATTAATGGTGCTAGCAATCCAAGGGGTTATATAATAATGGACAATAAAAAAGAGAAAGTCAATTTACAAGAAAAAAATAAAGAAGAAAATAAAGAAATTTATACATCATTAATTGATGAGTTTCGTCGTCAAAAAATTGTTTATAAATCAAGAAAAATTAAAGCTGATTCCATTGAAATAGTTTGAGCCGCTTTAGAAGAAACAATTCGTAAAACTTTTAACATTAAAAGAGAATTAATTAAAAACATTGAATTTGGCATTAAAATAAAAGGGATATATACTAAGTATTTATTGGAAGAGCATAATAAAGAAAAATATGAATCTTCAATTTTTTGAGTTCATGCAAAAGATAAATATTGATTACATTATCAAATTGTTCCAACTATGTTCAAACATGTATTTAAAATTAAATTCAAAGAAGTTGTTTACAGAGAACAAACATTTTTTGGATTGTCTGACACTATTGGCCACACTTTATTAAAACATTCTTTTTTAAAAAATACTAAAATGTTTGCCAATAGTATGAAATTATTAATCAATAATCCAGAACAAGAAGAAAATACTGAAAAAGAAGAAAACTCACCAAATCTTATTTAATAACTAAGAGGCTTTTATTTGATATAATTTAATTTAATAATTTATCAATTGAAAGAGGCAGATATGTCAAATGAATATTCAGCAAGTAATATAAAGGTCTTAAAGGGATTAGAACCCGTTAGAAAAAGACCAGGAATGTATATTGGAACCACAGGCAAGAAGGGATTGCACCACTTAATTTGAGAAGTTGTAGATAACTCTATTGATGAAGCAATGGCAGGTTTTGCTTCAGTAATAACTATTGAATTAGACTTTGATGGATATGTAACAGTTAACGATGATGGTCGTGGTATTCCTACTGATATTCATCCACAAACAGGACTTTCTACAGTAGAAACTGTTTTAACAGTTTTACATGCCGGAGGTAAATTTGACTCTGATACATATAAAGTTTCGGGAGGTTTGCATGGTGTTGGTGCATCAGTTGTTAATGCACTAAGTGCTGATTTAAAAGTTTGAATAAAAAGAAATGGTAATCTTCACTTCCAACAATTTAAAGATGGTGGAATTTCTCAAGGAGAAATAAATGTTATTGGTCAAGTAGACGTAGCAGATACTGGAACTAAAATTTCGTTTAAACCTGATTTTACAATTATGGAACAAAATGAATTTGAATTTCCTGTTATTTTAGATAGAGCGAAACAAATTGCATATTTAAATAAAGGGATAACAATTAAGTTGATTGATAAAAGAACTGATGATATTGTTGAAAAAACATTTTATTTTGAAGGTGGAATCAAAGAATATGTTCAAGAATTAAATAAAGGTCGTGCTATTATTCATGACGAAATAGTTTATGCTGAAGGTAAAGTTAAAGGTGATGACGGAGAAGTTATTGTTGAAGTAGCTATGCAATATAATACAAGTTATCAAAGCAATGTTGTTTCATATGCAAATAATATTTCTACAATAGAAGGTGGAACTCATGAACAAGGTTTTACAGATGCTTTAACAAGAATATTGAATAATTATGCTGGAGCTAATAAGTTATTTAAAAATGAAGACGAAAAATTAACTAGAGAAGATGTGCGTGAAGGTTTAACTGCTATTATTTCTATAAAACATATTGAACCAATCTTTGAAGGTCAAACCAAAAGTAAACTTGGTAATAAGGATGCCAGAATGGCAACTAATAAAGTTCTTTCGATTGAATTAGAAAAATTCTTAGGAGAAAATCCTAATCAAGCTAAAATGATAATTGAGAAAACTCTACTTGCTCAAAGAGCACGTTTTGCTGCAACCAATGCAAGAGAAGCAACTAGAAGAAAAACTATTTTTGATATTACCGCACTTCCTGGAAAACTTGCTGATTGTTCTTCAAAAAATGCTGAAATTTCAGAAATATACATTGTCGAAGGGGACTCAGCTGGTGGTTCTGCAAAAATGGGTAGAGACAGAGAAACACAAGCTATTTTACCACTACGGGGTAAAATTATCAATTCAGAGAAAGCAAGAATTGATAAAGTGTTTGAAAATACTGAAATTATGTCTATCATCACAGCTTTAGGTACTGGTGTAGGTAGCGAAATTAATATTAATAAATTAAGATATCACAAAGTTATTATTATGACCGATGCTGATGTTGATGGATCTCACATTAGAACATTATTATTGACATTCCTTTATCGTTATATGAGACCATTGGTTGAATATGGATTTATATATATTGCTCAACCACCTCTTTTCAAAATATCATCTGGTAAAAGTTTCCAATATGCATACAACGAAGAACAAAAAGATATCGCTATTAAAGAATTAGAAGCTAGAGATGCTAATGTTAAATACAATATCCAAAGATATAAGGGATTGGGAGAAATGAACCCTGATCAATTATGAGAAACAACAATGGATCCTTCATCTAGAAAAATGTTGCAAGTGCAAATTAGTGATGCAGCTACAGCAGATTTGGTTTTTTCAACTTTAATGGGCGATGATGTTGCTCCAAGAAGACAATTTATTGAAGAAAATGCTAAATATGTTAAAAATATTGATTTATAATATTTCCTTATGTTAAATAAAAAAAATATTTTAAAAAATATTTCCGACATAAAATTATTTTATGAAGGAAATCACAACAAAACCTATCAAGGTTTTTTTTGTAAAGAAGTTGTTCAAGTAAGAATTGCTAAAAATGAAATTGTCAATCACAACAATGAATTAATCTTTTTAAAAAATAATAATAATGTTTTATATATAGATAATAAAATAATGATTAAAAAATGAATTCCTGGTGCTCCTTTAAATAAAAATGACATCAATACACTTAAAGATCTTAAAAAGAGTTTAAATAAGCATTGACGCACCACACTAAGCGAGATAACTCACTTTACAAATATTGAGTATGATAAATCTGATATAGTATTATCTCATGGCGACTTAAGACCTCAAAACATAATTATAGATAATGAAGGTAAAATTCATTTAATCGATTATGAATGAATTAATTATAATAGTAAATATTTTGATTTAGCACATTTAAATTTGTATTGTTTTTTTGCCATCCAAGATATTGTAGAAGTGTTTGAAGCTGAAATTGAAAAATTACAAGATTACATAAATAAAGTAAAAAAATTTAATGATCATTGAGAGAAAACAAACATAAAAAAATCTAATTAATAGATTTTAGTATATTCTATCTTTTTTTATTTCTAGATTCAATATTTACTTCATCAGTTTTGACAATAGCATCTGCTGCAACAGAGTCTTCTTGCGAAGTGTATAACTCATCATAATCAGGAATTTCATGTTGCAATAATTCATCTTCATAGAGAGAGAATTTATCTTCTTGTTTTTTATTAGTTTTATGTTTTTTATATCAAGGTTTCTTGGTAACAACTTGTTCAACTAATTCATCCAATATAGGAAAGTCATTAGGAGAATCATTAATTATTTTTTGTACATTTTGTACAAATTCTTGTTGGTTTTCAATGGTTTCTTGTTGGTTTTCAATTCTTTCCTGTTGGTTTTCAATGGTTTTTCTTTGTTTTTTGAGTTGTTCTTGTTGCTTTTTCAATTGTTTTTGACCTTTAACAATTAAGTGATTATCACTCAATCAGAAATAAATAAAAGGCAAGAAGATAGCTCCTGATAATCAATTACCCATCATGGCAGGTATCATATTTATAAAGAAACTTCTAAATGATCAATCTGCCAAAGATATTGGGACATTAAAGACTCCTTGACCAACATTTTGTAATAACTCACTATCAGAATGTGTTCAACCAAAAGCAAAAATAATTGAATTGGCAGTTACATGTTGGAATCCAACTATTGCAAATAATCAAATTGGGAAATAAATTAAAAAGATTTTGGCAATTGAGTGTTTAGTAGCCATAGTTGATCATACTGTTCCAGCAACTAAAATATTACATAAAATTCCTGAAAAAAAAGCATGTCATCATTCCATATTAACTTTTTTGGCAATTATTTGTTGTAAAACAAATAAGTGTTTTTCGTTAAAAACATGAGCACCTCTTGCAATTGCTGCAATTATAAAGGCACCGATAATGTTACCCAATAATGTTAATGATCATTTAAAAACCACTGGTGGAATTTTAATTTGTTTAGTTAAAATAGCAATAGAAGTTAAATTATCAGAAGTAAATAAAGAACCTCCTAAAAAAACTATCAACAAAAGGCCAACAGGAAAAACAGCGGCGCCAATAATCAAAGGTCAGCCACTCATATCAATTTTTGGAGCATCATTATTTAAAATTAACCTATCTTGTCAACCATCAGCAAAAACACTAGCATCTTGCATACCCGCAACAACTGTAATAAAAGCTATATATGCAATACCTACATAAATACATCCCATTATTCCTAAAAAAATTAATTTTCATCATTTAAGTTTTGTTTTTTTAACAGCGAAATCTATAGCATTATTAAAATTATCTTTGTAATCATGCATAAAAAAATCCTTGCTCTCAATATTTTAAGTTAGTATATTATAATACTTTTATTATATAAATGATAAAATTAATTATAAAATTAAATTAAATAGGATGTAAAAATGAAAATAAAAATTGAGAATGGTCACACTAATATTTCCTATAAAGATGGTAATGTTTTTTTACAACAAAAAATATATAATAATTTTAACCATAAAATCAATTATGAAATTTTAGAAAAATTTGATTTTGTACCCAAATTAATTTCTCAAAATGAAGTGGAAAATAAGTGAGAATTTATTGAAGGACAAACTCCTTTAATAACAGATGAAATTTTAAATTCCCTTGCTGATAATTTAAAAATTGTACATAATTCTAAAATTGTTTTTCCTCCTTTTAATATTGCAGCAAGAATAAAAGAGTATCGTAAAATAATGTGAGAAAAAGGCATCAAAATTCCTATCATTCATGATTACTATAAAAGAATTAATTACATTATTAAGAACCAAGATAAATCAACTCCAATTCATTCAGATATTTGAGAAGAAAATTTACTCCAAGATAAAAATGGTAAATTATTTATTTGTGATTGAGAATTTGCACATATGGGAGATAAGAATTTTGAACTGGCATACATTATTGAAAGCTTAAGACTTAGCGATGAACAAGAAACAATTTTCTTAAATCGTTATGATGATTATAACTATCAATTTATTAATAACCACAAAGAATTAGTTAACTATTTGATTATTCTATGAAACAATTCTCAACCCAAAAAAGTTTTTGATGATCAAGAATTTATTAATAAATTAGAGAAATTTCAAAAAGAAAGAAACAATAAAAAATCTAATAACAATTAGATTTTTTTATTTGTTTAGATTCTTCCTTGTTTACGAAGTGTTCTTTTTGTTTTAGCAGTAACTCTTAAAGTTATTTTTTCACCATTTTCAACAATAGTTACTTTTTGAAGATTTAAGTTAAATCTTCTCTTTGAAGTATTAAGGGCATGAGAACGTAAATTTCCTGACATTGGTTTTTTACCGGTGATTTCATCTACTCTTGACATAATTTGCCTCCTTATTAGTTAATATATTATACATAATTCTATAAATATCTAATTAAAAAAATATTAATTATTATAGACTTTTAATTTTTTCAAGAATTTTATCAACATCAAATCCTTTTTGTTTATAAAGTTCATCACCATCCATAGATTTCCCAAATTCAAAAGCACCTATGTGAAGATTTTTTTGATTTTTTGGATGGATGGATAATCATTTATAATCAGCCGAGGCTTCTATTGTGATTAATGCTTTTTTTGCTTTAAATAATTCTTCTAAATTTTCTGGTTTTCAATTAGATAATTTATCCAAACAAGGAACAGAAACTACTCTAGTGTTTTCTAATTTACTAGCTAGTTCTTTTGCCAAACTAATTTCAGAACCTGACGCTGCAATAACATAATCTGGATTATTGCAAGCAATTAATTCATATGCACCTTTTTTAATCTCATCAATTGAACGATTTGCATCAAAAGATTCAAGATTTTGTCTAGATAAAATCAATATGTTGGTATTTCTTTTGGATTCAAAAGCTTCGATCAAAGCAACCCTAGTTTCAGTTTCATCACAAGGTCTATGAACATCAACATTAGCAATCGATCTCAACATAGGTAATTGATCAAAAGGTTGATGTGTTGGACCATCACCTCCGACTTGATAAGAATCATGTGTAAAGGCAAAAATATTTGGAATTTCCATCATTGCCCCTAATCTAATAGCGCTTTTCATATAATCAGCAAACACCAAAAATGTTCCACCAATTGTTTTCAAAGCTCCATGCAAATTAATACCATTAGAAATAGCTGCCATTGCGAATTCTCTAATACCTAAATAAACAGCATTCCCTCCATCTAAAAAAGATTTATCAGAAATAGCAATTTGCGTAGATGAAGAAACATCCACTCCCAAAGAAATAGCATTCTTTGTTGATTCATGTAAATTAGAGATTAAATCTTTAATGTACATTCTAGTAGCTAAATTATTATTGTCAAATCTTGTATTATTTAATATTTCATTAAAATCAACTTTGTTTTTTATTCATGAATCAACAATATCAAATTCTTTTTCATCTACTTTTTTATATTTTTCTAAAGTTAATGCTCAATTATTAAAAGCTTCTTCTCCTCTATTTTTAACATGTTTTTCAAAATGGTCATAAATGTCTTGATCAACATCTCATCCTGCAAAGTTAGTATCATAATGTTTATTAAATTTAATTAAATCATCTTCACCCACAACTCCGTGATGACCTTTAAATGAAGATTGGGAATTCAATCCTTCGGCAATAATTGTTTCCACCTCTATAAAAGATGGTTTACCACTTTTTTGAGCTTTTCTAATAGCGTTTTCAATTTCAATTGGTTCATTGGAAGTTTTTTGATAAAATCAATTGTTAGATTCAAATCTCATTTTCAAATTTTCAATACTCACTTGATCCACAGATGAATCTAATTGAAATTTATTTGAATCATGTAAAACAATTAATTTGTCTAAACCTAACCTCCCTGCAATAGCGCTTGATTCATAGGAAATACCTTCTTGCAAATCACCATCTCCTACAACTACATAAGTGTAGTGATCAAATATTTTAGGAAACTTTTCGATTGTTGTTTTTTCAAGATATTTTTGAGCAATTGCCATTCCTACAGCCATGGCAAAACCTTGACCCAAAGGACCTGTTGAAGCATCAACAAAATTATCATTAGCATATTCAAATTCAGGATGTCCAGGAGTTTTGGAACCATCTTTTTTAAAATTTTGTAATTCTTTTTTATTTAGTAAACCTGAAAAATGCAAAATAGGATATACAGACATTGAGCCATGACCACCACTTAAAACAAATCTATCTCTATTAATTCATTTACCATCTTGCGAATTAATGTTTATAAATTTAGTAAACAAAGTATAAGTAATAGGTGCTGCAGATATAGTCATTCCTACATGTCCACCTTTAGCTGCTTCAATAGATTTTAAACCAAAATATCTCATTGCATTTATAAATTTCATTTCTTTATTTTCTAACATTATTTTTTACCTTTTTTCTTATTTTATTAAATATAATTATAATCTTTAAAGTCTGAAAAATGATAATGAAAATATGTTTTTTTTAGTTATCTAATAATATTAAAAGAATGTGGTTCATGGGCGCCCGATCCATGTGAATGAATTGAGAATAATATTAATCCAAATACTACACCTAGCATCACAAGAGCAATAGTGACATATCATGTTTTGGCATTCATTTCATTGTGCAAAAATTCTGGGATGAATTCAACAAGCGCACTAAATAAAATCAAAGAACCAACGCATACTTTTAAGAATGATATAAGAATGACATTGTCGTTCATATAATTAGCACTATATGCACCAATGAAAATAAACGGAACTAAAAGTAAAGTACCTAAAAATGAGTTAAGGGCAGCTCTTCATTTATTAACTCCCATTTGCATTTGACGATAATACAAAATAAGTTCTTCAGGAATTATATGCAAAATAAATGTTACCAAGAACACAATATCAACAGGACTTACAGAACCATTATGTTGAATATTAGAAATTAAAAAACCAATAATTAATCCACCAGGTATACGATGAGATAATAAAAGTATTAACGCCAAAATTTTGGATTTTGGATTTACATCATTTAAGTTATATATTAAATTTGAGTGTTCATGATTTGACTCTAATGCATTTTCTTCTTTATTAGATATCTTTTTAGCTATTAAAAATTTTATTAATATAGACAAACCTAAAATTAAAAAAGCTCCTCCGCCAATAACACCAATATTGATTCCTCAAATAGCGCCTTGACTAAAATGTTCATGTTCCAAATGAATAGTTAACTCTTCTTTTGCTTCAGCATAGAATCCAAAAATTGCTAAAATAATGAAAAAACCTGAAGAAAAAGCATATAAGTACATTGTCGCCTTTTTACTTATTGTTGGTTTGATGATTGGCAAAAGCAAACCATATATTCAAGGAATGATAATAACAATAGAAGAAACTATCAAAATTATATAAATTAAATTCATTACTGATTTATTGATTAGATTTTAATAACCAATAAAACTTTCTACATATATTTTAATAATATTATAATATAATTTTATTTAAATATTACAAAAAATATTTAAATATAAATAATTATTACAAATTATAAGAAGGAGGTGTATATGGCAAAACAATTATCAAATCATAAGATAACTTTGGTAGGTGCTTTAAGTGCATTTATTTTTGGACTTTTAATTGGAGGATTTGTTTATTTAGCTATCAAAACTCTTAATTTAAAAAGCAAACTTTGATACATTTTATTCGCGTTTCTTCCACCAGTTATTGGTTTCGTTATTTATTGAAGATCAAAAGCTAAAGTAGTTAAATAACAATATCTATCAAAATATCTTAAATTTATTTAGGATATTTTTTTATACTTTTAATTAAAATGTTTTTCTTCAATTGTCATTATCAAATCTCCGGCTTTCACTTTCTGACCATATTCAACAACTAAATTTATTGTTTTATTTGAGTCTAACTCGGGAAACACAATAGGACTCATTGATGATTTGGCCTTTGCTATTTCTATTAAATTTATGTTAGCAATATTTGAATTTATATTTACAGCACCCATTTTTCCTTTTAATTTAAATATTTTTTTATTTTTCTCAGATGTATCTATACCAACATGCAACAATATAGATGTACCATCTTGTGACTTAAATGTATATGCATGATTAGTATGAAATATATTTGTTAAATAACCATCAATAGGAGAAAATATATTAGATGATTCGGGAATAATTGCAATGCCATTTCCTATTGCACCTTGACTAAATAATTCATCCGGAACATCTGCAAGTCGAACAATTTCTCCATCAAATGGAGCATACACATTTAGTGTTTTGAATTCTACTTTTATATAATTTAAATTTTCATGATTCATTGTTTGTGAATCATCATTGTTAATAAAATCATTTATTTTTTGTGACAAAATTGTTGCCTCGCCACCAAAAATAATTTGTAATGCATTACCATTAATAACCATGCCCTTGGATCCCAAAGAGTCAAAAGATTCCTTTGTGATATTAGTAACATCATTTACGCTGACTCTTAATCTAGTAGCACAAGCAGAAACATCCTTTAAATTATTTTGACCACCAAGATTTTTAATTATCTCCAAGACTCTTTCATCTGGTTGATTCTTATTTTGATTTGTTTTTGTTTTTTGATAATCATTTTTTGACATTAATTTGATTACATTATCTCCACGACCAGGAGTTTGAATATTGAATTTTTTAATGAAAAATAAAAATGTTACAAATGCAAACAATCCTTCACCAGCTGCCAAGACAAATGCAAAATAAAATTTGGTTCCTTTTAAAACAGGAAGAGCTCCATATATCATTAGGTCAATGAATCCACGCGCAAAACCTACTCCTATATGTGCACCACTAAGTTCCATAAACATATATGAAAAACCTGATAGCGGAACATAAACTAAATAAAATAACAATGGTGCTGCAAATAAAAATGTAAATTCCAAAGGTTCTGTAATTCCTGTCAAGAAAGCGACTGCCATTGATGAACCTACCACAATAGAAACATCTCTTCTATTTTTCTTTTCAGAAGCAACAATTAAAGCTGCGCCGATACCCATACAAACACCTAAGTATGTAGGATAATCTTGAGTATATCTTCCTGCATAAACTCCGGTATATTGATAAAATCAATCAAATATTGGTACTTGATTCATTCCTGATGTCAATGTGTTATATGGTAATGAGTTAATGAAGTTTCAAATGTTTTGATCACCTTCAATATTAGCACCTCCATTAAATTTATCGAACAAAGTCATTATTTTGGCTTGATCAGTCAAAGAAACTCCGGCTTCCATAATTCCAGTGTTCAATGCGTCAGAAGTAAGTACACCTCCAAAAGGAGTTTGAAATGCTAAAACAATAGGAATATGATGTAATCCAAAAGGCATTAAAGCTCTTCCTAATATACCATATAGTAATCCACCTGTTCCTCCAGGGGCTCCTTGGATTCCTTCTCCCATTTTTAAAATTGCTAATCCTACTCAAGGTCAAAAAACAAGAAATGTTGTTGAAAGTAAAAACATAATTGGTATCAACATAATTGGTACCAATCTTATTCCTGAAAAAAAATCTAATGCTTTTGGTACTTGCAATACAGATACTTTATTAAATATAAATGATGTTAGCAGTCCAACAATTATACCTCCAAATATTGATGTTTGAATTGTTGGCAATCCTAATGTTGTACTAGACATACCTGTAATTTGTGTATGAAATCACATAATTGACTTTAAAGTTCCATCTTCATTAAATTGTAAAAAAGCTAATTGAGAAGAACAAAATACTAAATAAGCTATTGCTGCTGCAAAACCAGATGCTCCCCGATCTTTTGAAAACGTTATCGTTATTGCTATACAAAACAATATGGGTAAATTACCAAATATAACATCAGACATTCCTTTGAAAATATTTGCAAAAATTTCCCCTGTTTGAGAAGTTACGTTTGCACCTATGGAACCACCAATTCCTAAAAGCAATCCAGCTATTGGCAAAATTGCAATGGGTAACATTAACCCCCTTGATAGTTGATCAAAAAATGATTTTATTTTACCTTTATTTTTGCTATTTCTTGTTTGTCAAGATTTATAAATCTTATTTTCTTTAATGGTTAAATTCATTTTATTTAATTCCTAAATAATCATAAAATCTTTTAGTTATTTCTTGTGGTCTTGTAATAGCAGAACCAACAACTACTCCGAAGCAACCTAAATCAAATAATTGTTTAACTTGTGAAGGCTCTCAAATACCACCTTCCGCAATAATTGGTATAGAAGTTATTTCTAATATCTCTTTTATAAATTCAAAATTATTGGAAATATTATCCAAACCTTTTGTTTCTTCAGTATATCCTCGTAAAGTAGTACCAATTAAATCAAATTTTAATTTTATTGCCATTTCAACATCTTCAAGATTTGAACAATCTGCCATCAAAGTAATATCATCATGATTTTTTCTTACATATTCTACAATAAAATTCAAGTCTTCATTTGGCCTTTCTCTTTTTGTTGCATCCAGAGCTATACAATTTACTCCAAGTTCAATTAATTGCTTTACCTCTTTTAATGTTGGAGTGATAAATACATTAGAATTATCATACTTTTGTTTTATCAAACCTATTATGGGTAAATTAGTTACTTTCATAATTGATTGAATATGATCGAATTGACTTAACCTCAAAACTTTAGCTCCTCCATCTATAACTGATTTAGCAACTAATGTAATTGCTTCAACATTGTTTAAATGTTCTTTATCAACAGCTTGACAAGAAACTATTAAATTATTCTGAATCGATTTTAAAAAAAGTTCTTTTTTCATAACTAAATCTCCTTACACACAAAATTTTCTATGTGAATATAAATAATACAATTTATAAGTTTTGCACAAAGAATACAGGGAGGTTTTCCCACAAAAGATATTAAAAGATTATTTTTATTAAAAGATTATTGGAATTTTTCCCAATTATCAAGAAATTCTTTTTCTTGTTGAATTTTATCTTGATTATTTGTTAGTAAATATATTTCTAAAAATATTGCATCAGATAATATAAGTTGCGAAATTTTTGAACTAGTCGCAATTACTCGCATGTTTTTTGCTAAATCCATTAAATTTATTTTAAAATCAATGTTTTTTAATTTTTTTTGATTAGCTGTTATTAATAGTGTTTTGCCTTCAACATTTTTTACACATTGATTAAGAAACAAAACTTCTTTAGTGGTTCCTGATTTAGAAAAGCAAATTAATAAATCTTTTTCATTAAAATGTGCAACTTTAAGAATAGAATTATGAACATCATTTGAAGCAACAACGTTTAATCCTATTTTTTGAAGATTGGTAGCTAACTCAAGTGATGCTAAATATGATGAGCCTACACCAAAAATAATTATTTTTTTTGCTTTAAATATTTCCTGACAAATTTTTGAAAAATTTTTTAAATCTAAATTAATTAAAGTTTCATTAATTGCATAGTTATTGTATGATCTTAAATTATTTATTCTATCATCAAGAGAAGTATTAGAACTTATGTTGTAAGACATTTCAATTTTAGTTAATTCTTGCTTAATAAATAATTTCATTTCTAATATAGTTGTAAAACCAAGTTTTTGTGACAATCTTGAAATAGAAGATTTGGATGTAAAAATTTCTTTTGCATAATCAACAATATTTAATAATAAAAATTGACTAGGGTTTATGTTGATTTCTTTAACTATATCTATTTCAAGTTCGCTTAAAGAATTATTTAGTTGAATTATGGAGTTTATTTTCATTTATTTATATGTTACTACTTAAATGAATATTTACTTTGCTTAAAAGAAAATAACTTAAAAGATAATAAAAAATAGCATTTGATAATTTAAATTTCTATTTTTCATATCCTATATATCAATTTATAATATAATTTAATTAATTAGTAGTAAAAAACAAAATAATAAAGGATAAATCATGACACCACACATAAATGCTAAAAAGGGAGAAATTGCTAAAACAGTTTTAATGCCCGGAGATCCTTTAAGAGCTAAATTTATTGCGGATAATTACTTGCAAGATGTTAAGATAGTTAATCAAATCAGAAATATGTTTATGTATACAGGAACATATAAAGGGAAGCCAATAACCGTTGCTGGTGGTGGAATGGGTTGCCCTTCTATTGGTATTTATTCATATGAACTTTTTAAGTTTTATGATGTAGATAATATTATTAGAGTTGGTTCTGCCGGTTCATACAAAGCTGATATCAAAATTTATGATTTAATTTTAGCGACAGAAGCAATTAGTGAAAATACATCTTTTACAGAATTAGTTTTAGAAGAATCTAGAGAAGTAATGTTGCCTTCAAAAGAATTAAACGACAAAATTATTGCAGCTGCTCAAAAATTAGATAAGAAATTAACTTTGGGAAGAGTACACTCTTCAGATGTTTTTTATTCTTCCATACCATTAGAAAAGAGAATTAAAAACACACAATCTTTAGCAGTAGAAATGGAATCTTACGCTTTATTTACTAATGCTGAAAAATTAGGAAAACAAGCAGCTTGTATTTTGACTGTTTCTGACAACTTAATAACCAACGAAGAATCTAGCGCCGAAGAAAGACAAAGTGCTTTCAAAGACATGATGGAATTAGCATTGGAAACTTTATAAAGTTATTAATTATGAATATAGTAGATATTATAAACAAAAAGAAAGATAAGAAAGAAATTTCAAAACAAGAAATTTCTTTCATTATCGATGGTTTTACAAGCAAAAAAATACCTGATTATCAAATGTCGGCATTATTAATGTCGATTTTTTTTAATGGATTAAATGAACGAGAAACATCTGATTTAACTGAATCAATGTTGCACTCTGGAGACATAATTGACTTATCTTCTATTGAGGGTGTTAAATTGGACAAGCACTCAACTGGTGGTGTTGGAGATAAAACATCACTTGTTCTAGGTCCAATTGTTGCTGCTTGTGGAGGAATTATAGCCAAAATGTCCGGCAGAGGTTTAGGTCATACGGGTGGGACAATTGACAAATTAGAATCTATTCCTGGCTTTAATTGTTTTTTATCAATTGATGAATTTAAAAAAGTAGTTAATGAAATTGGTATTTCTATAATCGGCCAAACTGATTCATTAGTTCCTGCAGATAAAATGATTTATGCACTTAGGGATGTTACAGGAACAGTTGATTCTTTACCGTTAATTGCTTCATCAATAATGTCTAAAAAATTAGCTACTGGTAGTAATGCTATTTTATTAGATATTAAATGTGGTAATGGTGCTTTCATGAAAGATTTGAAATCTGCTCAAGAATTAGGACATATCATGATTAAAATCGGAAAATCATTAAAAAAAGATATTAAAGTTGAAATTACTAACATGAGTCAACCTTTAGGAAAAATGATAGGGAATAAAAATGAGATAATAGAATCTATAAATACTTTGTCAGGTCATGGTGAAGCTAATTTTCTTAAATTATGTTTGAGTTCAGCAGCAACTATGTTAATGCAATCCGGAATTGTAAAGAATGAATTAGACGGTGAAAGATTGGCTCTTGAATCAATATCATCTGGAAAGGCATTGAGTAAATTTTATGAGTTAATTGAAGCACAAGGTGGTGAAATAGAATCATTAAAAGATCCTTTGTTTTGAAACCCTAAACATAAAGTTGAAATTTTGGCTATTGATAATGGATTTTTAGAAATTTATGATTCACTAGTTTTTGGTAATGTAGCATTAAAACTTGGTGCTGGAAGAAAAACAAAAAATGATATTCTTGATTTTGAAGCTGGTATTGAATTAAAGAAAATTACTAATGACTTTATTAAAAAAGGAGATGTTCTTTTTGTTTTTTATTCAAGCAAAATAATTGATTTATCCCTAATAAAAGAATTACAAAATGGATATAAAATAAATAATAAAGTTATATCTAATAAAATTATTCTTGATAAAATTAATTAAGGAGAGTTATATGAAATTTGAAAATATGATAGATCACACTTACTTAAAACCTGAAGGTACTAGTAAAGAGATTGATAAATTAATTGAGGAAGCTGTTGAGTGAAAATTTGGTGGAGTTTGTATAAACTCATCTTGAGTAAAGCATGCTAAAGAGAAAATTGGTAAAAATGACATCAAAGTTATTTCTGTTATTGGTTTTCCTTTAGGAGCAAGTGCAACACAAGCTAAAGTTCAAGAAGCTAAATTAGCAATTGATCACGGAGCAGATGAAATAGATATGGTAATGAATATTGGTCGATTTAGAGATGGTCAATATGATTATGTTTTGAATGAAATAAAAAAAATTAAGGAAATCATCGGAGATAAAGTTCTTAAGGTAATTATCGAAACTGCATTGTTAAAAGATTATGAAATTGAAAAGGCTGCTGAAATTGTTTTAGCTTCTGGTGCCGATTTCATCAAAACAAGTACTGGATTCTCTTATAGAGGTGCTACTTTCCAAGATATTGAAATCTTTAACAAAGTAATTCAAGGTAAGATAAAAATGAAAGCTGCAGGCGGTATTAAAAGTATTGAAGACTTGGAGAAATATGCTTCATTAGGTGTGGAAAGATTTGGAACATCTTCTTCAATAGCTATTTTAACAGGTAAAACAACGAAAGAAAAATATTAATTCATAAAATTATTCATTGAATAAAAAAACATCCTCTAAATTTTAGGGGATGTTTTAATTTTAAAATATTATTTTATTATTCTTCGTTTTCCAAAACATTAGAATTATATAAATTATAATAAAAGCCATTCATTGCTAATAATTCATTGTGATTTCCTTTTTCAATAATCATCCCATCTTTCATGACAATAATGATATCTGAATTAATAATAGTAGATAATCTATGAGCTATAATGAAAGTTGTTTTGTTTTGCATTATTTTCAAAATTCCTTTTTGAACATTGTGCTCAGTTTTAGAATCAACATTCGATGTTGCTTCATCTAAAATTAAAATATTAGAAGGAGAATAATAAGCCCTAGTTAGTGAAAGTAATTGTGATTCACCTGCAGAAAAATCATTTGAATCTTCAACTATTTGATCATAATTATTTGGCAATATATTTATAAAATGATTAGAACCTATTTCTTTTGCAGCAACCTTGATACCTTTAATGTCAAGTTTCCCATTGCTATGACCATAAGCAATGTTGGTTGCAATAGATTCTGAAAATAAAGAGACCTCTTGCAAGACTACAGATATAAATTTTCTTAAATTGTATTTATCTAAATCTTGAATATTTTGGCCATCTATTTTTATAGTACCAGAATCAATTTCATAGAAACGCAACAATAAGTTTATTAGTGTTGTTTTCCCACTTCCTGTTGGACCAACAATGGCAACCTTTTGACCCTTTTTAACATGTAAATTAAAATCTTTAATTATTGTAGGGCCTTCATCATAAGAAAAATTAACATTTTCAAAAATAATATCACCATCTAAATTTTCAACTTTACTAGTTCCAATATTGACATCGTTTTCAACCATCAAGATTTCTTTGATTCTGACTGCACTAAAAATAATTTTTTGAATGAAGGTAGAAAACCTTGCCATATTTCCCAATTCACCATTTACCTGTCTAACCATCAATACAAAGGATGTAATTGTTCCTAGTGTCAGTGTTGCTTCAATTCCGCCATGTGGAACTTTGAATGAAATAAATATTAATCCAACAATATAAATAATTCCATATAAAAAATTTTCCGTTAAATCAGTATATGGTCATAGAATACCTGTTTTATATTCTGCTTTTCAAAATTGATTTGCATGCTTATTATTAATTTCATCAAATTCCTTGATTACTTTTTCTTGTTGAGCAAAAAGATATATAGCCACTTTATTTTTAATGTGTTCTTCACAGAAAGATCCAATTTCACCAACATTTTCTTGCATTTTAGAATAATTAGGAGCAGCTGATTTTGCAATAATAATAGAACCTATAAAAAATATGAACATCATGATAAAAGTTACTATAGCTAATGTTGGAGAATAAATTAACAATGCAATTATCGCTATAAAAATAATGAATGGTGATACAAACATGGATGCAAACATTTGAACTGCATTAGAAATAAATTGATCAACATCAGTTGTGGTTCTTGAAATTAATTCCCCCGCTTTATTTTTATCAATATAATTTATTGAAACTGAAATAATTTTTTCAAAAACTGCATGACGAATTCTTGAACCTGCTCTATAAGATAGAGAAATTGTAACCATGAATAAAGTATGATTTGTAACAAAATAAATTATATAACAAGAAATTGTGATTAAAAATGCGTAAACTATATTCAATAATTCTTGATCTGTCATAATTGCGTCAGCAAAAGATTTTGTAAATGCATCCAATGTGAAACCAGTAAAAATGGAGCCCATAATAATTGCAACAGAAGAAATTAAAGAAATGAATAAACAAACTATTAGTAAAATTTTGTCAGCTTTAAAAAATTCTGAAAACAATTTAATTAATGAGCCTATTGGTATTTTTGACTTAAGTTTTTTAGAATTTTTATTATCCATTATTTCACCTCCTTGCTTTGAAACTCATTTATTTCTTGATAAATAGCGCACGTTTCAATTAATTCATCATGAGTTCCTTGTCCAACAATTAATCCTTTATCCAGTACAATTATTTGATCCATTTCTTTAATAGTTGAAATTTTTTGAGCCACAAAAATTTGTGTAATATTTTGTTTGATTTTGTTAATAGATGCTAATATTTTTTTCTCAGTAATATTATCAAGAGCTGAAGTTGCATCATCAAAAATTAATATCTTTGATTCTTGAGATAAAGTTCTTGCAATAGCAATTCTTTGTTTTTGACCACCAGATAAGTTTTGACCATTTTGTTCCAATTTATAATTAATTCCATCTTTTTTCGAATCAATAAATGGTTTCATTTCTGATATATTTAATAACTCTAATACTTCATCATCAGTTAAATTTTTATTTCCAAATAGAACATTTGATTTTATTGTTCCTGCAAATAAATATTTCTGTTGAAATGAAATTGAGATATTATTAATTAAATCTTTGGTATTGATATCTTGCAGGTTTATTTTGTTTATTGTGATTTTTCCACTTTGATTATCAAATAATCTTGTTATAAGGTTAATTAAAGCTGATTTCCCACTTCCGGTTGATCCAATAATTCCTACTCTAGTATTTTCTTTTATGGTAAAAGAAATGTTTTTTAAAACATAATCTATTGAATCAGAGTTATATTTAAAAGAAACATTTTTGAAGACAATATCTCCTGATTTAAAAGGGATTCCTTTGTCATTAAAGTGGTTATTTTCTAATTCTAATATTTCAGATATTCTAGTTTTAGATGCATGAGATCTTGCTTTAAATATTTTGATGATAATAAATTCAAAAACTGATCACATTATTAAATAAGAATAATTAATAAATGCTACAATATCTCCTACATTAGCGCCAGTTCCCGGCATTGCTCATGTCATTAAAGAAAATATTAAAATTATAATCACAGAAGTGGATGCTACAAAAGCCAAAGAAAAAGGTCAACCACTGAAAACTTTTTTCTCTGCCTTTATTGAAGTTTTAACTAAAAAATCGTTTATTTTAATAAATCTTTGTCTTTGTCTCTCTTTTAAATTAAAAGCCTTAACAACTCTTGCTCCAGTAATATTTTCTTTAATTATTTTATTTAATGAATCTGTAGATTCCAATGCCTGAATATAACTTTTTTCTGAATTCGTTGATAAAAAAGAAATAACGACATAGAAAACAATCGCAAAACCAACTAAAGCCAATGCAACAATATAATTCAATATTAAACACATAATAGAAAAAGTGATAAATCTAAATAAAGTTGGAATAAATGTAATAATCAAATAATTTAAATAAGTAGAGTAGTTAAGATTATCTAGTTGCAATCTTGTCAAAAGAGAATTATCTTTATGATTCTTTAAATCTTCAGGAGAAAGATATTGTATTTTAACAAATACTTTCCTTCTAATTTCAGCCAATTTTGATGTTGAAAATTTAGCCAATGTTTTTCTTCCAAAATAAGTAAATAACAAACCCAAACAACCTACTAATAACATTAAAAATAAATTAAAAAGAACTTCACCCACAGGAAATACAACATCATCTGCAATAGTTTCCTCTGCACTATTAATAATTCTTCCTAACAAAAATGGTAAACTGGCACCACAAATAGCAGAAAAAAGACTCAAAATTGAACCAAAGACTAAATTTAAATAATCTACTTTATTCATTTCTCACATTTTAGTGTTTTTAATTTTGGTTTGCAAAATATTTCCTTTTGATTATTTTTTATGAAATTGTCATTTATTCAAAAGATAAAAAAACATTTATCTTTTGAATAAATGATTTTTAATTTTTATATTAAAATTGTTTTATTTAATAATTTGAGTAACTGATCCAGCACCAACAGTTCTTCCACCTTCACGGATAGAGAACTTAGTTCCTTCTTCAACGGCAACAGGGTAAATCAACTTAATTGTAAGTTCAATGTTATCTCCAGGAATAACCATTTCTTTACCATCAGGTAATTCAATTCCACCTGTTACATCAGTTGTTCTAAAGTAAAACTGAGGTTTGTAGTTCTTAAAGAAAGGAGTGTGACGGCCACCTTCTTCTTTTTTAAGAGCATAAATAGCTGCTTTAAATTCTTTGTGAGGAATAATTGATCCTGGTTTAGCAAGAACTTGACCACGTTCAATATCTTCTCTAGCAACACCTCTTAATAAAAGTCCTGCATTATCTCCAGCTAAGGCTTGTTTTAGATTTTTTCTAAACATTTCAATACCTGTAACTGTAGTTTTTTTAGTAGGGTGAATTCCTACAATTTCAACATCATCATTAATGTTTAATTCTCCACGCTCAACACGACCTGTAGCAACAGTTCCACGTCCTGTAATTGTAAATACATCTTCAATAGCCATTAAGAATGGTTTATCTTTTTCACGAGCAGGAGCTGTAATATAACTATCAACAGCATCCATTAAATCATAAATTTTTTGTTCATATGCAGCATCACCTTGTAATGCTTTAAGAGCAGAACCAGTAATAACTGGAGCATTATCTCCATCAAATTCATAATCAGATAATAATCCTCTTACTTCCATTTCAACTAATTCAATAATTTCATTAGCTTCTTCAGGCGAGCCTAACATATCTATTTTATTTAAAAATACAACAATTTTAGGAACTCCCACTTGTTTTGAAAGCAAGATGTGCTCTCTAGTTTGAGGCATTGGACCATCAGTTGCAGCAACAACCAAGATACCACCATCCATTTGTGCAGCACCTGTAATCATGTTTTTAACATAATCAGCGTGTCCTGGACAATCAACATGAGCATAATGTCTTGTTAATGTTTCATATTCTATATGCGATGTATTAATTGTTATACCACGAGCCTTTTCTTCTGGTGCTTTATCGATTGAAGCATAATCTTGTGCTTTTGATAAACCTTTTTTTGAAAGTGCTGTTGCAATTGCTGCTGTTAATGTAGTTTTACCATGATCAACATGTCCAATTGTCCCAATATTAACATGCTCTTTCGTTCTATCGAAATCTTCTTTTGCCATTTTATTCTCCTTATTAAGTGTTTAATTCACTTCTTTTTTTATTTCTTTTGTTTATGTTTTTAAATATTATATATTATTATTTAACATTTCATTTTAAATTATGGAATGTTGCTTCACCATTAAATTCAGCAACAACACCCAATTCTTCTTCAATAGCTAATAATCTATTATATTTAGCAATTCTATCTGACCTTGACATTGAACCTGTTTTAATTTGACCTGTATTCATTGCAACAGCTAAATCTGCTATAGTTGTATCTTCTGATTCTCCTGAACGGTGTGAAATAACTGCTGTCATTCCTGCCTTGTGAGCCATTTCAATTGTGTCTAAAGTTTCAGATACTGTTCCAATTTGATTTAATTTAATCAAAATAGAATTCATAACTCCATCTTTAATTGCTTTAGCAAGAATTGCTTTGTTTGTAACTGTTAAGTCATCACCCATAATTTGGTGTGTTTTACCTAGTTTAGCATTTTGAGCTTTAAATCCATCTCAATCTGATTCAGCAAAACCGTCTTCTATTGAAATAATTGGATATTTAGAAACAAGTTTGTCGTAGTACTCAACCATTTCTGTTGAAGTAAATTCAACTTTATCATTCATATTTTCAAATCCTGCTCTTTTTGAAGAAATTGCTTTTTTAAGTTTTTTGAAAACATATTTTTTAGTTTTTTCATCATAAATTTCACTTGATGCTGGATCCATTGCAATAGCAATTGCTTTTTTACCTGTAGTTGAAGCATTAAACCCTGCTTGAGTAATAGATTTTACTAAAAATTCCAATGCTTCTTCATGGTTTTTTAAATCTGGTGCAAAACCACCTTCATCACCAACTTGTGTTCCATAACCTGCATCATGCAATAATATTGATAGTGTGTGGAATACTTTATTAGCCATTTGTAATGCTTCTTTAAAAGTTGAAGCTCCTACAGGCATAATCATAAATTCTTGAAAGTCAAGTGTGTTTGTTGCGTGTTCTCCACCATTAATAACATTTAACATTGGTACTGGCAATGTTCTAGCATTAACTCCACCAATATAACGATATAAGGGTAAATCTAATTCATTTGCAGCAGCTTTCATAACCGCTAAAGAAACACCTAAGATTGCATTAGCTCCTAATTTTGCTTTAGTTGGTGTACCATCTAATCTAATCAATAATTCATCAATTAAACGTTGATCTGTAGCATCAATTCCTATAATTTCAGAAGCTATTTTGTCATTAACATTGTCAACAGCAAGCATAACTCCTTTACCACCGAATCAGTTACTTTCATATTTCGAACCTTTGTCTCTTAATTCTAAAGCTTCTCTTGAACCTGTTGAAGCTCCCGAAGGAACTATTGCAGTTCCAAATCCACCCATTTCTGTATATACTTCTACTTGAATTGTTGGATTACCACGTGAATCCAAAACCTCTCTTGCATGTACATTTATAATTGCTGACATAATTATCCCCTTGATTTTAATTTTATATTATCAATATTATACTATGATATTTTCATATTTCTATTTTTTTTAAGACAAAATTATTTTAATCATTTTGTAATTTCATCTACTTTATTTAATTTTTCTCATGAAAAATTCAAATTTTCTCTTCCGAAATGACCATAAACAGCAGTATTTAAATATATAGGGTTTTTCAGTTCTAAATCACGAATAATTCCCTTCGGTGTTAAATCAAAAACTTGATCTACTATCTCTGCTATTTTAATCTTAGGAATTGTTTCTGTGTCAAAAGTTTCAAAAGAAATAGAAATTGGTTTTGCAACACCAATTGCATATGATAATTGAATTTCTAATTTTTTAGCAACACCTGATGCTACCAAGTTTTTAGCTACTCATCTTGCAGCATAGGCAGCAGAGCGATCAACTTTAGTGCAATCTTTCCCACTGAATGCTCCACCACCATGACGAGCCATCCCTCCATATGTATCAACTATTATCTTTCTTCCCGTTAAACCTGTATCACCAATTGGACCACCAACAACAAAACTTCCAGAAGGATTAATTAGTGTTCTATAATTATCGTTTTTAAAAAATTGATTAATTGTGGGTTCTATAATTAATTTTTTAACATCTTGCTCAAATTTATCTTTATTATAATCACTTGTATGTTGAATAGACATCAAGACATCTCTTACTTCAATTTGATCATTCATCATATATTCCACAGTTACTTGTGACTTCATATCTGATCTTAATTCTTTAAATTTTTTTGAAACTCTTAATTCTTCTGCTTTTTTTACTAATTCATGAGCGACCGTAATTGCTATTGGCATATAGTTTGGAGTTTCATCGCTAGCATAACCAAACATTATTCCTTGGTCTCCGGATCCTATGTCATCTTTTAAGTCAACACTGTTCCTAATTTCTTCTGATTGTTTATTAACATTTGAAATAATTGAAAAATCATTTTCAGTATATCCTAAGTTCATTAGGATGCCTCAAGCTATTTTCACAAAATCAACATAAGTAGAAGTGGTTAATTCTCCACCGATAATAACCAACCTATTTGACGCCATTACTTCAATTGCTACTTTTGCATTTTTATCTTTCATAAGCACTGCATCTAATATTCCATCTGATATTTGATCACATATTTTATCAGGGTGACCTTTTCCAACTGATTCTGATGTAAAAATTCCTGTCATAAATTCCTCGTTTGTCTTATATATAATTTAAATAATAACACAAAATTAACTTAACATATTTATAATAGAAATACAGACAATTAGAACAGGGGTAAAATTATGATTAAAGTATTATTAGCTGGAACGCCTGTTTTTTCAGTTGCAATATTTGAGGAAATTATTAAAAACTTTGAAGTTGTAGGGATAATTACTCAACCAGATAAAAAATCCGGAAGGGGAATGAAATTAATTAGTTCTCCCGTAAAAGATTTAGCAGTTGAACACAATATCAAATTATTTCAAGCAAATAAAATTGGGGAATTGTTTGATGAATTAGCTTTGTTAGAATTTGATATCTTTTTGACAGCCGCTTTTGGTCAACTAATTCCCGATAATATTTTAGCCTTACCTAAAAAAGGTTCAATTAACGTACATGGTTCTTTGTTGCCAAAATATCGTGGAGCCGCGCCAATCCAACACTCTATATTAAATGGGGATAAAGAAACAGGGATCTCTTTAATATATATGATTAAACAAATGGATGCAGGAGATGTTATTTTCACAACAACCATTCCCATTAGTGAGCAAGATTCTAGTGATGATATGTTTAATAAATTATCTTTAAATGCAACCGAACATATTACAAACTGATTGAATAAATTTTATGATGGTGATTTTAAAGCAATTAAGCAAAACATTGACGAAATTACTTTTGCTTCCAAATTAAATAAAGAAGATGGTTTGTTGATAAAAGATTATTCTGAAAAAATGATTAATAAAATTAGAGCATATAATTCTAACCCCGGAGCTTATCTATTTATTAATGATAAGAGAGTTAAAATATTTAAAGCAACAAAAACAGAAAATAAAGCTTATTTAAAAATTGAAACATTAGATGGTTTTATTTATGCTTCTAAATATCAATTTGAAGGTAAAAAGATTATCGATATCAAATAATAAACTTCTAAAATTGAATATAATTAAAATGACTATGAAACAAAAAAAACCATTTATTAAAAATCAATTTGAATTCAAAAATCAAGAAGATGTAAGAAATTTTTGAAAGTCACAAATTTGAAAATTAGAAATTAAAAAGAATATCTGTTCAGGATTTACAGTTGTCTTGAATTTAATTGTAGCTTTATTGAATATCGCTATTTTTGTACTTTTGATCTTGGCGGTAGTAATGATTATTAAAAAAGTTAATGGACCCACTTATAATCCTGAAGATGTTAACCTTGCTGGAATTATTTTCTTAGTTTCTCTTTCAATAACTCTTTCTTTAGGAATTATAATTTGTTCTTTTTTTCTAATTTCTATCAAGAATAAAAACAAATTTAAAATTTATCAAAAGATTTGTTTAGACCTTAATAATTTATTAATCAACAATGAGGATCAGGATGTTGAACAAGAAATTAAAAACATCATTGATAAAAACTTAATATTTAAAAAAGAAAAGCTTTTTAAATCATTGAAGCACTTCGTAAGTGAGGATAAAATAAAATGATCATAAATAGCGATAAAACTTTAAATATTAGCAGGAACATCAATCATTTTATTGGTTTGTACAAAAGAAAGATCATGATTTTAAAATCTATTGTCACCATCACTAATATCATCTTTCCAACGATAGCTTTATTTTTAGTTATTATTTCTACTTTTAATATAGCGGGTGAGGGATATGAAACTTCTATTACAGGAAGTAACTATATTATTTTTTCAGCAATGATTTCAGGAATTGTGGCATTAATTAATTCCCTTATTTCTTTTTTCTTATTAAAGGAAAAAATAAATAATTATAATGGGATTTATTACCAACTAATTATTGAAAAACAAAAGTATGAATTAAATGGTGGTCAGTACTTTAACTTAAAAGATATTGAAGAAAAGAAAAAGCTTTTTGAGAATCAACTTTTCACTATAATCACTGGATATAACCAAGAAATTCAAGAAGGGGAATAAGATGAATCAAGAACAGAAAGATATCGTTGAAAAATATTGAAAAAAATACAAGAAAAAATATTTGATTTCAAGAATCATATTTGTCGTTATTAACGTTTTTGTTTTTACGGCTTCGGCACTTTTAATAGTGCTTAACTTATTTACTTTAAAATACAATGATCAATTCCCAGAGATTAAAGATATCTTTATTGCACTTGCAATAATAACAGGGATTGGAACTTTTTTCATTTCAATTGTTAGTGCATTTCAATGAAAAGAAAAGAAACAAAAATATAATAACCAAATTGCCGCTATATCTAAAATTTCTGAACACCGTGAAGAAATAAATAATGAAGACTTCTTTAAATTAATAGATGATTTAGAAAAAATCTTATTAAACGATAAACTTTAAAAAAACATATTTGCTACAAAATGAACAAATATGAGTTTATGAGTTATTTATTTTAAGAATAGAATTAATTTTCATCTTTTGGTATTAAAAGATCTTGTGTTTTTGAAATTTCTTGCTCTACTTCTTTTTCAATTTCTTCTACATCAATAATTGCAACTGAATTAATTTTTGAATTATCTTTAACTTGAATAATTTTGACACCTTTAGTTGCTCTGCTTGTTTCATTAATTTGATCAAGTGTTGTTCTGATGGCAATACCTTTATTGGTAACAACCATAACATCTTCATTACCTTTAACTAAACCTACATAAATAAGCGCTCCTGATTTATCAACATTAATTGATTTAACACCTTTGGCACCTCTTTTGGTTTGTCTGTAATCTTCCAATGGTGTTTTTTTAGCAAAACCAGATGCTCCAATAGAAAGCACAATCACACCTTCAGTAGTATTGGAAGCTCCGATAACTTTGCTTTTATCATCATCAAATTTCATTCCAATAACACCAGTCGCTGTTCTAGACATCGATCTTACTTGATCTACTTGGAATCTTACTACTTTACCATTATTTGAACCAATGATGATTTCTCCATCTTCAGTAACTTTCATAGCTTTGATAAGTTTGTCGTCTTCTTTCATTTTAAGTGCTATTTTACCATTTTTATTAATTCTTCCATATTGAGAAATAGGTGTTTTTTTAACAATTCCATTTTCAGTAATAGTCATTAAGTATTCATCATCATTATATGAATTAGTTGTTAACATAGAAACAATCTTTTCATCTTTTTGGATTTGAATAATGTTTTGGAACGGTAATCCTTTTGCTTGTTTAGAAAGTTCCGGAATTTGGTGAGCTCTTAATCTATAAACTCTTCCATATGAAGTGAATATCAATAAATCAGTGTGTGTTGTTGTTGATATAATCTTGCTAACATCATCATCTGAATAAGTTGTTTGAGTTGAAGAACCGACTCCACCTCTATTTTGCACCTTATATTCAATTAAAGGTATTCTTTTTACATAACCTCTTGCAGACATCGAAATCAAAATATTTTTTTCAGGAATTAAATCTTCATCTTGAATATCTCCTATATTATTAACATCAATTTCAGTTCTTCTGGCATCAGAATATTTCGATTTAATTTCTTCAAGTTCATCAACAATTAAATCAATGGTTTTTTCTTTTGAACCTAGAATTTCAGTGTAATAATTTATTTGTTCAACTAATGAAGCTAACTCTTCAACCATTTTTTCAATAGCCAATCCAGTTAATCTACCTAAACGCATTTCAGTAATCGCTTTTGCTTGTTTATCAGATAAATCATATTTCACAATTAATGAAGCTTGTGCTTCAATATCTGTTTTAGATTTTTTAATAATTGCAATCATATCATCAATGTTTTCGATAGCAATTTTTAAACCTTCTAAAATATGAGCTCTTGCTTGTGCTTTGTCTAATTCAAATTGCGTTCTTCTAGTAATAACTTCTACTTGGTGTTTTAAATAAACTTCTAAAGCTAATTTTAAATTTAATATTTTAGGTTCTCCATCAACCAAAGCAATCATGTTTACACTATAATTTGTTTGTAAATTTGTCATTTTAAATAATTGATTCAATAAAACTTCTGGAACAATATTTCTTTTTAATTCAATTACAACTCTAATCCCTTTTCTAGAAGTTTCATCTCTTAAATCAGTAATTCCATCAATTTTTCTATCTTTTACCAATTGAGCAATTTTTTCTATCATTGCTGGCTTTTTAACATCAAAAGGAATTTCTGTAACAACAATTCTAGCTTTACCATTTTTCAAAACTTCAATATGTGTTTTAGAACGTGTAGTTATCGAACCTCTACCAGTTGTATAGGCATCAATAATTCCTCTTTTACCTAAAATTGTTGCTCCTGTAGGAAAATCTGGTCCTTGAATAAATTCCATTAATTCATCAATTGTAATATCTGAGTTTCTAGCAAGAGCGATGACTCCATCAATAACTTCTCGCAAGTTGTGAGGTGGGATGGTTGTTGCCATACCAACAGCAATACCAACTGATCCAGAAACTAATAAATTAGGAAATCTAGATGGTAAAACAATTGGTTCAAGTTCTGAACCATCATAATTAGGCATAAAATTAACTGTTTCTTTTTTAATTCCATCAATCATTTCTGAAGCAATTTTGGACATTCTAGCTTCAGTATACCTCATGGCAGCTGCTGAATCGCCATCAATAGATCCAAAGTTACCATGACCATCAATCAAAGGGTATCTCAAAGAAAATTCTTGAGCCATTCTTACCATTGATTCATAAATAGCTGTATCACCATGAGGGTGATATTTACCAAGTACATCTCCAACAATACGAGCAGATTTCTTATATTGCGAGCTAGAAGTTAAACCTAATTCTGACATTGAAAACAAAATTCTACGGTGAACTGGTTTTAATCCATCTCTTGCATCCGGTAAAGCTCTAGAAACAATAACTGACATTGCATACTCAAGAAATGAATTTTTCATCTCTGTAGAAACCAATATTGGCGACAAAGAAGAAGTTTCTTCTGAAATTAATTGTGATTTAACTTGATATTCTTCTTTATCTTGTGGAGCATCTGATTCTTCTTCATCAATTTGAATTTTAACTATTTCATTATTATCTAAAAAAACTACTTTTAAATCATCGTCTTCTACTAAATATTGATCATCATCTTCTGATTCTTCATCAAGAACTTTATCTAATTTATCGTCGTCTTCATCATTAAACATCAACATAATTTTCCTTTACTTATAAAATTTCTTTTTAGAAATACATTTATTTATATAAAATTATAGCACTTAACAGCAAAAATACCCATATTTAAATTAGGTATATAATCAAAATTATCTTAAATATTATCTTAATTATTATTGAATTTTGCTTCAATGAAATTGATATTTTTGCCTCTTTCATGTCACTTAATCTCATATCCAGTAGGAATATTATCTTTTATTTTGTTTGATGAGTATAAATCCGTAGTTTTAAAAACAATATTTGCCCCATATTCTTCTAATGATTCCAAAGAATATTCATATAAAGAATCATTATCTGTTTTAATCAGTAAAACACCGTCTGGAGTCAAAAGATTTTTATAAATATCTAGAAATGTTTTATAGGTTAATCTTCTTTTATAGTGTCTTTTTTTAGGTCATGGATCACTAAAAGTTAATCATATAGTTGAAACTTTTCCTTCAAATGCTTCACTCAACTTAATAACATCTTGGCACACAATTTTTAAATTACCAATTTTATTGTTATCAATTGCTTTAAGCACTTTTAAAATCACGGTAGGAAATTTTTCTATTCCAATAAAGTCTTTGTGTGGCTCATTAATGGCCATTTGGGTAATCATCTCGCCTTTTCCCATTCCAACTTCTAAAATTGTATTTTCATTTACTTTAATCGGCAACTCTTTAATAATACTTTTATGTTTTTCTAAAATGGAATTGGCTTCTGGGTTATTTCTTAATCTCATATTTATATAATACTAAAAAGATTTAAAAAACCTTTATAATTGATTTGATATGAACACAATAGATATAAATAAAGAATTTATCAATATTCAAGCATATAAACATAATGGTGATTTATATCGTCAATGAAATGGAGTCAGAATTGTTGGTTCTTCAAAAGATTATGTGTTGGTTTTATTAAATAAAACAAAAGTTCAAGAATTAAAAAATCAAAAATGAGTTATTTCTGAACCAATCCTTTGATTTTTTTCAACTAATAATTTTTTTAATGTCACTTTAACAATTAAAAATGACGGGTTTTATTATTATGCAAATTTAAGCTCACCCTTTTTCTTTGAAGAAAATACTATCAAATATATTGATTATGATTATGATATTAAAAAATATCCTGGCAAGAAATTTTCAATAGTTGATCACAATGACTTTATAGAAAATAAAGATTGATATGATCAAAAAACTAAGGAAGTGATTTATTTGAACTTAGTTGAGTTGGCGGAAATGTGCATCAAAAAAGAAGGAATCTTTAACGAAATAACAATTAAAGAAATAATAAAAAAATTAATCTTTAAAAGATTAATTGATAAAAAACATTTTGATTTTTTGTTTAGTTAAAAACTAGGTAATTCTTTACAAATTATATGGCGCGCCCGGAAGGACTTGAACCCTCAACCTCTTGGGCCGTAACCAAGCACTCTATCCAATTGAGCTACGAGCGCATAAAAATGGAGGCACCAACGAGATTCGAACTCGTAATCAGGGTGTTGCAGACCCATGCCTTGCCGTTTGGCTATGGTGCCATTTAAAACATGTATTAATTATATATTAAATTCATGAAATTATTTTTTTTCAGTATTTTCAGAAAAGTGTCCATCTAAAATTTTTGCTAAACCACCTTTTTTATAACTAGGGCCAGTGTGTGTTGCAACATTTAATAAGTGTTTTGAAGAATTCTTCATAGCAATCAAAGCTCCTAAGTAATCAAGTGTAGAAGTGTCATTCATAGAATCTCCAATATGGACACTGTTATTTGGTTTAACATTTAATATTTTAGCAAGATAAAGAGCTGCTAATCCCTTTGTTGCTTTTATATCAGTAATTTCAATTATTCAATCATCTGCAGAAGTTTTAATACTTAATGATGGAAAATCATCTTTTAATTTTAAAAATATTTTAAATAACTTTCTTTTACGACAACCAGCCAAAACTAATTTGTTATATTTTTCAGTTTCATCAAAATCTTTAATTTTAAAATAATGTTTCCTACTTAATCAAATTAATGGTTTTAAATACCAGACATTGGAGTAAAGTTTGTATTTAGAATCAGGGATAATAATCACTCTATATTGACGAGCGATTCTCTTAATCAAAGAAATTAAGCTTGAATCAATGAATATTTGTTGTAAAATTTCATTTTTATTATTGGCAATAATTGAACCATTTTGACAAATGGCATATTCAATATCAAGAGATTTCATTAATCCTTTAACTTTACTGCCAAAACTTCTTCCAGTAGAAATAACTACAGGAGTTATTTTATTAATCTCTTTGATTTTTTTGGCATTTGTTTCAGAGATTGTGTGGCGCTTTCCATCAAGTGCTGTTCCATCAAGATCAATAAAAAAACATTCAACATCAAAATCTTTGATTTGATTGTTAAAATTTTTATTTATTGATATTTTGATATTTCCTCATTTCATTCTTCATAAGCTAAAAAGCCAACATTTTCAAACATCATCTGTCCATTTTTATACAACTTAGTTGTTGGTGTAGCAGAAATTTTAAAATGTTCTAAGACATCTCCGCCTTGTTCAACATCAAATGTTACCAAAGTGATTTTTTTATCATTTGATATGTCTTCTAATATCGGCATTTGCATAATGCAAGGACCACAAGTTTCTGAATGAAAATTTAATAAAACAATCATATTTTCAATTTTTAAAATATTTAAAATTTCTTCCTTATTTTTAGCAACGTGTATCATATAATTCTCTCCATTTTTTGTTTAATTTATATAATTTAATTTTACCATTAATTTAATATGATTTAGCATAAATAACAAATCTATTTGTATTATTACCGGTAAAAATACAAATTCCATTTTTGGGCATTTCCATTTCTAAAGGTATACATCTCGCGGTCGCTGTTGTTTCTTCTTTTATCTTCAACTCAAACTCATCATTATCAATTATTGGTACTAAAGCAAATTGATTTTTTTTGATACATTCTTTTAATTCATCATATGACTTAACAACTACAATATTTTCTTGTAAACGTTTTTCAGCATTAGATAATAAGTTTTGTTGGATTGATTCCATTAATTCATCTACAAAGTCTTTAATTTTTGATAAATTAACATTCACTTTTTCCAAAGTATCTCTTCTAACAATAATTACCTCATCATTAAGAACTTCTCTAGGACCAACTTCAATTCTCACAGGAACACCCTCTATTTCTGATTGAGAAGCTTTAAATCCACCACTTTTTTTTGACTTATCAACTCTAACAGAATAAAATTTACTTAATTTTTTTGATATCTCACCAGAAACAACACTTACCTTTGATTCTTTATCAGCCATTATTTCAATTATATCTATTTGAATAGGAGCTATTTTAGGTGGGATAATGATTCCTCTATTATCACCATGAGTCATAATAATGGCACCTATTAATCTCGTTGAAATTCCTCATGATGTTTGATAGACAAATTCTGATTTGTTTTCGTTTGATTTATAAGATATATCAAATATTTCTGAAAAATTTTGACCCAAAAAATGACTGGTTCCTGATTGCAATGCTTTCCCATCTTTCATCATTGCTTCTATTGTAAATGTTGATTCTGCTCCTGAAAATTTTTCTAACTCTGTTTTCATCCCGGTAATTACTGGAATAGCCAAATAATCTTTTAAAAATAATTTATATATTTCAAGCATTTTCATAGTCATATCTTCTGCTTCTTGTTTTTTTACATGACACGTATGTCCTTCTTGTCATAAAAATTCTGAATTTCTTAAAAAAGGATTAGTGGTTTTTTCTCACCTCAAAACATTTGATCATTGATTATATGCAAGAGGTAAATCATTATAAGAATTTATTTCACTCTTAAAAAATTCAGCAAATAAAACTTCTGAAGTAGGTCTAATGTAAAGTTCTTCTGATAAATTTTTATTACCCACTTTGGTTATTGTTGCTAACTCAGGAGCAAATCCATTAACGTGATTTTTCTCTTTTGCAATTAAATGAGCTGGAATCAACATAGGTAAATAAACGTTTTTAACACCTTGTTTTTTAATTATTTTATTAAAATTAATTTGAATATTTTCTCAAATACCATAAGAATTTGGTTTAAATATAATGGTTCCTTTTACAGGACCATACTCAATTAAATTACCATTAGTAACAACATCGATATATCATTTTGAGAAATTTTCTTCTATTGGGGTTATTTGTTTTATTGACTTCATGCTTTAATTATATAGTTTTTAAAAAATTGAATAAAAAAAACATCCCAAAAGGATGATATGGCTGCCCCTGTAGGATTCGAACCTACGCATGCCGGCACCAAAAGCCAGTGCCTTTCCGCTTGGCTAAGGGGCAATAATGGTGGAGGAGGAGGGATTCGAACCCCCGAATCCTAAGAAAATGGGTTACAGCCACCCGCATTTGGCCGCTTTGCTACTCCTCCGAGTTTTACATTTATTTTATTTTTAAATGCTTAAATATTATAATGGAAAAATAAAAATTAATTTAGATAAACTTTAATTATTATTAATTTTGATTGCTGTAAGTGCTTTATATCCAAATTCAGTTGGAACTTTTCTACCAAATGATTCTATTTCAACAATAGCTAATTGATTTTCAACATCTGTTTCAATAACTTTACCTTTTTCACCAGTAAAAGAACCATTAACCACTTCAACAATAGATCCAATTTCAAATGGATTTTGATATTTTAAGTCTTGGAATTCTTTATTTTTCAAAGTTTCCATATCTCTTGATTTTTGAATTTGTCTTTCACTTATTGGAGTAGGTTTAGTTCCTTTACCTGAAGAACCAACTAATCCCGTAACATTTTCAGTATTTCTCACCAAAAACCAAGCTTCATCTGTCATAACAGTTTTAATAAAAATATAACCTTTGTAAATGTTTTCCATTTTTACTTTGTAATCTTTACCTTTTGATTTTTTAAGTAATTCAACATTAGTAATTATTGGTTGTTGAAATATTTTAAATTCTTCAAAAAAAAGGTCCATTCCTTCTGCAGATATTTTATTTTTTAAATTTTCAATTACATGTTCTTCTTTTTTAGAAACCGTTGAAATCATGTATCATTCCATTTTTAATTTATTCTTCATATTATTTAGCTCCCATTACTTCTATTAATTGTGTTGCACCCAAAGACACCAAGGCAAAAAATCCTGTTAATACTAATATAAAAACAAAAATATATAAAAAATTTTTATTATGTTTTTTTTGAATTGGTCATCTAACTCTTTTTAATTCCTTTTTAAAATTTCTCATTACATAAGGTTTTGTGATTTCTGTAGGAGTATTTAATATATCTTGATTCTCATCAATATTAGTTTTATTTTCCATTATTTTTCCTCCTTATGTTGAAAATGAGCTCTACAATGATTACAAAACTTATTTATCACTATTCGATCATCATTAGATTTATTAGTGTAATAGTTTTTTATTTTACAATTTTGACATGCTAGTGCAACTTTTTTTTTCATTTAAACATAATTATACATAAATAACAAAATTTATAATTAAATATGAATAAGTATAAATAAAAGGAAAATCTTTTATTTATAAGAAATATTTGGAATACAAATAATAATCTTTTGAAGTTATATGACAAGAAATTAAAATATTTTTTATTCATAAATTATTTTGCCATTTTAAAATTATTAATTAGTCATATTCATAATTAATTATCTATTATATAAATTAAATTAAAAATTAATTTAAAGTATTATTCATTTTTTTTAATATCTATTATAATAATGTTGAATGTAAAATATCACATCGTGTATTTACAAATCATAATATACCAAACTTGGAGAAGAAATGAATTTTAAAATATTGCAAATTGTTAAGCACGAAACAAACACGAAACAGAATAGCAAAAAAACTAAATTAATAGATCCAAAATATAATAAAATTCTTAATAATTTATTATCAATAAATTCTCATTCAGATAATGCAATTTTTAGTAAATTGAATTTTTTGAATAAAGATTTGACTAAAATTTTAAAACCAGAAGATCTTGTAAAAATTTATACTAAGTTTGATTTTAAAATTAAAATTAAAAAAACATCTATGGAAAGTATTGAAAAAATTATAATGTCTGCAACTAATTCTAATGATTTACTTCAAATATTAGAAGAAATTGATTACAAGCCAAACAATACTGAATTAAAGCAAATAAAAAAAGAATTAGAAGTTTCCAAAAAATTAATTGTTAAAAATATTGCAGAAAAAAATAATATATTTTTGACTAAATGAAAAAAATACAAAAAAACTATTAATGATTCTTTTCACCAAACAAATATTTGACCTCTTTTTGTTGGAACTTATTTTGTCAAAGGGAAAATACTTGATAAACCAATTTATGCTCCTTTTCTTTTGAAAGAAGTAGATATTAGTATTGAAGGTAATGAAGTTTTTTTAATTGCCAAAAATAAAAGTATTATCTTAAATGAAAAAATTACTTTCTTTTTAGAAAAAGGACTGAATATTGAAACTCCGATTATTGATATTGGTATTGATAAAATTACTTTTAAAGAATTATCACTAGAACTAGATTATTTTTTCAAAAATATTGTAGCTATGGATCACATAAATATTGAAGGTAAATTTCAAGATTTAACTATACAAAACATAAAAGAACCTGATTTAACAAAAGTAGATGGTATGCTTTTGTTTTATGCTCACCCATCAGGTAGTTCATTAAGAAAAGCAACTTTAGACTTAATTGAAAGTGGTGAAATCAATAATCTTTTGCATATCGAAAACGAATTAACAAACTTTAATCAAAAATCAATAGAAAATTTAGTTGAAAATGATTGACCAATTGCTAGAGTTTGTCCTACAGATGCTTCTCAAGAAAAGGCAATTTTATCATCATTACAAGAACATGCAATCATTATCGGTCCACCAGGAACAGGAAAATCACAAACAATAGCTAATTTACTTACTAATATTTTGCACCAAAACAAAACAGCATTATTTATTTCACAAAAAAGAGTGGCTTTAGAAATAGTTATCGAGAGAATGGGTGGTTTGAAATATTTTATGTTACAACTTATTGAAAATCAAAATACTTTAGGTAAGGATGAAAAATCAAATTTTTATGCAAGATTACAAAAATTTATTGATTATGCCAAAGACGAAACAACTAATAACTTTTTATCTCCCTCATTAGAGCCATTAATAAGTCCGAAAACCAAAGAATATTGAAAAACCAAAGACTCTAATACATCAATAACTCAAGAAGAAATTGATTTAATTTGTGAAATTAAATCAAGAATACCAAATAGTGATGAAAATAAAATAATTCAAAAAATTAAAAAAGTGTTGAAAAGTATTTCATCATTTAAGCAAATAAATCAATATGACAATATTGAAAAAATTTTAGCTTTACAAGAAAAAGACATGAAGGAATTAGCAAAAAAATTAAATGTTGAGCCAAAAAAAGTGATGGGACTTAACATCTACCACAAATCTTTTAAACATCTACATTTGCTAAATTTAGAATTATTAGATTTTTTATATGAGACTAAAACTGATGAGTCAATCATTCCTTTCTTAAAACGTGTAACATCTACAACTAATTTAGAATATATCTTGAAAACATATCCAAAATTTGTTGAACCATTGACTTCAACTAACACCTTTAATTCTAATGAAGAAATGATTTTGAATAGTTTAAAAATGATTACAAAATTGAAAATTGAAAAAATTAAAAATACCAAAAAAATTGAAGATAAAAAATGATTGAGTGATTTTTTGGGTCGTATTGAACGTGGATATACAATTCCCAATAACTTTATTACTTTGTTTAAACAAGAGTTAAAACAGATGTTTAACATAGTTGTTTCAACTCCTGAATCATTATCTAGTTTTATAGATTTTAAAAAAGATAAATTTGACTATATTATTTTTGATGAAGCTTCTCAAATATTCTTAGAAAAAGCATTGCCTTTTATTGCTTTAGGTAAAAAAATTATTGTTGCAGGAGATGATCAACAAATGCAACCATCTAATTGATTTGCACAAAGAGCATCACAAGAAGATGAAGATGAAGTAGAAAATATTGATTCGTTATTAACATATGCTATTGCTAACTCTATACCTAAATATAATTTAGAATTTAATTATCGTTCTTCTTCTGCGGCATTAACTACTTTCTCAGCAAAACAATTTTATAATAGTGATTTAAAGACTTTAGATAAAAATGGAATAGAATCATCGAATCCAATAGAAGTCATCAATGTAGATGGTGAATTAATTGATGGAACAAACTTACAAGAAGCAAATAGAATGATTGAAGAATTAAAGAAAAATATCAAAAAATTCAAAAAAATAATTCTCTTAACTTTTAACAAACATCAGTTAGATTTAGTTAATGAACTTTTGGCTAATACAGAACCAAAAATATATGACAAAATTATCGAAGGTGAAATAATCTTAAAAAATTTAGAAAATATTCAAGGTGATGAAGCTGATTTAGTTATTGTTTCTATCGGTTATACAAAAGAATCTAATTTAGCTTCTACATATGTTGGTAGAACTGGTGGAAAGAACGCTTTAAACGTTGCCATTACTAGAGCCAAAAGCAAGATAATTATTTTAAAATCACTTTCATCAAAAGACGTAAAAATCAGCAATACCGATAATATTGATTTAACTATTTTCAAGAATTGAATTCAATTCTTAGAATTATCTGATGAAAAACAAAAAGAATATGCAATTCAAGAAATCAAAAAAACTTCTGCAATAAAACCTGGTTTTGAAAATGATGTGTACAATTGAATGCTTAAACAAGAGTTCAATAAAGAATTAGAACTTGCTATTCACTATCCTATCGGTTCGTATAGAATTGACTTAGCCTTAATAGATAAAGTAACTGGTAAATTCTTACTAGGTGTAGAAGTGGATGGTTTAAAACATGATTTATCAGCACTACAAAAATATAATGATGTAGTAAGACATGACTTTATTGAATCAAAAGACTATAAACTAATTAGAATTTCAGAAATTTTATGAAAAACAAATAAAAATAAAGTATTAGAAATGATTAAAGAAAAAATATCTAATTAAAACAATCTTTAAAGATTAATATCGTTTTCTTTTTGATTTATAATTTTTTTCTTAATTTCAATTATTTGTTTTTTAATTAATTGTGATGTAGTAGTATTTTTTGTTGCGATTTCCTTAATTGTTAATCTTCCTTCATACAAGTCATCCAAAATTGTTTTTTGTAATTTGGTAAAAAAACTAAAATTTAATTCTGAATAATGATATGACTGACTTTTAAAATTTTCCATTAATTCAAAATCAATATAATTATTTAAAATAGCATTATTTTTTCGAGTAAAAGAACGACAATACGAGTACATAGTATACTTGATATTAGAATATAAATAATTTTCCAAACTATATTCTGGTGTCGGTTGGAACTTTTTTCCTTTTTTCATTAATTGTTGTAAACATTCTAGAATTAAATCATCCTCATCTAGAGGAATTGAATAAAATTTTTTTAAAATAAAATGAGCATTATTTCTAAAAATTTTTTCATTACTACGGTACATAGTTGTAATTATTTTTGTGATAGCATCCACTATTCTTCCTTTTGTGTTTTCAAATAGAATAAAATGATGCCTGTTGCTACCGAAACATTTAGTGATTGAACTGTTCCATCCATTTTAATAAAGATGTTTTGATCGGCTTCCTTTAACAATGATTTTGAGATACCCTTACCTTCATTACCAACTATAACAGCAAGTGGAAAGTTATAACTTTCTTTGTTGTATTCGCTAGCTCCATCAGCTAATGAAGTTGCATATATTCAGAATTTCTCTTTTTTCATTTTTGTAATTGTTGCTTGTAGTGAGTTGACTTTAATAATCTTTAAGCCAACAATTCCTCCTGATGAAACCTTTGAAACCGTTTCATTCACATCAACAGACCTAATATTAGGAATAATTATGTGTTTTATCCCTGATGCATTCGCTGTTCTTAAAATTGAACCGAAGTTTTGAGGATCTTCCAAATGATCTAGTATCAAAACAATATTTGGTCTATCTTGAAAAATGGAGTCAATATCATAATATTTAAATTCATTTAAAGTAGCAATAAATCCTTGATGATTTAATGATGTCATTTTATTCATTTCTTCTTTTGAAATTATTTTTATATTTATATTGGGATTAATATTTTCTTGTTCTTGTAATAAATAAACTGTTTTGATATCCATTTTATTTTGAATTGCATCTAATACTGTATTTTTCCCACAAATTAATTTAACCATATAAAGATACTCCTTTTTTATTATTTTTATCCCAATAAATGTGATAATCTCTTTCTTAGTTCATCTGAACGTTCTCAATTTTTTAAGGAAGTTTCCGTTTTTCACATTTGATAAGTGTGTTTTTCTTCTTCAGAAATTACGTTTTCAGTAAAATTAAATCCTAAAATTTTAAAAATACTTACAAGGGAATTACCAACTTTAATTTCTTTTGTTTCATTAAATTGTTTTATTTTTTCATTAATTTCTTTCATAGCAGCTGAAAAATTAAGATTTTGTACATTAACCAATACATTTTCGATATCTTCCAATTTAGAAAAAATAAGATTGTCTTGAATAGATAAAAGATTAAATATCTTAACCACTGACAATAATTTCTTAAGATTGTCTTTATATAATTGATCTGTAAATTCAATGGTATTCTTGTGATTAGAATTTAATAACATAAGTCTAAAAATATCTGCATTATTAACATTACTATCTTTTGTTAAAAATTCATCTGCATATAATATATTTTTTTCAGATTTAGACATTTTTTGTCCATTTAAATTAATAATTCCTATATGAACTCACTTTTTGGTAATTGGACGATTGTGTAAACTGACAAATTGAGCATCTTCATTTTCATGATGGGGAAATTTTAAATCAATGCCACCGCCATGAATATCAATTTTAGCTTGTCCAAACAAATCAATAAAACTCATACACTCAGTATGTCATCCGGGTCTTCCTTGACCTCATGGACTATCTCAAGTCATTCCTTCAGTTTTTGCCTTTCAAACTACAAAATCTTCAGGATTTCTTTTTTTATCTTGCGTATTCTTTTCTTCATTAATATAATTATCTAATTTTTTATTTGAAAGTTTTCCATAAGAATCAATAGATTGAATATCAAAATAAAGTGATTCTCCGGAAAGATAAACTTTTTTCTTTTTTTTCATTTTTTTAATTGTTTCAATAATAATATCGATATTTTCAACCACTTTTGGCATTTCAATTATTGTGTTGATATTAAACTTTGACAACATGTCTTTATAAAAAAGGAAATATTTGTCACTCACTTCTGTTTCTGAGATTCCTAATTCTTGAGATTTAGCAATGATTTTGTCATCAATGTCTGTTATATTGTGAATTAAAGTAACATTTTCACCCAAATGTTTCATAGCTCTAATAAATAAATCAAATGTTACTATTGGTCGCATATTGCCAATGTGTGCTTTGTCATATACTGTTGGACCACATAAATAAATAAATTTCATAGTATTATTATACATTTAATATTAATATATAGGAGGAAGAGGGTAAGAATGATAGCAATAATAGGTAAAACATGTGTTGGTAAGACTTTTTTATTAAATAAAGCTCATGAATTGGGGTATTCTACTCTAAATTGTGATCTTTTTTTCACTGAACAGTACAAATATGGCAATAAATGCTATGAATTAATAAAAATGAATTTAGGTTCTAAATATGTGAATAATGAAGAAGTTGACAAAAAAATGATTAAACAATTGATTTCTAACAAAAATGGTCTCAATTTACTAGAAAACTTGATTTTTCCTATACTTTTTGAACATTTAAAAAAAAATGATTATGATTTTGTAGAAATCCCGATTTTGTATAGTAAAATGGTTGACTTTGAGAGTTTATTTCAGAAAACTTTGAATATTACTGCAAGTATGGAAACTAGAAGAAAAATATTAAAATTTAAAAATGTGGATAACTATGATTTTGAGTTCTATGACTCCATAAACACTGGGTTTTCCAAAAAAGAAAATGTGGATATTGATATGGATAACATAAGTAATAACATAGATTGAAAACTCTTTTTTCAAAGGTATTATATTAAAATAATATAATAAGTTTAATACTATTATTTGATGGTGTGAAAGATGAGGGTTGAATGAAAATTTTATATTTTTTTATCGAAAATTTCAATAAAATAACTTCTGATGAGTTTAATTTTGTAAGATTGTTTTATTTACCTATAATCGGGCCTTATTCTACTGTTTTATATGAGTATTTAAGTTCATTAGACCAAATCGACAATGCTTACAAAACTGGTGTTAATATAGACGATTTAGCAAAATCATTAGCAATGAGTGAAGAAGAATTGATTTTGGCAAAAAAAAACCTTGAAGCAGTGGGTTTAATTAGAACTTTTGTTAAAAATGATAATAAAAACGGATTAATTACTCTTTTAAAGCCTTTAACATTAGATAAATTTATTTTGAATGATATATTAAAATCCAACTTATCTAAAAGAATTGGTGAAATCGCTCTTGAAAAACTTATTATTAGCCACAAACCAAGACCTGTAAGTAAAAATGACTATATTGAGACTTCAGCTAAGTATTTTGATATGTTTGATTACTCTTTTGAAGAAAATCAATCCAAAGAATATGTAACCTCTGATTTTAAATTACCTAAGTTTGACAATCATAATGATGCTATCAAAGCTTTGACACCAGATCAATATATTCAATTTATTGATAAAGGAGCAATAACTTTTGGGCAAAAAGAATATATTAATTTTTCTCGCAATATAGGTTTATGTGATCGATCAATTAATACCATCCTTAATTATTCTTTTGAATGCAATGGCAGAATAGTGGTAAATTTTGTAAAAAAGATTACCAATGATTTATATGAACGAAACTTAATAACATTTCAAGATATTGATAACTCATTAAATGATTCTATTCAATCTAGAAAAGCTAAAAAAAATAGTTCAGAATTAGATTGAGGTCACTTTGAATCTCAAAATATAACCAATGAAGAGGCAGTTATGAACGAAATTAAAGAAGTTTCATTAAATGAATTATTAGAAGACCTTAAGGAATTAGCATAATAATGAATATTAAAAAAATCAAAAATGAAATTTTAAGTGATAAAAAAATTATTGAATTAATTAAAATAAATAACTTAACACATGATCAAATTGAAGAATCTATTCCTATTTTTTTAGATATTATAGAAGATGCTAAAAATCAAAATATGGCTTATACATCTGAAATTGAAATACAACCAAATGGTCGCATTTTTCGGAAAATAGTTCCCACTGAAATTGGTCAGAAAATTGAAAATAAAAATAATTTTATTTTGAAAAACGTGACTGTAATTGACTATTCTTTATTGCCTTCATTTGATACCAAAAATATTAAGAGCAATGAATTTACTTGAAATCAAGATCGTCAGAACTTGTTATCTTATTTTACAAAAACTATTATGAAAAATTTTGTTAATAATGAATATTTTAAAGGTGTTTATTTATATGGTGATTTTGGAACCGGAAAATCATTTTTTACACAATCATTAGCTAATTATTTTGCTTCAAAAAACAAAACAGTTACTTACATTAATGCAAATGATTTAGCTAGTCACTTGAAACAATTATTTACCACAGGTTACAAAAAAACCATTGATGAATTGAAAGAAGTGGACTTTTTATTTATTGATGATATTGGTTCTGAAAAAAGTTCATCTTGAATGATTAGTGAAATATTTTTTACTATTTTATCTCATAGAATGCAAGTTAAAAAAACTACTTTTTTTACATCAAACTTTTCTTATGAAAAATTGGGCAAAGAGTTTGCCAAAGGAACTGATGTTAGTCCATTTAAAGCTAAAAGATTGATGGAAAGAATTGAAGTTTTATCAGTTCCTATTTTATTAACTGGTAATAATTGAAGAAAATTATAACTCAGCTTCTAACTCAAAAATAACATCCCTAATTTCGGTTGCTCTTTCAAAATCTAATTCTTTGGCTGATGCTTGCATATCTTTTTTCAAACTAGCAATCATTTTAATAATTTCAGTTTTTTTAGCTTTCTTTTTATTGGCATTCAAAACATAATCTATGGCATTTTGTAAGTCATGTCCTTGAATTGGTTCGGGAATAGGTTTTACAATAGTTTGTGGCACAATGTTGTGTAACTTGTTATATTTTTCTTGCAAAGATCTTTTGATTTGATTATCATCAATAGCTTCTTGCATACTTTTACTAATATCATCGGCATAAAAAACAACATGTCCATTGACGTTTCGAGCAGCTCTACCTGTGATTTGTATCAAACTTCTTTTAGACCTAAAAAATGATTCTTTGTCTGCATCTAATACCAAAATCAAAGATACTTCAGGTATGTCTATACCTTCTCTAAGTAAATTAATTCCAATAATTACATCATAAACACCTTTTCGTAATTTACGAAGAATTTCATTTCTTTCTAAAGTTTTATGTTCAGAATGAATATATGCGATTTTGACACCCAAACTTTGAAAATGTTTAGTTAACTCTTCGCTAGTTCTTTTAGTTGTTGTTAAAATAAATGTTCGCTCGTTTTTACTTATTTGTTGTTGGATTCTATCATAAATATCTTCTATTTGATTTGTTGATGGAAAAACTTCAATAGTTGGGTCTAATAATCCTGTGGGTCTAATAATTTGTGAAACTATTTCACCTTCAACTAAATCTAATTCATAATCACCAGGAGTTGCAGAAACAAATATTTTTTGAAACTTATATTTTTCAAACTCATCAAATCTCAATGGCCTATTATCTAGTGCAGAAGGTAATCTAAAACCATAATCTACTAAGTTTTTTTTACGCGCTCTATCACCATTGTACATTGCATTCAATTGAGGAATCATCATATGAGATTCATCAATTATCAATAATGCATCTTTAGGTAAATAATCAATAATTGTGAATGGTTTTTCATCTTGCTCTCTACCATCAATATGTCTAGCATAATTTTCTATACCTGAACAAAACCCAAATTCTTTCAATGAATCAATATCATTAGTTGTTCTATCTTTTAATCTTTGGTGTTCTAAAAGTTTGCCATTACTTTTAAAATATTTTAATCTTTCTTCTAATTCTAATTCAATTAAATTAATTGCGGTATTGATTGTTTCATCTTGTACAGAATATATTGCTGCAGGAAAAATAACTAAAGAGTGGTAAAATTTTTTGACCTTTTTTGTTAGGGGATCTATTCGAGCAATTTTTTCAATTTCATCACCAAAAAATTCGACTCTAATTAAATATTCATTTGATCATGATGGCGCTATTTCTATAACATCTCCTTTGACACTAAAAGATCCAGAAGGTAAATCAATGTTATTTCTTTGATAATGTCTTTTAATTAAATTAATAAAAAAAAGATTTCTTTTAATAATCATTCCCACTTCTATATTATAAAAAGATAATTTATATTCTTGAGGGTTTATAGATCCATATATTGCAGCAACAGAAGCAACTACAATAGAATCTTTTCTCATAGTTAGTGCATTCAAAGAAGCCATTCTCATCGCTTCTAAATCTTGATTAGTTTTCGATGTTTTATCTACATAAACATCTTTTTGAGGCAAATAAGCTTCAGGTCTATAATAATCAAAATAAGAAACAAAATATTCAACTCTATTTTCAGGAAAAAATCCCTTTAGTTCACTATACAATTGTGAAGCAAGTGTCTTATTATGAGACAAAATAATTACAGGCTTGTTAACGTGTGCAATAACATTTGCTATAGTGAAAGTTTTTCCAGATCCTGTAACACCTAACAAAACTTGATTTTTCTTCTTTTCATCAATTCCCTTAATAAGTTCTTTAATTGCTAATGGTTGATCTCCGGATGGTTGATAATTTGAATTTAATTTAAATTTCATTTTTACTTTAATTTAATTCCTATTTTTTTCATTTCACTTCTTATTTCTTCAGGTCAAAATGAACGTTGAAATTCTCCAATGTGATATTTTTCTAAAACAAACATCAAAAGTCTAGATTGACCTATTCCACCACCTATGGTAAAAGGCATAGTGTTGTCCTCAATGCTCTTGTGGTATTCAGCTAAATCAGTATTTGTATTTTTTAACTTGATTTGATTCTTCAAAGATTCTGCATTTACTCTAATGCCCATTGAACTTATTTCCATGGCGTTATTATGCAATGGATTATATAATATTAAATCTCCATTTAAATTTCAATCATCATAGTCAGCAGCACGATCATCATGTGGTTTATTGTGACTTAATTTGTGACCAATTCCCATCAAAAAAAATGCTTTAGTTTTTGTTGCAAAAGCATTTTCTCTTTCTTTAGCAGTTAATTTAGGATACATTAAATAAAGTTCTTCAGTAGTAATGAAAGTAATTTGATCTGGTAATTGATTTTTCAATTGAGGATATATTTTTTGCGTTTCACATAAAGTTTTTTTGATAGCATCATAAATAGATATAACCACTTTTTTTAAATAATCAATTGTTCTGTCTTGTTCAGAGATTCTTTTTTCTCAATCAAATTGTTCAACATACAATGAATGATAAGGAGAAAGTTTTTCTTCATTAGCTCTTATGGCCTTCATATTGGTTCATAATCCGGTATCAATATTTAAATTTAAATTTTTAATTTCTTGTCTTTTTCATTTAGCTAAAGATTGAACAATTTCAAGTTCATTTTCTTGATAATTAAAAGAAACCGGTTTGCCATCACCAGTTAAATGATCATTCAAACTTGTAGTTTTATCTAGAAATAGTGGCGAAGAAACTTTGATTAGATTTAAAACTTTTTCTAAATTGTTAACAAAATTTTGTTTAACAAACAATACAGCTTTTTCAGTTTCTATTTCATTAAATTTATCTTTGTACATATCTTCTTTTATTCCTTAATTATCCAACATAGTTTCCTGAGTATTTGCTACCAAGGCCTTGGCCTTAGCAAGTTCAATGCTAAAAAATGTAGTTACACCTCTTTTTTGCATTGTTGCTCCAAATAAATCATCAACACGCGACATTGTTCCATGTCTATGAGTAATAACTATAAATTGGGTGTTCTCTTTCAATGATTGCAAAAATTCTGCATATCTCACAACATTAGATTCGTCAAGAGCAGCTTCAACTTCATCCAAGATACACAAAGGTAATGGTTTAGCTTTGATAATGGCAAACAACAAGGAAATAGCTATCAATGCTTTCTCTCCACCTGAAAATAATTTCAAGTTTTTAACACTCTTACCTGGAGGTTGCGCCTGAATATCAACTCCTGATTCTAAAACATCACGTGGATCTACTAAAAATACCCTTGCTTCTCCTCCACCAAACATTTTTTGAAAAACTAAATTAAATTCCTCATTAACTAATTCTAATGTCGAAGAAATTCTAGAAACAATAATTTTATCCATTTCAGAAATGGCTTCTAAAATAATATTTTTAGCTTCAGTTAATTCTTCTTGATTAGCAAATATATCATCATGACGTTCTTTAATTTCAGCATAAAGCTTAATTGCTTCAAGATTAACATTTCCTAATTCATCAATTTCTGTTTTTAAACGCGAAACAATTTCACGAGCATCATCTAAATTCATAGTAATAATAAAGTTTTCTTTAGCTGTTTCAAAAGTTAAATGATAGTGCTCACTAAGTCTTTTGGTAGCTTCTTGAACATAAAATTCAGCTTTAGTTTTTTCATTAATTTTTTCACTTGAATTTGAAATAATTAATCTTAATGATTTTTCGAGTTCTTGCTTTGAAAGAGTAGTTCTAGAAATAGAAACATCAATTAATTCTAATTTTTCACGCTTAGATCTCAAAGTTGCTTGCACAATACCTTTACTTGATTTTAATTCATTTAATGAACCATCAATACTTTTAAACGAATCAGCATCAAAAGTTTTTTTGCTTTGTGTTTCAAAATCAAGTTTTAAATCTAAAAATTGTTTTTCAACATTGTCATGTTTTTCATTATTTTTTACTATTTCAATAGTTAATTCATTAATCAAACTTTGTTTTTCTTCCTTAATATTTTCCAACTTGGTAATCTCAATATTAGCAATATCAATACTTTTAGTTAATCCAGGAATAATTTCATGTAATTGTCTGATTTGATCTTCAATTCCAATAAGATTAGAACTATTAATCTTGGTTCCACCAGTCATAATTCCACCAACCCTAATTAAATCACCATCTAATGATGCAATCAAATATTTTTTGTCAACTAAATGAGATATTGTGTTGGCGGATTGAATGTCTTCAACAATAATTGTATTACCTAGTAAAAACTTAATAAGTGTTGAATATTTATCATCAGAACTAACTAGTTCAGATGCTACACCGATAAATCCAGATTTATTATTTATTTGTAATAAATAATCTGTTCTAATTTCTTTTGCATTAATGGATGACAAAGGAATAAATGTAGCTCTACCACCATTATTTGCTTTTAAAAATTCAATCATTTTAATGGCGGTTTCAGAAGCATCAACAACAATATGTTGTAATGCATTTTGTAATATTGACTCAATTGCTGATGCATATTGTTCAGGAACATTAATAATATCTGAAACAGTTCCCTGCATACCTTTAAATAATGATTTATTATCAATAATTGTTTTAGTACCTTTAAACAAATTAGTTTTATTTTCTTTATGATCAACTAAAACATCAATTTTTGTCTTTACCTTCAAAAGATTAGTTTTCATAGTGTTAGATTTTAGTCTTAGAGTTGCAATATTTAGTTCAATATTATTCACTTCTTCTTTTTTATTTCTAACATTTTGAATTGAAGATTCTCCTCATTTTTTAAAATGTTGAACTTCTGATGAATAAATTTCTAATTGTGATTCCATAGCATTAATTTTTTCTGAATTAGCCACTTGAATTTGCCCACTAATAATTAATTCTCTTTTTTGTTCTTCATTTTTAAAACGAACTTCTAGGTTATACAAACTTTCGTTTATTTTTTCTAAATCCGCATTTAATTCTCGAATTTCTTTTTCCAAATTTACTTTGTAATCTAAATTTTGTTCAATAGATATTTCTTGATCTTTAATTCTTGATTCTAAATCTTCTTTTGTTTCTTGAACTCCAATCAACTCAGCCCTTAATGAATCTAACTTTAAATTAAAATCAGATAAATCATGAACCAACAGTCCCACTTCCACTTCTTTTAACTCTTTTGATTTAGCCAAATAAATTTCAGCTTTAGCAGCTTGTTTTTCTAGTGGTTGTAATTGTTTTTTTAATTCCAAAACAACAGTGTTAATTTTTTCTAAAGATTCTTGCGTTTTTTCTAGTTTTCTTAAGGCTTCAATTTTTTTAGATTTATACTTGCTAGTTCCAGCGGCATCTTCCAAAATTCCTCTTCTTTGTTCTGGAGTTGCTTGAGCAATATCAGAAACTGTACCTTGAGATATTATTGCTAATGATGATTTAGAAATACCTGATTCTAAAGCGATTTCTCTAATGTCTCTATATCTTGCTATTTGATCATTAATATAATAAGTATTCCCTGATTTTCCTCTTTCAAGAACTCTGGAAATAGTAAATATTTTATGAGGAATAGATAATTTACCTTCTGAATTGTCAAATGTTAAAGTTACTTCACACTTACTTTGTTCTTTTTCTGTTCTAGAACCAGCAAAAATAATATCTTCCATATTATCACCACGAAGAGCCTTGAATGATTGTTCTCCTAGAACTCATTTAATTGCATCATTAATATTGCTTTTCCCTGAACCATTTGGTCCAACAATGCCAACAACTCCGCCATTAAATTTTAAAGTTATTTTATCTGCAAATGATTTGAAGCCTTTAGCCTCTACTTTTATTAATTTCATGTTGTTCCTTTATGAATCTTTATTACATATTAATTATAATAAAATGTTATCACATTTATCATTAAAAACAATTATATATAAGAATTATGAAATTTATTTTTTTTGCTAATGACTTAACTTTTCCAAAGCATTTTGAGCCGCAAAATTTTCAGCTATTTTCTTAGTTTTACCTTGTCCAACTCCATAACACTTTTCATCATGCATTAATTTAGTTTGAAAATTATTATCAGGTTGTTTAGTTGATATATAAGATATCTCTGTTGTGGACTTAGATTGAATTAATTCTTGAAATTTAGTTTTAAAATCTTTAAGATTATGTTTATCTGTTAATTTGATTTTAGGTGTTAAAAATTTAGCCAAAAATTTGTCAACAGCTTCATGTCCCAAATCTAAAAACAACGCACCAATAAAAGATTCAAAAAGATCCGCACATATTTTAGATTTATTAATTAATTCTTCTCTATTATTTGAGCATAATAAATAGTTGTTTAATCCCAACTCTTTAGTTATTTTAGCAAGAGCTATATTGTCTACATTTTTTGATCTAATTTGTGTTGCTTCACCTACGCCAATTTTCTTAAAATGTTTGAAGATTGTTAAAGTAGATTTTGCTTGAATTATCGAATCACCTAATAACTCTAACATTTCATATGATTCAGAATTTTTATGTTCATTTGAATAAGTAGTGTGAGTAACTGCTCTTTGATAGTAATCAATATTTTGATATTCAATTTTATATTTATCTAAAAAATCTTTAATTAATAGTCTCTTCATTATAAAACCTTTTTAAATTCTTCCAAACCATTTAAATCTAAGCCTTGTTTTATTTGCAACAATGCTCCTTGATATGCTTTTTCATCTGAAGAACCGTGACATTTAATAACTATTCCATCCACTCCAATAATTCAAGCGGCACCAACGTTACGATAATCCAAATGTTCTTTGATATTGTTGAAAGCACCCTTTAACAAAAGAGCATTAATTTTTCTAAAAATATTTGAAGTTAAATTATCCTTAATTATTTTTTGAAAATTTAAGATTGCACCTTCCATAGATTTTAAAGCAATATTTCCTCCATAACCATCTGAAACAATGACGTCAACATTCCCAACAAGAATATCACGAGCTTCAATAAAACCAACATAATTCATTTTGTTTTCATCTTTTAATTTTCTTAACTCTAAATTTGCTGCTTGATGTTCCGGAAAACCTTTATTGTCTTCGGTACCAACATTTAAAATACTGACTTTAGGGTCTTTAATTTTTAATACTGTTGAAGTGAAAGCAACGCCCAATTTAGCTCATTGCACTAAATGTTCTGCATTAATATATAGATTAGCGCCAACATCCAACATTACAAATTTTTTATTCTTAATAATGGTTGGAAAAATAGGCATAAATGCAGGTCTACTAATTCCTTTTAATCTCTTTAGTATGAATATAGATGAAATCATCAATCTCGCTGAATCTCCAGAGGAAAGACATCCATTAACTTGGCCTTCTTTTAACATTTTTAATGCGTCTGTCATAGAATTATCATCTAAATGAGCATTTCTAATATTTGAAGCTTTATCTAAATCATTAGAATTATGGACAACACTTATTCTTTCATGAGGAATAAGTGTTTTATTAATCAATTCTTTATCTCCAATTAAAACTATAGAATAATCTTCATATTTTTGGACAAATTTCATTGAAGCACTAATTGCCCCTTCTACTCCATTGTCATTTCCCATTACATCAAAAGCTATTGTTTTCATAAAATTTATTCCACACTAATCAAAAAATTATAAATAGGTTGATCTCCATTATAAATTTCGACTTCAACATCAAAATTAGAAATAATATATTTCTCTAATTCATCAGCATCTAATTTTGTTGAATCTGCACCATAATAAATAACAACTATTTCTGCCTGTTTTTTTGATAACATTTCTTTTATTAAAGCTTGACCGGCCTTTATAATGTTTCTTTTGCAACCCACAATTTTATTTTCAATCATCATTAAAAATTCACCTTTTTTAACTTTAACACTATTTATTGTTGTATCTTTAATAGCTGCTGTAATTTGACCAGTAACCAGATTTTTTAATGATGAATCTATTTCTTCTAGATTTTCTTCTAAACTCAATTCAGATGAAAAATTTAACATTGCAGTAATTCCTTCTACTTGTGTTTTTGTTGAAAGAACTTTAATGTTTTTATTTTTGATTATTTTCGCTGCTTGTTGAGCTGTCAAAATAATATTTGAATTATTAGGTAATATAAAAATATTGTCAGCATTCACAAACTTAATAGCTTCAATAATGTCTTGTGCTGAAGGATTATTTGTTTGACCACCTTCAATAATATAATCACATTCATATTCTTTCATTAATTCAATGATTCCAGATCCTGTATTACATGAAATTATGGCCGAAGTTTTTTTCTTAACGTTAGGACTATTGTATATTTTTTCTTGCGAAGTAATGTTAGATTTGGTATCTCCTGCTTGAATGGTCATATTTTCAGATTTGATAGCATCAAATTCACCGAATTTTTGTGCATAATTCAATATTTTCCCTGGTGCTAAAGCATGTATGTGAATTTTCACAATTTCTTCATCTTGAACTACAACAATAGAATTACCTAATTTTGATAAACCCTTGACAAATTCTGGTTTATTAAATTTTATTATTTGTTCTAATTTTAAAATTAACTCTGTACAATATCCAAATTCTCCATCATAAATTTCTAATTCTCCGGTGAATTGTTGCATTTGTGCTTCTTCTTTAGAAATTTTAATTGGTTTACCTTTAAAAGATTCTAAAAGACCTTCAAAAATTATGTTTAATCCCTCGCCACCAGAATCCACAACACCAACTTCTTTTAAAACAGCTAATAAGTTAGGAGTATTGTCGCAACTTATTCTTGCATATTGCAAAGCCAATTCAAAAATATTGATAATATTCATTGATGGTTTCACATTTTTTTCTAATTCTTCATATGTTTCTCTAATAACAGTTAGAATAGTTCCTTCAATCGGATTTATTACAGAAGCATATGCCATTTTAGATGCTTCTTTAAATCCATCGACAATATGGTGAGATTCTATTTGAGTAAGACCTTTTCAACCAACAGAAAAACCTTTAAATATTTGAGAAAGAATGACACCAGAATTTCCTCTTGCACCCAAAAGCATATCTTTAGAAATACCTTGTAATAATTGATTTAAATTATTCGCATTTGTTGTTAATAGTGTATCAGCTGCTTTTTTAATTGTTGAAGACATATTTGTTCCAGTATCTCCATCAGGAACAGGAAAAACATTCAGTGAATTAATTCTATTTTTGTGATTTTGCATATTGTTGGAAGCCGAAATGATCGCTTCAGTTCAATCTTTAATTGAAATGTGATTCATTATTTAACACCCTTTATATAAATATTAATAGTTCCTAATGTGTAGTTCATTTTTTGAAAATTAAATTTTATTTTTTGTTTGATTTGTTGAGCAATGTTATTAATAGTGGAATCAATTGAAATGATAATGGCAACATTAAAACTCACAATATCATCTTTATCATTTATAGATAAAGATTGAATTCATGTATTCTCATCTTTCAATTCTTTATCAGAATCATCGATATTACAAAAACCTAAAATACCAGGAATGCTAGAAAGATTTTTGATGATATTGTTAGACAACAATGATATGTCCATAGCACTTCCTTCTTCAAATTTATAATTTTTTTCTTATAAATTATAACATTATAAAACCAAATTTTCACTTAAAATGGTATTTATATATTAAATTTGCATCATTTTATTTTAAAATTAATAATTTATCTCAATGATTGGTCGTAAGGAATACCCACCGCATTTGGTCTCGTGGCTTTTTTTCCAAAGACAGTCATTGCTATCAACGTTCCTAAATAAGGAATTGTTAATACTAAATATTTATAACTATCATATTCTTTGGGAACAAATGAAGAAAAACTATAACTAATACCTAATAGACAAGAAAAAACAGCTGCTGCCAAAACAGCAGGAAGTATTTTTCACTTTCCTATTATCATTATGGCTAATGATAAATAACCAAGACCTTCCACTGAACCTTTAAATGTAGATCCACTAGTTCTTGTAGATGTCATAAACATTGCTCCCGCTATTCCTGCTAATAGACCTGAAATTAAAACTCCTTGTCATTTAAAGTAATTAACATTTATTCCAGCAGCGTCTGATGCTTGTGGATTTTCTCCGATAGATTTCATTCTTAACCCTCATCTAGTTCTGTTCAACATGATTCATGAAATAATAATTGTTATAATCACTACAAAAGAACTTAAAGAAATAATTCCACTCAATTCTTTTCTAGCGTTATTTCCTAAAGATAATTCTGGAACACTATAAGACATTTTATTCGCATCACCAAAAATAAACAAAACCGTTAGAGTAATTGCTGTTGCCAAAATATTCATGGCCACACCTGAAATGATATGATTAGCTTTTAATTTAATTGTTGCATATCCATGTAATGATGAAAAAGCTATTCCTGATAAACCTGAAATAATAAATAAAGGAATTTGTAATCAAGGAGATCCTTCATGCATTCCTTTATTAGAAAAGATGCTAGCAAAAATCATGTAAACGGTTGCGCCAAAGACAATAGTACCATTTATTCCAATATTAACAATTCCTACACGCTCAGAAATTATAGCTGCGATAGAACTCAATGCCAGAATTCCAAAATACATAACTGCAATCGTGGTTATTGAACTAAATATTTCCATTATCTTTTCCTTCCTTATTTTTCAATGAATATTTCCTTTTTTTTATTTCCTCTTTTTTCAATTCATAATTTTGAATAATTATGTTTCTTTGTTCATAAAATTTATTTTTATTTTCTATCTTTAATTTTTTTGATGGATCTTTATCTTTATTATTATTATTTTTTAGCTCCTCTTTTTGCAATTCATAATTTTTAATAAGTATTCTTTTTTGTTCATAAAATTTATTTTGATTTTCTGTTTTTAATTTTTTCAACGAATCTTTATCTTTATTATTATTTAGTTCCTCTGTTTGCAATTCATAGTTTTTAATAAGTATTCTTTTTTGTTCATAAAATTTATTTTTATTTTCTGTTTTTAATTTTTTCAACGAATCTTTATCTTTATTATTATTATTTTTTAGTTCCTTTTTTTGCAATGCATAATTCTTAATAAGTATTCTTTTTTGTTCATAAAATTTATTTTTATTTTCTGTTTTTAATTTTTTTAATGGATCTTTTTGCAATTCATAATTTTTAATAAGTATTCTTTTTTGTTCGTAAAATTTATTTTTATTTTCTATCTTTAATTTTTTTGATGAATCTTTTTTATTTTTTAGTTCCTCTTTTTGCAATTCATAGTTTTCAATAAGCATTCTTCTTTGTTCATAAAATTTATTTTGATTTTCTATCTTTAATTTTTTTGATGGATCTTTTTGATTTTTTAGTTCCTCTTTTTTCAATTCATAATTTTGAATAATTATGTTTCTTTGTTCATAAAATTTATTTTTATTTTCTATTTTTAAATTTTTTGATGAACCCTTCAATATAGCAACTTCATAATATTTATTAACAAATAATTCATCATCTTTTTCTTTTTTAATTAATGATATTTCTGAGAAAAATTTTTGTTGTTGTTCCTCTGATATACTTGTTAAAATGTCATGCCTAGTAGTTAATTTTTTTCAAGCTTCTTTTTTTGAAATTGTTTTTTTAGACATTTGTTTCCAAATCTCTTTCTTGGAAATAGAAGCAGAATTAGCAAGTAATTCATCATCTAAAGATTCTTTTCTTTTAATTGATTTTTCTTTAATTTCTTTTCATTTTATTGCATTTTCAGAACGCAAAATTTTAATAGTATTATTGTTCTCTTGTTCAATTTTTCTTATTTTCTTTTTTGCTATAAAATATTCTTGAAATAATAATTTATAATGTGGATCTTTCCAATAAATGTATTGATTTTTAATGAGTGTATATATTTTGAACTTTTCAAATACTACGCCTATAGCAGCAACATAAATTATAATACCAAACATAATTTGAGCAAAGTCTTCTGTTAATGGTGGAAATAAAGGTTTTAATGAACCCCCACCCAATTTAATAATCGCAAATAATATTGATGCAATTCCAATGCCAAAAGAATTATTGTATACGAGTAAAGCAATAGCGATAGTATCAAAACCCATAGTGTTGGGTTCACTTTTTGCACTTATAACACCGAGTTCTGTATAATATAAAAATCCCGCTAATCCTGAAAGGGCTCCGGAAATAGACATTATTACAATAATCATAACTTTAGCATTAGAACCTGCATATTTTGATGCATCTTTATTCATAGCTAACATTTTCATTTTATATCCCAAAGTTGTTTTTGCAAATACAAATCACATAATGAAAATCATAACAACACCAAAAATTGATAACAAGGCTAATCAACCACTTGTTTGAAAAAAATCTGGCATGTTAAATATTTCCGTTTGATTTTGTGCAATACTTTGTGAACTAACTAATCCAGGAATATCACTTTGAATAATAAATTTGATAATATAAAAAACTATTCAGTTTAATAAAATTGTGGAAACTACTTCATTAACTTTTAAAAATGCCTTCAAAACTCCGACAACCATTGCAACTAAGGCTCCTGAAACCATTGATAATAAAATTGACAATACAATAGTACCGCCATTAATTCCGACCAATTTTAAAATTAAAATAGAAGTAATTCCACCTGCCATCATTTGACCCGAAACACCAATATTAAAAATACCGGATTTAAAACATAGTGCCGTTCCTAAAGTAGCAACAACAAAAACTATTGTAGTAGTAATAAATCCAACATTCTGTGCAATAGCATCACTAAAAATAACTTCAAAAACTTCAAATGGATTGTTTCCTGTTATAGCAATGATTAATGTACTAGCTAAAACTCCAAACAGTAAAGCTCACAAAGAATTATAAAGACGGCGGCGACCATTAACTTCTTTTTCACTTGACAAATGATTCTTCACACTAGAAAAAGTAAATTTATTCTTCAAACTAGAAAAAGCAAATTTATTCTTCATATCAGAAAAATTAAATTTATTTTTCATATAGTTCTCCTGTCTGATCTAAACCTGCCATCAATAATCCTATTTCTTTTCTTTCAAATTCTGGAGCTGGTTTAAGACCAACTATTTGACCCTTATTCATCACAGCAATTGTGTCTGCCAATGAAATAATTTCATCTAATTCATACGAAATTAATAAAACTGCTTTTCCTTTTTCTTTTTCCTTCAATATTTCTTCATGAATCATATTGATTGCACCTATATCCAACCCTCTTGTAGGTTGTACAATAACAATTAAATCATGATCAGTTAACATTTCTCTACCAACAATTGCTTTTTGTTGATTTCCACCAGATAAAGATCTAGCTATTGAATTTCCTTCTCTTGAACCACGAACATCATATTTTTCAATAATATTATGTGAAAAGTTTTTTTTCGATTTGTTATTAATAATAAAATTTTTAGAAAATTTTTTATCATGTAAATTTCTTATTATCGAATTCTCATTAATATCAAAATCAAGAATCAATCCATGTTTGTGTCTATCTCCAGGAACTACCGAAATAAAGTTTTTATTTTTTTCTTTGGAAGAAAAGTTAGTTATGTCTTTAAATTCAGCATCTAAGTGATTTCTTAAAAATATCTTACCTTCTTTAGGTTGTAATATTCCTGAAAGGATATATTCTAAATCTTCTTGTCCGTTTCCAGCAACTCCAGCAATTGCCAAAATTTCTCCAGCATGAATTTCTAAATTTAAATTTTTTAATTTTTCACCAGCACAAACATTTTCTAACTTTAAAATTACTTTGTCAGAATGATCATGTTTTTGATTCTTAGAATGAACAACATTTTGACCAACCATTTCATTAGCAATATCTACTGTAGTGATGTTTTCTAATGATTCATAATGCTTCATAACTTTGCCATGTCTAATAACAGTTACTTCATCAGAAACTTTCATTACTTCTCACAATTTATGAGAAATAAAAAGAATTGTTTTTCCATTATCTTTTAAAAATTTTAAGATTATTAAAAAATCATCTATTTCTTTTGGCGCTAGCACAGCAGTAGGTTCATCAAAAATCAATATATCTGAATCTCTATATAACATTTTAATAATTTCTATTTTTTGTTGTGTAACAATTGTTGCTTTAGATGTCAATTGGTGTAAATCAAAAAATAATCCGAATTTTTTTTGTATCAATTTTATTTTAACTAATGATGTTTTTCTATCTAAAAAACCATTTTTTTGAAATTCAGCACCTAAAATAATATTCTCAAAATTAGTATAATTACCCACCAATTTAAAATGTTGGTGTACCATACCTATACCTATATCGTTTGCTTGATTTGGTCCATTAATTACCAAAGGAGAACCATTAATTTTAATGGTTCCATAAGTTGGTTTGTAAATTCCAAACAAAATCGACATTAGTGTTGATTTACCTGCACCATTTTCGCCAACTAAAGCATGAATGGTGCCTTTCTTAATGGCAATATTTATATTATCATTTGCCTTGATTCCAGGAAATTCTTTGGTGATATTCACCATTTCTACAACTACTTGTTTTTCCATATAATTAAGAATTAATACCCTCAATAATTTTATCTAGTAGCATTTGGTTGTTATCTGAATTAATCATAGATTCAAATTGAGGTTTCGTTTTTTTGAATTCTTCCATAGCATTTTTTAAAGATAAATTTGCTTTATTAGCTTCTTCACCTGCAAGAGTTGAAGATGAATAACCCACAAATCCTTTATCAAAACCATAAGCAATGAATTGACTTTTTTGTTTTTCTACAAAATCTTTTTGAAAGCCAACATCTGTTATTCCTGTTTCCGAAACAAAATCTAAAGGAATTCCTGACAACATAACCACCGTTTTATAAATAGCCATGGCCACTTTTTTCTCTATTGAAGAAAAAAACATACTTTTTTCTTGTGGAAAAGCTAGCGATTGATTTGTATCAACCCCAATAACCATCTGAGAACTTTTTTTATCTTTTATATCGTCTATAGCCACATCTATTAAACCACCTGCAACAGGCAAGATTATTTGAGCTGATTCTTTGCTTGTACCTATAAGATCAACTACTTTACCAATAGTGCCAGCTGAAGAAGGATCAAAACCAGTAGTTAAATCTATAGTGGATGCTTGTGCATTTCCTGAATAGAATTTTACTTTTTTAAGCGGATTAGCTGTATTTCAATCTAACATGCCTTGTAAAAAACCATTATTAAAATCGGTTACACCTTCAAAAACACCACCACCAAATGAAGAAAGATGAGGTGGTTTATTGGAGGATGATAAATACTCTGAAGCTGCATAACCAACTACTCAAGAAGCTTCCTGAGATTCAAAACCTAAACCAAAAAATTGCCCTTGAGGGACAAAACTTACGCCATCTCAATCAACTCCAACAACAACTGCTTCTAAAGCTATAAATTTTGCTTGATTGTCAGATTGTTTTAATCAAGATTTAAAAATATCTATGTGTTGAAAACCTGTTAAAATTCAAGTTTTATAACCACCAGATAACGCTTGATCATACATAGGAGATAATTTGGAATTTTCTGTTGTTTCTCTGTAAGTAATTGTTTCTTTGTCTGTAATTTTTGCTTGCTCTTTAAAAACTTGCAAAGCTCCTCAAGTTTCTTGATTAAATGATTTATCATTAACTAAAGCCCCAGCAGTAATTAACATTGTTTTTCTGTTCATACTAATGGGATCATCATTCAATTTATTTGTAATTTTTTCGCCATAATATGTTTTTGTTGCTTGTGATATATCCACATTAAAAATTTCTCCATTATTAGTTGAACATGAAGTAAAAAGAATTGTCGAAGGAATAATTGCTGTAATTAAAAAACCTAAAGATAATACTTTTTTAATTTTTAACATATTTTCGCTCCCTTTGAACATTTAAACCCAATAATTATTATAAAGTTTTATTTTTGTTATTTATTTATTTTTTTGTTATTTTTACATAACAAAAAAATATATTATTAATATATTTTTATGAATTTATTTTTACAATTAAAGCATTAAGTGCTAGTTGATTTTTAGTTGGATCTACCATACTTACAAATACAGGTTTTTTAGTATCAAAAAGTTGACGAGCTTCTTCTAAAAATGTATTTACTTTAGTTGAATCATCAGAATGAGATAATGTTGAAGGAGAATATCCTACCAATCCTTTATCAAACCCATATTCTACATATGCATTTTCTTGATTTGCTATGAAAGTTGATTCAAATCCAGCATCATTAGTTGTAGCATTGCTAAAATCTAAGGGAATATCAGCTAAAAGTATTAGCGCTTTATAAACAGCTACAGCTACTTTCTTTTCAACTGATGAAAAGAATTTTCCTTTATCACTCGGAAATGCTAATGATTGATTAGTGTCAACTCCAATAATCATTTGTGGGCTTTTTTTATCTTTTATATCATCTACTGTGATTGTAGTCAATGTACCTGCCACAGGTAAAATAATTTGAGGAACATCAGCACCTGTGCCAACAATGCCTTCAATCAATTGTTTTGCTTCAGGAGTATCTAAAAAACCAGTACTTAAATTAATAGAGTTGGCTGGCTTATTACCTGAATAGAATTTTACTTTTTTATTCGGATTAGCTGTATTTCAATCTAACATGCCTTGTAAAAAACCATTATTGAAATTAGTTACACCTTCAAAAACACCACCACCAAACGAAGAAAGATATGGTTTGTCTGTAGTTGATAAAAATTTAGAAGCTGCATAACCAACTACTCAAGAAGCTTCTTGAGATTTAAATCCTAAACCAAAAAATTGTCCTTTTGGTATGAATGATGAACCATTTCAATCAACTCCAACAACAATTGCTTTAGACGCTATGAATTTTTCTGTATTTCCAGATCTAGCTAATCATGTTTTAAATAATTCTTCTTGTTGGAATCCTGTCAATACTCATGTTTTGTATCCATCAGATAATGCTTTATCATACACAGAAGGCAACTCTGAGTCATTATCTGTTGTTCTAAAAGTAATTGTTTTATTTTCAGTAATTCCCGCTTGTTTCTTATATAGTAACATTGATTCTCAAACAGATTGATTGAAAGATTTATCATCTACACGTCCTGCAGCTGTAATTAACATTGTTTTTCTATCTGTTTTTTCTGGGGCTTCTGATGCTTTTGCAGTAATTTTTTCGCCATAGTAATTTGATGTTTCTTCTGAAATACCCATATCAAAAGGGTATTCATCGCTAGTACTACATGATGTCAAAAGAAGTGCGGCAGGAACAATACCTGTCAATAGCAATCCTCCTAATAATTTTTTTGAAATAAAATTCATATTTTCTCTTTTCTTATATCTTGTAAATGATTATTATATTTATATTAAGTAATAACATTATAAATTAAATTTATTTTTTTATAAATTTATTTTTTTAATTATGTCATCAAGTATTTTTTGATTTTCAGCTGCGTTTGTCATATTTGCAAATTCAGGTGGTGTGGTTTGAAAAATTTCATAAGATTCTCTTAAAAATTTATTTGCTTGAACTACATTAGATCCAGATAGGGTTGAAGAAGAATATGCTACCAATCCCTTATCAAATCCATATTTCACAAATGCATTTGTTTGACCTTCTACAAAAGTTCCTTCAAATCCAACATCATTAGTTGCACAACTTTTATAATCTAATGGAATTCCAGCCAATAGTATTATTGCTTTATAAACACCTACAGCAATTTTCTTTTCAACTGATGAAAAGAATTTTCCTTTGTCGTTTGGAAATGCCAATGACTGATTCGCATCAACTCCAATGACCATTTGCGAACTTTTTTTATCATTAATATTATCTATTGTGGTTGTAGTTAATGAACCTGAAACAGGTAAAATAATTTGAGGAACATCTTCGCCAATACCAACGATATCTTCAACAGTTTGAATCGCTTCAGGAGTAACTAAAAAACCAGTATTTAAATTAATAGAGTCGGCTTGTTTATTCCCTGAATAGAATTTTACTTTTTTATTCGGATTAGCTGTATTTCAATCTAACATGCCTTGTAAAAAACCATTATTGAAATCGGTGACACCATCAAAAATACCACCACCAAATGAAGAAAGATATGGTTTATCTGTAGTTGATAAAAATTTAGAAGCTGCATAGCCAACTACTCATGATGGTTCTTGAGTTTTAAAACCCAATCCTAAAAATTGACCTTTTGGTATGAATGATGAACCGTCTCAATCAACTCCAACAACAATTGCTTTAGATGCTATGAATTTTTCTTGATTATCAGATTGTTTTAATCAAGATTCAAATAATGGACCTTGTTGAAAACTTGTTAAAACTCATGTTTTGTATCCTCCAGATAATGCTTGATCGTACATAGCAGACAACATTGCGTCTTCCGTTGTTGTTCTATAAGTAATGGTTTCTTTATCTGTAATTCCTGCTTGCTCCTTATATAGCAACATTGCTTCTCAAACAGATTGATTGAAAGATTTATCATTCACAAGTCCCCCTGCTGTAATTAGCATGGTTTTTCTAATTACTTTTTCTGGAGCAACAAATGATTGTTCAGTAATTTTTTCACCATAGTATTTTTCTGTTTCTTCTGAAATACCTATATCAAAAGGTTCTTCATTTATGGCACTACAAGATGTAAAAAGAAGTGTGGCTGGCACAACGCTTGCCAACAACAATCCCCCTAATAATTTTTTTGAAATAAAATTCATATTTTCTCCTTTGTTATTTAATTAGTATTATAAATATTAATTCATAGAGCATTAATATTTATTGTTATTTTTTTATAACAAAAATTAATTCATCACTATTCATTAATACTTTTTTACAAATTAATTTTTTTAATTATGTCATCAAGTATTTTTTGATTTTCATCTGCATTTGTCATATTTGCAAATTTAGGTAGTGTGGTTTGGAAAATTTCATAAGATTCTCTTAAAAATTTATTTGCTTGAACTACATTAGGTCCAGATAAAGTTGAAGAAGAATATCCTACCAATCCCTTATCAAATCCATATTTCACAAATGCATTTTCTTGACCTTCTAGAAAAGTTCCTTCAAATCCCGTGTCATTAATTTCACAAGTTTGATAATCTAAGGAGATGCCAGCTAACAGTATTATTGCTTTATAAACACCTACAGCCACTTTCTTTTCAACTGACGAAAAGAATTTGCCTTTATCATTTAGAAATGCTAATGATTGATCAGAGTCTACTCCAACAATCATTTGTGGACTTTTTTTATCATTAATATTATCTATTGTGGTTGTAGTTAATGAACCTGAAACAGGCATAATAATTTGAGGAACATCTTCACCTATGCCAACGATATCTTCAACGGTTTGAATCGATTCAGGAGTTATAACAAATCCGGTCAATAAATTAATGGAGTCAGCTGGTTTGTTCCCTGAATAGAATTTTACTTTTTTATGCGGATTAGCTGTATTTCAATCTAACATGCCTTGTAAAAAACCATTATTGAAATCAGTGACACCATCAAAAATACCACCACCAAATGAAGAAAGATATGGTTTGTCTGTAGTTGATAAAAATTTAGAAGCTGCATAGCCAACTACTCATGATGGTTCTTGAGTTTTAAAACCCAATCCTAAAAATTGACCTTTTGGCATAAATGAAACACCGTCTCAATCAACTCCTACAACAACAATTTTTTCTTCTTTAAATCTCTCTAAATTATTAGATTCTTGGAATCATGATTCTAATAAAATTCCTTGTTGAAATCCTGCTAAAACTCATGTTTTGTATCCTCCAGATAATGCTTGATCATACATAGCAGACAACATTCCATCTTCCGTTGTTGTTCTATAAGTAATAGTTTCTTTATCTGTAATTCTTGCTTGTTCCTTATATAGCAGCATCGCTTCTCATGCTGATTGATTAAAAGATTTATCATTCACAAGTCCCCCTGCTGTAATTAGCATGGTTTTTCTAATTACTTTTTCTGGAGCAACAAATGATTGTTCAGTAATTTTTTCACCATAGTATTTTTCTGTTTCTTCAGAAATACCATTTTTAAAAGGGTCATTTAATGTAGGAGAACACGATGTAAAAAAAAATACAGACGGAACTATGCTTGCCAAAAGGAATCCTTTTAATAATTTTTTTGAAATAAAATGCATTTGAATCTCCTTTTTAAATATTTATTATTAGTAGTATTATAAGTACTAATTGATATACAAATAATATTTATTGTTATTTTTATATAACAAAATTAAAAGATTATTTAATATAATTACATATATGCAATACTTTGAACTTTTTTACTTACTCATACCTATATTTTTTATTTTCATCATTTTAATATTGCGTTTATATGTAAATAAAACAAAAAGAAAGTTAAATTCTTACTTTGAAACTCGTAAATTAGAAAATAATCCTAGCACTAATCAAGTTTATAACAATGAATTGAGAGCTTTAAGTTTAATTAAGAATGAAAAAACAGAAACAATTAAAGACGAAGCGGCAACTATGGTTTGAGAAATTGATAAACTCAAAAAAACTAATTATGAAAAATCTGTTCGTGGTAAAGAAATGTTGACAAAATATCAAGTTTTAGCATCTAATAAATTGTATTTGGAAATTAGTGAAAATGAAAAGAAGATTAATCAGATTTCCAAAAATTTCTTTGATACAGTAGGTTTGGTATTAGGACACATTAAAGTTTTAAGAGGGGAAATAACAGGATATAAAAATGGTTTGAGAGAATTCAAAAACGAAATCTTTAAAAACATTTCTGAAGAAAGTAATCCTAAATCAATTGAAATTATTTTAAATGAATTTCAAACAATAGAGATTAAACTTAAAGACTTAGATGATCTTATAACATCTGATCAAATAGAAAAAGCTATATTGGAGTTTGGTGATATAAAAAAAAGCTTTTTGGAATTAATAATATTTACTAATAATAGTACAGAATTGGAAAAATTTATTTTCACAAAAATTCCTGGATATTTTGACAAATTGGAAAAATTATTTGAGCAAGCTAAAAAAAATACCCACTCAGAATTTTCTTATATGGCATTTGATGTTCAAATGAATATTTTGAAAAATAACTATAAATCATTAACTAGCTCTTTTGGAATAAAAAATTGATTAAACACGAAAGATTTATGTAACAAAATGTTATCCTCACTCTCTAACTTAAATGGAGAGATAAATGGAGAGATTGAATCATATGTTTTTATGATGAAACACAAAGATGGTTTAACAGAGCACAAAAAAAACATTTCTAAGTTATATATGTCTGTCAAAACTGAGTTTATTAAGGCTTATCAAATTGATAAAATTTATTTTTCACAATTTGAAAGTGAAATTACCAAGTTATCAAATTATCTTGTAGAAGTTGATTTGTCAATAGATAAAATTGTGAAAATAGAAGGGAATGTTGATGTTAGTTTTTCTTCTAAGCAATTTAAATATAAAACTTTATTTTATCAATTAAAAGGTTTTTATTCTTTATATGTTGAATTAATAAAAAAAATTGAAATATTCTATTTAGAGGGCGAATCTAATTTATTAAAATTTGAAAGATTGGTAATTTTGAAAAGAACAATGAATTTGTATATTAAAAATAATTATATTCTTTTAGATGTTGAAGAAGTCAAAAAAAATACCAGCATTGAAACTCATTATCAAAAAATAATCAATATTATTTTAAATACACCTGAAGGAGTGAATCCAAAAATTGTGAATGAATATCAAAAACTTTTAGTTTTATTGGTAGATTATGTTACAACAGTTGGCTTAAAAATTGAAATTTCTAAAATTTTTAAAAAGGTAGTAAATTTATTGGCACCCAAAAGATCTTCTGATTTAAAATTAAATGAAAAAATTATTTTATCAGAAAATTTTTATCTTGATGGAAATTATCAAGGAGCATTAGATAATATAATTGGAACATTAGACAAAGGAGTAAATTAATATGTATAACAAGATTTTGGTTAGATACGGGGAGCTTTCTCTGAAGGGTAAAAATAAAATGACATTTATTAGAACTTTAGCTAGAAACATTAAAAAAACATGCAACATAAAAGAAGAAGATGTTGTTGTTTCTTTTGATAGAATATATTTAAATTATTCAATGGAAACTATGGAAAATTTAAAATATGTTTTTGGAATTTCTTCTTTTTCAGGAGTTTATGTTTGTAAATCTAATGTTGCTGATATTGAAGATACACTAAAAAAATTATTTAACCCTGACTCAAAAACTTTTAAATGCATTTCGCGAAGAAGTTTTAAGGATTTTGAAATGTCATCAATGGAGATGAATAATTATTTCGGTTCCTTTATATTGAAAAATACAAATTATAAAGTGCAAATTAAAAATCCTGATGACGAATTTAATATTGAAGTCCATAAGGAATATACATATATATTTTCTAACAAGATACCTGGTTTGGGCGGTTTACCAGTAGGGACAGCAGGAAGAGTAATTCATTTAATTTCAGGAGGAATCGATTCACCAGTTGCAGCCTTTGAAATGATGAAACGTGGTGTAAGAGTTGATTTTTTATCTTTTTTAACTCCACCACACACCGATGCTAAAACAATGGAAAAAGTTGATCAAATAATTGCTACATTGACTCAATATCAAGGTTCTTCAAAATTATATAGTTTTAACTACACTGACTTAATGAATTACATTGGTTTGACATCTAAACAATCTTATAAAATTATTTTAATGAGGAGAAGTTTTTATCGAATCGCTTCCATATTAGCAAGTGAAAACGATTATTTAGGCATTAGTAATGGGGAGAATTTAGGACAAGTAGCTTCACAAACTCTAGAAGCTATGTCTGTAGTTCAAACACAAGCACAAATTCCTGTCTATAGACCTTTGCTTACTTACGATAAATTAGAAATCATCAAAAAAGGTATTGCTATCAATACCTATAATACATCAATAATAAAAGCTAGTGAAGCATGTGAGTTATTTGCTCCGGCTAATCCTGCAACTAAACCTAGTGTTAAAATTGCCGAAAACTTAGAAGAAGAATTATCTCACTTAATAGCAATGGAAGAACAAGGTCTTTTAGAAAAGATTGAAATTAAATATTTTAAATAATCTTATTTTGTATATTGCTTAATAATTTTTTTTCAAGATTCATTAAAGTTTTCATCAGATAAATATTTATTGGCAAACTCAATGTTTTTCTTTGATAAATCAATTAAGTATTTTTCGTCTAAATTTAAAATTCGATTTATTTCATCAGCAAAATTTTTAGAGCTAATTGGGGACTTTAACAAGAAGCCAAATTTAGTTAAATACTTTGCTGACGGGTATGTATCAATAACAATAGGAATAACGCCATTCATGATTGCCTGAACCAAAATGAAAGGAAACCCTTCTCATTTTGATGGTAAAACAATAAATTTTAAATCTTTTAAAACAACATCTATTTTTTTCTGTTCAATAAAACCGTTATAAGTCATTCTTTTACTAATTTTTTTAATAACTTTATCATCACCATTACCTCAAACATTAATATTAGTATTGATTTTTTTGGAAGCTTTAAATAAAAAATTAATATTTTTTTGAAATTGAATAATCCGCCCAATATAAGCCATAGTAACTTTACGATCAACAAAATCAATATTCTTGTTTTCAATATCAGTACTTATTTTATGTGATAAAGATACTAAATGAATATTTTTATCTTTGATTCTAGAAGGCGTTAATTCTAGAGCGTTATACTTGTCAAAAAGTACAATATTTTTATGAGCATAAAGAACATTTTTCTTACCATTCATATATAGTTTTGTAAAAATAGTAAAAAACTTATTGGTAATATACTCACCAGCAAAAAGTCCTGGACAAAAATGTTGAACTCAAACACAATTTGCATCCTTGACAAACTCTTTACCATATTTCTTTTTATGTAAATAAGGATATTGACGAGAGTCAATAATCAAATCATAATCATTCTTATTTACTAATTGTGATATTTCAAAATCAGCCATATTGACTTGTTTCATATATCTAATTAATTCCAAAGGCCTAAAAGATGAGGTTTTGGTAGTAGAAGAATTGGTAATAATCTCTACACCATTAATAACATCACCATTTATTTTATCTAAAACAACATTACAATTGTATTCAGTGACTTTAAAATTTTCAGCTTGTAATATGTTAATTAGTTTAATGTTGTAGTTTTGTGTGCCTCCCAAAGTATTGTGAGCACTCAAACTAATTATTAATACTTTCTTCATATTTTATTGCTTAATTGTAATTGAAGGTCCCATTGTAGAAGAAATTGTTAAACTAATTAAGTATTGTCCTTTAATAGTAGCTGGTTTTAATTTTTTGATTAAAGAAATTACTATTTCACAGTTTTCCACAAGCAAATTTGTTTCCATAGAAACTTTTCCAATTAGTGAATGTACAATTCCTGCTTTGTCAGCACGATAATTAGCTTTCCCTTTTTTAAGTTCTTCAACTGCTTTTGCAGGATCTGGTGTAACTGTTCCTGTTTTCGGATTAGGCATCAACCCTTTAGGTCCTAATACTTTTCCATATTTACCAAGTGTAATCATCATTTTAGGTTCTGCAACCATAACATCGAATTCAAAGACACCTTTTTTCAAGATTTCTTCCAATTCTAAACCTGAAGCAATGATGTCTGCACCAGCTTTTTTAGAAGCTTCCTGATTTTTTGGATCATCTGATGCTACTAATACACGAATTGTTTTTCCTGTACCATGTGGTAACAAAATAGAACCTCTTAATTGTTGTTCTGCTTTTCTTGTATCAAGATTCAAGTTAAAAGCTAAATCAATAGATGCATCAAATTTAACATAAGAAACTTTTTTAATAATTTCAATTGCTTCACTTAATGAATATTCTTTTGTTTGATCAAATTGTTCTAATGATTTTTTAATATTTTTACTTATATGTTTAGCCATTATTTATCACCTTCAGTTTCATCTTTTTTACCAATAACTTCAACTTCTGCAGAAGCATTTGCATTTTCTGCTGCCGCTGCTGCTTCAGCTTCAAATTTAACTTGTTCTATGTTAGATTTTGCTTCTGCAACTGTTGCTTTTTTAGCATCTGCTAACATTTTTTCAACATTATCAAAGCCTTCAATAGCAATTCCCATATTTTTTGCTGTTCCTGCAATGATTTTCATTCCTTGTGCTAAATCATTTGTATTTAAATCAACTAATTTATATGCTGCTATTTCTTCTAATTGTTGTTTAGTAATTTTTCCAACAATTGTTGTTTTAGAATTAGCACTACCTTTTGATATACCTGCAGCTTGTAATAATTTATATGCTGCTGGCGATGAAAACAATTTAAATGTAAATGATTTATCACTATAAATTGTAATTTCAACCGGAACCGGTTCACTTCCTCTTTCTTTTGTTTCATCGTTAAATTGTCTTGTAAATTCTGGCATTACTATTCCAAGTCCTGCTAATTCAGGTCCTGGTTTAGCTTGACCAGCATTAAATTCCAATTTAGCAATACGAACTATTTTTTTAGCCATAGTTGTGCTCCTTAATTTTCTTTATTCTGATCTATCGTGGTCAGACGGATTAATTAAAATCCTTCCACTTTCACGCTAGGGCAATCTACATTGCTTTTTAATTATACTATCTTGTTTAAAAATACCCACAAAATCTTTGTTTTTTATAAATTTCAATTAATGGGCTTAAGATTATTTTTTAAAATGATTTCATTAGCCTTTTTAAAATGATTATTTCCTAAAAAACCTTTATAAAAACTAAAGGGAGAAGGATGAACTGATTCTAATATATGAAACTTATTGGAAATTAATGGTTTTAATTTTTTAGCTTCGTTACCTCATAAAATAAATATTAAAAATTTTTTATGTTGATTTAAGTACTCAATGAAATTTTCCACAAAAATATTTCAACCGATTTTGGCATGACTATTTGGTTTGCCTTTTTCTACTGACAATGCAGTATTTAACAAAAGCACTCCTTGATTAGCTCAAGGTTCTAAATTATTTTTACTAACCACAATGTCATCATATTCATTTTTTAATTCTTTAAAAATATTAGCTAATGATTTAGGAGTTACAGAAGATTGTGTTGAAAATGCCAACCCATCAGCAACACCATCAGAGTGATATGGATCTTGCCCAAAAATAATAATTTTCATTTCTTGAAAAGGTGTTGATTCAAACGCTTTAAATCTCTTTGTTTCTTGAGGATAAATTGTTTTTTGATTCAAAGCTTCCAATTTTAAAAAGTCCATTATTTTTTGGTAATAAGGTAATGCTAATTGTGCTTTTATAAAATTAATATATTCTTGATTCATATTGTTTTAATTATACTTAAGATAAAATAAAAACAACTCCTTAAGTAAGAAGTTGCTTTGTTTAAATAAAGATACCGATAATAATAAATGTAATTGAGAATAATGCAATAAAGACAATAACTCAATTAATTCTTTTTCAATAATTAAATTCTCGAGTTTTAACAGGGGGAGAAGTTGTGTTGAATTGAATTTCCATAGATTCTACCACTTTTTTCTTTTTGGTTATTTTTTGAATTAATCCACCAAAAAAATTCATCACTAAAAATGTAATTGCTCCTGCTGCCATTCCTTCAGCAATAGAGTTTGTCAACATCATAAACATAATAGTTAAAAACAGCATTGGAATATCTATAGTAATTTCTCATTCAAAGTGTTTCAATTGTGAAATCATTAAAGTACCAACAATAATTAAAATAGGGCCAATGATTGGTTGATAAAAAGTCATTGTTTCACCAGTAACAATAGGTATAGGCATAAACACTTGTAGAATTGGTCATGTAGCAATTGACAAACCAAACATCAATGATGTTATTATCGCTGAAAATCCTGTTTTTGCTCCAGCAGATACTCCAACAGTTGATTCAACAAAAGATGTTACTGTAGTGGCACCAATTGCTGCTCCGACTACAGTTCCAATTGCATCTACCTTATTGGCTTTGTTCATTCAATTTTGATCTGTTTTATCTAGTTTAATCATTCTATTTAATGACATCAAAGTTCCTGTAGTATCAAAAAAATCTAAATATACAAAGGAAAATATTCCTAAATATGTCATAGGTGATTTTCAAACATTTACATCTCCAAATCCAAGTCATCCACCTTGAGCTACTTGTTTAAAAGTGCTGAAGTCTGCATAACTACCTAATAATGAATGATTTTGATCAACATTAGCAATAGCTCCTGTTTGCAATAAAATAATTAATATAATTGCACCAACCATCATAGTAATTAAAATTCCTCCTGGAATCTTTAAATAATGTAAAACTAAACCTAGAAATAACATAGATATTGCTAAGATAACTAGTCCATTACTAAAGTCTCCTAAAGTAGTAAGTGTGTTGTTGTCTGATTGAATAATGCCAGAACTTTGCATTCCTAAATATGCAATAAAAAAACCTAAAGCTGCGCCAATGGCAAGCTTTAAGTTAGCAGGTATTTTTTTTGTGATAAAATCTCGTGCTGGTGTCACCACTATCAGGAAATAAAGAAATCCTGAAAGAATAGTTACAGTTAGGGCACCGTTAAATCCTATAGATTGGGAAACTGTGTATGCAAAAAATGCATTGAGCCCCATTCCTGGAGCCAAACCAATAGGGATGTTGGCTCATAATCCCATAAGCATAGTTGCAAAAAATGCAGAAATAGCTGTAGCTAAAAAAAGACCACCTGAAAGATTAGCTGCAGTTTCAATGGATCCTGGAACCATTAAACTATCACCAACCAAAGATGGATTGACTGCTAAAATATAAGCCATTGCTAAGAATGTTGATACTCCACCAATTATTTCTTTTTTAAAAGTTGCTTTTCTGTCATCAAATTTAAAATATGTTTTTATAAAATTCATAATATTTCCTTTCTTTTTTTCAAAATAAAAAATAGCAAAGTTCAAGTTGCTATATTAATTTTTTTGTACGCAAATTATAGTGTTCGAAATAAAACAACGTGATATTTCTACTAAACCAACAACGTTGGATTATTGTACATTTATAATTATAGATAAAAAAAATAGATATTTAATTTATTTAGATAAAACTTCTGCCGCCATGGCAATCATAGATCCATTATCAGTTGAAAAACCTTTAATTGGAATAAGTGTGTTTTTGTGTAATTTTAAATATTCGCTTTGTAAATAAGAATTGGCACTAACACCACCAGATAAAATAAGTGTTTTTGGTTTGTGAATTGCAATTGCGTTCTTGGTAACTTCTATAAGATAATCAATTGCTTGTTTTTGAAAAGAATAAGCTAATAACTCAATATTAACAGGTTCATTTTTTTGATGTCCATTATGAATAATATTGATTACTTGTGTTTTGATACCACTAAAAGAAAAATCTAATTTGTTTGCTGTTTGAGGTTTAGTAATATTGATTACTTGATCAAAATAATTTTTTTGGAAAATATCATCAATAACTTGTCCGCCAGGAAAACCTAATCCTAAAGCTCTAGCAACTTTGTCAAACACTTCTCCTAAAGCATCATCTAAACTTTGACCAATTAGTTCTCATTCCATTTCGCTTTTATGTAAAAACAAATTAGTGTGCCCGCCCGAAACCACCAATGATAAAGCGGGATAAGTGATAATTTTGATTTTTTCTTTAACCGAACTCCTTAATAAGACTGAATAAATATGACCCTCTAAGTGATCAATTGGTATTAGTTCTTTATCCAAAGCAATTGATAAGGCATGGGCAAATAAATAACCAATTTGTAATGAACCAATTAATCCTGGTTTTTCAGTGTAAGCAATGTAGTCAACTTTTTGCAAATCAAATTCTACTTTTAACTTTTCTAAAAGTAAATAAAAATTATTTACATGTTCTCTAGAAGCAATTTCCGGAACAGTGCCACCATATTGTTGATGAATTTGGATTTGACTTATTTTTAAGTTTAATAAAATAACTCCATTTTCAACAATCCCAATGGCTGTATCATCATGACTAGATTCAATACCTAAATATATCATTATTTGCCATTTCCTATTTGTGGTGAAGATCCATATTCTGGCAATATTTTAGCAATATCTGTTTTTTTAAACAAATGAATATTTTCATTAAAATTATTCAATAAGTTTAAATAATCAATTTTTTGTTCATCTTCACATTTAGCAATTAACATCGCTTTGGATATATCATCAATGTCTTTAACATTAATTTTAAAGGAGTGATTTTTATTGGCAAAAATAAATAAATCATCTTTTGAGTTATTCAGTAATTTAAAAGAGTTGGTAATAAAAATCTGTGCACCTGTCATTTGTGCAATAGTTCTTGCATAGACCAAAGATATTCTGGATCCTGTAAATGATCCTGGTCCAACATTGATATAAAAATTGTTGATGTTTTGCACCTTAATTTTTTCTTTAATAAGCAAGTTAGTAAAAAACTTAGGAATTTCTTCGACTTTATAAACAGTTTCTTTAATGAATTTATTAATGATTTGAAAATCATGATTAAATAAGCAACCAACAAATTCATTTTGTGTTGTGTCTAAAAAAATATTCATTATGTAACCTCTTTTATTTCATATAATCTTTGTTTTTCATTAATATAACTAATGTTGATCGTGATGGCATTTGAAAAATTAAAATCAACATTTTCAGATCATTCAATAATTATGATTTTATCTTCAAAAAAATCATAATATTGATCTAATCCACCCTTTAAATTATAAGCATCAATATGTACAAATTTATCATATACATTCATTATTTGAAATGATGGAGAAGTAACCACGCTAGTTTCACCTAATTGTTTAGCTATTTCTTTAGTTAAAAAAGTTTTGCCTGAACCTATTTCGCCATTTAAAAGAATAAATTGATGATTATTTAAATGAGTGATGAGATTTTTAACTAATTTAGGGACTTCAATAGCAGACAATGTATGTGTTTTATATATCATATCTTTAATTATATTTAATTACTCTTGAATAACTCAATTTTTTTTCTTTGAAATTTTATTTCCTCATTAATAATTTCATTAAATTTGGAAGAATCACTTTTCTTATCAACAAAAATACTGATTTTAACACCATTTTTCAAAATTAGTTCTCTAACTAATTGATGAGTCATTTTGTCCAATAATTCTTGATCATGACCAATTTCCAATAATTCCTTTTTTAAATTAAAATAATTCATGATGGTAATCACAGATAAATATAAAGGAAAAAATCAAATCGAAATAATAATAATCAAAAGTATAACACCAACAATACCTTCTTGACCTTGAGAAGCTAGTATAACAGTTAAATTAGTGATAGCACAAACAACAAAACCAACAATTAAAGATATTAGTCGTTGTCTTAATAAGTATCTAGTAAATAAAATGTTACAAAGATTCATTGATCTTTCTTTTTGATCATGTTCCGTCTTCATGTCTAACAAAACCACCATCAATTGTTAATAATTTATATGTTTCACCTGATTTTTTTTCCAAAATTTGGTCATTTGATAAATTTTGTGGATTATTATTTTGTCACGAAACTAGAAGGATAGATTTAGCATTGTCAAATATTTCATCAAAGGTAAAGTCTCTACCTTTATTTTCTTCTGCATTGAATAATGCACGAATTGTTTCTAATATTGTTGTTTTCATATTACATTCTTTCTGGAGAACTCACTCCCAATAAACTTAGTCCAAGTTTTATCACTATACCACAAGCTTTCACTAAAGTTAGTAATTCTATTTCTTTAATATTACCAAGAATTTTGCTATTTGAATAAAATGAGTTAAATTCTTTTGATAAATTAATTAAATATTGAGGTAATAAGTGGACTTTATTATTTTCTGATATTTGTTTCAATAGTTTTGGGAACTGCTCTAATATCCCAATAATATCTTTTTCTTTTTGTTCTGTATAGTCAAATTTATTAAATTCTTTAATTGTTGATTTATTAATTAATTGTTGTGTTCTTGCATAAGCATATTGAACAATAAAAACTGGATTATCATTTGTTTTCATACTTGCTAAATCTAAATCAAAATCAATTTGTGAATTTGGCGAACGATTAACTAAGAAAAATCTTGCTGTATCAACACCTACTTGTTTAACCAATTCAGAAAGATAAAGTGAAGTTCCTTTTCTTTTCGACATTTTTAATTCTTGTCCGTTTTTTAATAACTTAACTAATTGTAAAACAATAACTTCTAATTGATCTTTATGACCCATTAACTCCATTGCAATTTCCATTCTTTTAATATAACCTGAATGATCAGCTCCTCAAATGTTAATTAACTTAGAAATTTTTTTATCTCTACTAATTTTAATATTGTGATAAATTATATCTGGTAAAAAATAAGTATAAGAACCATCTTGCTTAACTAAGACTCTATCTTTATCATCGCCATATTCAGTGGTATTTAATCATGTTGCACCATCTTTAGAAATAACACCCTTTATTTCTTGTAGTTTGTCAAGAATAATGCTGCCGTCATATAAACTTTTTTCAGAAAAATATATTTCAAATTCAACATTCATAGATTTCATATCTTCTTGAATTCTTTTCAACATAATATCTATGGACATTGCTTTGATTTCTTCTTCAATATCTTTGTATTCTTTTTGCAATCATTGATCATCAATAATTTTTTTAATTTCTTCAGCACATCATACAATATCTTGACCATGATAACTTTCTTCTGGTAATTCAATATCAACACCCCAAGATTGTTGGTATCTTACAAAACAAGCATAGGCAAGCATGTTAATTTGACTACCTGCATCATTAATATAATACTCTCTAGTGACTTTAACTCCAACATGGTTTAATATATTTGCCAAGGAATCTCCCAAGGCAGCTCCTCTTGCATGTGCAACATGCAAGAAACCAGTAGGATTGGCTGATACAAACTCTAAGTTATAATATAGATCACTTGTGTCTTTTCCATAGTTAGATTCTTCTTCAATAATCTTTTTCACAATATGACCATAATACTCATCCACAAGGTAAAAATTAATGAACCCTGGTGCAACAATGGCAATATTTTTCACCAATGTGTTTTTCAAACTAAATTTATCAACAATTATTTTTGCTAAATCATTAGGATTTAATTTATTTTTTTTAGCCAAAATTAATGACATATTAGTAGAAAAATCACCAAACTCTTTATTGGCAGGTTTAGAAACAGCAAAAGAAACTTCTTCCAAATTTAGTTCTTGCACTATTCTATTTAATTCATTAACAATCAGTACATTCATATTTACATATTATAATATAATTATCAAAAAATATCTTATAGCGATATTTAAATAAATAATAAAATTTAGATTATAATTTAAGAGATTGTTTTAAATTTTTATTATTCATTAAAAATTATAAAACAATAGTATAGATAAAACAATTAAATACACTTTATTGAATTAAAAATATTTTTTGTTTTATTAAAAAACGAAAAGAAATATCATTATGAAAACAAATAGAAAGAAAAAGAAATTAATTATATTGGGAGCGATTGTGTCAATAACCGCTTTAACTTGCGCCATATCTATACCGCTTATTATTCGAAATACTTCTACAAAACCTGAAGTTGTTTTAAATACACCTAAACCAAATACACCTAAACCTGTATTAAAAGATCCGATAATTCTTGACCAACCAAAAGAACCTATTTTAGTAAGACCAAAACCTTCTTATCCAACAACTCAACCATTGCCAAACATAATGTTAAATATATTGCCAAAAAATAATAATAAAATATTATTTGATAATCAAATTATTAGTTTATATGGTTCAAGTGCTAAAAATAAAATGAGTGTTTTAGACCAACATTTTACAAACATAAGTGATCAAACAATTAATAATATAGATGCCAAAATAGAAATTGATCAATCTGGTAAAAGCTTTATTAAATTGGAAACATTGCCAGGGTTTGTTTTTGAAAATGATAAGCAAGAACTAATGAATCAAATAAAAAGACAAACTTCAACAGAATTATTTAAGCCTGAATTAAAACCCGGTCCTCTAATTAAGAGTCAAGAAGTAGCTCAATTTTTTAATGAAAATCCTAATTATGAAATAAATAATCAAGTTTTTATACAAAACAATAAATATTCACCAAAATTTATCGATGTTCCTTTTGAATCTTTGATAAACGGATTGCCCACTTTAAGTGAAGATGATTCTATGATGTTTAGATTATTTGCAGAAAAACACGATACACCACATGAAATCCATTTCAAATTAAGAATATATAATAAAGAGTATAAAGATGATTATTCAAAAATTTTTCAAATACCTTGAGTTAAAAACAATAAAACTAATGAAGAATTATTGGTTAAAGTAAAGGGGTTTTCTACTCCTGACGAAATACAATATAGCCTTGATAAAATATACTCAAATGAAATAAAATTAATTATGGATGATATTAATAAAAATGGATTGCAAACCAATCAATTAGCAACCCAAACTCATATTACATCTAAAAACGCAAATTCATATAATTTAAAAAAATTAGTAGATATAAAGCATTCTACATCTATATATAATCCTGATAAAAAATATATATATGAATTTCATAATATTAAATTTAATCAAAAAACAGGAAAAGTTTCATTTCAAATAAAAATTTTTATTAAAGATAATGATTATAAAATATATGAATCAATTCACAATGCAAATCAAAATTTGAACACTCTTTTTTCATCTTCACTAAGTCAAGAAGTAACTATTGATGTAAAACCAATGCCAGAGTATAGTGATTCTTATGATTCACAAAAAGACAACTGAAAACCAAAAATTAATATTGATAAATTAAATAACTTAGTTAATCAAAATACTAATGGCAATATTGCTAAATCTTTTGCTACCAAAATTACTAGACAAGACTTGGAAAAAGTTATAGATAATTATGACACAAGACCTGATAATGTTTTTTTAGATTATAATGCTAACGGAGATGAAGGCTTTTTGGAAGTTAATTTAATTGAAAGAGATTTTGGTAAATCAACAAATAAAGTTCCAGGTTATAGAATATCAGATAATAGAGCGATATTTAAAGACGATGTTAAAATATACAATGAAGATAATACTTTAATGATTAGAGACAAACTTTTAGAGACTTATAAAATAGTGGGATTTAAAAAATTTAATGACTTGTCTAGTGATGAAAAAAATGGTTTTACTACATTTAAAAAATGATATGCTTGAAAAAGAACTTTTGCTTTTTCTGTAGGATTTATAGACAATGGGAGACCACACTTCATAAACAACAATCCTTTTTACAGGCGTGTGGAAAATAAGGGTTCAGGAACATCATGATTGTCACATAAAATAAGTGATACTAAATTTGTTATTGCAACAAACGCTCATGTTGCTAATTTATTAAAGCAAGCCAATAATAGTAGTCGTTATTGAATGAATTTAAATACAAATATGTTTTCTAAAACTGCATATGATAAAGCTGAGTGATTGTTCGATAATAATTATAATTATAAAAACAATGTTACTTTGAGAAGATTGAATCCTCAAGAATCAATTAAATTTCCAACATCAGGACACTTTGGAACTTTTGTGAGTTTAAAAAATGATCAAATTGATAGTTACAATTATAACTATAATAACAGCAATACTCAGCAAACTTTGGCTGCCGACATAGATCAAATAACTTCTATTAAATTAATTAATATTTTTACAAATGAATTATTGGATAAGAATAAACCAATGACCCATATTATTGAACCTTTTGAGACATATTCAAAAGAAACAGGATATATTGATCATGATATCATTGATACCAAAACTAGTGGTATATCTATGGATTTAGCATATTTCACAGTGGAATTTAAAGACGCCAATAATAAATTTAATGCCTTATGAGAAGAATTAGGACCAACATCTTTTTCTCCATTAGATAATATGGTACTAACCAATACAACTGATTATCAAAGAAGTCAAGAGATGGGTCAACTAAATTGAAATAACTTTAGTTATGGCGGATACCCTGGAATGGATGAAATTGAAAATAATTCTGATGGTGGTAGCTATTTAAACTATAAATATGTATATAAAGGTGATGGTGGTCAAAATCAGAAATTAGAAAATGATTATTTAACATCTTTAATAATTAATAACGGTAATTTAAATACTACCACCCATAATTTAAATACACCATTATTATTGCTTTATCAACAAGATAATGAAGCTTATGTAGGAGGTGGTAGTGGAAGTCCTATTTTTGATAAAAACATGAGCATCATTGGAATTGTGCAAACAGGAACAACTTGAAACCCTAATGAACCCACAAAAGATTCAGAAAATGCTTATTTATTATTTGGTTCTCCGTTGAAAGTGAATTTAGATGTTTCAAGCACTGAGCATCTTCACCTTAAGGCTCTAAATTCATTTAAAAAAGTTTTTGGAAATCTAATTAATTATGATGTGACTAAAATTCCAAAATAATCTAACAAGAAAAACCAAATGATTCAAAATACTATGATTGATATCAGGATTGTTTCTTTTGAACGTCGCATCTTTTACAATATCGTCTTGTGCTCAAAACCCAAAATTAACTAATGATAAAACCACACCAAATATTAATGATGATATTTTCAATGATAGCACGACAAGAACAGTCAATCATTTTGAAAAATTTTTCAAAATGACACAAGAAGAAGACGATGCCAATCAAGAAGCTATCGCTACATTAAACAAAATTTATGAATCTGGTAATTTAAAAATAAATCAAAATAAATTAGCAAATATTCTATATGATTCCAAAATTACTCATGATTTAATTTTTGACGATATTCAAACCAAACTAAGTTTAAATAGCAAATTTATTGGTTATTCCATTGATGAAAATATGTCAATCATTAACAATAAAAATGAGAAATATGTTGTTCAAAAAGCACCTCATTTCAATGATGTTTTATGAGATAAATTATCGTTGCATTCTCAACAAATTTGAAAAAATAAAAAGTTTTTTAAATATAGTGGTAAACAATTTTTTGAATTAGATATGAATCAACAAAAAGATTTTTTAATTCAGCAATTACAAAAAAATAATCAAACTTTGACTGAACAAAAAGTTCCCAACTACATCGAATATAAATTAAAAAAAATAAGTTTGTTGTCTAACAATGAATTTATTTGACAACAGGATGAAAATATTGCCCTTGAAGATGTTATTAAGATAACCTCTGAATATAACTTATTAATAAGAAAATATAATATCAATGATTTTAATGCATTGAATCACAAAACAAATCAATTTTTAATCAAGCATTTTGAACAATTTTTTGTGTTTGAACATAATCAATGAGAACCAATATTAGAAAATAAAATTCATGAAAAAATATTAAATACTTGAAAAATTCTACTTGCAAATATTCAAGAATTTCATAAAAATTTTAATTATAATATTGCCAAAGAACCATTAACATTATTAACCAAAGAAGCGATCAATATTCAAATATATTCTGATATTAAGGATGAAAATAAATGAAATAATTTAGACTTACAACATAAATTAAAAACTATAAAATTATCATTATCAAAAACTGCAAATATAAATTATCATCTAGAAAGTTTAATTAAAAACATTGATATTAAATATGATGATAAAACAAAAAATTGAATATTTCACAAAATTATTTGAAACATAACAACTGATAAATATAGTATTTTTAATGATACTGAAAAATCATTTTTAGAACCTATATATCCTAATAAAATCAAGGTATTTCAACACTATAAATTAGCTTGAATTGATCTTCCTAAAACAATAATTCATAATTTAAAAAATGAATAAGTAATAAAACTAAAAAAAATAATATATAATAAAAATGAATCTTTTTTTGAAAAATAAAAAAGATTTTCTATTTAAAAAAATAAAACGAAAAGGATAAAAAATGACAAAACGAATATTACATAAAATTTCCTTAGGGGTTGTTTTAACTGCAATATCTATGCCGATACTTGTAGTTTCATCTTGTGAAACTGACTCAAAAACAACAAAAACCAGGATTGAAGGAATTAGTTTAAAGCCTGTAACAAAAATGAATACTATAACCCAAGAAATGTTAGATCATGCTCCCTTGTTATGCACAACAATTGATTTAGTTTTTAGCGGCATCACTAAACAAAACCTAAATATTTCTTTTGAAGCAAAGAAAAAACAAGATGTGCCAACAGGTATGGGAGCTATTGTTTTAGTAGCTAAAAAGGGTTATGTATTTGAAAACAATGAGTTAACATTAACATCAAATATATTCAATATAACTAGTTCAAAACCTAAAAATTCAGGTTCAACAAAACCTGATAAAAACAAAGATAAAAGTGAAGTTGAAAAACCAAAAATTGAAACAGTGGATAAGACTATTATTGCTCCAAAACCTGACAAAAAACCTGAATTACCAGAGAATCCTAAAGTGGAAGTCATTCCCAAACAACCAACAACTCAGATTCCGGAACCTGATTTTGTAATTGAAGTTGTACCTCAATCACCAGAGAATACCAAACCTGGAGTGACGGTTCAATTACCAGAGAGTCCTAAAGTGGAAGTTATACCTCAATCACCAAAGAACACGGAACCTGAAGTGACGACTCAATTGCCAGAGACTCCTAAAGTGGATATTATTCCAGAACAACCAACAACCCAAAATCCTAAAAATGATTCGATCGGTTCTACAAATGTTGCAATCAAAGAACTTACAAGGGATCATGTTTTAGAGTTAGGTTGAAATGTTTTAACGGACGTTACCATAGAAATGTTCCAAGAAAATAATTTAAATATTGAAATTATTGGAGAATCTGCGTTTGAAGGCAGTAATTTAAAAAATATTCAATTACCAAATAGTGTAAAACATGTAAAAGAACGTGCTTTTATTAATTGTAAATTAAGTAACATAATTCTACCAAATGGTATTGAAAAAATTGGGTCAGAAGCATTTAAGGAATGTGGATTAACACAACTAAAAATACCTAATTCTCTTATTTGAATAGATGATCAAGCTTTCTATGGTAATTACATTACTCAAGTATTATTCCCGCCTAATGTACAAATAATTGGATCAGAAAGCTTTGCTAATAACAAAATAACTCTTTGAAGAAGTTTAGGTGGAAAACCAGAATACCAAAAAAACTCTTTTGCTAATCAAAATAAATAAAAATATATAAAAAGGAAAAAAATGAAAAAAAGAATAAACAAAATATTTATTGGAAGTTTCATGTTTGTTGCATCAATTTCAGTATTGTTAGTAACTTCATGTGATTCTCCTAAACCCGAAAAAATTGTGAAACAAACAAAATCAACCATAGGAAAAACAACAAAAGAAACTAAAAAAATAATTGGAATAAAGCCAAAAAACGCTAATTTAATAAAAAATATTAGTCTTGATATGTTAAATGCTAAACCTATTTTACCATCTACTATTATTAAAATATTTGATGGTATCAGTGCCACACAAATTAACAAAGAATTTATAGCAAAAAAAGTAAATAATGCAGACCATCTTATGGGCGTAGTTATTTTAGAGGCTCAAGAAGGTTATGAATTTGAAAATAATTCTAAAACACTGTTGTCTAATAAATTTCTTTTATCAACTATAAAAAAAGTTGATAATACACCAGAAAAGTCTAAACCTACATATACCTTTACAACACCAACAAACCCTATCGAAGATAATCTAAAATTACCACCAGAAAAGTCTAAACCTACATATACCTTTACAACACCAACAAACCCTATCGAAGATAATCTAAAATTACCACCAATAAATCCTACCGAAGATAATCCAGAATTACTACCAACAAACCCTACCGAAGATGATGAAGAGACCATACCTGCAGATAAAATACACTTAGAGGAATTAACTAAATCAAAAGTTGTAGAACTGGGATGAGATAAACTTTCGTACATAAGTTTAGATATGTTTTCACAAGACATGCCTAATATAAAATCCATAGGTGATAATGCATTTATAGGAAGTAGCATTAGAAAAATAGAATTACCTAACTCTGTTATTTCTATAGGTACAAAAGCTTTTAAAGATACTTTTTTATCTGAAATCAATATATCTAATTCTGTAACAGAAATAAGGGATGGAGCATTCACTCAAACTAGATTAAATTTCTCAAAATTCCAATTACCAAATCAATTTTTGAATTCTGACGAAATAATCCGAATAGGGGCTTATAATATTAAGACAGGAGCATGATTAACAAAAGAGTTGGTTCTTTCTTCGGGATTAAGTTTGTTAAAACACATTACTAAATCATATCTTCAAATTGTATTTCCAAATATTACCAGTATTGAAGCAGGAGCTTTTTTGGATGCTGGAATTTTATGATTTGAAATACCAGAAACTATTGAGGCAATAGGTTTTGAAGCTTTTAAATCATGTAAATTAACAACATTAAAAATACCAAAATCAGTAAAAATAATAGAAGGCTTGGCTTTTTTTAATAATGAAATTCATACATTAATTTTGCATGACAATTTAGAGAATATCGAGAGGTTAGCATTTGCTAAAAATAAATTAAAATCTTGAAATGTTGGTTCTAATACCGTAGTTAACCAAAGTGCATTTTATTTGCAAAAAAAATAGATGAAGTTTAACTAAAAATTATTATTCTTCTTCAATAATGTATGTAGTTTCAACGCTTCCAGAACCTGCACCAAAACCTGCATGATTGACAGATGTAGCAACAAAAGTATTTACATATGCCTGAGCTTCTTCTTTAGTTTTAAATATTTTCATAGGGGCAATAGATGAATCATGGTAACCAGGAATATTTTCATATACTTTTCTATAAACGACAAATTGTTTTTCCATATTTTGTCTCCTTGTTTTGCTTAATTTATGTTCTTTAATTATATCTTTAAAATATAAATATTTTTTTATTATACTTAAAATAATATAAATTAAAATATAACACCCAAGCTAATGACTAACTTTTAATTAAATTAAAATTTTAATTTAATTACCAAAACAAAAAAACCATCAAAAATAAAAAGAGGAAATTCCAATGAAAAAAATAATTAAAAACAAAATATTAATAGGAATTGCTTCCTCTCTTGCAATAACATCATTGTTTATGGCAACTTCTTGTCAAACTTCAAAATATGATAATGCAAATAAAACCACAATCCCGCCAAAGCAAGAAGGGACAAAAATTAAAATAATTGGCATTAAACCCAAGGCAAGTAATTTAATAAAAAATATTAGTGAAGAAATCTTAAATACCCATCCACTTTTGTTTTCCACAATCACTAAAGCATTTGATAACGTCAATCACACTAAATTTAATAAAGAATTTATTGCTAAAAAGAAAATAGGTGTAACAGGAGGTTTTGGGATTATTATTTTGGAAGCAAAAAATGGTTATATTTTTGAAAACGGTTCTACAATATTAACATCAAATAAATTTACTTTGATACCAGCAACATCAAAAGATAAGACCATAACACCAATAAAACCTGACACAGTTCCTAATATTCCAACACAACAACCCTTGCCGCCCACAATTAGTCCAAACACACCACCTCAAGTTGTACCCATCGTGCCACCACTACTTACAACGCTAACTAAATCAAAGATCAAAGAATTTAATTGAGAAAATGCTAAAGCAATTACTTTAGATATGTTTAAAGATAAAATGCCTAACATAACAGCAATAGAGAATAATGCCTTTGAAGAAACTAATCTGCAATCAATCAATATTCCTCAGTCAGTTATTGCTATTGGCGATCACGCTTTTGCCAAAAATAATTTAATTATTTCGCAAATTTACCTACCTCATAAATTTCATAGTATTAGTGAAAAATTAAGAATAGGAATTTATAAAATACAATCAGAAACCTCATTAACAAGAGAATTAGTTATTTCTTTGGGTTTGCATTTAAATAAAAAGATTACCAAAGAAGAGTTAAAAGCACAATTTCCCTATCTAACATCCATAAATAACAGAGCCTTTAAGGATTTCCAAATGGTTTCCTTTGAAGTTCCAAAAAATGTTGTTTCTATTGGAGAATATGCTTTTGAAAATTGTGGTTTAGAATCAATAAATATGCCTGATTCTGTTATCGAAATTGGTAAAAAAGCATTTTCTGCAAACAAAATTACCACATTATTTTTACCGGATTCAATAAAACACATAGGTGAATATGCCTTTAGTTGAAGTAACATATCTTTCCTCAAAATACCAAATTTTGTGGTTAAAATAGGATTTGGAGCTTTTCAAGGAAATAAACTAGAATTTGTTGATTTACCAAATTCATTAACAGAAATTAGTGGGGGTTTATTTTATGATAATTTATTAACATCCATCACAATTCCTGATGGCATTACGAGCATAGATTCATTTGCTTTTGAAGACAACGAATTAACTTCCATAATCATACCTAATTCAGTTCAACATATATCTCATAATGCATTTAGGGGCATTAGTTTAAGCAAAATTACTAAACTAGGATTACCTGAAAAATTTAATACACCATCAGAAAAATCGCGAATGGGATTTGTAAAGTAAAATTATTAAGATAACAAATCAAAATATCTATTATATTCATAATTTATTAGTTCATTTATTCATTCTTTTTTATAAGTGTTATTAATTAATTTGTTTAGTACTTTCTCATATGCAGCATTTGAACATTCGTTTATTTGTTCCAAACCATTTTGAAAAATATCGCTATTGTTTTTTAAATTGAAAAAATATAATGAATTCAAACTTGCTTGAGAGTGAAAATTTAAACCGTCATCAATATCAACATCTATAATATCAGATATTGGTTGACCATCAAAATAAGAACCATCTATTTCGCCATTATCATGATATTTTACAGAAGAAAATTGAACAAAAAGACCTTTATGTTTATAGTTTCCTAAATATAAAAATGGATGTTTCATATTTTTATTTTGATCATCTGTATGTTTAATCATATAAAAATAACCTTCTAGAAATTTCATACACCACCCTTATTATTTCTTAATTTCACATTTATCTTCACAAGATTTACAATCTAATTCATTAAATGATTTTTTATACAATATATCTTCGCACTCTTTGCTACAAAGCACGGCTCATCCTATGACAAAGTCTTCATTTTCAGTTTTTTTACCACACACATTACAATTCATATAATAAAATTATAATATATGCTAGAAAGTTTTGTTGGAAACTAATTTATTATTATTTGAATAATAGGGAATAACGCTTCTATTACTTTTTCATAAGTTATATTTTCAAAATTAAAAACCGATTTGTGTTTATTGTCTTTTGTTAGGTAATTCAAAATAGTTATAAGGGTATCTTTCAAATAATTATTTATAATTATTTCATCAAAGTCCGTCTTGATTATTGATAATTCTTTTTTAATTTCTATTTCTGAATCAATCACTTTTCATAAAATAACTTTATCAATTCATATCAATATTACTATATATAATGACCTATCAAGAGATGCAGTGTATGAGAATTTTTCATTAATTAGATTGAATATATAGTTTTGAGTTTGAGAATATTTTAAAGTTAATTTTTCAGCTCTTCTAAAGGGCGTGTTTTGAAAAAGTGGTTGATATCAATCAAATAATTCAGGAGAATCAAAATAATCTCTAAAATCTCGTTGAAAGGAATCATATTTTTTATTTAAGAATATGTATTTTTTTCATAAATATTCCTCTTTTGATAAATGTGGTAAGTTTCATTTATAATCTATTATTTTTGAAAGATATTGTTCATTGTCGTTATTTTTAATTTCTAAACCGTAATGCTTCATTATTGATATATTGGTATTGGATCAATCCAACATATAAATAACAGTAATATTCGAGATGTTAAAAATATGTTTGGTCAATTCTATTAATTTAATAACAAAATTAGGATTACATCTATCTAAATCATCAATAAATATATATATGTTTTCCTCACATGTTTCAACTGCTTTTAATATTTGTTTTTTAAGTTCTAAAATATTGAAAAATTGCTTTTGTTTTTCAATGTTTTTTTTGTCTTGCTCATTTTTAACCTGTCTAAATTTTTTAATGAAAGGAATTTTATCAACTATATATTCACTAGCACACTTTTTTAAAACATCATAAATCAAAGATAAAATCTCGTTACCATTATTTTTTTCTTGATTTAAAAAGTGATAAAACATTTCTGAAGGATCATCTAAAAAATCATAGTCTCAAGCATTTATTATAAAAACTTGATCAATTGCTATTTTTGCTTTGTTTTCCTTATTTTTTATGTATTCTTGAAGGGCATTGACAAAAGTTGTTTTGCCATCGCCTCATCTGCCATTTAAAGCAACATTAAATGACTCTACTTCTATATTTATTTTATTTTTATTGGCTAAAACATCAATAAATTTAAGGATATCTTCATCTCTATTAATTAACTCATTTTTTACTTCCATATTTTCCTTTTTTAAAATATAATTACATACTATCAATATTCATTATATTAAACATTATTTAGTTTTGATATAATTGTTCTACACCATTTAGCAAAGAAGTGATAATATGAGTTGAAGAAACGACATTAAAAACAAAATAAACCAAATTCAAAATAATAACGTTGAGATTATTAAAGAATTTCCGACAAAAGATAACTTTAATAAAAATAGTTATATGAAGTATTGGGTCACAGCCCTTTTTGTTGATATTTCAGGTTATACCAAGATTTGTGAAGAAAAAGACGACAAATATGTTGGTAAATTAATAAGAACATTTCATGAAGGTATTTTATCTATAATGAAAACATATAAGTTAAAACACATACAAATTCAAGGAGATGGCATATTTGGTGTGTTAGCAGCGCCAAACAAAAATGATCCAAATAATGTTGTGATTTTTAATTGTGCAAAGGAGATTCAAGGTTATTTGACATTTTTTTGAAAACTGGCAGATTATAAAATAAGTATAGCTAGCAAGGAAGAGTTAATGATAATAGTTGGACAAGAAGATGCTAGAGAGGTTGTTTTTGCCGGTGGTGCTGTCAATGCCGCCAAAAAACTTATGGAAATAACAACTAGAAAAAATGTTATTTTTTTAAATGATATTTTTATGTATAACAATGATAAAGTTTTATGAAATAATGAACAAAATTCAAGCTATATTTCAGGAAAAGATCATAATATTTCTTATTCATATTGATATAATATAGGTTGAGAAAAATAAATATGAAAGATAATAAAGCTTATGATGAATTATCCATTATAATTAGTCAACAATCCATCTTATCTCAAAAAGTAGGCATACTTTTGGCTATCAACACAATAATTATAAGTTTTATCATTAGTCTTGCTGCAGGGATTCAATGTTGATGGATTTGGTTTGCAATTATCCCTTGATGTATTTCAATCATTATCAATGTCAAGATTTTATTTCCCACATTTCAATCCAATAATAGTAAGTATTTTTATGATTATCCAAATATGAATGAAAGTGAAATAAATAAAGTAATAAATAACGTTGATAACACCTTAAGTCAAATAAAAACCAATTCTGAAATATTAAAGAAGAAATATAATCTATATAAACATTCTTTGGCAATCTCATTTTTATTTTTTCCATATTTGTTTTTAATTAAATTTAAGAAAAAACACTAAACATTATTTTTCACAAAATTATCATAATCAGATATTATTCAGTTGCATCCCAAAATTTTTTCACCTTGTAATTCTGATAAAAAAAATGTATTAAAAGAACCTGTTTTGCGGTTTGATTCTTTGGTCTTATCGTTAAAATTTGTGGCAAGAAGCTCATTAAACAATATATTTGAATGATTCCCTCTAGAGGCTTTATTTGCCAAAGTGCAAGCCTTATTAACAGACTCTCCCATAAAAACTACATCTCTTTTGCCATTTTTACCAACTTTAGTTATGTAGTTTTCATAACTAAATCAAATTCCAATTCCTGCCTTGATTTCTTTATTAATACCCAAAAGTTTTTCTAGGTTTTTATTAAGGTGTTTTATAAAAACATTTAAGTAGCAAGCAGTATGGAATACTTTATCAATTTGATCTTTGTTCTTAGCTTCAAATATAGAATAAACCATATCTCCTTGAATTTTAATTCACAAACCTCCCTGACTTTGTAAAATAGATGAAGCTCCATAAACAAACTCTGAAATTAATTTATTGTAATTTTTAACAGCCAATTCATCATTCAGTTTTTTAGATCCAACTATATCAATTGCTATAACAGTGAATCTAGCCTTAAAAATTTGATTATCTGTAATAGAGTCTATTTTTCCATCTGTCAAATTATCTAATTCCACAATTTTATCGTTGGAATTAAATTTATTACGCATATGTTCGTTTATTTTTTTATAATCCATTTTTACCCCTTAATATATTTTCTAATGATATGAATTCCCAATTAGCAAATTTTTCATTAATGTCTTTTGTGATCACTATTTTACGATAGTCATTGAATTTATTTCCAATTGTTTCATTTAAAACCATTACTAAATTTTCTAAATTAATATTTTTTTGATATTTACATTCTATTAGTACCTTGTGATCCTCAACCAAAAAGTCTATTTCTTTTTTGTTCTCTCCTCTGTAATAAAAGATGTTGGGAATTATTAATTTGTTTGCATATTTTTTGATTAAATATGAAAAAACAATATTTTCAATTAATGCTCCAAATGTATTGTCATCTAAATCTGAAAAATCATTAAAAAAATATAACATACTTTTATCTTCAAAATAGATTTTAGTATTAATTTTGTGGTTTTTATCTTCATATTTTGGTAATAAATGAATTAATTGAGCATATTCCATAAGTTCAATATAGTTTTTAGCAGTTTGCCGAGTTATGTGTTTATTTTCCAATCTACTAACAATCAATTCGTTACCAACATAATTATTAATATTCTTCATTAAAAATTTGAACTTAGATGCATTTACATCTATATAAATATCATCTGAAATAATTTTATCAATAATGCTTGACTCAACTAACTCACGATATTGAATACTTGGCTCCAAGTATTGTATAGATCTTGGATATGATCCATATTTAAAATATAAATCAATATCATCTTTTCCCCAAATAGCTTTAAATTCTATAAATGATAAGGGATTAATGTAATAAACTCTAATTCTATTCACCATTGTTTCTTGCCTCAAAACACTAGCGTTAGATCCGGAAATAATAAAACGCGCCTGTGGGTTTAAATCAATTGCAGCTTGTAAAAAATCACTTCATCGCGGGATTAATTGTATTTCATCAATTAATATCAACTTGTATTTATTTTGAGAAATATTATTAATTAAATTTTCAGATTCAACTAAAGACAAAGCTTTTAAATTAATATAAAAAACATCTTCTCCACTAGAAACAACTGAAACCAGCTCTTCACTAGATTGTTCTTTTATTTTTTTATTGTAATATGACTTAGCAAGTTGTTCCATAAGTGTGGTTTTCCCTACTTGCCTTAAACCTATCAAAACCACATTATGGTTTTCAATAGCAGATTCTAATTCACCAAAAATTTCTCTTGTATATTGGTTGGGATTATCAAAAATCTTTTGTTTATATTTAGCTAGTAATTCTTTTGTTTCTCTATTCATAATAAATTAATTATATCACTTTGTTAAGTTGAGTTAACATTATTTTGTTAAGTTGAGTTAACAAAGTTTATTATTTAGTTCTGTTCTTTATTAAAAATGAACAAAAATATATAATGAAAAATATATTAGTGTTTCATTTATAACTTATAATTATTAATAATGATGAAAATAAAGAAATTAATAGGAATTTGTATTGATATAAGAAAATCTACTAAAATGGTAGAAGAATTTGGCCTTAAAAAAACTACAACATTAATCAAAAAATTTATTGAAGAAATTTATGGAGAATTACAAAAAAGACAGAAGTTATATGACAGAGCAAGGCACCAAGGTGATGGTATTTTACTAACCCTTCCTACAGAAGATGACAAACAAGCATTTGAAACAGTTAGATCGTTTTTAATAGATATTTATGCCTATTCTTGAAAAACATGATAATCTTGGGGTTCATGCTGGCGTTGGTCTAGATTATGGAGATTCGATTGAAGTAAATATAGAGAATTCGCCTCACACAGACAAATCTTTAATTGTTGGTAATTCAATTTCGACATCTGTCAAGATTTGTTCTCAAGTTCCATTTGATCACATTGATGGTAATAGATATTTTATCAAAGCTTCTTCAGGGTTTTTAGACAACTCAGATTGAGGTGAAAAAGAAATAAAGTGAAATGCTAAAAAAATTATGGGTTTTGTTAAGTTTATAAAATAGTGGTTTCTGTTATGACTAAAATAAAAATTAAAGATAAAGTATTGTTTTACAAAACTGCAATAAATTTTATTAAAATATATTATTAATTATCCAAGATCCTCATAGTATATAATTTCCTTTACAATGAAACAAAAGATATTTACAACTAAAGATACATGATTAGAAATTGTCTATCAATCATTAATCAACCTAAACGGCGCCGGAAAATATAAATCTATTTATGGCGAAGTATTGAGGTTGGCGCCAGAGAAGTGTGCAAATAATCAAAATTGAACAGCCGCAGTTCGTCAAACAATTGAGAAAAACAGTTCTGATTCTGAAGTTTTTAACACAAAAAAACCAGATCTTTTTATTTCCCTAGAAGGAATAGGAAAGGGTTCTTGAGGCATTAGAGGTTTTATTGATCAAAGAAGTTATGATGAAGTTATTGAAATGATAGATCAATTTAAAACCATCTTAAATGATCAATGACAAGTAGGTCCATCGATAAATACCTTAGATACATTTCTTAACAAAAAAGCAAGAAGTGGCTTTCGCAATAAAGTGATTAAATCTAGAGATCTTGGTGATAAGAGTCACTATTCTGATTTAGAAAAAATTAATCCATCTAATCATGATTTAGACATGAATTTAAAGTGATTTGTTGAAGCTGCCCACATCTTTGATGTTTGACGTATTAAAAAAATCACCATTGAGCACAAGAGGCGTGATACAAAAGATGATGAAACAGTTATCAACTTATTGAATGCATTAAATAATCCATCAAATGTATTGTTATTGCCCTTTAACTATCACAAGTTATTTGATATGAATCTCATATGATTCGATGAAACAAGCGGTCTTATGTGCTTTAATCCAGAATTTGAAGAAGATTTAATTAAACTTGGTATTTATCCAACCAAGATAAAATCAAAGATCATCAATAACAAAGAAGTTCTGAAGTATCTTGCAATTAGAAATCAATACCGTCAAAATCAATTAATTGATATTTGAAATTTGTTTCAAAAAGATATCGTTGGCTTGTTGAATGTTGAATTTTAATTAGTACTATAAAAATAAATGATATCTTGCACTTTAAAATCATATTAACATTGATTCAATATATTGTTAATTAAATTTAAAAGTTATCCATTAAAATTTTTTTTAAGTTTTGGGTTATCTTGTTATTTTTTTTCTATATGTTCTAAGAAATTATTTTTAATTTCTTCTAAAATATCTTTTGTTGTTTTTTCATTAAAATCAAGAATTTGATCTTTTAAGCTCTCCTTAAAAACCTTTATTTTCTTCCTAACTGCTTTTGAATCATTTATATAATTAAAGGAATCATTTAACTTATAATAAAAGAAGAAGTTTGGAACCTTATCATCTTTAGTATAAATCTTTATGTTTGATTGTTTAAAATATGAAATTTTTGCATGCATATCATCAACAAAATCTTTATTTCCTTTTACTCCCCTTTCAATATCAGGGAATTCAGCATTATTAGCCTTTAATGCTTGGGATTTAAAATTCAAATCAGTAATATATATATTTGACAACCAATATGCATAAATATTGTTAATTTCAAAACTTAATGATTTATTTCACTTTATAATAGTTCCTAAAACTCCCCCTGCATCAACTTCGTGTAATTTTTTTAAATAATAAACTGAAAGAAGGGCCAAACTTTTCATATCCGCCTCTGGATTTTTTTCATTTAACAAGTTTAAATTTTGATCTTCTAAAAGTTTTTTTAGAAGCTTGAATAACTTTACATCTGCCGAGCTTAATACTTCATTTAAAAAATATTTTTTTATTAAAACAACCAAAACATCAGCCCTTCTTGAGGTTTCTTTTTGCAAACCGTTAGTTTTATTTTCCTCCATTTTTTTGAAAATATAAGTTGCTTTTTTTGTATGAAAAGATATTTTTTCAGCACTAAAGTCTTCTTCATTGAGTTTTTCTAATATTGCGTTTTTGTATAACTTGGAATAATATAAATTAGTTAAATTTTTGCTTTTTAAAACATTTGGAGCGAAAATCTTATTTGATTCTTTAAATATTTCGTTTTTTTGTTCTAATAAAATTTTATAATCTTTTGTTGTTTTTCCGCCATAAAATTCAAAATCAAAAATATTTTTTGAGATTAAATTTTCTATATTGATAATTGAATTTTCTATACCGTCAAGACAAATATTATCAATAGTTCCATGAAACATCATCTTCTCTAAATCATCATTTTTAGAACCATTCATTATGTTTTTTTCTGTATTTTGAATAATGATAATTTTGACAGTATTATTTAGTTTATCTAAAGAAGTTAAGTCATCATTAATTTTTTTAATAGATGACCTCATGCGGGCGATATCTATAAAATCTGAAATATTTTTTTCTATTATTTCAACATTTCAATCTTTACTTAAATCTAATTTGTTCTTGATATCAAAAAGAATGAAATTACATCAAGAGATGTCTTTTGATTTTTTTAGTAAATAACACATTCTTCCAATGTCGCTTTTATGTTTCCCAAAACTAAATTTATCACCTAATTTAATTTCCGTTAAAATAAATTTATCTTTATACTTTGAAATAGAATCTACTTCTATTTCTTTCCAAACTTTTTTTCTAGAAATATGAAATGGAAAGTTGTTTTCATCTCATGTTAGTCTTAGTTCAGAAATAGAATTTAAGGTTTTGGTGTGTTTTGAAAAAATATTAGTGAGTGTTAAGGAAATATACTCTTCATACACCATTGTTGAAGTCTGTAAGTCTGTTTTATCTATTGATTTGAAAAAGTTTTCGCAAAAGCGAATTGTTTCTTGTATACATTTTGTTAATATTTCTTTATATTCAATCATTGCAAATAAAATCATACACAAAAAGTATGTTTATTAATACACCAAATAACAAAGATGAAGTATTAACTAATATTTATCTATTTTTAAAATAGATTAATGATTTAATTTTGCTTTATATAATTGAGATTCCAACATCAAATCTGGTTGATCAAAATCATACAAACTAGAAGATTTGTTTCTTTCCACCTCTCAACTTGTGTGATTAAAAAGAATTAATTGATGACAAATTTCACCTATCTTTGAGCCTTTGTGTGTTTCATTCAACTTTATTGTTTTAGAAGAAATTTCTGTTCCATTTATTTCCCTAAATGTTAATTCAAAAAGTATGCTGCTAGTTTGTGACAAACTAACCTTATATTTGACTTGATTTGTTTCCATTTTTAACTCCGATTGGTTTTATAATAATTAATTTTCATTTCCAATTTCAAAAGATTTTGTTGAATGAACTTCACAATTATAGAATTATTTATTTCTTATTGATTTTAGCAATTAAGATATGAATGAAAATCAGAAGCAAAAAAATGAGTTATTAGCAAATTATCAAAAAAGTATTTTTTTCTTTTTTGGTATAATTTTGCTTATGAATCAAAAAAATACATGATTAGAAATTGCATATCAAGCACTTATAAACTTAAATGGTCATGGGGAATTGAACTCAATTTATGAAGAAGTCTTTAGAATAGCTCATGATAAATGTAATGGTAACAAATCATGAAAATCAGCGGTTAGAGATAGAATTCAAAAACATAGTTCAGACTCTAAAACATTCAAACCAACAAATCAAGACATTTTTATTTCATTAGAAGGGATTGGTCAAGGCCAATGAGGAATTAGAGGATTTTAAATCAAATAAATTATTTTAAAATTATTAGATTATTTTATGACTAAAAAATATACAATATTATAAAAAATAGAAAAGCAAAGATAATTGTTGCAATTCAAAAAGAGATAAGATATCTGAATATTTATTTAAATATTGATTTAATGTTTGTAGAGGTTAGTAAAATTAAAAACATTGTATAATAAAAAATATTAAGTGTGAAATACAACAATATTAATCACTTTATTTAAACATACAAACTCAAGAAAAAAGTATTAATGATTGAATTAATCAAAGAAACAAGAAGAAGTCAATATTAATATATTGATTAATTATCTTTTTTCTTTGATTAATATCAAGGAAAAAAGGGAAATATGAGTAAATTACCAGATATATTAAAACCATCTAAGCAAGCAGTGGAACTTTGTTTCAAAAACGATGAAGGGCCTAAAAAATATAATGATCAAAAAAGGGTTATTGTTAAGTTGTTTCAAAATTGTGTAAAAGAAAATAAAACCATTGAAGATATTTTGATTAAAGTTTCTGCTATAAATCAATTTGATTCTACAAACATTTTTGACATTCATACTGTTGCCAATCATATACTAAGTTTAAATATTGATGAAAGACTGGGTTCAAATGACCTTAGTTTGGTGAAGGATATAGCTTATGTGACAATAAAAGATAAACTAAAATATTTTTATTCTTTTGCAACAAAATATTGTGCTCATCATTCTCAAGAAATTTACCCAATATATGATTCATATGTTTCAAAAATATTAGTTCATTTCAAAAAGCAGTACCAATTTGCAACATTCAAAGTTGTTGATTTAAAAAATTACCAAATTTTTAATGATACTATTGAAGCTTTTATCAATTTTTTTGAATTGAATGAATATAAAAAAAGTGAAATTGATCGATATCTTTGATTATTAGGTAAAAAATACTATCCTAATAATTATTCAAAACCCAAAGAAACAGAATAAATTATTACATTTTGAAAAAATTTCATAATTTTGGATTGGTTTTTAATGTCTTATTTTTCTAAAAATATTGTGCAGTCTTGTGATTTTAAATTTAAATCATCAATGAGTTTTTCATATTTTTGGTTTAGTTTTTTTAACAAAAACAATCATTCTTTTTTGGTTTTATTGTGAAAAATCACAATTCAAAATTTTTCTTCAATATCTTTGGGTTTATAATTTTTGATTTGAGTTTTTTTATACATTTCCAAAAAAATATCACTTTGTTCTTTCCCAAAAAACCCTAGTCACTCAGATTCTTTTCAATTCTCCTCACCCATTTTGCTTTTTAAATATTTGTGGTGATTGCTAGACATATCAAATTTACACTTTTGCATTAAATTATCAATATCTTTATCTATACTTGGTAAAATTCAAGATTTTCAGTCATATTTGATATTATTGCTTTTTTTCATAAATTTAGCAATAGTATATGCCATTATGAGATATTCAATTAAAATGTGGTTCTCTTCTTTTTCAAAGGACCATATAAATAATAAGTAAATTTCCTCTCAATCCTCAAAATATTTATTGTACAATTGCCGAGCTTCTGCAATATTGACAAGATCCAAAGAGGGCTTATTCTTTTTTGCATTAGCTTCTATGTATAATTCCAAAGATATATCCATTTTTTTTAGAAAAACTTCAGATATTTTTTGTATAGATTCAACAAAAATAGATTTTTTAATAAAAAATGTGGGCGACCTATTTTCTATACTTTCAACAAATAAACACTCTCCAAAAGGAAATCAAGCTGATTGTGACTCTTTATGTGTTCCGATAAAATACATGTGTGTTTTATTATAGTTTTTGCCGTTGGGGTGAATTAACTTATTTCTAACTCCTTTTAAAAAAAGTAGTTCATAGTTGTCTTTTGTCTCGTGATTTATTTTTCCTATATATCTTTCAAAAAAAGCTTTATCAAGGGTGTGTGATGTTTTTTCCAAATTATTTTCTGCTTTTGTTTTAAAATTATTTTTTATGATCTCACCAAAATCACACATTTCTAATATTTTGCTTGAAAACCTAGTGTCTATTTCTCTTATTTTCTCAACCAAAGAATCAAATATTATTGATGAAATCACAAAATCTATGATATTAATATTTTCTTTAAAAGATATTTCTTCATAAAGATTATTTAAATATAAAAAAGATTCAAAAATGTCATTTATAAAACTTTTTTTATTACTTTCTTTAAATTGGTTTATCTCTGCTATTTTTTTATTTTTATTAGTTCAATTAAATGGTTTGACAAAAATTTGGAAAAAATTAATTTTATAACTTATGGGTAAATTTTCACACCTATTTTTTAATTCATATATAGAGTCTAAATATTTATCTAAAACTCATGTGTTAACATGTTCTCATTTTCGAAGACTTTTCAGTTTATTTATCGCATCATCTAATTTATCAAATATTAAAAAATAAACAAGATGATTTACATCATTTCTCAATTGTCTTACAGAATCTAAATCAAGTTTACCTATCTTATTTAAAACATCGTGAAAGTTGTCTTTTGATTTTTTATAAAATTGATCAAAATCATCATATGCTTGAACTTCAGTATCTAAATATTGTACTCTTATAGATTCTTCTAGAGAGGTTATAATGTTTCTAATATTATTTCTGATTTTAATATCATTTTTGATTATTTCCCTAACGTTTTCATAAGTCACCAAGAGTTCTTTTTTAACCAATCATTTAATTGCTAATAAATATATTTGAATTGGTTTCCGTTTTAATTGAATTTTGAGCTCTTGTATATCATCAAAATTCAATTCATAATCATTTTGAGAAAATAAGTTTTTTAAATATTGTATTTTTTTATCCATATAATTATTATATCTAAATTCAAACAAAGGAGTTTATATGTCAAAAGAATGTAACTATGTAACTAAGAAAGAAGTAAAAGAATACAAGAAAATTATGGAAGAAACTATTCCAAAAGTCAAAAATGATACAAACAAGGAGTTTGGAAAATCTTTTAACTACCAAATTGTGGGTTCTGCCAAAAGAAATCTTGTAGTGCAAAAGGGTCAAAGTCTGTGAGATGTTGATTATCAATTGATGTTTCTGTCTCCCGTTTTTAATGATGTCTGCCCTCCTAAATTAAAGATTTTTATAGCAGCTTCTTTTGCAAAACACTTAGGTAAACAATACAGTGTCAAATTATCAAGATCAGTTATAACAATATGTTTAAGGTCTGATGCAGGCAATCATTCAATAAAATCATTTGATGTTGCATTAATCAAAACAAATCCTGAAACTGCAAACAAAGAAATATTAAGGGGCAAAACTGATGATAAAACAAGCACTGATTATATAAAGTGAGAGGAACTTAAAAACTCTAAAGGTGTATATGAAAAGAGAACGGAAATTAAGGGATCTGATATGTGAAAAACACTAAGAGAGATATTTTTAAAGAAAAAGTGTATAAATATAGTTAAAAAATAAAGATGAGCAAATACCAACAAATGCTATTTTTCTAGAGTCAATAAAAGAAACTCTTGATAAATATTAAAAATAATAACTTATTAAGTATCTTTATGATTTTAAATATAAATTTTGTACAAAAATATTAAACTTTTAAAAAAAGAAAGGTATTTTCTTATTGCTTAAATCTATAACCACTATCTTATTATTCCTTGTTTTTAAATTGATCATATAAAAACAAAGGCTCTAAAAAAATAGTAGTGATTTTATATATTGTATCTAACTCTGTTTGATTAATATATCAGCCTTGATTGTTTTTATGGATAGAACTTTTTGTTATGATGCTTGCTTTATTTCAATCATTGCTTAAATTGGATGCATATTATACCAGTTGTGTTATTTGTGCTTTAATCCAGAATTTGAAGAAGACTTAATTAAACTTGGTATTTATAAATCAAAGATTATCAATAACAAAGAAGTTAGGAAGTATCTTGCAATTAGAAATCAATACCGTCAAAATAAATTAACTGATATTTGAAATTTATTTCAAAAAGATATTGTTGGCTTGTTGAATGTTGAATTTTAATTAGTACTATAAAAACAAATGATATCTTGCACTTTTAAATCATATTAACATTGATTCAGCATCTTGTTAATTAAATTCAAAAGTTATCCATTAAAATTTTTAAGTTTTGGATTAGAAATATCAGGGTTTATTTCTATTGCTTGTTGAAATTTTTCATTGGCTTCATTTAATTTACCTTGTCGCCCTAAAGCGATGCCTCAATTAAGATAGGATTCTGCATTGGGTTTTATTTCTATTGCTTGTTGAAATTTTTCAATGGCTGTATCAAATTTGCCTTGTTGAAATAAAGCAATGCCTCAATCAATATAGGATTCTGAGTTAAGTTTTACTTCTATTGATTTTTTAAATTTTTCAATAGCTTCATTGAATTTTTCTTGTTGTCTTAAAGCAATACCTCAATTCAGATAGGCTTCTGCATTGGGTTGTATTTCTATTGCTTTTTGCCATTTTTTAATTGCTTCATTAAATTTTCCTTGTTGCCTCAAAGCAATGCCTCAATTAGAATACGCTCCTGCATTAGGATTTATTTCTATTGCTTGTTGAAATTTTTCAATGGCTTCATTGAATTTACCTTGTCCACTCAAAGCAATACCTCAATTAGTATAAACTTCTTCGTTAGGATTTATTTCTATTGCTTGTTTACATTTTTCAATTGCTTTATTGAATTTTCCTTGTTGCCTCAAAGCAATGCCTCAATTAATATAGGATTCTACATTGGTTTCTATTTCTATGGATTTTTTAAATTTTTCAATAGCTTCATTAAATTTGTCCTGCTCCACTAGGGCAATACCTCAATTAGTATAAGATTGTCAAGTAGGGCTTATTTCTATTGCTTGTTGAAACTTTTCAATGGCTGCATCAAATTTTCCTTGTTGAATTAAAGCGATGCCTCAATGAATATAAGATTGTACTTCATTAGGATTAATCTCTATTGCTTTTTGCCATTTTTTAATGGCTTTATCTAATTTTTTTAAACCTAATAACTTTAATCCATCTAAGAAAAAACTGACATGTGATCATGTTCCAAAATTTTGGAATATTCCAACATCATCAGGAAATAAAGCCATTGCATTTATCCCTAACTTATCCAGCCATTTAATTATTTGCATTTGTAAATCATACTTAATTAGAACACTTTTAGACTCTTTGTTTAAATTTAAATTATCAAAAATAAAAATTGATTTTTGAATTATAGATCTATTAATTTTTTGATTGGTTTTAAATTGGAAAAAAGACATTTTATCAAATACAATATTATCGAATTTTAATTCTGATTTATATTCATTGTTTTTATTTTTAAAATAAAATATTTTAAAATATTCAGGGTCTTTATCTGATATTTTGGGTAAATATGAAGCAGCAAATCATAAAGAAACCAAAATATCCTCAGTAAAGTCAATTAGAGGAGTTGGAATGCCGTGGTGCTGCATTTTTCCCAATAACATCAAACTATCACTTTCTCCTAATTCTTGGATTAAATATTTATTTTGTTCCATGAAATAATATTTTAAAGCTGCAAAATCTTGTTTATTGCCTGTCTTATAAGAACCATTATTTTTCCTAACAAATGTAGAGTCTAATTCTCAAAAAGAATCTCCTTGACCTCTATAAATAAAATGTTCTTCTTTGTTCATCATACTAAAAACTCAATTTTTAACGCCTTCAAATGTATCTAGTATAATCAGGCTTTTAAACTGTGTTTTCTTAGTTTTCTGCAAAAGTGTATATTCTGCATCAGGTTTGTTTTTGGTTTTTTTAGGTGAAATCATAGTTCAATAATTATATAACCATTATCTTATTGTTCATTGTTTTTAAATCAATAATATAAAACAAAGATTCTAAAAAAATAGCATTAATTTCATATATTGTATCTAGATCCGTTGGATTAATATATCAACATATTCTAATATTAAAAAAGAATAGTAATTAAGGAACTTGATATGCGGAACACTAAAAGAGATATTTTAGAAAAGTGTATAAAGTAAAGATGAAAATTCAAAGAAATTTATATATTTCTAGAATAAATAAAAGACATTATTAATCAATATTTGATTTTAAAACTTAAATAAATCATCTTTAAATGGTTGATAAACAATATAATCATTTATTTCTTTTTTGTCATTTTTAATGTTTTGAGATATTATTCTAGAAAAGAAATTTTTTCTTTTATTATTTGCAGAAGCTATCTCTTTAAAGTTCTTTTGAACCCTGCCTATAAATCATTTATTTCATTTTTCTAAATAAATCATAAATGCGGAAATTTCTTGTTTTTTTGCTTCATTATATAAATTAGATATTTGTTGTTGTTCACTAAGGCTAATTTTGCCACGATAAAAAGAAGAGTAAATATGTAAATCCGTTTCTTTAATAATATATATAATATTTACTTGAAAAAAAGTTTTTTGATTCAGTTTATTAATTATGGAATTTTGTGTTATTTTTAAATAAAATTTATTAAAATTTTTTACTTTTCTTTCTGAACTTATTTTTGAAGTTCCGGGAATAAAATAATAATATTTTTCTTTATTTATTTGTCTAATATCAAAACATACAAAAGGCCTATTTTTGGAAATGGGATTTCCTAAATAATTTGTTATTTTATTAGCATTTAACATATATATAGATCATTTTATTATTTTGTTATTTTTTTTCATAGTTTTAGATTTATTATCAAAAATCCCTTCTCAAAATTATCTTAAAAAACTTTGAGAAAGGAGGTGAATAATGAGCATTGAAAGCAAACATAAAATTATATTAACATATTGCTTACTAAAAATTCTTATATCCCTGCATTCACCAAGCAGTTACCTATAAAAGGCGGAATGATTTCTTTTCCTCAATACTATTCTTTCAATGGAAATTATATCATATATTTGAAACTTGATAAAATATGTTTTATAAATAAAATTATGTATATATTTACCTAAATAATATAAGTAAAAATTTAAATATTTTGTGAAAAAAGAACTAATTAGAGTTCTTTTTATTATTTTAATATAAGTAAATTCTTTAAAATTGAATATTATAAATTAAATAATGGATTCATTATTTGTTTTGTTATACAAAATAGAAGTAGAACAATACTTGACAAACAAAATATTTTATTATAATATTTACTTGACTGAAAATTTAAATAAATTTATTAAGCATTCAAAAGATAAGTAGTATTTTTATATAATTCTCCGAAAAAAATAAATGAACTATCAAATAAAATTGGTGCACAATATTCATTAGCACAAATAAACAAAACTATTAAGATATTAGAATATTAACATAATAATTATGGTTTGTTGTTTTTAAATTGATCATATAAAAACAAAGGTTCTAAAAAGATAGTAGTGATTTTATATATTGTATCTAACTCTGTTTGATTAATATATCAACCATGATTGTTTTCTAAATGATGATTGTTTTTATGGATAGAACTTTTTGTTATGATGCTCGCTTTGTTTCAATCATTGATTTTGGTTTCTGATTTCAAAAGATGTTGTTGAATGAACTTGATGACTGCCGCATTATCTATGTCCATATTGATTTTAGGTAATAAGATATCTTCAAAATTAGTAAAAGAGAAATAGATGGGTCCTTGGTAATATTCTTGATATACATTAGTAAAATGTTTCATTAATTGTTCAAGTTTAGGAATTTCAAAACAATCAGCAATTAAAGCAATTTTGGCATTTAATTTATTTGGTTGTTGATTTACTTCAATATCTCTAGCCAAAGCCTTTAAATCAACCTTTTCTTTAATCTTAAAGTGTGTTTCACTATAGATAGGAGTAAAGTAATCATCAAAGATGTGTTCAATCACACTTTTCCTTAAAACTCTTAAACATCTTAAGACGTTAATAAAATCGGATCTCCTTATTGAAGACTCAATCATATATAGTACATTAACAATCCTAGTGAATTGATCTTCTGCCATGATATCTTTTAACTTTAGTTTATCTAGCTTAATTTTTGGGATAAAAGAATTGTTAAAAAATATGGTTTTGTAAAATAAAGCTTCTGTATCATGAAAGCTATCATTAGAAGGTTGTGAAGATATCTCAAGCATTTTATTATGAATGATTTCTTTATTGATAGTTGATTGTAAACTAATCTTGATATTTTCTAATACACCATCTTGAATGATCATATTAAAGACATAGTGATCTTTGTCTTTAAATAGTGATGAGTTCTGTAAAAAATAATTTTCATGTCAAATATAACCATCACTAAAAGGATGGGCATAATAATGATCTTTATTTCAAAAGACATTATTATCAAAGTTAAATAACTTGATGCCTTCATTACTTATCTTTTCTGATGCATATGAGAGTAATGCATCATCAATAGTTGATGCTATTGCTTGAAAAGGAATCCCGATCTTATATGCTGATAATTCTCCATTTGAGCCAAGATCATTTTGAATTAAATAAATATTGTTGTTTTGCACAACTATTTTTCCTAACCAAGAATTTGCAACATTATTTTTTATCATATGTTATTAATTATAATGGTATTTGTCTTTGTTATTTTAATTTGTATGTGATATGTTTGAAGTGAAATAGAGCCATATACACATATGATATAATTTTTGAACTTTCACTTCTAAAAGGATGCAATTATTATGAAAAAATTATTATTAGGATTAGGAACTCTATCATTAGCTATTTTGCCTGTAGTATCAATGGTATCATGTGTGGGAGCAAATGAAATCACATTAGATGGAATTGGGTCAAGGGGTGGATATCATTGAGATATTGATAACATTGAAAAGATTGAAGCTACAAAAGATTCAACAAATTCAGTAGTAGTGGGGATAACTGTAACACTGTTTGAAGCAGATTATATGAATGATTCACATAACAATAAACAAACATCAATGTGATATTCAGAGGATTACAATAACGTAAATAAATTTATTAATGATTATATTGCAAGAGCGGGTTCTTCTAAAATAATTTGACTTGAGCCTGAAAAACCAAAAAACGAATAATCTATATTATTAATTTAATAAAAAACACCTTACAATAGGTGTTTTTTCATATTCGGTTGTGCTAAATTTACCTAATTCAATCATAAAAAAAGATAATGAATAATTACTTAAACTTTTAGACTTTTTATATGAATATATTTAATAAAGTTTATAATTTTAATAATGGCTTTATTTTGAGGTAATTATTAATTTAGAAAGAGTAAGTATTTATGAGTGATATTAATAACGGAAAACTACAAGTTGGTGGTGGCAAAAAGAATGAATATAATAATAGTGGGGATGTTAATACAACTAATATTCATAATTATCCTTTTTCCAATTTATTTAGCAAGAAACTTAAAAATAAAACCGCGAAAAGAGTTGAAGAACTGCAGCAACAAATAAATGAATTAAAATCTACTACAGAAATTGAAAAATTATCTGAATTAAGAGATTTAAACCGGATATGAGATGAAATATTGGTTTCTGACGATAATGTTTATGAAATATTGAAAAAGAACAACATCTTAAAGGAAAGTATTGAAGGATCGGAAGAAAAGAAGAAAGAAATATTAAATAATATTCAATTTATGAACACTGCTGGAATAGAAGAAAAAACAGCTTTGATTTGATGCTTTATGAGTGATGTTAATATAGACTCAAATTTTAAAATTTTAAGAGAAAAATATCCATTTAAAAAACCTTATGTCAGTTTTGGAAAATCACTAAATATATTTTCAAATTGTGGGGTATCAATGCAAGGAAATATTATTGCAGTTCCCCCAAAGAATGAAATATTATTTACAAAAGTTCCAGAATTAAAACAAATTTTTAATTTTGAGTGAAAATCAAAAGAAAATATATTGGGTGTGAAATTAACTGCATTAGCACCACAAATAAAATTACTTTTATTATCATTGAATTGAATTCTTGAAGAGTGTGAATTCTGAAGCACAAACTAAAAGATATTTAATTTATCATAATATTTTTATTAATTATAATTTTTAGATTACTATTTAACTAAAATTATATTATGAACAATAATTTACACGAACAAATAGAAGAACAAAAAATCAAATATTTACTGAATTCATTATTAAAAAAGATAATGAATTTTTTGTTAATAGGAATAAAAAAACACAAATTACATAAATTTGCTAATTGAATATTTTTGAAATAGCAACCAAATTTGATTCTTTATTCAAAAATAAAATTCTAGATTTATCTTTATATGGAATGACTTATAGAGATATTATGAAACATGAAAATATTATGATTTCACTAGATAAAATTTCTGATATAGTTGATTCTAACAATTATAAAAAAAGATAAACCTAGCTATAAAAAACTCTTTAGAAGTCTCAATATAACAAAGCTATATATTGAAATAGATGATTCATATCAATTTGTTAAAAGCAATTTTTCAATTAAAAAAATTAGAAATAGAATGATATCTATTCACTTGGGCAAAGACAAAAACAAACATGTAATCTGTAAATTTATTATTCTATAAACAAAAATTCTCGATGAAAATCACCTTGATAATGTTGGAATATGCAATATTATCAAGACAAAAATTAATGAAATATATGGATTCAAAATTTTCAAATTACAAGTAATTGGAGATGGTGTGTTTAACATCTGATGAAGGCAATCATGCAATAAAATCATTTGATGTTGCATTAATCAAAACAAATCCAAAAACTGAAATCAAAGAAATATTAAAAGGTAAAACTGATGATAAAACAAGCACTGATTATACAAAGTGAGAGGAACTTAAAAACTCTAAAGGTGTATATGAAAAGAGAACATAAATTAAGGGATCTAATATGTGAAAAACACTAAGAGAGATATTTTTAAAGAAAAAGTGTATAAATATAGTTAAAAAATAAAGATGAGCAAATACCAACAAATGCTATTTTTCTAGAGTCAATAAAAGAAACTCTTGATAAATATTAAAAATAATAACTTATTAAGTATCTTTATGATTTTAAATATAAATTTTGTACAAAAATATTAAACTTTTAAGAAAAAGAAAGGTATGTGCTTATTGCTTAAATCTATAACCATTATCTTATTATTCATTGTTTTTAAATTGATCATATAAAAACAAAGGTTCTAAAAAGATAGTAGTGATTTTATATATTGTATCTAACTCTGTTTGATTAATATATCAACCATGATTGTTTTCTAAATGATGATTGTTTTTATGGATAGAACTTTTTGTTATGATGCTCGCTTTGTTTCAATCATTGATTTTGGTTTCTGATTTCAAAAGATGTTGTTGAATGAACTTGATGACTGCCGCATTATCTATGTCCATATTGATTTTAGGTAATAAGATATCTTCAAAATTAGTAAAAGAGAAATAGATGGGTCCTTGGTAATATTCTTGATATACATTAGTAAAATGTTTCATTAATTGTTCAAGTTTAGGAATTTCAAAACAATCAGCAATTAAAGCAATTTTGGCATTTAATTTATTTGGTTGTTGATTTACTTCAATATCTCTAGCCAAAGCCTTTAAATCAACCTTTTCTTTAATCTTAAAGTGTGTTTCACTATAGATAGGAGTAAAGTAATCATCAAAGATGTGTTCAATCACACTTTTCCTTAAAACTCTTAAACATCTTAAGACGTTAATAAAATCGGATCTCCTTATTGAAGACTCGATCATATCTAGTACATTAGTAATCCGAGTGAATTGATCTTCTGACATGATATCTTTTAACTTTAGTTTATCTAGCTTAATTTTCTGAATAAAAGAATTGTTAAAAAATATGGTTTTGTAAAATAAGGCTTCTGTATCATGAAAGCTATCATTAAAAGGTTGTGAAGATATCTCAAGCATTTTATTCTGAATGGTTTCTTTATTGATAGTTGGTTGTGAACTAAGCTTAATATTTTCTAATACACCATCTTGAATGATCATATTAAAGACATAGTGATCTTTGTCTTTAAATAGTGATGAGTTCTGTAAAAAATAATTTTCATGTCAAATATAACCATCACTAAAAGGATGGGCATAATAATGATCTTTATTTCAAAAGACATTATTATCAAAGTTAAATAACTTGATGCCTTCATTACTTATCTTTTCTGATGCATATGAGAGTAATGCATCATCAATAGTTGATGCTATTGCTTGAAAAGGAATCCCGATCTTATATGCTGATAATTCTCCATTTGAGCCAAGATCATTTTGAATTAAATAAATATTGTTGTTTTGCACAACTATTTTTCCTAACCAAGAATTTGCAACATTATTTTTTATCATATGTTATTAATTATAATGGTATTTATCTTTGTTGTGGAAAGATGTTGTTTAACTTATAAAACAACATTCATATCTTGTAAAATTTTTGATCAAACTTGTCAAGCCCTTTCAATATCAAAAGATTTATAAATAGCATAAATAAAAGCTTCTATACATGAGCTTTTTGCTTTTTTTCCCAATGGGTTTGATTCATTATAGTCTGTGAAACGTGACATCTCGTAATGTTCAAAAACTTCAATAAAAAAAGTTTCACCTATTAATTTCTGTTTTTTATTTTGTAATTCTGTTAATTTTCCATCATAATCAGCATTTACTTTAATAATATTTCTATCACAAACAAGAAATGTTATTAAAGCATCTCCTCTGAAAGCTAAAACCCTAGAGGAATAAAGGCCATATGTAATATTAATATCAACAGCTCCATAAAAGTATTTTTCATTTTTTTCATTTAATTCTATATTAAATTCTTCCAATAATCAGTTTATATACTTTTCTTTTTTATCACTTTCCAAAATTAACTCCTTCCTCTTAATAGACAATACTAATTCTTATTTATGAAATAACATCTAAACGAACAGTTTTGAACAACTATTTTCCTAACCAATAATTTGTAACATTATTTTTTTATCCTATTGTTATTAGCTAATCTTATTTATAATTTCTAATAAACTAATATATTTATCGTTTTTACCTATATATTCCATATCATTTTTACTGTTATTATAGAAAGCCTTATATCCAGCTACAACTGTATATGGATTTTTATTTGATATTTTATCTATTGCTTTATGTAGTTTATTCATTTTATTTTGCGTTTCTTTGTCAATATCTTCGTCATTTCTACCCTTGACTTCAATTATTATCATTTTTTTTGAAGCTTCATTAATTAAAATAAAATCAGGAAAGAATTTTGAAGATTTTGAAATATTATTAAAATAATTAATGTAAAAATCTTGTTCTCCCGTTCCATTTCTAAATAAATGCATTTGTTTTTCTGATGATTTTAATATTGATCTAATTTCTTTGCAAAATTCATGCTCATTTTGACTTAAAGGAGGTTTATTAATTTTTAAGGTAGCATCAAATGTATTATAGTTATCTCATGGAACAACATCAAAGTATTTATTTGAAGTTAAATAGTGAGTTGGCAAAACATATTCTTCAACATTAGTTTGTGACCTATCTTTTTGATATTTATATATTTCTTGATTAATAATTTCTTGCATAGAATAATTTTGTGAATTTAATGAAAAAAAAGAATGATTAAAATTATAATAAGTTGCTCAATAAAATTGCTTTATTTTTATATTTTTTATTTCCAAAGAGATTTTATTCATAATTTGTTGTGTTAAATAGTTATTTGAAATTACTGTTTTATATTTAATGTATAAATCAAATAAAGAAATATTATCTCCATTAAATATTAATTTTTGTTGTGAAGCAATATTTTCATTTAGTTTCTCCGCAATTTTATCTTGATTTTCTTGGAAAACATCTTGACTGGAGTGCTTGGAATTCGGATCACTTTGCTTTTTGTGCTCAAACTCTAAATATCTTGTAAATTCTTCCATATCAATTATTTTTTTTGAAATAATATCTACCATTTCTGTTTGATCAATATTTTTATCATTAATAATTATTTTGTTTAATTTTATATTTTTATTTATCGATCTCTCTGAACGTCCTAATTTTAAAGTTTCTTCTTTCTCTATATAAAATATTTCTTTTTTGATAAAATTTTTATAATTTTCATCTTTTGTAAAAACAAATGCGTGATCAATATATGCATTATCATAAAATTTAAAAAAGGGATTCCTCATTATTCTTCCTAATGTTTGTATGTTAAAACTATCTTTTTTCGTTTCTCTAATTCTTACTAGCATATTTGCTCTTGGAATATCTCAACCTATTGCTATTGCTTGTTTAAATATCAATATTTCAATCGGAGAATCTGATGCCACTATTTCACCTTTGGTTTTCCTTGTTTTATTTTTATCTAATCAAAGTGCATAATTAAAATCTTTTTTATATCCTTCTTTTTCTAATAATACTTCAATATTTTTTAATAAATAATCTTCTGTATCAATATCTTTGTCAACAACTATTTTATTAGGTATCTGAATTGTTAATAATGGATTAATTTCAATATTTTTTTTGAAGTATTCTTTCTTTATTTTCTTCTGTTGTTCAATCGCACTTAGAATTAATCTCTCGGTTTCACCTGTGTATTTATCAAAAATTAATGAAGATGATTCTCCATGTATTTCCACCATTTTTTTAATAGAACATTCTTCAATTACTTCTTCAAGAGAAATTTTGTAATCTGGCTTTATGTCTAAAGTTGCTGAAATCTTAATAGTTTTAATGGGGTTTAATGATTTCATAACTATTTTTTTCATTTCTGCTATATTGGCAATTTTAACTTCTCTATGTGCTTCGTCAATAATTAGAACAATGTTGATGTTTTGCATTTTGGTGTTGCTAATTACTTTATGTAAGTCATTTCTTTCTGATTCTATATTCATGATTTTTGTATTTTTGCCAAATAATGATCAACCAAGAAAATAAACATTATTTTGCTGAAAATAATCTATATTTTCTAAATAACTTCCCTTTATTACTTTATCTTTTATTCCTATATAATTAGTCGAAAATCCACTAACTCATTGATCTTCTAAGTATTTTGTTATTTTTTCATATCCTTGATAATCTAATTTTCCAGTAGATGGAGCAATAAATAAAAATGTTGTTGGTTTATTATTTAAAATTTCATTTTCTAAATATTTATCAATTATATCCGCAATAATAAATGTTTTTCCACTCCCTGTTGGACTTTGAAAATTAAAATCATCATTATCTTTTAAGAATTCAATAGCATTTTCAACTGCAGATTGTTGATAATTTAATATTTTCTTCTTTTTATTCACTAAAATCCTTAATGGAGATGTTTTTGTTAAATTCATTTTTATATAAATCTTTCATTGAATTTATATCTTCATAATCTCCATCAACTTTATCTATCTCTTTCACTTTTAAATATTTAACATGATTATTGGTTAGTGATTGAATATCTTTTGAATAAGCCCAATCAATCAACTCGGCCTCAGATCCTTTTCCATTAATAACTCTGTATATTCTTTCTCTACAAATGTTTTGAGCAATATTCTTCTCGTTATTTGTTACTAAAATAAATTTTCTATTTCCATTATCTTCTTTATTTAATTCCATAACTGCTTGCGCTGCAGTTCCGGACCCCGCGAAGAAATCTAACACTATTGCATTTTTATTTGAAACTAAATTGATTGACTCCTTAATTAATGAAGTCGGTTTAGGAAAATCAAATTTTCCTTTACCTAAAATCGACTCTAATTCTTTTTTTGATTTAAAATTTGAACATTCTTCATTTAAAAAGTGTAATGCTCCAACGATTTTGGTTTTTTTCTTAGGCACAATACTATATACACCATTAATTTTGTCAATCTGGACATTTCTGTAAATTTTAGTATGTAGTCTATTGTTTTTAATGACAAATCAATCATTTTCAATTCCAAAAAGTACTTTTTTTTCAGATCACCTTCACCTGTGCGATCTTGCTACAATTATATCTTTTTTTCTATCATTATAATTATCTAAATTGGAACCTGGAAAAAATGATTTTTTTTGAAATTTAATTTCAAAATCAAGTGTTTTGACATATCCTAATGAATCAACATCTAATGGTTTGGTTTGAAAAAGGCCTCTTGTATCAATATAATCATCTTGTTCTTTGTAATTCCGCCCTTCAAATTCAATTTCTCCAAAAGATGTTGTTGAATTTTGACAATAAATAAGTAAATAATCAAATTCTGAAATAACATTTTTATCAGCTTTTCCACCTTTTCTTGTAATTCTTGGCATATTTGCCATAAAATTATTTTCTCCAAATATTTCATCCATTAAAACTTTTAAATATGCTTGTTCATTATCATCTATAGAAACAAAAATTACTCCATCATCTTTTAATAATTCTTTTGCAAGAATTAATCTTTTTTTCATAAATGATAACCATTTAGAATGTTTGTGTGCGTCATCTTTTCCTACAACTTTAACTTCAGTTGAAAAATTATCATTGTATATAAAATTTTTCCCAGTGTTATATGGTGGATCAATATATATATAATATCTATTTTAACATTAGCTGTTTTTAAAGCTTTAAGAGCATAATAATTGTCGCCTTCAATTATTAAATTATTATCTTTATCTTTTGGATTTATGTTTAGTTTTGAGATTTCTTCAAAACCAAAATAATTTTTTGATAAATGCTCATCAATTTCTGTGAAATTTATTGTTAGCCCTAATTTATCATTTAGTAATTTATTCTTAATAAAATCTAATTCATCATAAGTGATATTAAGTCTTGCTAAATCTTTGGATTGTATATTTTGTAGTTTGGTAAATAGATCTTGTTTCTTCATAATAATAATTATACTTATAAACTAAAGATTGAATTAAATAAAAAATACACTGATTTATTTTTTAATAGACAATTAAAATAAGATATATATCTTAATGTATAAGGGATTTGCTTTAAACCAAGCCACGAAATAATATTTATTGATGAAGAAATCCAAATAATTATTGGGAGATTTTGAAAATTTCAATCTCACTAAATGTTTATTTAAATATAAAGAATAGAAAAGGCGACTAATAATAAGAGTATAATTGGTTTTAAATAATATGAGATAAAAACAACTCATCAAAGGACACTAAATATGCAAAACCAAAATATTGAAAACCTAAAAGTGCTACAAGCTTCTTTAATGGTTTTAACCAACAAAATATATAACATTCACTGAAACATGAAGACTTCTTTGTTTTTCTCTTTACACAAAAATACAGAAGATTTATTTGAAGACTTAACTAAGTTTTATGATGATGTTGCTGAAAAGATTGTTATGCATAACGAACTAGCTATTGGTACTTTAAAAGACCAACTAAAATACAGTGTAATTCAAGAAGTTGAAGCTAAAGACTTTAACTCTCAAGAAATCGCTAAAATCATTGTTACAGACTTAACTACACTAATTAATATATGTGACAAAGTAGAAGGAACTAACGTCATTCAACCGATGATCGATGAAATCTATTTAGCTGCCGATAAATGAAGATGACAATTTAGTAAAATTATCAAATAATTTAATATAAAAACCCTTCATAATAAAGGGTTTTATTTTTATTTAATTACTTAGATAATTGTGTTAGTTGCAAATAACTTAAAATTACAAGTTATCATCTTCCGGTTTATCAATTTTTGATGTGTGTTCTTTAATAACATCATTATTAACAACTTCCACCTTGTAGTCAGGAGAGTAGTACTTCTTGTTAATAAGAACAAATACCATAACACCAATAGGTCCGATTAATAATAAAGATAAAATTCCTCATAAAATACGAGATTCTTCAACTTCTTTTACTTCAAAGTTTCCTATTAATATTAAGATAGCAGCAACAAGAGTTAAAAGAGAAGAAATTCCAAAAAATACTCAACCTATACTAGAAAAAACGAAATAAATTGTGCTACTTCCAATAAAAAGAG
>CAMRBN010000005.1 GCA_947040455.1 uncultured Mycoplasma sp.
TTCTTCTTTTAGTTTTATAAAAATAAGGTTGTAGTCTTTCTTGAATTAATTTTTTAAAATCAATTGTATTTTGGAGTACAAAGTATAGCTAATTATGAGTATCTTGAATTTTGCTAGAGAAAATTATAATTATTTAATTGACTATTATTTTAGTTGATTGGTTTCCTTTGATTCTAATAATAATCAAAGATATAATTAATTAGCTATTATTTCTTCTTCAGGAGGAGAAATTAATCTTAAATCATCAGTATAAAAAATTGTGGAAGTAATAATTGGTTTTCTTCTTTTAGTTTTATAAAAATAAGGTTGTAGTCTTTCTTGAATTAATTTTTTCAATTGTTGAGTGGTTCAATTATCATGATTCTTTATTTTATACAATAGTGCACCATGAACTAATCTTCTTGATTCTGTAATAATAGGAAGAGACGTTTTAACATATAAAGTTCCTCTAGAAATTATTTTGGTTCTTCCAATTATTTCATTTTTAGCTCTATTAATTGTAACTACAACATGAACAAAACCACTTTCACCAAGAACCTCTCTTTCTTTAATAATTTTAGAATTTAATTCAGAAGCTATATCGCCATCAATGTAAACTGGTTCTGCATCAATTCTGTTTGTAGAAAGTGTTAGTTTACGATTTAGTAATTCATATACTTCACCATGAGCGGCTATGAAAATATTTTCTGGTTTTACACCATTTTCCACAGCTGTTTGACCATGAACTACCGACATTCTATATTCACCATGATAAGGAACAAAATAATCAGGTTTTGTTAGTTGGAATATTTTATCATGTTCTTCTCTATAAGCGTGTCCTGATGTATGTAAATAGCCATCTATTCGATTTTCTTTAATATCAGCTCCTAGTTTATATAAATTATTAATTAATAATTCGATTTTAATTCGATTTCCTGGAATAGGTGAAGATGAAAAAAGAATTAGATCTTTATTTTTAATAGTAACTTGCGGATGTTTACCAATGGCCATTTTTGCCAAAGCAGCTAATTGTTCACCTTGTGAACCAGTAGTTAAAATAACAATTTCATTTTCTGCAAATTTAGAGATATTTTTTTTATCAATAAAAACGCTAGCATCAACATCAATATACCCTATTTCTCTTCCTATATTTACTCCATTAACCATTGAACGACCAAACGAAACAACTTTCTTACCTAATTCAGCAGCCATTTTAATAATTGCACTAATTCTTGTCATGTTTGAAGCAAAAGCTGTAATGATAATTTTCTTTTCAGCTTTTTCCATATAGTTTCTAATATCTTTCAAAATATCTTTTTCAGAAGGTGAGTGGAAAGGTCTCATGGCATTTGTTGAATCAGAAAATAAAACACTTAAATTTTCTTCTCCCATTTGCTCTAATTTTTTAAAGTCCGTCATATTCCCTATAGGGGTATAATCAAATCTAAAATCACCAGTAAACATCAAGGAACCATTAGGTGTTGAAAATCTAATACCAAAAGCGTCAGGAATTGAATGTTGAGCAGTTCAAAAATCAACAACTACATCATCAAAAACAAATTTTTCATCTTTTTCAATTTCAATAAATGTAACATTTGTATGCAATTTTCTTTCACTTATTTTAGCTTCTAAGTATTTAATAGCAATTTTCGGTGCATAAATAAATTTAAGATCTACCTGTTGCAACAAATAAGGGATACCACCCATGTGATCTTCATGACCGTGGGTCAAAAATAATCCTTCTATTTTATTTTCATTTGCTTTTAAGTATTTGTAGTTTGGGATAATGCCTTTTATACCAGTAATTGAACCATTACCGAATTTAATTCCGGCATCTAAGATAAAAATTTTATCATTATGTTCTATCACAAGTGTTGATTTACCAATTTCTTGCATTCCACCTAAACCAAAAAATTTTGTTGGTTGCATATTTTACTCCTATATTTTTAAATTTTGAATATTTTGAATTTAAAGCTTTTAATTTTTTTAGTTAATATAAATTATAATGTATTTTCACAATTTCTTCACCAATATTAAATAATACTTTGAAAATATTTAGAAGTATTTTCATTAACCAAACTAGCCTTAATTAATTGTGTTTGCCATAATGATTACTTCACTACTTAAATTAATTTCTTGAGTTCCACCATAGTAATCTATATTTAATTCTAAAGAATAAGAAACTTTATAATTTCCGTCAGCTTGTTTGGTTACTATAATTTTTTTATTATCTTGATTTTGTCCAACAACAATGTTTTTAAATAATGTATTTTCAAATAAACCATTATTATCAATAGATAACATATCTAAAAGTGATGTGTTATTTGATAATAAATTAAATGATAATCCTTCATTACTTAAATTTTGCAATAAAGTTAAAGAAGCACTTATATTGCCATTTTCTGCTTCAATTCAATTGTTGGAATAAATATTTGAATTTGATTTCAACACTTCTCTACCAAATGAAGTAACAAAATTTTGCAATGGTATTTCAACACTTTCATCATTTCCTAAACCTTGAATTAACAGTTTATTAGCTTCAGAGTTTAAATCTTCCATTATCGCAATATCAAAAGCTCCAGATTTATTAATTAATACTTTATTATTTGTTGGATTTAATTTATCAACAGTAAATAATTCATCTATGGTTTTAAAGTTTTTTATTGATATACGTATTGAACTAGTAATATCGGTTGAAATTTCAAGAGATAGATGACCTCCTATAGTTCCTTCCTTATCATTAAAAATTAAAGTTGGTTCCATAATAAATTTCATTGTTTGTCCTGAAAAATAGTGGTTCATTATATTAGTGTCAAAAGTAATATAATTCGCTCAAATATTTGGATCTTGCTTTGCTTTCAATAATACTGTAGAAGCATAAGTGGTTGGTTCTATATTGTCAGTTTGAGTAAATTGTTCTGCCAAAATGTTAAGAGCGGCTTGTTGTATATTTAAATTAACTTTATAATCCATTAATGAATTAGTAACTGGAGGAGTTTCTACTCAATCAGTTCCATTAAATTCCTTTTGTGAAAAAGTTATTTTTATATTTCAATTTGTATTTGTAAAATTTATATTACTAAATTCCATATTTGAAATAAAGCCGTTATTATAGAATTTATTTATATCTAAAAAAGTTAGAAAATTATTATATTGATATCTCACTAATAGAGGTGTTGTATTGTATTTAAAAAACTCCTCTATAGTAATACTTTGCATACTCTCATCTTTTAAATCATTAATAAAGTTTTTATGGTTTATCAATATTTCAAAATTCATAATATCTAATTCTGAATTTGATTGGAAAATAGGAAAGTTGGAAATAGTAATTTTTTCGTTGTTAATTTCATGACCTTGATATGTACCATTTAATAATAAAATTAATTTTCCTGTTGATTGCGATGAACCTTGGACAATAGATAATGATAAATCATTATAGAAATGATTGGCAACCAATCTCTTATTTAATTCATCATTTGTTAATTTAGATATATTTGTGTATTGGTCCAAATTTAATTGTCTAGCAACTGCAACATATTTATCAACTTCTAATTTGACATTAGGACTAAGTTCATCTTCAGGAGAATTTGCTGTATAACTAATTTGTCCGCCTTGTGCAAATTCTGCCAAAACAGGAGGAATTGGGTTTGGATCAGGATTAACAGGAGGAATTGGATTTACAATTACTTCACTACTTAAATTAATTTCTTGAGTTCCACCATAGTAATCTATATTTAATTCTAAAGAATAAGAAACTTTATAATTTCCGTCAGCTTGTTTGGTTACTATAATTTTTTTATTATCTTGATTTTGTCCAACAACAATGTTTTTAAATAATGTATTTTCAAATAAACCATTATTATCAATAGATAACATATCTAAAAGTGATGTGTTATTTGATAATAAATTAAATGATAATCCTTCATTACTTAAATTTTGCAATAAAGTTAAAGAAGCACTTATATTGCCATTTTCTGCTTCAATTCAATTGTTGGAATAAATATTTGAATTTGATTTCAACACTTCTCTACCAAATGAAGTAACAAAATTTTGCAATGGTATTTCAACACTTTCATCATTTCCTAAACCTTGAATTAACAGTTTATTAGCTTCAGAGTTTAAATCTTCCATTATCGCAATATCAAAAGCTCCAGATTTATTAATTAATACTTTATTATTTGTTGGATTTAATTTATCAACAGTAAATAATTCATCTATGGTTTTAAAGTTTTTTATTGATATACGTATTGAACTAGTAATATCGGTTGAAATTTCAAGAGATAGATGACCTCCTATAGTTCCTTCCTTATCATTAAAAATTAAAGTTGGTTCCATAATAAATTTCATTGTTTGTCCTGAAAAATAGTGGTTCATTATATTAGTGTCAAAAGTAATATAATTCGCTCAAATATTTGGATCTTGCTTTGCTTTCAATAATACTGTAGAAGCATAAGTGGTTGGTTCTATATTGTCAGTTTGAGTAAATTGTTCTGCCAAAATGTTAAGAGCGGCTTGTTGTATATTTAAATTAACTTTATAATCCATTAATGAATTAGTAACTGGAGGAGTTTCTACTCAATCAGTTCCATTAAATTCCTTTTGTGAAAAAGTTATTTTTATATTTCAATTTGTATTTGTAAAATTTATATTACTAAATTCCATATTTGAAATAAAGCCGTTATTATAGAATTTATTTATATCTAAAAAAGTTAGAAAATTATTATATTGATATCTCACTAATAGAGGTGTTGTATTGTATTTAAAAAACTCCTCTATAGTAATACTTTGCATACTCTCATCTTTTAAATCATTAATAAAGTTTTTATGGTTTATCAATATTTCAAAATTCATAATATCTAATTCTGAATTTGATTGGAAAATAGGAAAGTTGGAAATAGTAATTTTTTCGTTGTTAATTTCATGACCTTGATATGTACCATTTAATAATAAAATTAATTTTCCTGTTGATTGCGATGAACCTTGGACAATAGATAATGATAAATCATTATAGAAATGATTGGCAACCAATCTCTTATTTAATTCATCATTTGTTAATTTAGATATATTTGTGTATTGGTCCAAATTTAATTGTCTAGCAACTGCAACATATTTATCAACTTCTAATTTGACATTAGGACTAAGTTCATCTTCAGGAGAATTTGCTGTATAACTAATTTGTCCGCCTTGTGCAAATTCTGCCAAAACAGGAGGAATTGGGTTTGGATCAGGATTGGGGTTTGGATCAGGATTGGGGTTTGGATTGGGGTCAACAGGTGGATTAGTAGGTTTATCTTGTGTACAAGAAATAAGAATAAGAGGAGAACTAATTATACCTATAGCCAAGGTTCCAATAATCAAATTAGATAGTTTTAAGATTTTTTTCATTTTAATTCCTTTAACATTAAATATATGTTGAATGTATTTGATATAAAGTTTTAAATACACAAAATACACACACATTATAACATAAATATATTTAATAAAACATTGCTATTAAAATAATAATTTTTTTAATTAAAATTTAATATTTCAATTAAAACAATGTTATGATTTAATTGTATTTTAAACTAAAAATTTAAAATATTATTGTCATCACTTAGATGAATAACAATATAAAAAGAAAGTAAAATCAATGAAAATATATGATGTTGCCATTATTGGTGGGGGAATTATTGGAGGAATGATTTCTTATGAGTTATCTAAATATAAATTAACCAATGTAATATTTGAGAAGAATCCTGTTTTGGCTGATGAAACAACTAGAGGAAACTCAGGTGCCATTCATGGTGGTTTTGATCCCATTCCGGAAAAAGTAGAAGCTAAATTAAATGTTTTAGGAAATCAATTATGAAGAGAAGAGATTTTCCCAAATTTAGATTTTCCGAAAGCTCAAATAAATAGTTTAGTAGTTTCTTTTAATTCGGAAGAAGAAGAACACTTAGATATGCTATATGAAAGAGGTTTAACCAATAAAGTTCCTAAGGAATTTATGAAAATTATTTCTCAAGAAGAAGTAAGAAAAATAGAGCCCAATATAAGTTTAGAAGTTACAAAGGCATTATTATGTACTAGTTCATGAGCAATAGATCCTGTTGCTGCAACCAAATCTCTTTTTGGTGTTGCTGAAAATAACGGAATTAATATACAAAGAAATTCTGAAGTTACAAATATAAAATATATTAAAGATTATTTTGAAATAACTATTAATAAATCTGAAATATTTTATGCTAAAAATATCATCAATGCTGCTGGTCACTATGCAGATATAATATCTGAAATGGCCGGATACCCTGACTTTAAACAAAAAGTTAGAAGAGGAGAATATAGAATTTTAGCTAGATCTGAAAGACATTTTGTTAATTCTATAATTTTTATGGTACCAACAATTCACGGAAAAGGTGTAATTGTGGCTCCTATGTTGGATGGACATATTTTAGTAGGTCCAACAGCAGAAGAAGATGTTCCTAAAAATGAAACACGCTTAGTAACTAGAGAAAAATATGATGAAATTGGAAGAATTGGAAATAAACTAATTCCAACTTTGAATTTAGAAAAAACAATTATGACTTTATCTGGTTCAAGACCCATAGATATTGAAACAGATGATTTTATCATTAAATATGCAAGTGGAAATAAACATTTTATTAATGTTGCCGGTATGCAATCACCTGCAATCGCTTCATCTCCTGCAATTGCTATTGAAGTATCTAATTTACTAAAAAATAATGGAACAAAAATGGAGAAAAACAACTCTTTTAAACCTAAGTTTAAACTTATGTATTAATTTACAATCAAAAATCAAATAAAGAAAGATAAAAAAATGAATGAAAAATATATATTAACGATTGACTCCGGAACTACTTCTTGTAGATCTTTGGTTGTCAACAAAAAAGGAAATGTTGTAGCTACTTCACAAGTAGAATTTACACAATTTTTTCCAAAAAGTGGTTGAGTGGAGCATGATCCTTTAGAAATTTGAAATGCTCAACTTTCTACAATTCAATCCGTTAAAAATAAAAGTGAAGTGAAATCTACAGATATCGCAGCTATAGGAATCACAAACCAGAGAGAAACAATTGTTGTTTGAGATAAGGCAAGTGGATTGCCTGTTTATAATGCTATTGTTTGACAAGATGGAAGAACAAAAGAATATTGTGATGAATTAATTAAAGAAGGTCATTCTGATTTTTTCACTGATAAAACTGGATTAATTATTAATCCTTATTTTAGTGGTACAAAACTAAAATGAATACTTGAAAATGTTCCAGCTGCCAAAGAAACTTTGGAGCGTGGAGACTTATTAGCAGGAACAATAGATACTTGATTATTATGAAAATTAACAAAAGGAAAATCTTTTTTAACAGATGTATCAAATGCATCTAGAACATTATTATTCAATATTCATACAATGGATTGAGATCAAGAGATTTTAGATTTATTAAAAATTCCGAAATCTATTCTTCCTAAAGTTCAACCATCAAGTTCGTTTTTTGGTGATATGACACCAGAATTCTTTTCAATTAACGCAAAAGGAATAGTTCCAATTACAGGTATGATTGGTGATCAACAATCATCTTTATTTGGTCAATTATGTGTTGAACCTGGAATGGTTAAAAACACTTATGGTACTGGTTGTTTTGTTTTAATAAACACTGGAGACAAACCAATAAAAAGTAAAAACAGATTGTTAACAACTGTAGCTTGACAAATAGAGGGAGAAAAAACTCAATATGCTTTAGAAGGATCTGTTTTTATAGCCGGCGCTTCTATTACTTGATTGAAAAATGGACTAAAATTAATTTATGATTCATCAGAAACTGATTTTTATGCTGATTTAGTTGAAAAAATTAAAAAAGATAATCAAAGAATTTATGTTGTTCCTTCATTTACTGGATTGGGAGCACCTTATTGAGATTCAAACTCAAGAGGTGCTATCTTTGGACTAGAAAGAGGAACAAAGAGAGAGCATATTGTAAAAGCTACTTTAGAATCAATTGCTTATCAAGCAAATGATTTAATAAAATCAATGTCTAGTGATATTAACAAAAAAATTGAAGTTATGAAAGTAGATGGAGGAGTAAGTAATTCAAATTATTTATTAGATTTTCAATCATCACTTTCTGATGTAAAAATTGTTAAATCTCAAAATATTGAAACAACTGCAATGGGTGCTGCCTATATGGCAGGATTGCAAATCAAATATTGAAAAAATATTGATGAAATTAAAAAAATTGCAATTATTGATAAAGAATATAAATCTCAAATTACAAATGAAGAAAGAAAGACATTAATCAAAGGTTGAGATGAAGCAGTTAAAAGAACTTTCAATTGAACAAAAGATATTGAATAGAATTCATCATTAAATAAAAAAATTGAAAATAGAATTAACTTACTATTAAGAAAGAAGAAAATTATGGGAAATTTATCCATAAGCCAATTATTCCAATTTGGCGCTAGCGAATTTGTTGGTACAATGTTACTAATTTTACTCGGTAACGGTGTCGTTGCAACTTGTTTGTTAAACGGAACTAAAGGAAAGGGTAGCGGATGAGTTGCTATTTGTTTGGGTTGATTCACAGCAATCTTTATATCTGTAACAGTAGCAACAGCATTAGCTCCTGCCGACTTGCCTACAGGATTAATAAATCCAGTATTTGCAATCAACAACATGATATTACATGCATCTGATAGTTCACAAGGACTTCCAGTAGCAGCAGGTTTTATTGCTTTGTTATTTCAATTTTTAGGTGCAGGAATAGGACAAATTTTAGTTGTTCTTGTATTTAAAAAACACTATGATGCTACAGATGACTCATCAGCTATTTTAGGAACATTTGCAACAGGACCAGCAATAAGATCTCTACATTGAAATTTTTTAGCTGAAGTTATTGCAACTTTTGTATTAGTATTTGCTGTGTCATCAATCGGATTAGCAAATTCAACATCTAACTCAGAGGGTTCTTTGTTTGTAGGTTTAATAATCTTAGGTATCGGAATCTCATTAGGTTCTGTAACGGGTTATTCACTAAATCCTTTTAGAGATTTAGTACCAAGACTAGTTCATCAAGCACTTCCTTTAAAAAATAAAGGAACATCAGATTGATCTTATTCATGAGTACCTACATTAGGTCCAATCACAGGTGGATTAATAGGTTTATTAGCTGCACCTGGTTTATTTTACTAAAATAAAACCAACAAAATATAAAATCAAAATCATAGTTATATGGTTTTGATTTTTTTGTGATAAATTATAAAAGTTTTAAATCTTCATCTTTGTTTCAAGGATGCTTGTGATCAATGTGATCAATAAATAATTTTCCTTGCAAATGATCTAATTCATGTTGAAAAACAATTGCAACAAATTGTTTACAATCAAATGTTTTAATCTTCTTGTCATTATAAGAATAAGCTTCTACAACTATTCTCTCCGACCTTTTTATAAAACCTTCTTGATTAGGATCTGATTCTCTAACACTTAAACAACCTTCTCCTGGTTTCAAAGCAATCAATCCTTGACTTTTAGCTATTATTTTTGGATTAATGATGACATCACTGAAAACAATATTATCTTCATTATCTAAAATATGTACAAAAAAAATGTTTTTCAAAATACCATATTGCACTGCAGCTACTCCGACAGCTGGTCTAAAATGAGTTTCGGATTTTGTACTATCTATTACATGATACATCATTTTTTGAACTAACAAATCATCTTCTTTAGTCAAGGGAATAGGCACATTAACTGACTTTTCTCGTAAGACTTTGTTTGGCAGTTTTATTATTCTTACATCAAATTTCATATTAAAAATTATAAATAAAATAAATATTTTTTTATTAAAAATATATAATTAAAATATGTTAGATGTTAAATTATTAAAAAATGATATAGATGCAGTTATAGAAAGTTTAAATTCAAGAAATTTTGATCAAGATCTCTTAAGAAAAATTTCTATTTTAATTTCAAATAGAAATCAAAATATTAATATTTTATCTAAATTACAATCAAGTAGAAATACTATTTCAAAACATATTAGTTTGGCAGAAAATAAAGAAGATTTATTAGAGAAAGCTAATGAAATTAAAGATGAAGTATTGCTGATGGAAGACAAAGTAAGAGAACTTCAATATGAATTGGATTCATTGTTGCCGTTAGTTCCCAACATTCCTTTACCAAATGTTCCTATTGGTGATAGTGAAGAAGATAACATTATTATAAGCGAATTTCCTAAGATAGGTAGAGGTTTAGTAAAAGCTATGAAGCCACATTATGAAATTGGTATTGAAAAAGATATTATTGATTTTGAAAGAGCAGTAAAAATGTCAGGTGCTCGTTTTGTTATTTTCAAAAAAGAAGGAGCTAAGTTGGTAAGAGCATTATCTAATTTTATGTTAGATTCTCATATAGAAAATGGATATATTGAAATGCATGTTCCCTTAATGGTAAATTCAAATACCATGTATGGAACAGGGCAATTACCTAAGTTTAAAGATGATTTATTTAAAATTGAAAATAGTGATTTATGAATGATTTCAACAGGTGAAATACCATTAACTAATTATTATAATGATGAAATTATTGACTTAACCAAACCACAATTATTTTGTGCTTTTACTCCTTGTTTTCGATCAGAGGCTGGAGCTTCTGGAAGAGATACAAGAGGTCTTATTCGTTCTCATCAATTTAATAAAGTTGAAATTGTAAAATTTACAAATGAACAAAATGCTATGGAAGAATTCGAAAAAACAGTGAAGGATGCTGAAAAATTGTTAATTGCTTTAGAAATACCTTATAGAAAAGTATTATTGTGTACTGGAGACATGGGGTTTAGTTCAAAAATGACATATGATTTAGAATTGTGATTGCCTTCTGAACAAAAATATCGTGAGGTTTCTTCAATTTCTTATTTTGGAGATTTCCAATCAAGAAGAGCTATGATTAGATATAAAGATGAACAAGAAAAAATTCAGTATGCTCACACAATTAATGGTTCTGGTTTGGCTATAGATAGAGTAATTGCCGCTTTATTAGAGCAATATCAAAATGAAGACGGAACAATCGATATTCCGAAAGTTTTAATTCCTTATATGAACAATTTGGTTAAACTATAATGGAAGAAATCAATGGAGGAAGATTTTCAAAATTTGATGAAGAAAACTCGCTAGAAATAGATTCTAATATTCCTGCAATAAGCATTCAAAACTATACTAAAAAATTTAAAAAATTTGTTGCAGTCAAAGACATAAACATGGAAGTTGGTCAAGGAAAAATTCATGGTTTTATTGGTCCTAATGGTTCAGGAAAAACCACAATAATTAAAACCTTAATTGGTGCGTATGTTTATCAAAATGGTTTAATAAAAATTCATTCTTTTAAAGCAGGAACGGTAAAAGCTAACTCGATAATTGGTTACATACCTGAGAGAGCTTCGTTTCCTTCACATTTAAATTGCGTGCAATATTTACAAACTATGGCCGAAATTTCAGGTTTTAATTCAAAAAAAGCAAAAATTAAAGCCAAAGAAATTTTAGAACAATTAAATTTAACTGATCTTTCCAATAGAAATCCAAATAATTTCTCTTCTGGAATGCAAAAAAAAATATTGCTTGCTCAAGCTTTATTGAATGATCCTAAAGTTTTAATTTTAGATGAACCGGCTGCCAATCTAGATCCTGTAGCTAGAAAAGAGTTGTTTGATACTTTATTTCTTTTGAAAAATAGTGGTAAATCAATATTAATTTCTTCACACATTCTTTCTGAATTAGAAAGAATTGTTGATGAAGTAACTTTTATTCATTATGGTAAAATAATTTATTCAGGAAATTTAAGTAAATTTGATGGTCTGACTCAAGATGTTTTTATCAAAAGTAAAGACAATGAGTCTTTATCAAAATACTTAAATAATTTAGGATATCAAACTATATTAAATTTAGGAAATGAATTGGTTGTCAAAAATATTGAGGATGAATTTAGAAAAAAATTACAGTATAACATTTCTCTTTCTGGCATTGAGGTTAGTGTTTATAGGTCTTCTGATTTGATGTCTATTTATGATCATCTCTTGAAAGATCAAGACAAGGAGCTGAGCGATGCCCATCTATAAATCTACTTTGATTAAATTTTTAAAATCCTTTTCTACTTGGTTCCCTTTGGGAATGACATTAATTATTGTGGCTTTAATTGGAGCTATTTTGCCTTTTTTATTTTTAGATTTACAAGCTCCATCAATAATTCAAACATATAAATTATATATTGTAGCATCGGTGACAACAATTGGTTCTGCAACAGCAATAATTTCTGCTACATTTGCAGCATATAAATCAGTACAAATATACAAACAAGAAATTGAAGAAGGAACATTTTTAGTTTTAGTTTCTAAACCAATAAATAGAAAGAGAATTATTTTTGAAAAATGATTAGCTCTGTTTACCATTATTTCATTCTATGTCATTATATTAATATCTTTTTATATATTTTTAGTTTTGCTAATTGACCCAGGAGATCGAATACCAAACTTAAATATTCCACCTATTAAAGATAAAATATTTATTGTAGGTTTGATCCTTATGGCGATCGTATTAGTTTTAACATTACTCTTTTCTTCTATAGCATTGATATTATCTTCTAAGATATCATCATCAGCTACAATTGCTTTAGTTGCAGGTTTGGGAGCAATTATTCCCATAACAGGGTTGATTCCTACGTTTACTAACAAACAACCACAAACCATGATTACTAACCCAATAAATATTCTAAACACTTCCACCATTCCCAGAGATCAAACCATTAATTTTATTGAAAACATAATTGATAATCCTGAATTAAATAAAAAAAATATTTTGACACTTTTTCAAGAGGTTGATTTACATTATGACAAGATTGAAAATGATACAGAAAATAAATATGTCAATAATCTAGGAGTTAGTTCTGGAGAATGAGATGTTTATAATAATTTATTTTGATTAGATTTTAATTATCAATTATCTAGTATAGCAACTATAGCTAGTGATTTACTGATTTCAAAACAAGATAGTAACTCCATAGCTTCAGCAGCTATGATTGGAGGCTTTACCCAAAGTCCAACACTAAGTGGCAAAGTCAAAATAATCACCGAAAATATTCCTATTAACGAATTATCAACTATGCTCTTAAATACTTTACAAGAATATGATTCCATTACTCAAAGCACAGCTTATGGGAATGCTATTTTCCCATTTTTAGATTATATTCTTACTGAATATAATGTTGTATTTGAAAAAACAACTAATAATAACTTTAACATTAACCTCAAAACATTATTTGCTGCTATAGACCCAAAAAATTATGAAACATTTTTATTATCACCTATTACTCAAACAATCTTAAAGGATAAGGATGTTTCCGAAGATTTAAAAAAACAATTACAAAATAAAAATAATCCATATTGAGGAGAGATTCATGCTATTGAAGCATTACTCTTAATGAGAATTAGTTTGGAAACCGGTTTAGGTTTAAATTTAATTATTGCTGACAAATTTGTCAATAATTTTTATAACAAAAATGAAATTAATAAATTTCTAGATATTAATGAAGCTAGTGCATACTTGAGTCAATTTGCTACACCAGATAATGCTTTAACAATGATTATTAATGATTATTGTAAAATAGACAATTTGGTATATAATCCGAAAGCCATCATCCAATTAGCAAACACAATAATGTTGACAGAAAAAGCAAAAAATGGTTTAAATAGCTTTGTATTTGAAGATTATGCCAACAAATGAATTTTGTTTGGAATATATATTTCCATAACTTTTATATTATTACCCACATCATACTTAATAATTAAAAAACAGGACATTAGATAATGTCTCTAACAAATATGAATCTATATATTTCTATTGGTAATACTAGAACAACTTTTGGTTATTTTCCAAACAATATTAAGAGCATTAAAATTATTAAAAAAAATACCCAAGAATTTTTCAATAAAATTAATTTTGATCAAATATTAAGTGAATTCAATATTTCCATTAAACAAATTTTTGTTTGCTCAGTTGTCAAAGAAGCTAACGTAAAATTACAAGAATTTTTGGTTGGGAAAGAAATTATATTTTTAAAACACAATAATCAAAAAATGATCAAATTAGATCAATTGGACAATCCTCAAGAATTGGGTAATGATATCATTGCTTCCGCTATATATGCATCACATTTAAGTGATAACACTACTATTTTATCTTTGGGCACAGCAAGCGTGCTTTCTAGTGTGGTAAATGGTTCGTTGGCAGGCTGCATCATTATTCCAGGATTAGAACTATCATATAATGCTTTGATAGAAAGCACCGATATGCAAAAAATAAAATTAAATTATACACCTAATAATATCGGTAAAAATACTCAAGATGCTTTGAGTATCGGTATCATTACAAGCCACCAAATAATATTAGAAGAATTGGCTAAAAAATTTCATCACCAAAAAACTCTTTATGTTTATTTTGGAGGAAATGCCTCTTATATCAAATTAAATAATTGAAAAAAAATTGAAGATATGGATTTGTTGGGTTTATATTTGTTTTCCATCAATTTGTAAATTTTCATCTACAGGCAAAGATGAATTATTAGGAGTTTCTCCTTTTTCATTCAATTTTGAATTTGTTTCATGAACTACATTATTAATTTCTGAATTTGGTATTTCCGAAATATCTACTATGGGTTGCTGTGGGTCTAAGCGATTCTCAGAATTAATAATATGTGGCATAGATCTTTTCGGTCTCATCATTGAAGGATTTCCTCTCATTGGTGGTCTTTGGGGGTTTTTGGAAAATTGTTTTTTATTAATGATTAGATTAATATTATGAATTATTTGGTTTTTATTAATGATTCAATTCATTTCGTTAATTTTAATTACAGGATATTTTTTAATTAATAAAAAATTTTTTAAATCTCTGTCAACCACATAATCTTCATATGATTTAAAATATGAGAAATTATCAATTAAAAACCCTTGAATGAAATTTTGTGTAAATTTATCGATAATAGCAACATCAATTTTCATAGTTCCAATTGAAAAATTCTTAATAACTTCAACACCTGCTGAATTATCCAATCCTTTTTTAACACCATCAATAAATGAATCTAAAAGTTTATTTTTTGCTATTTCTAAAATTGAAGGTTTACTAGTAGAAGCCACTCTTGTAATATAATTTTTCTTTTGTTCTTCAGTAAAATCTAAAAATTTCAATCATTCTTTAAAAACGTTGATATCTTCACTACCACTAGGATTATTGATATCCTCCGCCTTAATTGATTTAATAATAATCATTTTATCTTTAGCTCTTGAAATAGCAACGTTAAGTGCGTTTTTACCACCAGATTTTGCTACATATGAAGAATGTAGTTTTGTATGCTTATCATAAACAATAGTCATGATAACCAAGTCTGCTTCATCACCTTGAATATTTTCAATATTTCTAATTAACAAATGATTAGTCGCCATTGCTTGTTCAATTATTGGATATTGAGTAAATATCAACTTTTCTATTTGTGCTTGTTGAGATCCATTAAAACACAATAAAATTATTTTTTTATAGTTAGATAAATTATTAGTAACTTCTCTAATAGCTACTTCTATTTCAATTGCATTTGTTGAGTCAACTCAAACACCATCAACATTAATAACGTCAATCGGTGTTATTTTTTCTGTAGAATTGACATCCACAACATCTAATTCACCCTTGTAAAATGTTTCCGAATTAAATGTCATTAATGAAGCATGATTAGAACGATAGTTCTTATCTAACAAAATACTATATACTCCTTTGGCTGTTGCAAAATCCAACAATGATTCAATATCGCCCAAAGTATTTTCTCCGTCAACTTTAGCAGCGAATCATCTAGTAGGTTGCATTTGTTGATCATCTCCGGCCAATATCTTTATTTTAGCCAAATAAAGAATAGGAATACCTTTTTCTAAAAATATTTGCGATGATTCATCTAGAATAGCATAATCAAATTCATTGCGTGTTCATGATCTTAATTCCGTTTCAGGAGTTGTAATAATAATAGGAAATAATATTTTCACAATATCTGCGTGTTTTTTAATAAATTGGTTAGGTTCTAGACTTGCAGTTCTAGCATCTAATGCTAAAGCATTGTATTGAGCTTGCATTTTTTTATCAAATTTTTTAATTTTTTGAAAAATCATTTTTCCAATTATTTCTTTTAATTGGCTAGCATCATTAATTTTGTTTTCATAATTATTTAAATTAAACTGATGTAACTTATCAATACTTTTCATTAATTGTAAATCTATATAATTTTGTTTTTTAACATAATTATCTAAATCAATATTTTTATCTAGAAAATTAGTTTCAATAATTTTAACCGCTTCTTTAACTTCTAAAGTTGAGCGTTTAAATAAGCTTGATTTTAAATTATTTTTAGTCATTAAAAATTTAGTAATATTTTTAGCTTCCTTTAAGTTAACTAAATCATAAACTAAAGTTTTTGGCAATTTTTGAATATCTTCAAAAATTTTAATATCAAATTTATTCTGTGATACATATCAAGAAAATAAACTCATATTTTTAGTTCCATTTGGTGCTGACTTAATTTTGTTAATCAATTTCATAAAATCTTTTTCATAATCTGAAATTATTTTAATTGGTTCTTGAATAACATTGTTATCAAAATTTTCCAAATAAGTTATATATGACTTAATAGGTGTATAAAATGATTTTTTGTTCATATCTTTATCATTAAGAATGAACAAACAAAACATCCCCAATTCTTCCATTCTATTTTTCAGAACTTCAAGGGCAGCTTTTTTTTGCGATGCAACAATTGCTGTTTTATCATACATTAAAACATTAGTAATAATATTAGAAATAGTTTGCGATTTACCTGTTCCAGGAGGGCCTCAAATAATGGTGTTTTGATTCAAAGCAGAAATTACAGCTTTATCTTGTGAGAGATTAGAATGTTGTGTTTTGTAAAAACCAAAGTTTTTTTTGAACATAGTGTCTTTTATTGTATCTTTATAAATGTTCTTATCGAATTCCACTTCTAAAATTTCGTCAATTATGCCGCTTTCTATAATTTCAACCATTATTTTTCTTAAATATCCACCTGTCGGTTCATAAAAACCAAGAGTTACTCCAGGTCAAAATTGAATTTTAGAATTTGTGATTTCATCTGCTTTTAAATTAGGTGCAAATCCAGAAAGCACAGATGGTATTTCAAAATTTTGTGATCATGATTTTTGAATAGTATCGTAAAGTTCTTGAATTGACATTTTAGAAAAATCAAAATCTAAATCAAACAAAAATCCATTTGATTCTAAAAAGTATGTCAATTTTTCGTTTATTTTAATGTCTCCAATTGAAATAATTGAAACATTTGAGTTTTTAATTTGAATATTGACTTCTTTAAGAAAAAGTGGTGCTTGAATAGATTTGTTATCTATGTTTATTGTTATATAAATAAATCCTAAATGTAATGGTCATAAATTGTTTTGTTCGTTAATTGTTTGTGCTTTGTTTAAAAGTATTTTTCAATTAAATGATGATTTTTGTTTTTTAAGTTCTGCAGCTTTAATGATTTCTTTTTTAGCTAATTCAATTTTGTTAGCACTACTTTTCGCTGAGATAATTTTTTGAATTGTTTCTGGAATGTCTTCATTGAATGATTTATATATTTCTTCTACTTCTGTCAGTTCCTCTAAAGCTTCAATTTTAGTAATAAATGAAGAAATATCCATTTCTGTTAAAGACAATAAAAAATACTTGTTAATTATAATCTTGTCAAAAAATTCATTACCAAACTTTTTGGCAATATCAAAAGAATTTTTGTTATTTATATTTGAAAACAAACAAGAATCATTCATTGAAATATTAAGTAAATTATTTAATATTTTTTTATAATTTTTTGTGCTATGTTTAACAGGTTTAATTTCCTGATTATTGCTTGTTTTTATGTTCATATAAAATATTATACATAAATAAAATCAATAAGTTATAATATAAAAGATTGTGAAAAATAAGTTAATTTTAAGGGATATTTCTTTAGCAGGAATGTTTATAGCTTTAATAAATATTTTAAATATAATATTTTATTTTTTTCCAATAATTATGGGTTATTCTATATATTTTTATTTTATTGTATTTGCAATAGGATTGGTTATCATCAAAACAAGTATAGTCAAATTTATTTTTTTTACTATGACACCAATGGTGTTGCTTATTGTTCCAAATGTTTATTGAATAAACTTAGGTCAAATATTAGTTGAATATTTTTTGGCTATTTGATGTTTTTTCCCATTTCTATTTGGAAATCAAATTATTGAAAAATTAAATGTCAAAAAATATGGAAATAAAATTCAATTATTAATATTTTCAACATTATTTATTTTGTGTTGATTATTAAAATTATTTTTGCATGTATTGGCTGGATATTGATGATGAACTAATCATGATTGACGAGGATCGATGTTAATTAATTTTCCTATTGTTCTTGCCAACATATTATTTACAATTCCTATTTTTATTTTAACGTTTAATAGAACCATAAAATTAACAAAAACTTACTATTTAAACATTTGAAATGAAGTAAAAATATAATATAATTAAAATAATAAATATATGGAGACTTAATTATGAGAAATTTTACAGAACAAGAAAATATTCGTAGAAAAAAAATAATAGATAATCAAAAGCAAGGAATTCCTAGTTATTTAACTAAGCAAGAAATTACCAACACTATATCAAGTTTAAATAACTCTTTTTCTTCTTTCAATAAAGAAGAATTAGAATCGCAACAAATGGTTGTTACAACTTATGGAAGACTAATGTTCAAGAGAGGACCTTTTATTGAAATTGCATTAGAAGATTCCAGAATCCAAATTTATATTAATAAAAAAATGGATGCAATATTATTTGACTATGTTGCTAATTTAGATATTGGAGATATTGTTTGAATCAAAGGGTCTTTAATGAAAACTATGACTAATGAACTAGCAATTAAAGGAATTGAGTTAAAATTATTATCTAAATCATTAAAAGTTCTTCCTGAAAAATATCATGGACTAGTTGATGTTGAAGAAAGATATAGACATAGATATGTAGACTTAATTGCTAATTCAGAAATTAGAAATATTTTTATTAGTAGAACTAAAATTATTAAAGAAATTAGAAAATTTTTTGATGATAAAGATTACTTAGAAGCGGAAACACCTATTTTATCTCCCGTTTCCAGCGGAGCTAGTGCAAAACCATTTACTACTCACCATAATGCTTTAGATATGGAATTTTTTTTAAGAATTGCTACCGAATTACCTTTAAAAAAATTAATTGTTGGTGGTTTATCAAGAGTATATGAAATCGGTAGATTATTTAGAAACGAAGGAATTGATTCTACACATAACCCAGAATTTACCACAATTGAATTTTATGAAGCAAACTCAGACATGTGAGAAATGATGGGATACACAGAAGAGTTATTTAAAAGAATAGGGAAAATATTAAACAGAGAACAATTTGAATATCAAGGAATAAATATTGACTTAAATAATAAATTTGATACATTAGAAATGAGTGAAGCTGTTTCAAAAATTACAGGATTTGATGTTAAAAAAGCTACAGAGAAAGATTTAATAACGTTTGTTAAAGATAATGGTTTTAAAATTGAACCTTTCTATAAAAAAGGACATTTAATTAATCTAATTTTTGAAGAGAAAGTTGAAAGTACTTTAATTCAACCGACTTTTGTTTATGGACACCCTATTGAAATATCACCATTTGCTGTGAAAATGGAAGACGATGGTAATTTTACACAAAGAGCTGAACTATTTATTAATGGACGTGAATATGCAAATATGTTTACTGAACTAAGTGATCCTATTGATCAATTGGAAAGATTTGAAAATCAATTATCTGAAAGTAAAACTGGGAATGATGAAGCTAATGATATAGATTGAGATTATGTTGAAGCCTTAGAGTATGGTATGCCCCCAACAGGCGGCTGTGGAATTGGCGTGGATAGATTAGTTATGTTATTTACAGGTCAAACTAGTATTAGGGAGGTGTTATTATTCCCACATATGAAAAACAAGTAATTTCACAGAATAAAAATTCTCAATATACAAAATCAAAATTATTTGTTTTTGATTTAATTGGAATATTACTGAATAATAATAATGTTATTGAAAATGACACCATTTTAGAAATGCAAAAAATTAATCAACAGGGTCATTTTATTGCTATTGTCACAAACAAAGGTTACAAAGAATCTTTAAAATATTTAGGGGATGGAAAACAATGGGTTAATTTTTTTATTGCAAATAATGGTGCTATCTTGGTGGATGACATTAAAAAAGAATTATTAAAAACTTCTCAAACTATTAATTTAGATTTTGTCAATCACATTTTACAAGATATTAAATTACTAAATGGAGCTGCTCAAATTATCACTAGCAAAAAAACTTATATTCATTCATATATCAATTTCTTAAAAAGTGATCGCTGATTGTCTGTTAAAGATAAAGAGTTAAATATTACGGATTTTTCTAAATATGAAAAAGAAACTATTGTTAAAAAAAGTGAAATTATTCAAATAACAATAATATTAGAACAAGATTTAATTGCAGAATTATTGATTTACTTTAAAAAATTCTACAACATAGATTATGAATTTAAATTATCATCAAGTATTACAATGGACATTAATGTTTCTGGTGTCAATAATTATGAAGGAATCAAGACAATAATGTTGCTATATAAAATAAGATCACAAAATGTGTTTGCTTTTGGTAATTCAATGTGTGATTTAGAATTGATGCAATCCCTTAAAAATACCTATGCTACAAAAAATTCAATGTATAAAATTCAAGAATTGGCAAAAACTATTATTGAGTTAAATGAAAATAACACTTTATCATCAGAAATTGAAAAAATATTAAAAAGATAATTTATAAAACATTTTTATTAATAAAATTAGCAATACCATCATTATCATTACTGTCTGTCACATAAGTTGCTATTTTTTTAAGATCATCAACAGCATTATTCATAGCTACTGAATATTGTACCGCTTCAAACATAGGAATATCATTATTGGCATCACCAAAAGCAAGCGTTTTCAAAATATTCAATGATAGTAATTCAGAAACATACCGTATTCCATTTCCTTTAGATGAATTAGAAGGAATAATATCTAATATATTTTTTTGAGATTGTAATATTTTAAAAAAAGTAATTTCAGTTTCAAAAAAATGAATTAAATTGCGAATTAATTCTTCTTCTAGATTTATGGTAGGCACCAACAATTTAACTACGTGTTGATTTTTTAAAGTAAACTTATTGTCTATTTGAATTAAACTTCATTTATATTCGTCTCTTAAATTAGCAATGGTTGATTTCAATGATATTATTCATTCGTTTGTCTCATCACAATTATAATACATAAGTTTATCGGTGTAAATAAGATAAGGATATCGATTGGTTTTTAAAAAATTTTCAATCTTTTCTAAAGATGGTAAATCTATTTCTTCTTGATATAAGGTGAGATTGGTTTTTGAATTAATGATCATTCCACCATTAACACAGATAACATGTTCATTAACTGTTAAATCTGATAATTCCTTTTTAATCATATAATATGGTCGACCTGTTGCTATAAAAACATTAATATTCTTTGATTTTAATTTTTGTAAAATTTCTATAGTAGATGTTGAAATAGTCTTATTACTTTTAAGAGTAGTTCCATCTAAATCTAAAAAAAGATTTTCTATATCTAACTTGTTCATAAAATATAATTAGGCTGAGTGTTCAATTTTTGGCGAAGGAACAACATGAATATGAGTATGAAAAACAACTTGTTTAGATGTTGCTTCATTATTAACCATAATCCTAAATCCATCTACTTGTTGTTTTTTTATTTCCTTTAAGGCTAGTTTTCTAGCTATAGAGAAACAGTATTTCAAATCTTTATCTTTAATGGTAATCAAATTTCTAGAAAAAGATTTAGGAACAACTAAAAAATGACCTTTTTCTATTGGTTTAATATCATAAAAAGCAATTACTTTTTTATTTTCAAAAATAATGTCTGCCGGTAATTCTTTGTTAATTATTTTTAAAAACAAAGTTTCCATTAGTTTGTCACACCAACTTTAGTTCTAGGAGTAGCATAGTCTGGTTTTTTTGGTAAATAAATAATTCCCAATTCTTCTAAAATAACATTAACTTCTTTAATTTTTCCTGGACGTATTGACACATCATTTAATACTAAAAATGCTTTAATTTTAGTTATTAATTCTGCATCATTCATGTACAACGAGAAAGCTAACATTCTTTGATTATTTTTATTTATTGGGTCTGAAGATCAAGGTGTTCCCGCCATTGAAAATGTTCCAATCGCCTTTTCTTTTCCATCAATTTCTCTAACTTCTTTGATACCATCAATGGTTTTTCATATAAATTGAGGTAATAATCTAATATAATAAGAAACATTAACTTTACCTTCTACAATAGGGTCAATTCCATATATTTGTTGGCTTTCAAAAGAATTGTTTGGATTTAACTGAACAAAAGACATATTTTTAGGTAGTTCTGAAATTATTTCAGAAGCATCAGGATTATTTGTTTGATTTCAATTAATAATAACATTATAAGGATAATCCACAAAACCATTAATTGCATCACTATTGCTATATGTCATTGATAATTCAATAGATTGTTGAGAACTTGAATCATTTAAAATAGGAGTAATACTTAAAACTTTTCAACTATTTTTTGATCCTTCTGGAGCATAAGATCCATCAAGTGCCAATTCACTATTATCAATTATCAAATCAGCTAAATTTATTTGCTTAGAATTTTTACGCACAACATCAGTGGTGTTGCGAATGGAAATAGCAGGCAAGAAAGCTTCTCCTTTTAAAAGGTCGATTTTCGCTCTTTTTTCTAAAGTGTCAAAAGCAACAAATTTCTTTTTCGCATTTAATAAACCTGATGCATTAGCACCAAATCTTCTAATGATATCAGGATCAGTACTTAAATCACCTTCACCAGATTCAGTAGATAATTCTATAGTGGAATTGTAACCATAAAAATCTAAAGCTGATGCATTAAATTTAATATCACCAGATTTAATTAATAAATCTTTTGAAAATATTTTCTTTGGAGAAGATGTAGTACCAATTTGTTCTCCTGATCATAAATTAAAATAATCTTGAACATTTTTAATTTTTGTATTAGTTAAATTAGCTATTTTATCAGGCTTTTCTGAAGTATAGTTTCATTTTATTTTAGGTCCCTTTTCTACTAAGTATTTTTCTAAAAAATATGTAGGACTATTTATATCAAAACTAGTTGCTTGTCAATATTCAATTGCATTGATATCTCCATCCATAATGTCATTATAATCTGTCCCTCTTTGAATCATATCTGATGTTGTGGCAGTGAAATAAAATTCAGCAATCGCCATATTTAATAACTCTGTTTGAATTCCTGTTTGAATAATTTGATACAACAAATTAAAATCAGCTTTAAATTGTGTTGCTTCTGTAGAAGATGAAGAATAAGCAAATTTTGGATTAAAATTTAATTCAATTGTTTGTTCATTAAGAGATAATTGATTTTCAACTCAAATTTGTTTTTGATCTCTAAAATAATTAATATTTGTTGATGTTTTTCAAGCTGTATAAAAGGTATATGCACTAAATAGTTGAGTGTTTATTTCAGCAGAAATGGCACCACCATTTAAACCGTGAATTACAACATCATTACCAATTGGATTTAAGTTCAAAAGATATGTTTTAATAATTTCCTTGTTAGATTCAAAAGTATCAGAAGTAACATCTTCACTAGGAGATTTCGACTTTAAATAAAGTTCTGCAAAAGCATCTCTCGCTCAATAATTAGAATATATTTCTTTTGCAGCAGGAGAAGTTAATCCTTCTAATTGACTAGCCAAATTTTCATCAATTTGTGGTACTGTTGAACACGATGTGACCACAGCAGTAGCTAAAACAGGTAATGTTAATACTGATGGAATAAGTAACATTTTTTTGAACATAGACATTATTGACCACCAGTTTTTTTGCCAGAAGATAACACCCCAGGTTTAGCTTTGGCATGTACAGAAATAATTGCACGCAATTTATCATCAAATTCTGATTCAATCAACAAGTAACCATCAAGTGCAGCATTTTTATATCCTGAATTATTCATAAAACTCAAAGTAATTGGACCAGCATTTATTGGAGTTTCAAAAAAATCATAACTATTCATAGGCTTAATCATTTCTTCTACCAAGATAGATAAGTCTGTCATTGCACCTTTAACATCAGGGTTTATAGTATTGTTAATAATACTAATTAAATTTTTATAAACATCGTCAACCATTTTTGTGGCATCAATTTCACTTAATGTATCTGATTTTAAAGTATCGACAACATATTTTTTATTTTCTTCTATCAAAATTTTATTAATAATTTCAGGAGTTGCTATTTTGTTGTATTGTGCAGCTACATCATACAAAATAACTTGATCGGGGTTTTCAGTCACATCTATTGTATTTTGAATGTCGCTTTTCAACATTTTTAAAGATGGTTGATTTGCTGGTTCTGCTGTTGTATTTGTTAAATTTTCAATATTATAAACAGTTAGTCCTTTTGCATCAACATATAAAAATGTATCTTTGCCAATTTGGTAAACAGTTCATTTTTTAGGTGTTTCATTAACAGGACTGGTTGGTTTGTTCACAAAACCTGCATATGGATCTAAATCTTCAAAAGATGAATTCAAAAGGTCATTAAATGTATTGTTAAAATCTTGTGAATTAATAGCATTAATTTTATCTTTTAAGTTTTTATTAAATTTAAATAAATCAAAATTAGGTTTAAATTTAAAAACAATTGTTTCACCAGTAGCGGTAGCGGTAGCTGGTTTTTCAGGCAATAATTCTGCATTTAAAAATTCAATCAAGTTCGTAATATTTTTGGATACTCCAGCAGCTATAACAGGATCCATAAATAAAATTTTATCCAAAAATATATCTATTGGATTAGCATTTTTAATCTTAAACAATCCTTCTTCAAGAGTAGGAGACAACATTGCAGATATTGCTGCAACATGGAATGATCTTAATTCATTTTCTTCACTTTTAATTAATGTAGCTAGCGAAGTTACTTTCGATGAACCTAACTGTGAACCAGTGGTTGCTGCTGCTTTTGTAGGTGGTTCTGGTTCTGGTTCTGGTTCTGGAGCGGCTGTTAAGATAGTATTTAAAATTGTTTTGTCTTTGTCTTGTCTTGCAGATGAAGTATTTGCTCCCATAAAATTTGAAATAGTATTGAAGGGTATAACTTGTTCATTTGAATTTGTTCTCGAAACTGTAAATAAATTTGTAAGCATAGCAGGAGTTATAGTTAATTCTAATTCTGTATTTTCAGCATTTTGTGCCAAAGGGATTGAAACACTACTAATGTTAGCAGATTTAAAATACTCATTATATAAATTAGGTAAACGGTTTAATGGGTTTCTTTCATGTAAAACATATGATTTTGTTTGATACACAGCTATTTTTATTTCCGAAGATGGTGTGATAGGATTTCTTTGTGATGGAATGGCAATGTTGTCTCCATCTGCACTTAAGAAGTTTTTACCTCCAGCTAAATTAGGAGAAAATAAACGAGTCCCTGCAGGAATGCTTTGTTCCACTCCAGCATCATCTTTATAAGTAATGTTTTGTTTGGCTTGCAAACTTAAATCGGCTTGTGTTCAAGATGTTATGTTAACTTCAGCTGTATTAAATCTTGCAAAAGCGGCATCTTTAGCTTTGTTTTTAGTTAAAAAATCAATTGCTTCTTGATCAGTTTCTGAACCACCATATTTTTCAGATTTCAATTCTTCATTTCATTTTAAAGGTCAATCCAAGGGATAAGATTCCCTCATCGCTTTTTTAGCATTATTTAATTCTTTTTCTTGAGATTTTCTAATATCATCAAAAGATTCGGAAACATCAACACCAAATGATGTTGAACCAACACTTTCGTTTGTATCTTTATATTTTGTATTATTCACAAAAGCTTCAAATTTTAGAAATGCTTCTCTTTCCTCTTTATAAAGTCTTTCAACAATAATATTTTCAATTTTTTCAGAATTTTTATTGATTGTTTCTTTATCTTTATTAGCTCCAATAATGTCATCAATAGTTGGTCCCCCCTCAAAAACAGGTAAATCACCCTTGTATGGTTTTTCACTTATATATTGAACTCCAGCAACACCCAAAGGAACTCCAATACCTATACACAAAAGAGAACCTATTGCTGCACCAAAAATTCATTTTACTCTTTTATCTTTCGGATTAACATCTACATTTCCATATGAAATTGTAGATGTAGTATTAACACTAGATATTTTTTTTGAAAGTGATTTTTTAGGGGCTCTTGGGGGTTTAGATACTTTGGGTTCTTTAGGAGATTTTTGTTTTTTTGGTTTTTTTGGTTTTTGGTTTTCATCCATAAAATTCCCCTTTGAATATATATAAAGTCTTATTTAAATTTATAAAAATTATATCATTTTTTAAATTTCTTGATAAAAAATATATTTAATTAACTTATTTGTCAATATAATATATATTAATTATGATTCAAGAAAATAACAATGATTATAAAAATATCTTTGCTAAATTTGTATATATTTGTGAACGAAATAATTTATGATATTCTTTAGCAAATAATACTCTACTTAGTGCAATGACAAATACTAATTATTTTGACAATATTGGTATTTTAGAAGTTTTTGTTACTTATGAAACTTTTTTGTTCATTAAAAACAAGTATCCAGATAATATTATTGATTTTACTTCCTCTGATTCCTTTTATCTTCCTACTCCTTTTTTTTATGTAAAAAATTTAAATAAATTTATTAAAATTATTATCTTGGTTCCTACTAGTGTTGATAAAGTGAATAAAGTTTATAAATGATCAAATAAAGTTAAAAACCAATATTCAAATTTCTTGACATTTAAAAAAGGGTATAACTTATCTACTAAATTAATGTTTAATTTATTTCATTTGTTTTCCGTATTTTTTTGTCCAATAGAACAAAACAAATTATATGATGCTTTATATTATGAAGATTATAGAGGTTTTGTAGCAATTAATTCTTTAAATGAATCTAGTAATAAAAATTGATTTCCCAACATTACTTTCAAAATGGAACACATTAGTTTTTTAGATGTTAATACAAAAATTATTAAAGAGTATGACAAATTACTAATAGCTAGATATGGTGACTCATGAAGACATGGAGTTAAAATTAAACATGTTAATTTGAATTACGAAAAACTAATCACATAATAATCATTTTCTATATAACTATATTTTCTGTGTAATTTATGGTTTCATCTGAAACAATTTTTGATTTAGATAACTTAATTACTCTAGTTGCATATATGACTACATCTGGATCATGAGAAACCATAATGATTGTTTTTCCTAATTCTTGATTTATTTTTCTTAATAATTCCATAACAATAATTCCGGTTTTTTTATCAAGAGCACCTGTCGGTTCATCAGCAAAAATAATTTCACTACTTTTAGCAAGAGCTCTTAATATAGAAATTCTTTGTTGTTGTCCCCCTGACATTTGAGAAGGATATTTGTGGATAACATCCAATAAATCAAAATCTTCAAACATTTTATGAATATCTGGTTTTTTAGTTTTATCTTTTTGTAAATAAGCACCGGTTTCAACATTGTCATAACCACTTAAATTTGTTAATAAATTATAACTTTGAAAAATAAAAGATAAGTTTTCCCTTCTAAATGTTGTCAATTCATTATTTGATAAATATGGTAAATTTTTATCACAAACAACTAAGTTTCCCGTTGTTGGACGATCTAATCCAGAAATTAAATTTAATAGCGTTGTTTTACCTGAACCTGATTTACCAAACAAAACTACAAATTCACCCCTTTTAATAGATAAGTTTAAATTCGTTAAAACTTGTGTAGAGTTACCTCCAGAAACATAATATTTATTTAAATTATGAATATCAATTATGTTACCTTCTTGATTTACTAAATTTTTGTCCGTGTCTTTTTTACCCCTTCTTTTTCTATTGTTAGCTTTTGTAATTTCTTGCTTGGTTTTAAAATCAATTTTAAGAATATTAGAATCAAATAAACTCAAATCAAGCTCTGCTGTTTTTTTTAAAAATATGTCTAAAACTTTGTTCCTCATTTTACTCTCCCTTCAGTAACATAATTGGTTTAATTCTGTTTAAATTCAATCATGAAATCAATGATGTAGCTGAAAATATAAGAATAACTAATAATGATGAGAATAACACGTCAGTTGGTCCTAATGATATAGATAATGAAATTAACACTGTTGAATTAACCACGCTGCTAAACATTGTTATTAAACCTATAGTCAGTGGTATTGACAGAATAATAGCTAACAAGATTATTGGAATATAAAGTGAGAAAAAGAGTTTCATTTTCTCAACATTACTATAACCTAAAATGGAGAAGATAGCAACATTCCTTTCATTCTCGCTAATAATTAAAGTAGAAATCATAATTAATATTGTCATAGATATTAGTAACGATAATACAATAACCATGGTATTAACTGAATTGATCGCATTTGTCGTATTCGAAATAAATCCTGATTCAATGTTTTTAGACTGTATATCTTTAAAACTTGGCCCTACAACATTATTACTATTATATATTTCTGAAAATTGTTCTAATGCATTGTTCACAACAGTTTCCATTCCTGGATTAATCATATCAGGTAAAGAAATGCTGTTGTCTCCTAGTAAAAATATTTCAATTAAAGATGATTCTTCAGAGTGTGTAAAGTTAGGATTGATAATTCTTAATGTTTTTGCAAATACAGAGTTATTGACCATACTTGAACCACTTCCTTTAATTTTATAAAATAATTCTTTAAATATACTGGTATTTTTTTCTTGTTGCTCATTAGATAAATTAGTTGATATTAAATCTATTTTATTGTTGGCAGATCAATAACCATTTTCAGAATATAATCCTAAAGATTCGGTTGCTTGTACAGGGTTTTCATCAATTGATAAAATTCCATTAAACGGTATTTCGTTAGCAACAGCTAATTGTGGATCATCTAAATAAGTAATGGCATTAATAACTTTTTGTGTAGTGGTTCATTCTTCGTTAATAAAGGTTTCATTGATACCAACAACCTCCACTGTTCAAGTTGTTTTTTTAGGAGTGCCTAAATTAAGTGTTTTTTTAATGTTTTCAGTAAATCTACTTGTAGTATTCATAACAGTTAATTCTAATTGTGAACCTATATTTAAATTTCTTTTATCTTTAACAACATGATTAATAACCACAGGAATTACTTCTTTAGAATTATCTCACCTATTGTCAATAATTTCTAAGAGATTGTTTCCGTGATTATCCAATATTTGAACTTGTTTTGAATTTGGGTCAAAACCATTGATTGTTGGCGTATGACTTTGATCATTTTTATTTACAGTAGTTGCATATGAATATTTTTCATTGGTTGATTCATCAAACATCACACTACCAAAACTTAAGAAGAAATCTTTTACAAATTCAGGAGCATTTTCATTTTCTGGATTGGTACTATCATAATTTAATGATTTATCATATGCACTTACTAAAAATTCTCTATATTTTTCTCTAATTCCTGATTGTATAAAGGGTTGATTTCCAGAAATAACAATATCTTCATAAAAATATTCTCCCGTTGTATTATTGATATTTCTATAAACAAATTTTGAATCTTCAGGTTTTTCTAAATTAATTAAATATTTAAAGTAAGGAGCTTTATTAACCAAGTCATCTGCTAACTTATATTCATCACTTTGACCGTAATTAGTTAGTCCTTGGGTTCACTCTAATCATTTTGCAGCATACTGAGATGTTTCTACAACACTTACTCTTTGTGAATCGGGCATTGAGTTAAATAAAGAGTCTCAAACATTAGTTTCTACACCCCCACTATTAACAATTAAATCAAATGAAGATTTTGTAATAATGTGTTTATCATGAATAGATGGAGTACCATTAGGATTGAAACCATTAGCATAAATGGGGTTGATAACATCATTTGGTCCAGGAGCAAAATAAGTAGATAAATAAGTTGATCCTTCATTTGGATTTCCTATAGGTACATATAATAAATTTCCCACACTTTGTTTATCAAGCGTTGTAATTGCACCACCCTCTAATGTTGGAGTAATTAAGTCTATTTTAAAATCATATTTTCTATTTTTATATGTTTTATTAACTGCATTACCAAATGCATTTTGTGACGCTAAAGAGAAACTCATAATAGTAACTGTTAATAATAATGATATTAATAATGATATTAATTTTCAAATAGAGTTCAATGAAAGTGATAATGTAAATTTAGACTTAATATTTTTTGAATGAAATTTGTTTTTAATCACTTCAGCTGTTTTTGAATTATTTAATTGAAATGAACCATCCATTAATTTAACTGGTTTTACTTTCAATAAAAATAGCGTGGTAATGATTGTTAGTAAAACCAAACCAATTAGGGGTACTAGAACCGTAATAATTAAGGACAAAATGTCAAAGGCGCTAGGGCCTATGGGGAGCGTTCAATATATAGAGAAAATATTCATAACAGGAATCTGCAAGAAGTGTCCAACAATATATCCTAAAGTGGCACCAAAGAAAGCAACAATTAAGGCAAAGAGACAAATAGATGCAGCTATTTGAATCGATTTGTATCCTTGAGCTTTTAAAATACCTAATACTTTAGATCTAGATGATACATATCTTTTTATTACAAAAATTGTGATAATACCAATTAAAAATATTAAAATACTTGAAATTAATAAGTTAATATTGTTAATTGTTGATATCAAAGTTTCAATTGTTTGCACCCTCAATGATATTTCTGGTTTTAATGGGTTAGTTTCATTGTATAAATAAGCTTTTTTAAACAATGCATTATTTTTTTCAGCTACACTTAAATCATTATAATTATTTAAACCAGTAGTGCTAACATAGATATATTCATTTATTTTATTTTGTAAAATTGTTGGTGTAGTATCACTTGGAGCAATAACTAAAAAATATTTATTAATCACTGCGTTGGCGTTTGATTCCTTAACTCTATCAAAACCAGATTGATTAACATAGACCAATGCTTGAGTTTCTGTATTAACTTGAATATTGTTTAAGTCAGTAACTGGATATAAGTAATCTACCGTTGAATCTTCACCAATAATTAAAAACTCTAATCCGTTAACATCAATTTTATATTTATCTGGTATATTTTCTATTAAATTTTGCATTTCTAATGAATCTTTAGGAGCATTTTCTAAAGTCATTGGATAAACTTCTTTTTTATTATTTTTTAAGTATGCTGAACTTACTTTCGCTAAGTAAGAACCAACATCTGATATCACTATTTTATAATCATCTACAGTCACCTCTGTAAAAGAATCAACAGCAGCCAAAAGAGCATCAGATAAATTTATTCCAAAAATATCAGGATTAGTTGCCAACATACTTGATAAATATTCTAAATAATCTAAATCCAAAGTCAATGTTATGGGATCATCTTCATAAATGGGTTGATCAATATAAACATCTTCACCTATTAATGAATCCATAATACCTTCGAAACCTTCATAATTAATAGCTACTGTGTCTGTTGAATTTTCAGAATTAAAGTTATATAGCTTATCTTTAATAACATAAGATAAATTACCCAAGCTACTTGCATCAATGGCACTTTGATTAACTGTAAATCATAACAATACTGGTGCGTTCATAACAGCACTAAATGGACTCATAATAACACTTGATATTCCTAAATTATCTAAAACAAAATTAACACCACCTGATAAAGTTTTTAATGTTGTTTGCCCCAAAGTTAACATTATTTGAGATTTTTCTTTATCCTTTTTAGGTAAAAATAAATTTATAAAATCCTTAGTAACCAATTCTGATTTAGTTGGACCACTTGAATTAGTGGCTCCATCCAATGTAATAATAGAAGATAACCCAGATACCAAAGAAATAGTATTGTTATTTATCTTTAATTTTCCTTGAATTTCATCATAATCGAAATAATAATTAATTGCTTCCTTGGTTATTCCGTTTGACATTAATTCTTTTGGAGTATATTGAGTAAACTTCATTGCTGTGGCTTTAACATTTGAAAAACCATCTAAAATTCCGAAATTTAAAATAAAATTGGGGTTAAATGATTCTGTTGTGGAATTTAAAATTTTACCAATAAAAGAATTTTTATTCAAGACATTGTTCACAAGTTTGATTATTTCGGATGCAACACTATTTGTTGTTGCACTACTTGGTTGTAGATTAAGTTCTGCAAACTTCATTCAAAATGAATAAAAACTTAATATTTCAACAGTCATATCTTTTGCTTGCAAAGGATTTTTATCATTATAAAATTCATTGTAAACTTGTGTAGCTAAAATATCATAAATTGGATTTTTACTTGACGGTTTAACATTGGGGTTGATCATATTAATAAATTTGTCAGCTAAAGAATTGGGAAGAATCGGATTAGCAATATTCCCTCCCAAAGCACCACCTGTTGTAGGTGATGGCATATTGGGATCAAAATTAACAAATTCTGTTTGTTTCATAAACTCTAAATAAACATCTACTCTTTTTTTAATGTCATAATTAGAAATACTAATGTCTCCCGCAAAATTAAAAATATAATTTGTTAAATATTTTCCTATAGTTGATTCTGGGTCTACAAAATAATTGGGATCATTAAGGGAAATAGATAATTCTTTTAAAGCTGTTTCTAAATCTTGTAATTCTGGTGTTGGCGATTTTAAAAGTGATTGCAAGTCTCTAATGTCCAGTTTATTAGGGTCGGATTCTGGTTGATAAACACCAACTACACCACCTACTAATTCTGTTTTAGAAGATATATTTAATAATTCAATCATGGCATTGTGTAGGGCATCATCATTATCATTGTTGTGTCCTAAAGAATTTAACAAAGAAGCGGCCATTCCAGACATTGAAATAGAATTAATAATATATTTTTGTGTTTCTTGCTCATGATCTACATAGTAAGTTCGAATGACTGAGTTATTTTTAATATTTGTTGTCATTGCGTCAACATTAATTAAATCAATAATTTTATTTAAACCACTATTCATATTTAAAAAATCATTATTAGGATCTGGATTAACAACCCCTAAATTACCATTTAATTGATTAAGAATAGGTCCAAATAAAGCTGCAGATTCTGCATCCAAAACATTTTCTTTTAAATATTTAATAATTTTTGAAAAGTTTAACTGTGTAACTATTTGCTTTAAGCCGGCTTTAAACCCTACATTAGGGTTGCTAGGATTGTCTACAAAAATATTATTTAGCAAAATAGGTAAAACATCTCCTGTACCAATTGTTTCTATAACACCTTTGATGTTTGGTGAATTATCATAAAAATTGGTTCAAATTTCGATAATTGTAGCATCCATATCAATTGATGCAATAATTTTACGCAAACCTATTAAAGCTTCTCTGGGATCATTTACAAAATTTAGAAGTGTTGCAATATCAAATTCATTACCAAACATTGCTTGAAAAATTTTATTAATATTTTCGATTTGTTTGTTTATATATAACGGATCTGGATTAGATATTACAACATTTAATATTTCATCTAAAAAACTGTTTCAATATAGATCCTCGTTATATTTTGCGCCTTCATAAAAGATTCCAAATATTATTTTTTGCAATTTTCTAGATTGAATTTGAGAAGGAAATGTCAATACATCAGCAAATCCATTTTTAGACATCGATGTTGTTGTGGCTTCTATAATGATTTTTAAGTTTTTAGGTGAAATTAGTGGTTCTAAAATACTGGTTAATGAATTAATAAGGTTATCTCTAAAAACATTAAAATTATTTGATTCTTGTCAATTATTAATAATGTCAGAACCGGGAATTACAAGTTTAAACGGAATAGAATATTTATTTTCATAATTAGGGTTTTGTTTAGCTCAACCATTAGGTCCAACTATTACTCTCATATCTCCTGCAGATGTGGTGGTTGCAAAATTTAAACGACTTGTTTGAATGAATTTTGCAAGTGACTCATCAGTACCATCAAATTGATAATTACTCATATCTTTAGAAAATCAAGTTTTTTTACCACCCATATTTTTTTCTTCTAAAACATAATATCTACCTACAGCATCATTTGTATTGGGAGCTTGTTTTGTTATTCCATAAATTTGTCCATTGGCATCTTGCATTCTAATTATTTTGGCATTTGACATTTTTAATCATTCACTAGAACCAATGTGTTCTTGGTTGACAGGAATATATGAATAATTTTCAAAAGTTATAATAGGATTTATATAGTTTTTGTCTACTGACATTCCACTAAAAATAAGATCAATAATTTTAAAAATATATGATTCAGGGACTTTTGTTGACATTATGTCATCTTTTGAGCTAAGTTCAAATAACAAAGACTTTTCTTTGCTTTCATTATAAAGTTTACCAACATTTTGTTCAACCGAAATATTGTTATTTAATTTAATCTCTTGATTTTCATTACCACCATTTATAAAGTGAAATGTGTGTGCAATATTGTCTAAAAATCCTGAAACAGTAATATTTTCTCTAAGACCAATATTCTCAATATCACCAACAAGTCTCAATATTTCGTTGTATAAATTTTCTTGAGCGATAGCTTTAGCGCCATCATCTATTTGTTTAATTCTATTGTTTTTAGAATTAGCATCATTAAGTATTTTTTGTATTTTACTTGATGTATCTCCATTTAAATCTTTTAAAATGGCATCAATATCCGCTTGTGATATGAATTTAGATTCTCTTTCTATTCATAAAATAGAACCTGGATTCAAAGTGTTTGATGATGGTGCTCTTGGTCCATGTATTTTGATGTTATTTTTAGGCTTTAATTTTCTGTTCAAGTCTTTTGATGTAATAGATTCTGAAAGACGTATTGTTTCTTTTGGATCAATAACTGTAATACCATCTTGTTCAACAATTTCAATAACTTGTGTCTTTTTTCAATAAGATGTTTGTGAGTAATATTGTTGTTCTTGTTTTGTTAAACTTAACATATAATCTTTATAGTTTTTGGTCCATAATTTGTTGTTTTCTGCTTGACTATTTAAAAAATCATAATTAATTTTACTATGATATCTTTCATATTCATAACTTGTTCTTTCTTTAACAATTCAAGTTTTAGGGATAATAAAATTACTTTGAATAACAAAAAATAATTTAGTATTTGGCTGAACTATGTCATTGACAATTGTGTTATTATAATTAATTGAAAAACCGCCCGGTTTAATGGTTTTGGTTAATGATTGTGAAAGTCTTCATTTTTTATTATTTGTGGGGGCAATAATGTCAAAAACACCCTGTTGTTCTAATGATTTGTCAATAGAATAAATGGCACCACGACTTTCTCCTGCACTTTTAGTAAAACCAAGTAATCTAGCAACTTGATCAGGAGTAATAGTAATCAATTTTCCTTGCTTTTCTCATGATTGTTTTAGTGATTGAGAAATGGTTGCTTCATGATTATCTGCATTAATATAAATGCTTTTCACGTTGGTAATTCTATCATCTGTAGATGAAAAAAAACCGTCTACACCCGGAACAATCATTATTAAATCACCTAATGTAATGTTTGAAGCTCCAGATTTAAAAACAGTTATTTTATCAGTTGCATTTAATCTATAATTAACATCTACTGTGATTCCTGGTGATTTATATTCTTTTAAGGGTGTTGGTGGAAAACGTTTTGATTCTACAACTCCTGTTTCAGAATTAACAAAATTGGAAATATTATTTACTTGTAAAAAACGATATAAATCCTTAACTTTTAAGTAATTATTGTTAGTTTCTGCTCCCATAAAATTCAATTTTGAAATTTTAATATAACCCTCTTTTGTAAAAGGGTGAATCACAACATCTGTTTGAGGAAATCTAATGGTGTTTTGAGTATTGACTGTTGCTTCATCAGAGAAATATTCGGTTTTTTCTGGAATTAAACCATCAGGAATGTATGTTTTTGAGGGTTTTTCACCTGTTGCTTCTATTTCTGTATCAACTGTTAAATCATGAATCTTTGAAACTTTTTTATAATCATCAAATTGAGAAGTATAATTGGCTTTAACATCACTTAAAAGAGTGAATACACCAGAAGAAAGGAAGATTAAAACGGTTAATCCTAAAATTAAACTTTTTGTTTTAGAGAATGATTTTCAAATTTCTTTGAATAATTTTTTCATTTTTTTCCTTTTACAATACTAATATAATATAGAGTAATTTTATCACATATAGGTTATATAAGGTTATTTTGTAGAAATTAATAATCAAGTTCTAGGATATTTTTTGGGTGTTGTTTTATCTTTGATATATTCCAATAAATAATGTGTTTGTATTTCGTTATTTTTGGTTTCAATATCAACAGTTCTAATGTTTGTTTGCAAGGATAATTCATCAATGATTCATTGTGACTCCTGAAGTTCGTCATATATTTTTGGACCCTTTAAAAATGAATACTTAGAACCCAAAGCGCCTACTTTAGCAGAAATTTCAATTAAATTCTTTAAAGAAGTAACGGCTCTGGCAGTAATAAAATCAAAAACACCTTCTTCTTGAAAATCTTCAATTCTTTGAACTATAAATGTCACGTCTAGGGATAACTCATTTTTAACTTTTTTTAAAAAATCAACTCTTTTTATACTAGGTTCAGAAATATATAGTTGAAAATCTCTTTTAAATATTAAATAAGGTATGGAAGGAAATCCTACTCCAGCTCCAATATCTAACATTTTTTTGTTTTGCGTGTCTTCAAAAGCTTCTGTCATTAAAATTATTGATTGATATATCCCTTCTCTTCAAAGGTCGTCTCCACTAAAACCCGTTAAATTCAGTGTTTTGTTTGTGGTTTCTATCATTTCAACATATTTAACTAAATCTTGAAAAATTTGTTGATTTTGCCCTACCAATTCAAAAGTTTTATCTTTAAAGGTCATTTTCTTTTATTTTCTCGTAAATTCTTGAAATTGATTCTGAATTAATAGACGCTCTAATAACCTCAGAAATAAATGGCGCCAAAGAAATAATTGCTATTTTGGGGGATTTAATGTTATGCACGCTTTGAATCGAGTCAGAAACTAAAACCTTGTCAATAAATTTTGATTTGTCAAATGCATCAAATGATTTCGTAAATAATCCGTGAGTTGCTGCTATATATATTTTTTTTGCGCCCTCTTTCTTCAAGGCCTCCGCAGCTTTTAAAATTGTATTTCCGGTATCAATAATATCATCAATAATAATAATATTTTTACCACTAACACTTCCCAATATCCCCAAGACTTCACTTTGATTTGGACCCACTCTTCTTTTATCAACAATAGCTATTTTTACTGTATTGGAAATAAGTTCAGCCAAAATTCTTGCCCTAACAGCTCCTCCATGATCAGGAGACACTATGGTAAATTTCATAACTTTATTTTGTTCATCCGTTTTGGTTAAGTAACTAGCCAAACTAATTGATCACCTTAAATCATCTACAGGAATGTTAAAAAAACCTTGAATAGAAGGATTGTGTAGATCAACAGTGATTAATTTATTAACTCCTGCAACCTCTAAAATATTGGCCATTAATCTTGCGCCAATAGGTTCTCTTTGCTTAGCTTTTCTATCTTGTCTAGAATAACCATAATAAGAATTAATAACCGTAATGTGTTTAGCGCTCGCTCTTTTAACAGAATCCACAAATAGTAATAATTCAATAATTGATTCCGGGGAAGAAGTATTACAAACAATGAATACACTTGAATTGCGCACAGTTTCTTCAGAGTGTAAAATCATTTCGCCATCTGAAAAAGTTGTTTTTTCAATTGGCACCAACGCTAATCCTGAAATTTTCGAAACTTTTTTAGCTAACTCTTCTGAATTAGACATACCAAATAATTTTATATTTAAATCATTCATTTTTCCACCTTTATTTCCAAAATTAAAAAAATAATCTTAAAAGATTATTTATCAAATATTATAGTTTCTTTCTTTTTCTCTGTTGCTAATACAAATTCTTCATTTTTAGAAATTGCTTGTTCTCAGTCATATAGCAAAAAGGATTTAAAATATGGTAGAAAAGTTCTTTCTATATATCTTATTGTTTGTTTTTGTTCAAATTCAATATCTGTTTCATATACTGTAGTTGTTTTATGATTTAAATTTATTAAAGAATTGATAGTTTCTGCATAAAATCTTTCTAACTTAATTAAAAAATTGTATTTAACATGAATATTGAATCAATTGTCAAATTTACCATCTGTGTTTTTTATGATTCTACAAAAAGATTCTTTATCACCTAGTTGTTTTTTATAATAAACCGCAAAATAAGCCACTTGTTTAACTGTAAGAGCTTTACTATCATTAAATATTTGTTCTTCAATAGTTAAAATGTTGTTCAAAAATATCGAACCCTCTGCGTTATCAATAATTTTTGAAAACAATTTTTTGTTAACAAACTTATCTCTCAAACTTCTTATTTCAGCAATAGTTAAAGTAGATCTATTTCCAAAATCTAAAATTGCAGTCTCTCTAGTTTTTACCAAGTCTTCAACTAAAACTTGCACATCACCAACATTGATAATTGATGTTTCCATTCTTTTTCTACTTATCGGCATAATCCACCCCTTTGAATTTATAGAATAATTATAATACAAAAGATGAATTATTTAATTATTTAATAAATTTAGTGAAGCGCTTTATAAAGTTCTTGGTATTGTTCTAAGGTTAAACTTTGTGGTCTAATGTCTAAATTTAAATTATTGACTAAATAAAAATTATTAACTTTTTGGTCATCAAAATTCTTTTGAGCTTTTAAATTATTCATCAATGTTTTTCTTCTCATTGCAAAACACAATTTAACAAACAATAAAAAATTTTCATCATTGATTTCAAGTTTATTTTTTTTCATTTTTAAATGTATTATTGCAGAGGTAACTTTTGGAGATGGATAAAAAGCTTTGGGACTAATGTCAAATAATTTGGTGGCAGTTGCAAAATGATTAGTACTTACACTTAATTTGCCGTAATTAGTTGTTCCAGGCTTAGCACTAATTCTATCTGCGACTTCTTTTTGAACCATTAAAATAACATCATCAAAATTTTTGTGATATTCAAATATTTTAAACAATATAGGTGTGGTAATGTTGTATGGAATATTTGCCATAATAGAATATCCTTGATAATTAGATAAATCTATTTTCAAAAAATCTTCATTAATTAAAGTAAAGTTTTGATCTTTAATTTCTTCTCTTAAAAAATCAACCAAATTGTAATCAATTTCAAAAGCCACCAAATGCTTCGCTTTTGCTAACATTAATTTAGATAACGCTCCTTTACCGGGACCTATCTCTATAACATTCTTATCCTTAATGTCAATACTGTTCACAATTTTTTCCAAAACATTTATGTCTTGTAAAAAATTTTGCCCAAATCTTTTCATTGCATAGTTTTTATTCATGTTGCCTCTTTTTAAGTTGGAAAACTAATTCCACGTTTTTATTCACTTGTTCATTTAATTCTTCAATGCTAATTTGTTTCAAGTTAGCAATAAATTTAGCTGTATGAACAGCATAACTAGGTTTGTTAACTTTTCCTCTCATAGGCATTGGACTTAAATAAGGAGTGTCTGTTTCATAAAAAATTCTATCAATAGGAGTAATTCTTGCAGCCTCTTGAATATCTTTGGCATTTTTAAAAGTAACCACGCCAGAAAAAGACAAATATGCACCAATGCTTAAAAAACTCGCTACTCAATCAGGTCCAGAAGAATAAGAATGAATAACTATTTGCATATCGGGATTTTGCTCTTTATACTCTTTCAACAAATCAAAAGTTTCCTGTGTTGCATCACGACAATGAATAATGACAGGAATCTCAAACTCTAAAGCCAATTCAACTTGATATCTAAAAAATATTTCTTGTTGAGCGTGAGAGGGTGAATCATTATAATGAAAATCAAACCCAATTTCTCCAATTCCAACAATAGTTTTGTCCACCAAACTTCTTAATGCTATTAAATCTTCAGAATTGGTAGCACTATTTGGATGAATACCTATAACTGGAAATGTGTAAGTATATTTTGCCGCAAGATCTTTCACTTCCTGTGAATCTTCCACACAAGTACCAACAAGCATCATAGTATCGATTCCATTCAAGTGTGATTCTTCAATAATTTCTTCAGGAGAATCAAAATATTCTTTAAATGGATGAGCGTGTAAATCAATATATTTTTTCATATTTATTTACCCAAACAAAAATTAGCAAAAATACTATCTAATAAATCTTCTTTGTTAATTTCTCCCACTATTGATTTAATGCTTTCTCAAGCAGAAACAACATCAATGATAACAACATCAAATCCCATATCATTCTCAATAGCATCTAGTGCTTCTTGTAGTAAATTTTTGCCTTGTTTTAACAAAGCTATTTGTCTATTGTTAAAAAAGGATGATGAGTCTATGTCAACATTCTTAAAGTGCTTGTCAAAGGCGTTTTCCAATTGACTAATGTCGCTATTTTTAGCTGAAATTAATATTTTATTTTTAAGACTCTTTAAATCATCATTTGATAATAAATCAATCTTGTTAAAGATTTTAAAATATATTTTATTTTTGGATAATGAGACTATTTTTTGATCTATTTCATGTTCTTGAGAATTAACATCTACAACATGCAAAACAATATTTGCGTTTTTAATTTCATTGTATGATTTTTCAATCCCTATTTTCTCAATAGTATCTTGTGAATTTCGAATACCTGCGGTATCTTTGAATTTTAAAATAATATTATTAAAGATAATTTCACCTTCAACCACATCACGTGTGGTTCCTGCAATATTTGTCACTATTGATTTTTCTTCATTGAGTATCGCGTTCATTAGGGCGCTTTTACCCACATTAGGTAATCCTACTATCGCAATTGTTTGGGGCACCACAAAAATTTGATTTGCTTCTGAAACATCAATGATTTCGTTAATTTTTAAAATTAATCCATTTATCAAAGAAACTAATTTTGGGGCATCCATTTTCTCCACATCATCATATTCAGGATAATCAATATTTACTTCACAAATACCAATAATATTTTCTATTTCTTTAATTAGATCTAAAATTAATACTGATGATTTATTATTAAATTTTTGGACCGCTATTTTAGTTTGTAATTTTGTTTTTGCATGAATTAAGTCATTAATGGCTTCAGCCTTAATTAAATCTAGCTTGCCATTTAAAAAAGCTCTTCTAGAAAATTCTCCAGGTGTTGCATGTCTGGCACCATAACTAATAATTAACTCTAATATCATATTTGTAATGACAACTCCACCATGAGCATTAATTTCAATGGTATCTTCGCCCACAAAGTTATTTTTTCCACGAAAGATATTGACTAACACTTCATCTATTCTTTGTTTTTCATCATCCACAATATAACCAAAAGAAATTGTTTTGTCCTCGCCTATAGCACCTGTAAAGATTTTTTGCAAAATTGAAAAAGCTTCAGGACCGCTAACTCTGATTATTGATATGGCTTGGTTTATATTGCCCGAAGCTATTGCAACTATTGTGTCAAACATTATTAATATTATTATATATATTTTAGTTTATACTTATTAATAATTATACAAAAGAGGTTATATGTCATTAAAAGCAGGAATAGTTGGTTTGCCAAACGTAGGAAAGAGTACTTTGTTTTCTGGTTTAACTAAAATGAAAGTAGAATCAGCTAACTATGCTTTTACCACCATTGATCCCAACGTTAGTGTTGTCGAGTTAAATGACAAAAGAATTGATCTACTAGCAGATATGGTAAAAACCAAAAAAACAGTAAAGGCAACGTTTGAATTTGTTGATATTGCCGGATTAGTTGAAGGAGCATCAAAAGGTGAAGGTTTAGGTAATAAATTTTTATCCAATATTAGAGAAGTGGATTTAATCGTGCATGTGATTAGATGTTTTAAAAATGATGACGTGTTGCATGTTTCTAGTTCTATTGATGCCTTAAGAGACTTTGAAGTTATCAACTTAGAATTGTTATTGGCAGATATGCAAGTTATTTCTAATGTGAAAACTAGAATTGGTAAAAGAGCGCTCAGCACAGGCGACAAAGTATTAATCAAAGAAATGGAAGTTGTAACCAAATTACTAGATGGTTTTGAACAAAGCATTCCAGCTAGAGAGATTGATTTAGATGAAGAGGAATTGAAGATTGCGAAACATTATCAATTATTAACCCTAAAACCCATGTTGGTTGTTGGTAATGTTGGGGCGTCTTTTGCTGCCTCTCCTAATGAAGAACCCGAATTTCAAAAACTAGAAACTTATGTTAAAAATAAACAAATGGAAATTATTGGATTGTCGGTGGAAATTGAATCTGAAATTGCTATTTTAGATGATGAAAGTAAGGAAATGTTTTTAGCTGAATACGGACTAACAGTTTCTGGTTTAGATAATTTAATTTCTACTTCATTTAAATGATTAGATTTATTTACTTATTTTACAGTTGGTGTTCAAGAAACAAGAGCATGAGTATTTAAAAAAGATATGAGCGCTCCACAATGTGCAGGAATTATTCATACAGACTTTGAAAAAAACTTTATTAGAGCTGAAGTTATTGGTTATGAAGACTTTATTGAATTTGATGGAGAAAAGGGCGCAAAAGATAATGGCAAAATGCACCTAGAAGGCAAAACTTATAAAATGAAAGATGGGGATGTTTGTAATTTTAGAATAGGAAAATAATTAATTTCTTTTTTCTAAAACCATTAATGATTCAATGTGCTTAGTTTGTGGAAACATATCATAAACTTTATTAAAGATAATTTTATAATGTCTTTTTAGTTTGGCAAAATCAGCAGCTTGAGTACCAGGGTTACATGAAAGATATACAATTCTTTCTGGTTTGAATTTTAAAATTAGTGTTTTAATAACTTTGGCACTCATTCCTTCTCTGGGAGGATCTATAACAAAAGTGTTAAAGTGAGTGTGATTTTTCTTCAAAAATATTTCCACATCAGCCTTAATAAATCTTACGTTAGTGATTTGATTTTGTACAATATTTTGTACTGCATTATTATAAGAATCTTTATTATCTTCCACGGCTACTACAGATTCTGAAATATCACTTACATAAATTGCAATAGTGCCAATTCCTGAATATAAATCTAGTGTTTTCCCATTTGGAATAACATGATTTTTAATATCCTTATATGCTTCTTGTGCAACCTCTTTATTTGTTTGGTAAAACGAACCAATACCCACATTAAACTTTAAACCAAACATGGAATCTGTAGTCATTAATCCTGATTTTTTGTTTCCTACAATTAAAGTATCTAATTTTCTATAAATAATTTCTCCAGGTAAATCTTCATTATATTCAATATCAGATAGCATATAGTTATCAATTTTAATCTTGTTTTTAGTTTGTTTTTGATAAAAAGCACCATCATGTAAAGTAATTTTATTACGATAATAAAATTCTTTTTCACCTACAAAAAATTCTAAATTTTTTAGTTCTGTTTTGGCAATACTTTTAAAATCATTCATTACTCGTTCTTTTTTGAAAGTAATTTGTTCATCTTGATTCATGTGGATTAACTCATATCCGCCAATTAATTTTGCATCTTCAAAAGTTTCTAACCTTCTGTTTGTTGAAGGTGTAATTATTTGCACTATTTCACCTATTGAATATTTTTCTTTTTCAACAATTAAGTTAATGTCAACCTCTTCTCCTCTAATTGCGCCAAAAATATATATTGGTTTGTTGTCAACAAAAGCTACCCCTTCTCCATTTTGATTATATTTTTCTATTGTTACTGTCATTTTAATTCCTTATATTAAATTTTTATTTTAATATTTTCTATTATTATATTTTATAATTAGGAAAAATGTTAAATTAAGGGATTAGTATAATGGTAGTGCTGCAGATTCCAAACCTGCATGTAGGGGTTCAATTCCTCTATCCCTTGCCATTTCTCACAGTGAGACCACAAAAAAAACAATTAAATTTAAAATAGCAAATTACTTAAAATAGCAAAAATTTGTTGATTAATTTCTGGTGCTGTTGACAAAACATATTTTTCTCTTGATTCACCTAATAAAAATAAAGATTTTAATAATGCTAGTGGTGTGCTTATATTGCCGTGTGTTTGACACAATATTCCGCCCTGCAAAATATCAAAACCGAAAAGATCTTGATTTGTTCCACATTGTACACAACTTGAAAAGGATAATCCCTCTCCCAGACTATCTAAAATTTTGGCCACTAAAAATGTTTGGTTTTTATAAAAATCAACATTATCGAAATCTTTTATCATCAAAGTATATATATCAAATATTTCGTGATGATAATCTTTGATATTTTTAATAATTTTTAATAAAATTTCAATTTTTTGAGCATTTGTTTTATTAATTTCTGGCAAACCTTGAATAATTATGGCTTTTTTTAACAAAACAGAGTGAGCGGTTGCATAAGAATTAAATATTTCAAAACTAACCAGCGCGCCCCTAAAAACATTAACTCTATTTTTACTAGATATCTTCTTAACTCCCTTAGCATAAATATTGATAAACGCATTTTCTGTTAAAACATTTAACATTTCATCATTTTCAGCGTATGGTGTTTTAGAAATAATTATTCCCTCGATGATTTTTGTTTGCATTATTTCTAATTATATTTATATAATTAAATAATATGATAAAACAATTGAAGAAAAATTTAGATAAATCTCCTTTAAAAATTTTGATTATTGCTAACCAAAAAACAGATAAAACACTTTGAGACCAATTATTACAAGTTGCTCAAGAATATTTTAATATCACTTGAGATTACCTTAATTTTTTAAATCAAGATAATTGGCAAGACTTTGAAGTGCCCGATGTTCTATTTATAGATTTCCAAGAAGATTATAACTCAATTTTTAATTGAGAATTTTATGATAAATGCCATACTAAAAACCACATTTTTTTACAAATAATGATTTTGGAGACATTTAACAAAAATGATTATAAATTATTCAAACATGGTGCTGATGAAATCATCTATAAAAATGATGGGTTTGAATTTTTAAAATGAAAAATTATTTCTATGCTAAGGCGTTCTTGAGATTCACATAGCAAAAAAACTACCATTATGTGCAAGGGAATGATTTTAGATAAAAATAAAAACCGGTTTTATTTTAACGAAACGCAAATACACTTGACCAAAAAAGAATTGCAATTAATGGACTTGTTAATGACTAATGTTAATGCCGGTTTTATTACTAAAAGAAAAATATTTGTCAGTTTATGAGATGACCAAGGAGAGGACAATTCTCGAGTTGTTGACCAGATAATTTTTAAAATAAAAAAGAAACTTGGTAAAGAAGTGTTTGAAATTACCAAAAAAGGAATAAAAATAATATAATTGATTTGTTATGGAAAAAATATTTGTAAAGGGTAAGGTCACAAAAATTACCAAAAACTTTGTAGAAGTAATAACCAAACAAAACAAAATTGGTATTCTTTATATACAAGATGTTTCAGATTACTATATTAGATCTTTGCAAAGTATTTTCTCAATTGGTGAGGAATTAGAGTTATTAGTAAAATCTATTAAAGATGAAATATATTTTTGTGATTTTAAACAAGGAAGGGCTGATTATTTAAATTTTCCATTTAAATATGAGATAAATGAAACCCCAAGTGCTTTTGAAAATTTATTAAAATATAACAATAAAGAGGTGATAAAATGAAAAAAATAAAACTAAACATCAATCGAGCTATTGATTTTACTAACATAATGAAATATGAAGCTAAAGTTAAAGATATCCACAATAAAATGGAAAAATATGAATCTTTAGGGCATGAATTTTTAGGGTGAAAAGATTTACCCAACAATATTGAAATGCAAGATATCAAAGAAATGGAAATGACAGCCAAAAAATTACATCAACATGAAATTGAAGTTTTGGTTGTTATTGGAATTGGCGGATCTTATCTAGGTGTAAAAGCCGGTGTTGATTTCATCTTAGGTAATTATCCAACTACCGAAGAACAAAAAATGGAAGTAATATTTGCTGGAGAATCATTATCATCAACAGATCTTGCTCAAAAATTGAAATATGTAGAAAACAAAAAATTTGCCATCAATGTTATTTCAAAATCTGGAACAACCACAGAACCAGCAATTGCATTTAGAATGTTCAAAAAATTATTAGAAGATACAATTGGTAAAAATAATGCCAAGGACTTCATTATTGCTACAACAGATGCTAACAAAGGTTCATTATTTGAATTAGCAGAACAACAAGGATATCAAAGATTTGTTATTCCTGACAATATCGGGGGAAGATTCTCTGTTTTAACACCAGTTGGATTGTTTCCTTTTGCTTGTGTAGGTTTAAACATTAAAAAAATGATTAGTGGAGCTAAAAGTGCTAATGAAGACTATTCAATCGATTCTTTGGAAGATAATTTAGCCTATCAATATGCAGTTACTAGATTTATATTATGAAAAGAAAAAGAATTTGTTTCTGAAATGGTTGTAGCATATGAACCAAACATTAACTTTTTTTTAGAATGATGAAAACAACTTTTTGGTGAATCAGAAGGAAAATTAAACAAAGGTCTTTTGCCTCATAGTGCCATTTTTTCAACAGATTTACATTCTTTAGGACAATTTATCCAAGAAGGATCGAAAGTTTTATTTGAAACAGTTATTACAGTTCAAAAACCAATAATTGATTTGCAAATTGTAGAAGATCGAGAAAACTTAGATAACTTGAACTACTTAATCAATAGAAGTGTTCATGAAATTAACAATGTAGCTTTTCAAGCAACACTAGACGCACACTCTTCTATCGGTCAAGTTCCTAATATTCACATTGAACTGCCTGAATTAAGCGAAGAAGTATTTGGAGCAATAGTTATGTTTTTCGAAAGAGCAGTTGCTATGAGTGCTTATTTAATGGGAGTGAACCCATTTAACCAACCTGGAGTAGAAGTTTATAAAACTAATATGTTTAGAATATTAAAAAAACCTTAATAAATTTAATATATAATATATATGCCATTGAAATAGCAACCTTGTAACTTGGTCAGGACAGAAATGTAGCATCCATATCGAGAAGTGTTATGTTCAATGGTTTTATTTTAAAATAAAACCATTGAGTTTCCCACATCAAATTATCATAAAATAGTGTGTGTTTATAATGGTTTTGGGGTTTATAGACGTTATCCACACACTTTATTATTAAAAAAAGAAAAAGAAAGAAAAGAATCCATTATGAAAATACAAGTTAATGCCAAAGAAATTATCAAGAATCTTGATGAAGTTAATAAATGTATTAACAACAATAATATGTTTTTACCATTGAGGGGTGTTTTAGTAGAAGTTTTAGAAGATCGTATTTCTATGATTACATCTGATGGAACACTTTCAATTGTTAAAAGCATTCTTCCTAATGATGAAGTCTTTAAAGTTCAAGAACCTGGTAGATTGCTAATTCCTTCTCTTTTATTTACTAATATCATTAGAAAGTGTGAAGGAAATATTGAAATCTTTAATAAAGGCAACATTTTATTTATTAAAAACGGAACAGATGATTATGAAATTAATTTGTTTGATGTTTCGGAGTATCCTGCTATCGACTTTACACTTCAAGGGGTAAAGTTATCAGTTAATGCTAAAAACTTACGAGAAGCTGCTAAAAATGTCTTATTCGCGGCATCAATCAGTGATGTAGACATTATCTTCAATGGAGTTAATATTAATTATGACAATAACAAGATGACATTGATAGCAACTGACTCTTATCGGGTAGCTTATCAAGAGATGGAAGTTAAAGATTCTCGTAATGTTAATTTCAATGTTTCAATATTTGCTAAAAATCTAAAAGAATTTATTCCTGAATTTATTAATGATGATGTTGATTTGTTTGTTAATGACTATAAAATTAATTTGGTTTATCAAAATACAGTTATTCAATCTAAATTAATTGATGCGCCTTACAAGGATGTTTCGAAAATATTCCCTACTGGTTTTTCGAAAACTTTAACCATTCAAAAAAAAGAGTTAATTGATGCCATTAACAAAGCAATTGTTATTTCTTCAGATGCTTTTTGTAGATTAAGATTTGAAATTAATCAAAAGGAAATTAAGGTAATTTCAGTTAAAGAAGAAATTGGTAATTCAAGTGTTGTTATTCCCACTAAGAATTTTGTGGGTGATGATCTGGTTATAACGGTTAATTATAAATTCTTAAAAGAAGCTCTATCGGTTTTTGATGGAGAAATTCAAATTAAGTTTAACAATGGGATTGATCGTTTTGTGATTATTGGAACTTCGAATCCCAACAACAAGCAATTGATAGCACCACAAAGAAGTTATTAAAAAAAGAAAGGGATATATAAACTATGAAAGTAGAAATAATTGGAGAATTCATTAAGTTAGGACAACTTATCAAAAAATTAAACTTAATTGACACAGGAGGTCAAATTAAGGACTTTATTTTGAATAATGAAATCAAAGTAAATAAAGACAAACCTAAAGGTCGAAGCACCAAGGTTTTTGTTGGTTCAACAGTGTGAATTGATGAAGAAGTTTACATGATTGTCAACGCAGGGTAAAAAATTATTATAAAAAAACATCCTTTTAAAATTCAAGGATGTTTTTTGTGGTTGTTTTTAATTGTTTTTAACTTGGTACAACAGCTCCTGTATTAATGTCGATTGATGTTTCGTTTGTTAAGGTAATGTTTTGTATTCCACCTAGATATATTAAATTTATATCAACTTTATAAGTTACCTTATAATCTGTGCCATTTATTTTGGTGATTGTAACTTCATTGGCACTATCTGGAAGAACACTTATTAAATTTATATACATATCTTCAAATGCTCCCATGCTTCCTTTTGATAAAATACTCTTTAAAGTACCTTGTCTTCCCAAGATGTTTAAATTAATTCCTCTTTTGTTAAGATCTGTTAAATAATTTAGAGAAGTTTCAAAAACGTCACCAGGAACAACTTCATTTAATTGATTGTTAAAAATAGTGTCATTTGACTTGAAAGCTTTATTTCAAGATCTATCAAACAAACTTGTACTTAGTTTTTTGCTAGCACCAATTGCTAATGATTCTATTTGTGCTTTGTTGGTCCTTAAATCAGCACTTAAACTAGTTTCAAATTGTCCACCCGGAACCAAAACAATTTTGTTTTTGTTAGCAGCTAAATTAGTAGGAGATAATAAGTCTCTTGTTGTCTGGAAGTTATTTATAGTAACTTTAAAACTAGCTATCTTAGGAATTCCTGGGGCAGAGATTACAAAATCACCACTCAAAACACCAGTAACATCATTTGCCTCTAGGTTTGGAGTTTCTATTTTAATTGATTCTACATTACCAAAATAATGGTTAGCTATTCTAGCATCCAAAGTAATATATTCATTAAATGGCGGAATTGTTTGTTTTCATTTAGCTCAAACTGTTGAAGCATATATTGGTTGCAAGGCATTATGTTCTTGTATTTTTACTCTTTTAGCTAAAACGTCTAAAGCTGCTTGTTGAATGTCTAAGTTAACAGAGTAATCTCATAATGTTGTTTTTCGTTCTTTTTCAATTTCTCATTTACCAAGTTCAAATACTCTTTCAATAAAATCAAATGAGATATTTCATTTGTTACCAATTACATTACCTCATTTAATATCAAATTTACTTACAAAGTTGTTTTCAACTAATTTATTTAAACTTAATCTTTGGTTTTGACCTTGAGAAAATTCTTGGATAAAGATTTCATCATTATATTTCAAAAATTGCTCTATGGTTAGTGTTTTAATATTTTCTGCATCTCTTAAATCACTAATAAAATTAACTTCATTAATTTGAGCGGATCTACTCAAACTTACAAGGTTAGTGTACTTGTTTGTTAAAAAACCAGTAATATTAATGATTTCATCGTTCATAAAGTATCCATCATATTCTCCGTTTAAAGATAGAGTCAAAGTTCCCTCTGCTGTCGAACCATCTATGATTTCAAGTGATAAATTTGTAAAATCAGCATTTTCCATAATAATAGTATTTAAAATAGCATCATCGAAATTAATAATATTAGAATATTCAACAAAACCAATCTGTTCTATTATTGGCAAATATTTATCTACTTTTAGTGTTACAGAATTTAAAGATATTTCTCCTCCTTTTTTGAATTGATCATAAGCAGGTGGAGTTGGTTCTGGATCCGGGTTCGGATTTGGATTCGGATTTGGATTTGGGTTCGGATTTGGGTCTGGATTTGGGTTCGGATTTGGGTTCGGATTTGGGTTCGGATTTGGGTCTGGATTCGGATTTGGGTCTGGATTCGGATTTGGATCTGGTGTTACATCTCCTCCATTATCTTCGCTAGTACATGATATTAGGGCTAGTGGTGAGATCGAACAAATCATTACACCCCCCATTAGTACTCATTTAATACTTTTAGTTAGTTTTTTCATATTTTCTATCTTTCTTAATATAGTTAGTTTATTGTAATTATCATAATTTTTTATTGTAATTAACCAAACATTATAATATAAAATGACATATTTTTTATTATTAACTTAATAATTTCAATTGTTGTTGATATTATTTTCTATCTTTACTACTCCCCTAATTATTATTATGATGGTATACCAAAGCTCAAGAGTTGATAACTAATGAATCAACTTATGCTATGTAATTTTTGTCTTTTGTAATTCTTTAATTATTTTGGTAACTGATTTTGAAAACAAAGAAATTAATGAATCTATAATATTGTGAGGTTTATGCTCTTTATTTTTAATAGGTCTTATAGTTTTTGTCAAAAAAATAAGCAAAAATTGGTTGATGAGCCTGTTGATGACAATATATCAAAAACCACATATTGCTGCTATCTTAATATTAGTGGAAAACTTTGAAGTAAAAGAAGTTGAAGAATCTCGTATTTTATGAGGAATTTTATCT
>CAMRBN010000006.1 GCA_947040455.1 uncultured Mycoplasma sp.
TAGACTGATTTTTATTGATTTCAATAGTTGATAATCCTGCAGCCAAAATAGTACTAACTCCAACAACAGAAATTGATCCTAACATGATGTTTTTTATATTTTTCTTCATAAAATATTTCTCCTTAAAAATTCATAATTGTTTAAAAATATTATATTAAATAATAAGGGGGAATATTTAATTTCATTAAAATAAAAATTATTTTGCATTTTTGATAGATCTCATAACATTTTTAATGTGTGCTTCTGATGGCTTTCTACCCATTTGCAAAAACATTGCTCTAACCATTTTTTCAGTAATTGGAGGATTTTCTCTTAATTGTTTTTCAAACATTTTTTTGGTAAAATAAAATCCTAAAAAACCACCCAAAACAAACAAAATTAATGATAATCCAATTATCAAACCAATCGCTAAACCTAAATCCATATTCTAATACCTCAATTCAAACATTTATATAATTATAGCACTTGATTAAAATATTGTCATTGTTAAAAAAATTATTTAATCATTTCCTTATATAAATTCAATCATTTTTCTTCAAATGTTTCATAAGTCAAATATTTAATTGCAAATTCATAGCAATTATTAGATAATTCTTGTAATTTCTCAATGGACAAATCATTAATTTCATCAAATTGTTGAGCATAATAATTTATGTCAACTTTATTATCTCAAAGAAACCCATTATTATTATTATCTGCTAGAAATGGTGCAGATATATGTGAATTTCGTATAATTATGGGTGTAGATGAACAAATAGATTCTACCAAAGATGTAGAAAAACCCTCATAATTACTTAATAGTAAATTTATTTTAGAATGAAGATTAATATTAAGTACTTCATAATGATTAACTTTTCCATGAAAAATAATATTTTTATTTTTAGTTATTTTTTTGACATATGTTCCAAATCCATAAACATCTAATTTGTTTTGGCTAACTTTCATCATTTTATCAACAACATTCATTTTCTTTTGTTCAACAGTCACTCTTCCTATATAAATTATATTTCTTTCAAAAATATTTTTTTTGTAAATCTCATCCTTTAGTTTTTTGTTTTCCTCTATGGTTGATTTTTTTATGCTGCTATTTAGAATAGTAAAATATCTTTTATTTTTATTCGATTTAAATTTATTCACAACATAATTTTTATTACCTTCATCAAAAAATAATATATTATTAGCTAATTTAAAGCAATTTTTAAATCCTGTTAATCAAATTAAAAATACTGCTAGAGGAGTAAAAAAACCGTATCTTTTCATTTCAAAAAAATCTGCTGATTGATGTTGTATATATAAATATTTATCACTATTAAATAATTTTTTAGATCTCACCAACATCAATGAAGCATCAATTACCAAGTCATAATCATCAATCATTTTATCTAATTGCTTCCGAGAACGATATGCAATATTATAAGCATTTTTGAATCATCATTTTAATTTTGATTTTTGACAATCATTAAATTTTTTGTTAGGAGTTATAATTTTAATGTCATCTGTTTTCTCTAAGTCTTTTTTAGTCATATTAAATTCAAAAGTGTATTCATCAATAATGCAATTTTCTTTTTGTAAAATTTTGATAATTCTATCAGTATACATATCTGCACCAGACATAAACAAATGATTATTTCCGCTAATAATTAAAATTTTTTTCATACAAAAACAACCTGCACACTTTCCTATTGAAACAAATAATTAATAATTTCATTTAAACTATTTTTATCAGTTCTTCTTTTGATTCTCAGGATTGCTTATTACTCCTAAAAACATGTATTATTTCTATTTTTTCATTTGATTTATCATTATTTTTTCTTTTTCATCCTACAATAAATTTTTCAATTTCTTCAAGAGTGTGTCCTTCTGTAATAATTTGTTTGTCTGAAATTAATACTGCTTTATATTGGTACATAAATAATCCTTTAGATTTAAAATATTTCAATTTTATATCACTAAAATTATAACTCATTTTTACTCAATTAATAGTTATAATTTTATAATATATGAAAATTAGATTAGAGAAAATTATATCATCACAAAATAATTTAAGCAGAAAGCAAGTTAAAAAATTAATACAACTTGGTAACGTTTTAGTTAATGATAAAATTGAAAAAAATCCTTCGCTTAAAATAGATCCATTAATTAACAAAGTGATTTTTAATAATAAAATTATTGAATATAAGGAATTTATATATATTGCATTAAACAAGCCAAAAAAATATATTTGTGCAACAAAAGATAATTTCCAACCAACCATTTTAGAATTAGTTAATGAATATTCTCATTTTAATTTGCACATAGCTGGAAGATTAGATAAGGATACCACAGGGCTTGTCTTATTGACTAATGATGGTAATTGATCTTATAAATTAAAAGGTCCAAAAGCAAATATTGAAAAAGAATATGAAGTGACATTAAAACATAATTTAACAAAATCAATGATAAAACAATTACAAGGAGAAATAATTTTGGATAATAAAATTTTAAAGCCCATTAAAATTATCCAAAAAGAAATTAATACTTGTAACATCATTTTAAGCGAAGGTAAATATCACCAAATAAAAAGAATGTTTCATTTAGTGGACAATGAGGTTGTTGAATTAAACAGAATTAGAATTGGAAGATTGAGATTAGAAGATTTGGATATTGCGATAGGTGAATGAAAAGAAATTAATGATAATTATTAAATTAAAGGTTATTATTTAAAATAAGTATTACTTAAATACATTGTTAGAAGGAAACTATGAAAAAAAATATTTTTGATGCCATAGTGGTTGGTGGCGGTCATGCAGGAATTGAAGCTGCTTTTGCTTTGGCAAAGCAAAATTTCAATGTCGCTTTAATAACTTTAGATGAAAACAAACTGGCCTCAATGCCATGCAATCCTTCTATCGGCGGTCCTGCAAAGGGTATTATTACAAAAGAGATTGATGCTCTTGGAGGTATGCAAGGTTATTTTGCTGATTTGGCAATGATTCAAGTAAAGATGCTGAACCTTTCGAAAGGTCCGGCAGTAAGAGCTATTAGAGCCCAAATAGACAAAGATAAATACTCTAAAATAATTCATCAATATGTAAAAGATGATAAAAATATCAACCTAATTACAGGAATGGTAAATTCACTAATTATTAACAATGATAAAATAACAGGAATTCTTTTAAATACAAGCAAAGAAATAATGGCCAAAATAGTAATAATAACAACAGGAACATATATGGACTCTAGAGTTCTAAGGGGTAGTGATATTACTATATCAGGTCCGGACGGAGACTTGACTTCATCAAATCTATCAACAAATCTAAAAGAATTAGGTTTTAATTTGATGAGATTAAAAACAGGAACTCCGGCAAGAATATTTGCTGATTCAATTGATTTTTCAGAAGTAGAAGAAGAAATTTTAGAGGAAGAAAACTTAACTTTTTCTTCTAGATCAAATGTTGAAATAAAATTACAAACGCATTGTTTTCTAACTTACACAAATAAAGAAACACATAAAATTATTCTAGATAATCTTGACAAATCTAGCATGTATTCAGGGTTGATTAATGGTGTAGGACCTAGATATTGTCCTTCTATTGAAGATAAGGTAGTGCGTTTCCAAGACAAAGATAGACATCAAGTATTTTTTGAACCTGAAACATCTTTGGGTGATATTTATTATATAAACGGTCTTTCAACATCTATGCCAATTGATGTTCAAAAAAAATTCATAAATACTATTCCAGGATTGAAAAATGCAAAAGTTTCTAAGTGAGGATACGCAATAGAATATGATGCTATAAACTCTTTACAAGTTAAAAAATCACTTGAATCTAAATTAGTTGAAAACTTATTTTTTGCTGGTCAAATAAATGGTACAAGTGGATATGAAGAAGCTGCAGCTCAAGGATTAATAGCAGGAATAAATGCTGCACAAAAATTAAAAAATAAAGAACCATTACATCTTTTAAGAAGTGATTCCTATATTGGTGTTATGATTGATGATTTAACCACCAAGGGAACTAATGAACCCTATAGAATGCTAACATCCAGAGCTGAATATCGATTACTTTTAAGAAATGATAATGCGGATATACGTTTAGCAAAATATGCTTTTGAAACCAATATGATTGACGAAAAAATATTTAATGAAATAAAGGAAAAATATTTAATTATTAGCAATAAAATAGAAGAATTAAAAAATACATATCTTTCATCTGGAGATCCAATAGCAATTAAGTTAGGAATATTAAATGGTCAATCAATTTTTAAAACTCTTTCTAGACCAGATATAAATATTGATGATTTTATTAAAAACTTTAAATACAAAGATAGTTTAATTATTCAAATTCGTTTAGACGGATATATTAAAAAACAAAAAATTGCTGCAGAAAAAATGCTTAGACTAGAATTTTTAAGAATACCTCAAAATATTAATTATGAAAATGTTCAAAATTTAGCCACAGAAGCAAGACAAAAATTGAATTTAATAAAACCAGTAACCTTAGGACAAGCATATAGAATACCAGGAATAAATCCTGCTGATATTGAAATGTTGCTATTTCACATAAACACAAAGTCCATTTAATAAAATAAATATTTTGATATAATTTAATAAATATTGAAAGAGTGGAAATTTTGTGGAAATAAAACCTATTTATAATACTGGAACTATTACTTTTGTTGAAAACCCCTCAAAACTTAGCGCAATTAAAATAAATTCTAATTACAAACAAGATCCAAAAGGTGTAATACCGAATGGAATTTACAAAGTATTTAAATATGAAAACTCAAGATTTTTATTTGTATTTATTTTATCTTTCTTAATATTTTTTTCACAAATAATTATTATATCTTTGATATCCAATGTTTTAAAATGAGGATGATTTTGATATGTTCCGACTTCCGTTATAGCAATAGCATCATTAGCCAAATTAATATATAACTATATTGAATATAGAGGTTTAAAAAATGCAATTAATGTGTATAGAGATGATTTGGGTTCTGGATTAAAGACTACCCCCCCTTTTATTTCAAACATTTATATTAAATTATATAAAAAACAAGTCACTCACAATTGAGCAACTATTTCCATTTTATTTTATGGAACTATTTTTGTTTTAATTTTTTGATGATTAAAAGATGTTAATTGATGAATATTTAATTTTGAACAATGAATAAATGATTTGGGTCCTGCTCCTGAAAATTTAGCTATATACATAATAATGGGATTAATAGGTGTGATGGTAGTTCATATTTGATTTACAATTTTTAGAAAAAAAAGAATTATTGATATTCAATCTTTTTTCGGTAATGAAGTTATTTCTCAAATAGAAATTCAAAAAATAACTTCTGAAATGAATAAAGCATACAGGAAAATTTTCTTTTTATCTATTTTAATAATTTTAATAATTCCCATCATTGTTAAATTGATCATTAGCAAAATTAGAAGCAAAAAATAATATCTTAATTTTTACTTGATTTTTTTATAGATTCTAATATCTTGTCAATTTCTAGTGCTTTTTTACCAACAACATCTAATTCAAAATTTAATCTTGGAACACTTCTTCCTAAATCGTATTTTGAAAGCATTGTGCGAATAAATCCCTTTGAATTATTCAGTGCTTCCAATGATTTATTTTCTAATTTTTCAAAACTAACATATATTTTTAAATTAGAGCCATCATTAGATAGTTTAACATCAACAACTGTAATATTACTAATATTTACATTAGTAACATCTTGTTGAATAATTTGAGAAATTAACAACATATAATTTGATTCTTTTTTTCTTTTATTTATTTCATTCATATATTAAGAAACTAAAACTTCATCATAAGTTTGTAGTTTATCTCCCTCTTCTAAATTATCGAATTTTCTGATATGTGTTCCAAATTCAGTTCCTTTTTCAGCTTTCTTAATGTTATTTTTACCGTTTTGCAAAGATTCTAATTTACCATCATGAATTATTTTGTCATTTCTTAAAACTCTTAATTTAGTATTAGACTTGATTGTTCCGCTAACAACTAAACATCCAGCAATAGTTCCAACTTTTGAAAAATAAAATAATTTTTGAATAAGAGCTTCTCCGGTAATCACTTCTTCATACTTTGGTTCTTGTTTAGATTTAATAATTAATTCAACATCTTCAATAATTTTATAAATTATTGTCTCTATTTTTATCACAACTTTTTCAGAATCAGCAAATTTTTTAACACTTCCATCAACACGAAGATTAAAGGCGTAAATTATAGAATTAGAAGTTTGCGCAAGTAAAACATCACTTTTGGTAACAGAACCCACAGAGGCTCTAACTACATTTACAACAACTTCATCATTTTTAATTGCTGATATAGAATGTTTTAAGGCTTCAACAGTTCCTTGAACATCAGATTTAATAATTATATTGAAAATTTTTAAATCTGAGTTTACATTAGATATTTGCGTTTGTTTTAAATTTAATTCATTTTTCTTATCCACGAAAGCTTTTCTATTAGCTAATTCTTTAGCAAACTTTTCGTCGTCAAAACCAATAAATCTATCACCAGCATTAGGAGTATAATTTAGACCCGTAACTATTACAGGAGTTCCTGGAAGAGCTTTTTCCAACTCTTCTCCTGTTGTTGAAGTAATATTTTTAATTCTTCCATAATGAGATCCAGCAACAATAAAATCTCTTTTCAACAAAGTTCCATTTTCGATAATTAAAGTAGCAATAGTTCCTTGGCCAATATCGATACGTGATTCAATAACAGTTCCCATTGCTGAACGATTTCTATTTGCTTTTAATTCTAGTAACTCTGATTGAAGTAAAATAATATCAAAAAGTTGATTAATTCCATCACCAGTTAACCCAGAACCATACACGAAAGGAATATTTCCTCCTCATTCTTCACAAAGAATGTCATACTTAGAAAGATCGCCCTTTACTTTTTCAATATCAATTCCTTGTTTATCCATTTTGTTCACAAAAACTATTAAAGGTACATTTGCGAACTTTGCATGATCAATAGCCTCAATAGTTTGTGGTTTAACGCCATCATCTGCAGCGACAACCAAAATAACAATATCTGTAACTTTAGCCCCTCTTGCTCTCATCGAAGTAAAAGCTTCATGACCTGGAGTATCTAAAAAAGTAATAAAGTCTTTCTTGTGTTTGACTTGATATGCACCAGTATGTTGAGTTATACCGCCGCTTTCCCCAATTGCTATATTAGAATTTCTAATTTTATCAATAAGAGTGGTTTTACCATGATCAACATGACCCATAATAGTAATTATTGGAGGTCTTTTTTCAAGTTCTTCTTTTGGATCGTCAACTTTAAGATGATCCATGAAATTGGTTTCATTTGATTCCTCTTCTTTTTGAAAATCATATTCATATTCGAAACAAATTTCAGCAATTTCTTCTTCTGATAAAGTTGAATTCAAATTGTATAACTTGCCTTTTTTGAAAAGATTAATTAATATTTCATTTGGTTTAATTTTAACATTATTTGAAAATTCATTGACAGTCATTGGACCAGTGAAAATAAAGACACCGTCTTTTAGTTCAGTTTTAATGTTGGTTAATTGATTTTTTATTTGAAGATCATTCGTTCTTCTATTTGCAATTTTATTTTGCGATTTGTTTTCATTTTTACTATTTTTAGTTTTTAATTTCTTCATTTTTTTTAACCTCTTGTTTCAATTTATCATATACATCTTTTGAAATGTTTGTTTTGAATGCTCGATTAAGAACTTTTCTTTCAAGGGCTTGAATAATTAATTTAAATTCATTAGTAATATAGGCCCCTCGTCCTTGCATATGATTATCATTATCTAAAAAAATATTGTCTTCTTTATCTTTAACAATTCTAATCATATTATTGATATGAGTGACTTTGTTCGTCACAATACATTTTCTTAAAATTTCTTTATTACTCATTATTCTCTTCATCAAAGTCTGAAAAATCATAATCATCAAAATTAATATCTGACGCTAAATCAGAATCAAATTGGAATGACTTTTCAATATCATTAATATCTCTTTTTGAAGGCTTCTTAGGAGAGTTTGCATCTTGGATAGAATTATTCATATTACTAAAATTAATATTAGATTTTTTATCATCTTTACTATCGCTTTGATAATCAAAATAAGTTGGTTTGAAATCTCCAAATGCAAATTCGCCAGATGCAAATTCATTAATTTCTGTTTTATATTCCGCTAATTCTCTATCAAATTCATCCATATTTAAATTTGGAGAGTTATATCTATTACCATTATTTGAAAAAGAGTTATTATTGTGTCTTGCGTTTCTTTTATTTTCAAATTGAAATGATCTTGGTCCATCATGAGATTCTATTTGTTCTAATTGTTCAGGGTTGATATTTCCATTTCATAAAATTTCAATATTTCTTTCTTTTGCATCTGCAATAGAAATAATATCAATATTAATTTTAGTTAATTCAACTGTTAGCTTAACATTAATTCCTTGCTTACCAATAGCTATTGTGTTATGTTTATTAGGAACAATAATTAAATAATCTTTTCCATTTGGTTTTAAATTAATTGAAACAACTTTTGCTGGAGACATTGAGTTTGAAATGTATTCATTCAAATCATCTGAATATTGAATAACATCTATTTTTTCTCCACCTATTTTTTCAGAAACAGAATTAATTCTTTGTCCACCCTGTCCTATTATTGAACCCACAATATCCATATCTCCTTCAAATTCAGGATTTTTTCTAAAAGATATTTTTGCCCTAACGCCTGGAATTCTACTTATTGAAACTATTTGGATATTCCCATTTTCAATTTCAGGAATCTCAACTTTTAAAACTTCTTTAATTCTACTTGATGAAGAATTAGATACCAAAACTTGATAATCTCTTGAATTCTCATATACTTCTTCTATAAAAACTTTATGATAAACAGAATTTGATAAATTAATACTCATATTTCTAAATTTCATAGGCATCAAACAATGTGTTCCATCCTCTAAAATAAAAGTTGCTGTTTTTCCATGTTCATCCTCTAATCTAGCATCAACTTGCTCTCCAATTAATGGGAAATATTTATCATATATTTTTGATTTTTCCAAATTTAAAATTTCTAACTTAAACGACTGCTCTATTTTACTAAATGTTGTTCTTGAAAAATCATCAAATTTAATTTCAGCAGGAATACAATCTCCAACTCTAACTGTTGGATCTAATAGCAAAGCCTCTTCAAGTTTAATATCTATTAAGTTAGACTCTTTCTCATAATTTTCAGAATCTAAAATAACAACTTTTGATTTATTAATCAAAATCAATCTATTTTCTTCTTCATTAATTGATAAAGTTAATTTTGCATCTGGATCCAACTGAGAATGAACTATTCTTTCAATAGCATTTAACAAAAATTGAACAATGTCATTGATGTTCATTTCTTTTGATTTTGATATAAATTTAATTAATTCTAATGGGTTTGTTTGATTTTTCATTATTTTGTTATTTCCTTTTTTGTTTTTATAGATTGTTTGAATTGTTTTATATTAGAATTTTGAAACTCTATTTTTCTAAAACAACCCTTCATATTTACTTTTAATATTATGAACTCTTCTTCAATTTTAATCAATTCTCCTTCAAATAAAAGTTTATTGAATTGTTGATTTATCAAAACTATTTGAATATATTTTCCAATATATTCATTTAAGTTTAAAAAATCAATATTTTTTTCAGCTCCAGATGAATAAATATTTAAGTAATATTTATTTCCACTAGTATCTATTTCATCAATAATATCAGAAATAATTTTGCTCTTTGCTTGAATTTCATCCATAATAGGACAATCGATTTCAACATCTAAAAATAAAGCGTTGTCTCTTGTAGAAAATTTACAGTCTATAAGAGGAAAATCCAATCTTTTCTTTAATTGTTCAATCAAAAGTACCTCTTATTCAATCATTTTGTGCTATATATTTAATTAAAAAAATCGCTTTAGCAACTCATATATATTGTTTTTTCAATAATTAATTAGCATAATAATTATAACTTAAAATTAGTTTTATTCTAAATATTAATAAAGTTGAAGTGTTTAAAATTTAACAAGCTTTTAAAAATTCAGTAAATAAAGGATGTGGATTCATTGGAGTAGAATTAAATTCAGGATGATATTGAGTTCCTAAATAGAATTTTTTGCTTTTGACTTCACATGTTTCTACCAATCCTGTTTTGCTATCAGTTCCTGAAAATATAAATTCTCCATCTTCTAAAATTTCTATATATTTTCTGCTTACTTCGTAACGATGTCTGTGTCTTTCTTTTGCTTGAGGCACATTATAAATTTTTCTCATTTTCGTTTCCTCTTTAAATAAAACGGTTGATTCACCCAAACGAAGAGTTCCCCCTAATGAATTTTCATTTTTATTAATTAAATCAAAAATTGGTGTTCCTTCTTTATTAATTTCTGCCGAAGTAGCATCTTTATATCCCATCAATCTTGCATGAGCAATGGTCATAACTTGCATACCCAAACAAATTCCTAATGTCGGAATGTCTTTTTCCCTTGAATAAGTCGCTGCTATAATCTTTCCTTCAAAACCTCTTGAACCAAAACCTGGTAAAATAACAATGCCATTTGCTTCGCCTATTTTGGACTCAATATTTTCAACAGTTATATTTTCTGAAGCAATTCATTTAAGTTGAACATCAACTCCTTGATAAACCGAAGAAATAAACAATGATTCTTTAATTGATTTATATGCATCCTCAAACGCAGTATATTTACCAATCATTCCAATTATTATTTTTTTTGTTTTAGGTGTTTTTATTTTTTCAGTAAATTCAATTCAATTTTTATGATCAGGTGTTTTTAATTCAATATTAAATTGCTTTAAAATATTTTCAGCAACATTTAAAGTTTCAAGATATAGGGGTATTTCATAAACTGAATCTACATCGTGCAACGGAATAATTTTTTCTGGTTCTAAAAAAATAGCATTTGATATCTTAACGCATATTTCTTTTGGTAATTTTTTGTGAGACCTCAAGATAATCATATGCGGCTTAATTCCCATAGTTAATAAAGAAGAAATTGAAAATTGTGTTGGTTTTGTTTTAAAATCTTTCGATGTTTCCAAAAATGGTATATATGTTGCATGAACAAAATAAGCAATATTTGAATTAAAAGAACCAAATTCTGAAATAGCTCTAATAAAAGCTGTTGATTCCATATCTCCAACAGTTCCACCAATTTCAATTATAAGAAAATCTGGTTTATGAGTTTGAGCTGTTTTAACCATTAATTCAATTATTTCGTTTGTAAAATGAGGGACTATTTGAACGGTTTTACCCTTATATTTTCCAGCTCTTTCTTTATTAATAACATTTTGAAATATTTTTCCAGAAGTGTAATTAGAATCTTTGGTTAATTTTTCATCTACAAATCTTTCATAATGACCTAAATCTAAATCTGTTTCTCCACCATCATGAGTTACATAAACTTCTCCGTGTTCATACGGAGACAAAACACCTGGATCAATATTTAAATAAGGATCTAATTTTTGAGTAAATATTTTAAATCCTCTTGCCTTTAAAATATTTCCTATTGAAGCGGCTATAATTCCTTTGCCTATTCCAGAAACAACACCACCAGTTACAAAAATAAATTTTGTTTTCCCTATTAATTTTTTCATAATTTATCCTTAAAATTTATTTCTCAACTATTTAATATATAAATAATATCATTTTATTTTAAACCAATTTTTATTTTTAATTAAAAAGATGTTTTTATTTTATAAATGGTGTTATAATGTAATTAGCTTATTTAGGATAATCTAAATGGGTTTTAAAGTCGTGAGACCTATAAAACATCTTTACAATATCAATTAAATCGATATTCTTCACTCTAATAATAAAATAAAAAATTGTAGGCGCTTATGATAAACCATTCTTTAAATATTAAAGAATGGTTTTTTTAATTTTATATTTAATTAAAATTACAATTAATTTTGGAAATTACTTTAAAATATATTAAGCATAAACTTTAAAAGCAATAATTAGGAGAAAAAATATGAAAAAGGCAATAAAACAAAAATTATTAAATCTAATTACAATTAATCCAATTGATTACTGTATTAGAACCAATTTAACAACAAGGCATATTGATATATTAAAATATGTTAAAAAAGATGCATTTCTTTCGTTTATTAACAAAGAGACAAATCAATTAGAAATATCAACAGCTTCAGGTGTGGCTTTTTTTGAAGAAGAATTAAACACAGCAAATGATTTAACGAAATTTAACGAAATTATTTTTAATAATGGTTTTCTTCTTTCTACAACAATGTCAAATAATCTCACTAAAGACTTTGAAGGTAATAGAAAAAAAATTACCAACCATTATGTTGCAGAAATGAAATCTTCTAAAAAAATATTTTTAGGAATTAACAAAGTTGCTAAACAATTTTATAATGATTCAGCAATATGACCATTGCATGTTTCGTATCAATTTTTAAAGGGTAAATTTGGTAATAACGTTGCAATTAAAGCTCCAATAGTAATTCAAAAAGTAGAGGTTATCGAAGAAGGTGCAAAACTCTTCTTAAGAAGAATTGATGACGATATTATTGTGAATGAAAAATTATGTGTTGTTTTAAATAAAGAATATAAAACTAATTTAAATTCTCATGAATTATTGCAACCATTATCTTTGGAAGATAGTATTAAAAGATTTGAAGAAATGATTGGTTACCCGCTTTCTTATCAAAAAAATGGATTAGAAAGTTTTACCAAAGAAGATACAAAAGAATTAATTGAAAATTATTCAATATTACAAGTTGAACCTTCAACAGTATTTGGTATTTTTGAACCTGGAGGTTCTGCTCTAAAACAGGATTTAGAAAAAATAATTGAACTTAACTCTGATCCTTTTGAATCTCAAATGGAAGGAAATTTCAAATCGATTAAACACTATCAAGATAAGGTTGTTAAAGAATCTAATATTTTAGAAATTAATCGTCCATTAAATATTTTTCAAAAATATGCTGTGGCTTCTTCATTGCAACAATCAACACTTATTTATGGTCCACCAGGAACAGGTAAATCAGAAGTTATTGCCAACATTATTTCCAATGCTTTAATCAAAGGTAGAAGTGTTTTAATGGTTTCAGAAAAGAAAGCTGCACTTGATGTTCTAACTTCACGTATTAATTCTCTTTCACAATTCACTTTATATCTTTGTGATAACAGAAATGCAGAAGGTTTCTATAAAAAAATTGATTCATTAAACACAATACTAGGTACTCAATGATATCGTGAACCTTCACGTTATTCAAGAAATGCAGTTATTGAACCTTTAAAAATGGATAAAAACGAATTGATGTTTTTTAACAATTATCAAGATTGATATTCTGAATTAGTTGTATTAGTTAAAAAACATTGAATTATTGAAGATTATAATGATAATATTTTTAACTTGGATTATTCAAAGTACCAAGATTTAAAAAATGATTTAGGTGAACAAATAACCCATGAATGATTGTCAAATATTTTTTCTCCAGATGGTGGAAACACAACGGTTTATGAATCAATGCAAAAGTTTTTGGTTGAATATAACATTTCAAAAATTGACGACTTTTTTGATGAATATCTAAAATATAAAAAATTTGTTAAAAAATATAAATTAGAAGAAGAATTTACTCCAAACGAAATGGTTAAACAAATTAAGAAAATTAAACAAAAAATTTCTATAAACATAAAATTGGTAGAATCATTTTTATTGGGTGGTAAAAAAATGGTGGCTTCTTTAGAAGATTTCTTTGTCTTTAAAGAAAAATATGAGCATGCTAAAGAATATGAAGACTTTATATCTAAATCATCTAAACAAAAAGCAGATTTCTTAGATAGAATTGATGACTATATATCATTCACAAAAAAATTAATTACTAAAAAACCCGAGCTTTCAGAATCTCCTAGAGAGAATTTGGTTAATTTTTCAATATTATGTGAAAACTTCAAAGACAAATATAAAAAAGAAATTAGTAAATTTGATTGATTATCTTTCTTTGTAGAAAACGGAAGAAAGATTGAGAAATTTCTAGCAGTATTTAATGAATCTAAAGAAGATATTTCAAAAGCTGAAATTATATTTGCAGAATTTATAACTAACAAAAAAATTATTAATGATATTGATAATTGTGAATTGCCATTAAAATCAGTTAAATCTATTTCAAAAAATATGAATGAAAATATCAATATGTTTAATGACTTCATTCAAAATATTGATATCTTAGAATCAGAATTTGTAGAGGATTTTATTGCATTTAAAGATTTCTTTGTATTTGATAATGAATTTTTATTAGAAATATATAAAATTAAAGATGCATTTAACGCAAAAAATCAAACTATAATTAAAGAATGATCTTGATTATCATTGCCTTATATTAAAGTATTGTATTTAGAGAACTTTACACTTTTTGATTTATCAACAGTGGGAGAAACTATGCACCACATAACTGCACCTATTAGACACTCTCAATTCGAAAAACTTAAAACTATTGCTTTATGAAATGACATTGTTAAAGACATCCCTATGTTCTTAGAAATTAAAGGTATACATTTACAAGATATCATTACTCAATTAAGAAAAGAAGCTATTCGTTCGTCATCAATTATTGAGGAATTAGTTTTCAAGAAATACGTTAATTCATTAAGAAATTATTTAATCAAACTTTCAAAAGATGAAAAAGATGAAATTGCCAATGTATTACGTATCGCTTCATCAGGAACATATCCTTCTATAACTCAATTTGTTAAAAAATACTATAGTTCTTTGAAAAAACTATTCCCTGTATGGGTTTGTCGTCCTGATAATGTTTCTGATATGATTCCCTTAATTGAAGAAGAATTTTATTATGGAATATTCGATGAAGCTTCTCAAATGTCAATTGAAAGATCATATCCTTTAGTTTATAGATCTAAAATTAAAGTTGTTTCAGGAGATGACAAACAATTAAAACCTTCATCATTCTTTATGTCAAAAAGTGCAGAAGAAGATTTTGATTTTGATGATTTTGATGCTGCAGAATCATTGCTTGAAAGAGCAAAAGTTTCTTGATGAAATGAATTTCATCTAAAAAATCACTATCGTTCTGATTCAAAAGAACTTATTGAATTCTCAAATAAATTTATCTACAACAAAAACTTAGAAGTTGCAACTAAGTGCGGTGTTGTCGAAAGAGGAATTGATGTTTATGATATCAATGGTGTTTGAAATTCAATGAATCAAGAAGAAGCTAGTAAAGTGATTGACTTGTTGATTGAACATCATGAAACATATGAGAAAATTCTTGTTGTAACATTTAACTCTAAGCAATCACAATTAATTGAAAACTTATTAGTTGAAAAATCAGCAACTTTTCCTGATTTATTAAAAGAAAAATTAGAAAACAATACAATCATAATAACTAACCTTGAAAACGTTCAAGGTAATGAAGGTGATTTAGTTATACTATCAATTTCATATGGTAAAAATGTTGACGGCGTTCTAAAAAATAACTTCGGTCCTTTAAATGCCAAAGGTGGTTCTAACAGATTAAATGTTGCTATTACTAGAGCAAGAGCTAAAATGATTATTGTTAAATCACTAAAAGGTGATGAAATTAAAGTTTCAAATGTTAATAATAAAAACGCAATTATCTTTAAAAAATTTATCGAGTATTTAGATGCAATAAAAGTAAATCAAACTATTGAAACTATAAATGAAGATATGGAAAATATTGATGAAATTAATGAAAGTACTCAATTATTAGACTTAAGACCAATGGAATCAAAAGATGAAGATCATCTAGAATTCTCTTCAATCATTGCAAAAAATATTTATGGTGATTTGATTAAAAACTTAAGTAGTAAATATGAAATACAAGTTAATATAAGAGTTGGTTCTCAACACATTGATTTATTAATATTAAATAAAAAATCAAAAGTTGTTTTAAAGGCATTATTAATTGAAGAATGAAAATCTAATCGTACTGTTAAGGAAATGATTGAAGAAATTGATCGTCAATACTTTTTAGAAGATAGAGGTTATAGTACTTTCAAAATTAAAGAATATGAATGAAACATAGACAAAATTAAATTAATTGAAAAAATTAAATCTTCACTAACAAATGAAGTTGGTCAATTGGATTACATTATTTGACAAACTGAAAAATAATCAATAATAAAATAAGGTAGTGGTAACCTTATTTTTTTATATTAATATCAAAATAAAATTTATTTAATTCTATATTTTTGTTATTTATTAATTAAATAATTAGTTAAAATTATTTGAGCTGCCAACTTATCTCTATTTTGTTTTTGTTTTTGTCTAGACATTTTCATATCGATCATAATTTGAGTTGATTGCTTAGAACTATATCTTTCATCTACCAAAATAACTGGTATTGAAAAATACTCTTCAAGTTTAACTTTAAACTTGCTAACAATATTGCTCATAATAGATGCATCACCACTAGGCATTAGTGGGTTCCCTAAAACAAAGGCCTCTATAGGTCCATATTCTTTTTTTATTTCTACTAATCTTAAAAAGATTTTTTCAAAGTCTTGAGCGTCATAATAAATTATTTCTAAGGATTGCGCTATGATTTGCAAGGGATCAGTAATTGCTAATCCACACTTTTTGGTTCCTAAATCTAAAGCAACTAATCTCATCATATTAAATTATTTTTTTAATATCATCTAAAGATATTTCCTCTATTGAAGAACCTTGTCAAATTAAATTATTTCCACCACCATTAATTTTTTTAATAGAAGATAATTTATTCGCAAAGTCTTTTGAATCTATTTTTTTAGAAGTTATTATCAAGGCAGAGCTTTTTTCAAAAGCAGATAATAAAACAACTAATGCTTGCGGAAATTTTTCCCTTACCAAAATTGCTGTGTTCTTAATCATGCTTTTTTCAATATTATTTGCAAAATATAATTCAACATCATTGACTTTAATTGGTGTTAATGAAATATCTAAAGATATCTTTTTTGGTTTTAATAATTGTTTCATCAATTCTTTATGTTTATCTATTTCAAGATAAACATCTTTTAAATATTGATTTAAGTTTTCGGTATTTTTAAATTTAATTTCTACTTTTTTACCTGATAATTTATTTATTTTTTGAATTAAAGAATTTAATGAAGTTAAATTTTTATCAATCTGTTCTTTAATGTTTCCATTAACCAAATGATTGGAAGTTAGTGCTCTAATTCTATAAATTCCAGATCCTTTATTATCTACAGAAACTATTTTAAAACTTTCTAAATTTTGTGTAAAGTCAATGTGAGTTCCACCGCATAAATCAGTAGTTACATCATCAAATCTAACTACTCTAACATTCTCAGTATTAAAATATTCCATTTCATCAATAGTCATAATTGCACCCATATTTTTTGCTTTATTTGTGGTTGTTATTATATATTCTCGTTCAATATTTTTAATAATCACTTGATTCACAAAATCCTCAATTATAATTATTTCTTGGTCTGTAGGTTTTTGTTTTAAAGGAAAATCAAAAGTTAATCTGTCTTGATTATTATTAGACCCTAATTGCACAATTGAACTACCATATATTTTTCTTAGAGCAGCAAACAATAAGTGTGTTGCAGAGTGATTTCGCATCAAACCCAATCTTGTGGTTTGATCCACAAAACACTCGACAATATCTTGATCATTAATTTTTCCCTCAATTTTATGAACATGATTATTATTTTTATCCTTAAAAACATCCAATACATTGATTTTATTTCCTGCTTGCATCAAATAACCCTTATCATGCAATTGACCACCGCTAGTAGCATAAAATGGTGTGTTATTCAAAACCAAATAACCTATTCCATTAATTTCACTTACCTTCTCTTCATCATTTAATAAAAATAATATTTTTGATTTGCTATATTCTTGTTCATAACCAACAAAATTACTAATTGATTCACTAATTACATTAAGAGAATTAAGTGCTTTTGAGAAATTATCATGTTCATGTTTGCCTTTACTAATAGTAGAATGATGTTCCTTTAGTGTTTCCAAGGCAATTAAGTCCATTTTAATATTATGGTCAGATAAAACATCATTAGTCATTTCTATTGGAAAACCATATGTTTCAAATAATTTAAACGCAATATTAACATTAAATAAGTCTTTTGTTTTAGAAATTTCATCATCTAATATTTTTTTTCCTTGAAGAATAGTTTTTGAAAAGCTTTCTTCTTCTTTCTCTATAATAGAAGAAACATGATTAACATCAATATCAAAAATTAACGTATCTTTTGTAATTTGAACAAATTTATTTAAAAAAGTTTTTTCTTTAATCCCTAACTTAACACCTGAATAATAAGCTCTTCTTATCAATCTTCTAATAATATATCCTCTTTGGGTGTTAGACGGTTCTGCACCATCATTAATAGCATTTACAACTGCTCTCATATGATCAGATATTATTTTAAAGTGTTTATTAATTGTTCCTTGTTCCTTGTTGTTGCTGAAATAATTTTCTATTTCATATCTTGAATTCGTATATTTTTCTACTTCTTTGATAATTTCTTGAAATAAGTCAGTATCAAAATTGGTAGGAACATCTTGCATTATAGCAACTATTCTTTCCAAACCTGCACCAGTATCAATATTTTTTTGAGCAAGATCAACATATTCATTATTACCTAAATTATTATATTGACTAAAAACAATATTTCAAATTTCAATAAATCTATCATTTTCAATATCGTCTTTAATTAATTCTGGTCCTCCATCATTATATTTAATTCCTCGGTCATAAAATATTTCTGTATTTGGTCCGCAAGGACCTGAACCAACATCTCAAAAATTTAACTCTCTATTTCCTGAAATAATCTGAGAATTTTTATATCCTAAAGAAAGTCATTTCTCCTTCACTTCTAAATCTTCTTCAAAATAAGTAATATAAATTTTATTTTTATCTAATTTTAAAACATCTATTATGAATTCATTGGCAAATTCAATAGCTTCTGATTTAAAATAATCTCCAATAGAAAAATTACCAAGCATTTCAAAAAAAGTATGGTGTCTTGCTGTGATTCCTACATTTTCAATATCGTTTGTTCTTATTGATTTTTGTGAATTAACTAATCTAGATGATGGAGGTTTTTTCTTACCTGAAAAAAAATCTTTCAAAGTGGCTACACCTGAATTAATTCATAGTAATGAATTGTCATTGTGTGGTATTAATGATTTAGAAGGAACAAACAAATGTTCTTTGGACTCAAAAAACTTTATTCATTTTTCTCTTACTTCTTTTGAATTCATATTATTTAATTTTATATTAAAAAAATGTCAATACTTATATTTAGTTTAGAAAAAATATATCAAGTGATAATAATTTTTAAATAAAAAAACAAACTAAATTAGTTTGAAAATAATTTTATAATTAATAAGATTAATATTTAAATTCTTTAGTTGTGTAATCACTATCAGCAACAAGGAATCTATCACCTTTTTCCACACCAAATGGTTTCAATGTTTCGGCAGCTTTAGAAGGATCTTTTTTAATTTCATCAAAGTAATTAATAGAATCCATAGAAACAAATACACTATTTGTAATACCAAATTTACCAATCATATCTTTGTCATTAACAATACCTATAATTGCTGCATGTGGTCTATATTTAGCAATTGTTTGCAAAAGAGCACCTGTGGCTGAACGAACAATAACAAACTTATATTCTCCTGATTGAGTTTTTTTAGCAATTTCAAAAGCAATTTTATTTCTTTCATCTTTTGATGAATTATCAAAAGCTTCTTGCATTTGAACAGGGTAGTAAAGTTTGTTGTAAAATTCTTTTTCGGCTCTCATGTTTATTGTTGACATAACTTGCACCGATTCTACTGGGAAATCTCCTGACGCAGATTCTCCAGACAGCATTGTAGCATCTGCTCCTAATTCTGTTGCTCAGTAAACATCAGTAACTTCAGCTCTAGTAGGTTGTGGAGATTTCTCCATTGAATCTAGCATTTGTGTAGCAACAATAACCACTTTACCTAATTTACGACATTTTCTAATAATTTTCTTTTGATTATAAGGAACTTCAAAATATGGTATTTCTAATCCTAGATCTCCACGAGCAATCATTATTCCATCAGAAGCTTCGATGATTTCATCAATTCTTTGAATAGCAACATTAGATTCTATCTTAGAAATTATTTGAACCTTTGAACCACCAACCGAATTAGCAACTTCTCTTAATTCTTTAACATTAGCAGCAGAGTTAACAAACGAAGCAGCTATGTAGTCTATTCCATTTTTGATACCAAATTTAATATCTTCTTTATCTTTTTCTGATAAGAAAGGTAAAGAGAATTCAATTCCTGGAAGATTAATTCTTTTGTTTGTTTTTAATAAATGAGTATTAATAGTTTTAACAACAATAGAACCTTTAGAAACAGAAGTAACAAATGTTACTAATTTACCATCATCAAATAAAACTTTGTCTCCTTTTTTAACATCTCTATCCATTTCATAAGAAACTGTAATTTCTGAAGCTGTTCCAACTTTAGAATTATAGTCAGCTGCAGTAGTATAAACAACCACTTCAGTATTTGACTTTATTAATTGAGATCCATCTTTCATTTTTCCAACTCTAATTTCTGGACCTTTAGTGTCCAATAAAATTGAAATCGGAATATTTAATTCTTTTTCAATTTTTCTAGCTAAAACAAATTTTTCCAATTGTTCTTCTCTATCTCCATGTGAAAAATTTGCTCTTATTGTTGTCATACCATTAACTATTAATGCTTTTAAAACATCATATGTTTCTGATGAAGGACCTATTGTTCCTATTAATTTTGATCTTTTGTCTATGAAATGCATATTTTTACCCCTTAAAATTATTTCTTTTAATATTATTATATAGAAATTAATTAATATAAATTTAAAAAAATAAAAGACTTTTATAAAATAAAAATTTTAATTCACATTCATATTCAAAATGCTAAATCTAACTTTCCCATTAATATCTTTATAATTAGCATATTTATTATTTATAAAATATTCTTCTTTTAAAGGATTTATTTCAAATAATAATTTTCCATTTTCTGAAATATAATTTAGAGACTCTTTTTCAATTTTTTTGTAAAAAAACATACCGTCATCAATTGCAAAAAGTGCCTTATGCGGTTCAAACTTTAATACTGAATTGCTCATATTATTTTTTTCTATAATATCAATATAAGGGGGATTAGAAATTATTAAATCAAATTTCCCTGAAACATTTTTAAACAAGTTTGATTTAATAATTTCTGTGTCAACATTATTTAATTTGGAGTTAATTTTAGTTTGAGAAATTGCATTTTTATCTATATCAACACAAGTAACTTTTAGCAATGGATTTCATTTCTTAATTGCAATTCCTATATATCCACTTCCAGTGCACATATCTAAAATTTTAATGTATTTATTTTTTGAAATTATTTGCTTAGCTATTTCAACTAATTCTTCCGTTTCATATCTTGGTATAAGAATTTTTTTATTTAGTTTTATAGTGACATCACTCATTTCAATATAACCAATTATTTTTTGAACAGGCATTCCTGATTTCAATTTAATTTTTTCAAGAAATGAAATTTTTTGTTCCAAACCATATCTTTTTTTTTCTAAAAATAAATCATCAATATTAGGCATTAAAAAATACCTACATTTTTAATTTTTTCAACTTGCTCTTCAGCCAATAAGGCGCTAATTAATGTTGTTAACTTACCATCCAAAATTCCTTTTAAAGAAGCTGAAAAATTTATTCTATGATCAGTTACTCTATCTTGTGGATAATTGTAAGTTCTAATTTTTTCGCTTCTTGCTCCAGAACCAGCCAATTTTCTAAATTCACCTTCTAATTGTTTTTTCTTTTGAACTTCCAAATCAAATAATCTTGTTTTTAAAACACGCATAGCCATATCTTTATTAGATATTTGAGATTTTCCATCTTGACAACTAGCAACAACACCAGTTGGTATATGTGTTATTCTAACTGCAGAATCAGTAGTATTAACGGATTGACCTCCAGCACCAGATGATCTATATGTGTCTATTTTTAAATCTGAATTATGAATTTCGATTTCTACATCTTCATCGGCTTCAGGCATAACAGTAATTGTTGCAGTAGAAGTATGAACTCTTCCTTGTGTTTCTGTTTGAGGAATTCTTTGAACTCTATGAACTCCTGATTCGAATTTAAGTTTAGAATAAACTTTTTCTCCATTAACAGAAAAAATTATTTGAGAATAACCCCCTGTATTGCTAGGATATGAATCTAAAACCTTTATTTTCATTGAATTTTGTTCTGCTCACTTTGTGTATATTCTAAACAAATCACCAGCAAAAATGTTTGCTTCATCTCCACCTGCAGCTCCACGAATTTCCACAATCACATTTCGATCATCATTTTCATCAACAGGTAATAACAATATTTTTAATTCTTCAATATATAATTTCATTTTCTTTTCAGATTCATTAATTTCTTGTTTGGCCATTTGAATTATTTCATCATCACTTTCTAACAACATTAATTTAGAATCTTCAATAATATTTTCACATAAAATATACTCATTAAATTTGTTCACCACATCTTTCAACATGTTATATTCTTTATTAATTTTTGTATATAATTTTATATTTACTAAAACATCAGGAGATTTTAAATTCTCCTCAAGACTTTCATATTTTTTTTTAATCTCGGTAAGAGAGTCATACATTACTTTTTCCATTTAATATTAATTATACATAATAATTGTTTTTAGAATATGAACATTGCTATAAATCATATTTAAAATTGTTTTTTAATGTAAAATTTTATATATGAAAAAAATTAGAACTAGATATGCTCCTAGCCCAACAGGATATTTACATATTGGAGGAGCCAGAACCGCTTTATTTTGTTACTTATTTGCCAAACACAATAATGGTGAATTTATTTTAAGAATTGAAGATACTGATTTTTCAAGAAATGTTTTTAATGGTGAAAAATCACAATTAAATAATTTAAAATGATTAGGAATTGTGCCAGATGAATCACCAATTAACCCAAATCCTAAATATGGTAAATATCGTCAAAGCGAAAAACTTGATGTTTATAATAAATATGTTGAAAAAATGCTTGAAGATGGTACTGCATATATCGCTTTTGATTCAACAGATGAATTAACTCAGCAAAAACAAGAGCAAGAAGCATCTGGAAAATTTTCTTTTAGATATAACAAAAATTGATTAAAAATTTCTGATAAAGAGAGAAAAAGAAGAGAAACAAATGGTGAATATGCAATTAGAATTTCTTTACCAAAAAATAGAGATTACATTTGACATGACTTAGTGAGAGATGAAATTAGTGTTAATTCAGATGAAATTGGTGATTGGGTAATTAAAAAAAGTGATGGATATCCAACATATAATTTTGCAGTAGTAATAGATGATTATGATATGGAAATTACACATATTTTTAGGGGCGAAGAACATATCACAAACACTCCTAAACAATTATCGGTATATGAAGCTTTAGGTTGAACTCCACCTTTCTTTGGACATTTAACCATAATAACAAATATGGATGGTAAAAAATTATCTAAAAGAGATTTAACTTTACATCAATTTATTGAAGATTACAAAAATGAAGGTTATTGTCCCGATGCTGTATTTAATTTTTTAGCTTTGTTGGGCTGAACAAGCGAAGATTCAAAAGAATTAATGTCTAAAAAAGAATTAATAACAAAATTTGATTACAAAAGATTATCTAAATCACCATCAAAATTTGATATTCAAAAAATGGATTGATTTTCAAAAATATATATTAAAAATCAAGATGATAATATTATTTTGGAAAAATTAAAATTTTCAAATAACCAAAATCAAGATTGAAAACTTTTATTTTTAAGTATATATAAAGAAAATGCTAAAAACATTCAAGAGTTGCAAAAAAATATTGAAATATATGAAATTCCAAAAATTCATGGTGATTATGAAGAAACGGAACTAACTAAAATTTTTGCTCAAGAGATTTTATCTCGAGACTTTAATGTTGATAATATTCAAGAAGCAATTAATAGCACTAAAAATATCACTAAAGAAAATGGAAAAAATTTATTTATGCCAATTAGAAAATTTGCTACTGGTGTAGAACATGGTCCTGAACTTGCAAAAGCTATCTTTTTATTTGGTGAAACTAAAGTTAAGGCAAGATTAAAGTAATGACAATAACTTTTAAATCTACTTATGGACAAAATGAAAATCAACAAGAAATTGAATTTACTTCCCAATTAACTAAATCTATAGATCAAGATATGAATGTCCTAGAATTTATTGAACCGTCTAATAATATTCAAAATAGAATTGAATATAACGAATCAAAAGTGACAATATATGCCGGTCCAACAACTATTGATTTAGAAATGAATAAGAAAATTAAAAATAATTTCATTACAGAACATGGAACCATAATTATTGTTTCACTTTTAGAAAAACTAGTTTTAAATGACAAAAACATAAAGTTAAAATATATCTTAACTGATGAAGAAGGAAATCTAATAAATAACTTTAAAATTCATTTAATTATTTCTAATTAATTATTTTTATCATTACCTGATGCTACACGACGATTGAATCTTTCAACTCTACCCGCTGATCTAGCAATAGAGTTGTCGCCTGTATAGAATGCATGGCAACTTGAACAAATATCAATTGATACATCATTTGATGTAGTTAATAATTGATGGTTAGTATTACATGTTGAACATTTAATTGTTAGTAATTCTGATTTTGGATGAGTGTCTTTTTTCATAATTTTAAATCCTTTGTGACTTTTTTATTTTTATAAATTATATATTAAAAATTAGAATTTAGAAGAAATAGAGTGTCTATTTAGGAAATACACTTTTTTGTTGTTCTAAAGAAAGGTTTCAAATACCCACTTTATTAATTTTGGCATATATTTCTATTTTCGATAATTGATTGTAATAATCAATATCTGGATAATAAAAGAAATCACTATCAATAGGAGATATATATTTCACTCTTGCCAAACCATTTTTTAATAATTCTAAAGCCAAATCAAAAGTTTGGTAATTTATTTTGGTTATTACTCTATTATAAAAATCTAACTTTCATATTTTTAAAATAACTTTTTTATTTAAAATTATTTTGGAACTAAAATTAGCAGCTTTTGATGCATAAAATTTTTGAATTCCTATTGTTGGGTTAAAATTACGAGTAGAATCAAAACTTTCAGGAGTGTCAACTCCAAGTAATCTATATTTTATATGGTTATTGTCTTGAAATGTATCACCGTCAATAACTTTAGAAATGTAGGTGTTGTTGTTTTGTTGGTGACAAGATGTTGTAATAAAAAAAGAAAATATAATCATCAAACATAAAAATCATATTCGAGATATTTTTCTCTTTTTTTCTCTTCATTTATTATTTTTTTTCATTTTATAATCTATCATTATTTAATTATAAAAACTTTTATTTATAATTTCCGCAAATAGGACAATATTAACATTAAAGAAACATTTTCATTAAAATAATATTTTTAAATTAATAATTATAGTTGGTTGACTTGTCTCATTATTGAAAAACAAAAAAAACAAGCTTTAATGCTTGCTTTTTAATTTAATTAAGCTTTGCTTTGTGAACCTAATTCTTTTATTTTATCTTTTACAGTTTTTTCCATAGCTGCAATACCTGGAGCATATAATTTTCTTGGATCAAAATTTTTGCCTTTTTTAGCTTCGCCAGATTCTACATAAGCTCAAATAGCTTCAGCATTTGATATTTGTAATTCAGTATTAATATTAATTTTAGCAATACCATTTTTAATAGATTTTTTAATTTGATCTGAAGGTATTCCTGAACCACCATGTAAAACCATTCCGATACCACATGCTTCAGATAAATCTTTTAATGCTTCAAAATTTAAAGATTTTCATGATGAAGGATAAGGACCATGAATATTACCAATTCCAGCTGCAAGAAAATCAATTCCCAATTGTGCCATTTGAATAGCTTCTTCAGGAGAACCAATTTCTCCATCACCAATAATTCCGTCTTCTTCTCCGCCAATCGAACCAATTTCAGCTTCTACAGATGCATTATATTTTTTAGCTAATTCAACAACTTCTTTTGTATTTTGATAATTAACTTCAAAAGTTTCATGTGAACCGTCATACATAACAGATGTATAACCCGCTTCTAAAGCTAAAATAGCTCCTTCTTTTGAACCATGATCTAGATGTAAAACCACCGGAACAGTAATACTTAAATCTCTCATTAAACCCTTTACCATACCAACAACAGTATTATAACCACCCATGTATTTAACGGCACCTTCCGATGTTCCTAAAATTACTGGCGATTTTTCTTCTTGAGCTGCCAACAAAGTAGTTTTAGTTCATTCTAAATTATTTATATTGATATGCGGTATAGCATATTTTCCTTCAAATGCTTGAGACACAATATCTTTTGCATTTACAAGTAAATCTGCACAATCTTTGCTTTTTGTTTTAAATATACTCATAATTATATTCTCCTTTTTAATTTGTATAAAATTTTATTACATGTATTATTATATCACTTATTTGAAATTATTAAAATCTCATAATTAGTTAATTTGAAATTTTGCTGGCCATTTCAACTATTTCATTGATTTGTTCTTTTGTTTGTATTACTGCTCCAGATGCTTTTTCATGACCGCCGCCGCCATAAAATTGTGCTATTTGATGAACATTGTGAGTGCTAGACCTTAATCTCACTCTTATATCACCACTTTCTTGTTCTATAAAGAAAATTCATATTGTATAGGGTTGAATATTTGATAAAAAATCAACTCTGTTTCTTTTTTCTTCCGATAAATTTAATTCTTTAGACTTACTAACACTTAAAAAATAGTAAATAACATTTTCTTTTGTTTCATAATTATTTAAAACTTCTTTAAGAAAAATTATTTCTTCTTTTGTTCTTTTAGATAAATTATTATGAATAAATTGAACATCAAATTTTGTTTTTAATAATTTTGAAACTAAATTAAATGTTCTGGAAGATGTTTTGTCGAAAAAAAATCTTCCAGAATCAGTATAAATCCCTAAATAAATATATGCTGCAGCTTTTTTAGAAATTTTTCAATTTAAATTAATTGCTAATTCAGCTATTTGTTCTGCAGAAGCACAATAACTTTGGTCAACTCAAACAATAATTGGATTAAGATCATCTCCACCAATATGATGATCTATTCGTAAAACACTTTTCAGTTTTTTACTCATTATTAATTCTGAATATTGAATTCTGTTTGAAAAATTAGCATCCACAACAATTCCTAAAGATTGGCTTAAAATTTCTTCACTAGGAATTTCATCATGTTTAAATTGCATAAAGGGTAAGATGTTTTTAGAATCGCCAATTGCATACACTTTAATGTGAGGAAAATTATCATTAATTAATTCTTTTAATCCAAATTGTGACCCTAAACAATCACCGTCAGGATTAATGTGATGGAAAATAATGATTGATTGATAATCTTTAATAATTTCTTCTATTTTCTTTAAATTCATATATTTATTTTAACTTAAATAAGTATTAAAATTATATTAAATTTTGATATAATTTTAAATAATAAAAATATCTTGGATTGTCAAGTGGGTGTTGTTATGTGGCAATGTGTATAAAATGTTTAGAATTGCCCCGAATAGATTATTCAGCACATTGCTGAATATGCACAATATAAATAAATAATACAATGAATGAAATGGAGATAAGATGTCTAATACAAGAATTTTTGCCTTAGGTGGTTTAGATGAAAATGGTAAAAACTGTTATATTTTAGAAGTAGATAAAGAGATATATGTAATTAATTCTGGAACAAAAATACCTATTTCTGCCTCACATGGAATTGACACTCTAATTCCAAACTTCAAATATCTTGAAGATAATGCCAACAGAATTAAAGGATTATTTATTACAGATGTTCAAAACGAATCTTTCTCTGCTTTGCCTTGATTATTAATGATGGTCCCAAACATAACTATTTATTGTTCTGATTTTTCTTTATTTTTAATAAAGGAAAGAATTTCGAAATACAATATCGGAAAATCTAACCACAAACTTAAAGAAATAGATTCTAAAGGAGAAAAAATTGGATCTATTATCGTTGAACCTATTGAATTAGCAGGAGCACTTCCTGGTACATTAGGTTTTAATTTCAAAACCTTAGATGGAAGTGTTATTTTTATGTTTAACTTTGTTAATGCTGACTTAGGAATATATGGAAAGACAGATATTGCTCAAATAAAACAAAACAATCCTAAAATATTAGCATTAATAATGGATTCTGGAATGTCAAATTTTAACGGTACATCTAGCGAAAATATTGATATTAAAAATTTATTAGATGAAAAATTTAATTCAATAAAAGAAAATGAAAGAATAATAGTTGGTTCTTATGATCATGAAATGTCTTCACTGCAACAAATTTTGGATTTAGCAAAAAAATACAACAGAACAGTAATTACATATGGAAGAATATATCATCAACTTTTAGAATTTTTAATTAATTCTAACCCTAATTTAGTTTTACCTAAAATTGTGGATTACAAAAAAATAAAAGAAGAAAAGAGTTGTGTAATAATTGTTTCTGGAACTGTTGAAAGATTGTACAAAAGATTTGTAAGAATAACTGATGATAATGATGTTTATCTAAAAATAAATAATACAGACCACATCGTGATGATTGCTGCGCCGGTTAATGGTTTAGAAACTGAATCAACTTATGCATTAGATGAATTAGCCAGAAAAACACCTCATATAATTGATTATACTGATAATGAATTTTATCGTTGTAGGCCAGCAAAACAAGATATCTTTAATATTATTGAATTATTAAAACCTGAATATTTTATTCCTGCACAAGGTTTATATAGATATATGATTGTAGCTGTAAAAGAAGCTGTAAGAGCTGGTTTAACACAAAATAAATCTATTCCATTACAAAATGGTAAAATTGCAAGCTTTCAAAATGGCGAATTAATTTCACAAAAAGAAAGAATTTCTGAGGTTGGAGACATTATAATTGATGGTTTTGGAATTGGAGATATCTCTAAAGAAGTTATATATGAAAGAGAAGTTATTGCAAGAGATGGAGTTATTGTTGTTTCTGCTCTTTATGACAAAAAAACTAAAAAACTTTTTGATCATATTGATATTAAATATATTGGAGTTATTGCTTCTAAAGATAGAGAACAAATTGATATTTTAATAGAAAATACTGTTACTCATATCTATTATGATGAATTAAAATTTTTTACCAAATTTAGTTTATATAATGTTCAAGACACCATAAGAAAAGTTGTGAGAAAAAAAATATTCAAGATGACTGACAAAGAACCTATGGTTGTTATAATTTTTAATGAAATTTAAAAATTATATATATTATAATTAAAAAATGATTAAGCGAAAAAAAATAGATAAAACTAGAAAATTTCAAAAAAATAATTACAATATTTGGACTAATGGTCGTCTTTTATCGCTTATTTTAATAGGTTCATCTCTTTTATTTTTAATTTTATCAATAATTGAATTACCTATTTTATCAGCGATTCCAGGATATACTGTTGGATTTTTGTTTGGATATTACTCATATATATTTTATTTTTTTATAATTTACTATTCTATTTGTAAGTTATTCAACATAAACATTTATCTAATTAAAAAAATTTCAAAATTTAAAGTATTAAATTACTCTTGATTAAATGTTTTTATATTAACATTTGGAATAATGTTAATAATAGAAACTTCCATGTACATAAATAATAATAATGCGGCTTTCCCTGGAGTTGATGCATGAACAGATAACTTTACTTCATGATGAAAAAAATTTACATCATTCAATGACCCAACTAAACCCAATATTAATAACACTGGCGTTGTTATTAGTTTAATATTATCTATTTTATATTCTATAGGAGGAACTATTATTGCAATAATTTTTTCTTTATTACTTATTTTATACTTTATATTTTATTTACTATATTCTTCTCCTATCAAAAAAATTGGTAGTAAAAGAGCGGCTAAAAAAAGAGCGGCCGTTTTAAATCAGGAATATGAAACTAAAATAGTTGATCTTTCTTTTGAAGATGAAAATAAAATTATAGTTTCAGAGTTTGGAGATAAAATAGTTGGTGATGCTACGCAACAAATAGAAATTTCTATACAAACAAAAAACAAATCTAAAGTTACTCCAGTGTCACAAAAATCATTAAAAGATAATAAAAAACAACAAAATATACAAGTATCAACAATTACGGAATCTGATGGTGATTCAGAGCAACTAATTGATATTCCTTTTGAAAATCCATTTGATCAAAGTGAAATAATAGTTTCTGCTTCTAATGCCACTGATGAAATCAAAGTTAAAAAAAGAGCAGGTATTAAATTAGAAGATACTGAATTTTTATTCAACAATATTGTTGAAAGTAAAAAAGAACAAAGCCTTGATGTGTATAATCAAACTCATGATATTAAAATAAAGAAAAATAGAAAAAAAATAAAAAAAGAGAAAAAAGGATAAATTATGATTAAAGAAATGAAATGAAATGACGCTCAACAAGAATTAAAAAAGACGGATGTTACATATTTGATATTTGGAGCAGAATGATGTGGAGATTGCGTAATGATGGAACCAATCGTAGAAGAATTGGAAAAACATTTTGAAAAAAATGAAAAAGTACAATTTATTAGAATTGATGCGGAAGAATCGCTTTTATTTAGAGATGAAAAAAGCAAATATAAAGTTTTAAAAATACCCACACATGTTTTTATGAAAAATGGAGAAATAATTACTATTAAATATGAATACATGCCACTACAAGAAATGATTGAAGAGATAAATAAGTTATTTTAAATAATTATGGATTTAACTAATGTAAGCGAACTTTCTGGAGTATATTTATGAAAAGACAGCAATAATAATGTTATTTATGTTGGCAAGGCTAAGAATCTAAAAAAAAGGATGTCTGATTACTTTACAGGATCAATTAACTCATTTAAAACTGCTAAAATGATTGAAAAGATACATCAATATGAAACCATAATTTGCAATAATGAAAATGAAGCATTAATATTGGAAAGAAATTTAATTCAAAAATATAAACCTTTTTATAATGTTTGTTTGTTGGATGATCGAAAATACCCATATATAAATATTTTATTGAATAAAAATGAATTATTTATTTCTTTAAAATATACAGTTAAACAAGAAAGTAAGCACAATCTTTTTTATGGGCCTTATTTAAATAATGGCAATTCTAAAATAATATTAAATTTTTTGAAAAGTGAATGCTTCTATAATAAAGGATTACCGATTAAAAAAGAAAGTTTTGAATTTTGAGAACAAAAATTTCTTTTAGCCAAACAAATATTATCTAAAAATAACAATGATTTTTTAATTGAATTAACCAAAAAAATGTATTATTTTTCTGATAGTCAACAATTTGAAAGAGCAAACGAAATGAAGGGTGTAATTAATTTTTTATCAATGAATAAAGATGTTCAAATTGTTGAATTAAAAAATAATACTAATTTTGATGTTATATCTGGTAATTATCATAATAATTTTATGGTTTTCTGTATTCAATTTTTTAGAAGTGGTTCTTTAATAAATAATGATATTCATACAATTGAAATAAACATATCTATTGATGACACAATACGACAATTTATTAATCAATTTTATCAAAATAAAAAATTACCTAAAAAAATAATTACTAATTTAAACATTATGTCTAATGATATATTTTTCGAATCAGAAGTAATAATACCTCAAAAAGGTAAGTACTTGTCAGTGCTTAATTTAGCCATTAAGAATGCAGCAGAAAATATTGATTTTAAAATATTAGAATATAAAAATAAACAAGCAATAATTATTGGTGGATTGAATTTTCTAAAAAAAATAAGCAAGCAAGAAGATTTAAATCACATTATTATGATTGATAATTCAAACACAAGAAACACCAACCCTGTTTCTGTTGTCATTTCATATAGAAATGGTTGCCCTCAAAAAAGTGAATATAGAAAATTTAATATTGCTCCTTCTAATAGAAGAGGAGATGTAGAATATATGAATCAAGGTTTAACACAATATTTTAGCAAAGAAAATGTAATACCAAGTATTTTGATTGTGGACGGAGGCATTCAACAATTGAACGAAGCCAAATTAACACTAAATAAATTAAACATCAACGTTCCAGTAATGGGATTGGTTAAAAATACAAACCATAAAACTGATTTTATAATTCTAGAAAATTCAGAAGAAGTTAAGATTGACAAGGATGCATTTCTTTTTTTAAGCGGCATGCAAGAGGAGGTTGATAGATTTGCCAAAACAGTTCATAGAAATAAAAATTCTAAAAGTAGTTTAGAAGGTATATTAACCAAAATACCTGGAATAGGACCAAAAACTGAATTAAAAATTTTAAAACACTTTAAAACATATAACAATATATATAACTCTAATTTGGAAGAACTTCAAAAAGTTGTAAGTCCAAATGTAGCCAAAAGCATCATTAAAATTTTCAAGCATTAATTTTGCATTTATATATAATTATTCAATTCTTTAATATTTAAAGAATATTAAAATAAATTATGATAAAATTTATTTATTAAATGGTCGCGTAGCTCAGGGGACAGAGCACGTGCCTTCTAAGCATGTGGTCGGAGGTTCGAATCCTCCCGTGATCGCCATTTTTTTTTGCTTTTTTTATAAAAAATAAGATATTATTTAATATATATGAATAAACAAAACTATTATCAAGAGATAATTCAAGAAATTAAAAGAATAAGAGAGATTGATTTAGATCAAGCTGTTTTATTATTGAAAAAAGAATTATCAATGCCATACATACCTTTAGAACATGAAAAAGAAATGAAAAAATTATTTAAGGAATATTCCATTTCTTTTGATCAGAAAAAAATGACTATGAATAGAGAAGAATTATTAGAAATTGTTAATTCTGGTGTTGAAAATGGAAAACAATCATTAGCACTAACTCAAATTTCACAATTCAACTGAGTTGGTTTTGAAAATGATATTCAAAAAATATTAGTTTCCAATACCATTGCGAATAATGCAAAAACTATCTTTGTTGAAAGTTTAATTGTGCAAAAACTAAATCATGATTTTATAATTAATGACCAAATTATAAACCCTTCAAAAATGAAGTCGGTTTTTGATTCCAAATATTGTATTGAAAATATGGTTGGGATTGAATCTAAAAATATTGATGATCCTATTGTAAAAAGAATAGCTATGGAATCTTTTTTGATTTACATATCAGTTATATTCCCAGAAAATTTATCTCTTAAATACGTTAATCATGTAGATGAAATTATTTTGGTATCTAAAGCATTATTGGGAGAGATTGAAGCCATCCAAGGTAATGATGTTGCAACCAAAATTTTCAAAACTATTTCAAAAAATTAGTATAATATTTAAAATATAGTTTTAGTAAAATCTATTACTAATTAAATAAAGAAGTGAGAAACATTAAAACATGATAACAAAAACAATAGATAAAAAAACATCTGAAATGAGAATTGTATTACCGGTACCAAAAGATGAATGAAAAAAATCGCAAGAAAAAGCTTTTGCTTTAATTGCTAAAGATTTAAGTATTAAAGGATTTAGAAAAGGAAAAGTTCCTTTAATAAAGGCGAAAGAATATATTTCTGAAGGTCAAATATGAGAAAAAGGAATTGTATCTTTGTTGGATAAATATGTTGTTATTGCATCCAAAGAAATTACTGATGAAATTGTGCTTGATAGTCCTACTTATACTGTAGAGAAAGTTACAAGTGATGAATTAGAAATTATCTTTATATATCCTTTATTTCCAAACTTTAAATTAAAAGATTATAAAAAATTGGGTATTTCTTTGGATAAAATAGCAACTGATGCTGAATTAAAACAAGACATTATTCAACAAGAAAATAAATTATTATCTAAAACTGCTGTTTTATTACCTAAAAAAGGTAAAAATGTAGTAATTGAAAATAATGATACTATTATTTTTGATTTCAAAGGTTTTAATGACGGAGAAGCCTTTGATGGTGGAGAAGCTGAAGATTTTGAATTAAAAGTTGGTTCTGGTAATTTTATTCCTGGGTTTGAAGATGAACTTATGGGTTTAAAATCAGGGCATGAAGGTAGTATATATGTAACTTTTCCTAAAGATTACCATGTAAAGGATTTAGCTAATAAAAAAGTAGAATTTAAAATTAATATTAAAGAAATTAAAACTTTGGATTTACCAAAATTAGATGCTGAATTTATTAAGACATTAAATATCAAAAATGTAACAACTCCAAAGCAATTAAATGATTATTTATTAGACTTAACTAAAAGAGAAAATCTTGAAAAATCAAGAATTAAGTTTAAAAATGAAGTATTTTCAAGATTAATGGACCAAAATGAAATACCAGTACCTAAAACATTGCTTTTAAAAGAAGTGCAAACATTGATGAAAAGATTTAATGATAATTTGAAAAAAGAGGGAATCAATAAAAAAGAATATTTGGAAATGACACAACTTACAGGTGAAGATGTTACTAAAGAATTAACTGTTGAAGCAGAGAAAAACATTATAACATCGTTGTTATTTGCTCATTTAGCTAAAGAAGAGAAATTAGAAGCTCAAGATACTCATTATCAAGAACACTATGAAAAGCTTGCTAAATTATATAATATTGAAGATGTTAAAATGATTGAAGGTATGTTACCGAAGGATAAATTGGAACCACAAATTATCAATGAATTAGTTATTGATATGTTAATTAAATATAATAATAAATAAAATCAAAAATGTTTTTTACCATAAAACATTTTTTTTATATAAAATTATATATATGAATAGCACTAATATCAATACAAAGTCTTACAAAGAGAAAAATAAAAAGAGAAAAGAAAAATCCAAAACCAATAAGGAATACAATGCTTTTCGTTCTGCTGAAGTTAGATCTGCTGAAGCTTCTTTGAAAAAAATAAACTCATTAGAAAAAAGCGTTAAAAATTTAGCTGATGATCAGTTAAAAAATAAAACTAGAGTTTTTAAGCAACGACTAAAAAAGGGCGAGTCTTTAGAAGATATTAGAAATGAAGCTTTTGCTGTTGTTAGAGAAGCAACATTTAGAGTATTGAAAAAAAGACCTTTTGATGTACAAATTATCGGAGGAGTTATTTTAGATTTGGGTTCTGTTGCCGAAATGAAAACTGGCGAGGGGAAAACCATTACTTCAATTGCCCCAATATATTTAAACGCCCTTAATGGAAAGGGAGTAATTGTTTCTACAGTTAATGAATACCTAGCGGCACGTGATGCTGAAGAAATGGGTGAAGTTTTTAATTGATTGGGTCTAACTGTTGGAATTAACAAACCTAAAGCTGATAAAGAAGATAAAAGAAGGGCATATGCTTGTGATATTACATATTCTATTCACTCTGAATTAGGATTTGATTATTTACGTGATAATATGGTGGTTCATAAAAATCAAAAAGTTCAAAGAGGATTGAATTTTGCCTTAATTGATGAAGTTGATTCAATTTTAATTGATGAGGCGAAAACTCCATTGATTATTTCGGGTGGTGAAACTAACGATTCAAAACTATATGAAACAGCGAATCAGTTTGCTTTGTCATTATTAGTAGAAGATTATCAAGTTGATCATGAAACACAATCTATTTCATTGAATCACAAAGGCGTTAATAAAGCTAATAAATTTTATAATGTTAAAAATATATATGAAATTCAGAATTCTGAAATTGTTCATCGTATTCAAAATTCTTTACGTGCACAACTTATTATGAAACGTGATGTTGAATATATTGTTTTAAATGAAAAAATTGAATTAGTTGATTCATTTACAGGAAGAGTAATGGAAGGTAGATCATATTCCGAAGGACTGCAGCAAGCATTGCAAGCTAAGGAAAAAATTGAAATTGAACCTGAAACTAAAACAATGGCAACAATTACTTATCAAAACTTTTTTAGAATGTTTAAAAAACTTTCGGGAATGACGGGAACCGCCAAAACAGAAGAACAAGAATTTTTAGATATTTATAACATGAGAGTAAATGTCGTACCGACAAATAAACCTATTAGACGAATTGATCACCCTGATGAAGTTTATGTAAGTTTCCAATATAAGTTTCAAGCAATGGTTAAAGAAATTGATAAAATCAGAAAAACCGGTCAACCCATTTTAATTGGTACAGCAGAAGTAAAAGAATCAGAATACTTACATGACATACTTTTAAAGAACAATATTCCGCATACTATTTTAAATGCCAAACAAAATAAATCGGAAGCGGAAATTATTTCTAAAGCAGGTGAGTTAAATTCAATTACTATAGCAACCAATATGGCTGGTCGAGGAACTGATATTAAATTAGGTCCAGGAGTTGTTGAAGCTGGTGGACTTTATGTTTTAGGAACTAACAAAGCTGAATCACGTAGAATTGATAACCAATTAAAGGGACGTGCTGGACGTCAAGGAGATATTGGAGAATCTAAATTTTTCCTTTCAATAGAAGACCAACTTATCCAAAGATTTTCATTACAGGAAAAATGAAAAGAAATATTTAAAGGTGCTGGTGAAAATAAAATAGATGGTAAAACTATTTTAAAGGCGTTTGCTCGTGCTCAAAGAAAAATAGAGGGTTTTAACTATGATAGTAGAAAATCTGTTCTAAATTATGATGATGTGATTAGAAAACAAAGAGATTTGCTTTATACACAAAGAGACATTGTTTTAACTCAAGATGATTTATACCCCATTATTGAAAAAATTATCGCAAATGCAAGTGAACAATTAATTTATGTAGATGGAGTATTGAATTATACAGGTTTAGTAAATTACACTCGATTAACAAAATATATCAATGAAACTTTTTTAAATCAATGTGACTTTGTTTTTATTGAAGAACACTTTAAACATTTAACCAATGAAGCTATTCCTTTATTTTTTGAAAAAGTAATTTTAGAGCTATATAATAAATCCAGACAAATTTCTGCTGAGAAATCATCAATCGAGTGAATTAAGTCTAACGAAAGAACAACATTTATTGAATCTATTGATGCTCAATGACAATACCACATTGATATTATGGATAAACTAAGATCATCCACAAATATTGTTCAATACTCTCAAAAAAATCCATATCAAGTTTATGCCGAACAAGGTTCTGCTAAATTTAATGAAATGTGTCATGAAATTGCCTTTCAAGTATTAATTGCATTATTAAATAATGTCAATATAATACCAAAACAAGAAACGGAAAATATTGAAATTAATGGTCAAATGATTTCAATTCCAAAAAATATACCCCAAATTTTAAGAGATGTAATTATAAATAAAATTAAAAGCGGATTCCAAACAATGAATGCAAATGGTGGATTTGACTTAGAACTTAAGTTAGACGACATTTTATATCAAGAATTAAATAGCTTAGATGCAGTGCTATAATATCAATAAAAATATTTATCTTCTTTTTCTAAAAATATCTAACTTATCTAGAATTATATTGGTAAAAAATCATTTTTTAGGTACTATTCTTTGAGAGAAGAATGTCTTATAATATGAAGCATTAACAATAATTCCTGCATATAAAAAATAAGCCAAAACCAAAACAAATGTAATCGAATATAAAAATGTACCTATGGACCCATATTTTGCATAATCAATCAAAGCAGAAACATATCCAAATGACATTGTAAATATAACGGTAGGAATAACTGTGATTAATATTCCTGGAGAAATTTCTTTTCATTTTAATTTAAATAATGGTGAAAATCTAAATAATAAACCAACACCTAAATAACTTCAAAAAATCAAGTAAACTGATAATGTAAAATAAAACAAGACTTCATATTGTCAACCAAAAACACGATTGTCAAGAGATAAACTTGGTCATTTTTCTTGATATCAACTCAACAAAGGAATGATCGATAAAAAGGACAAAATAAAAAAAACAGAAATAATAGGAACCATCATTATACACCTTAATCTTTTGATAATAAAGTTAGTTTGCTCTGTATGTTCATAAATAGTAGATTGACTATCTATAAATTTGGAAATTCCCTTGGATGAAAATCATATTGAAGAAAATAGCAAAATCACTATTGTAGTATTAATAAGAATGACGTTTGTATCACTTGTATTTATTTGTATCAAAAGAGAGTCGAATCCAGGAATTATTCGGGATAAAATATCTTCACGCAATATTGTTCCTCAACCTAAATCTTTACCACCAGTTAAGACAGGAATGTGAGAAATCGCTTCAATAGCAGCAATAACGATAATGGATATAGGTATTATTGAGAAAAATAAATAGAGACCTAACCCCGCTGGAATAAAATTAAATTTAGGTGAAGAAATTTTTTCATAAGTAGTATCTATTAACTCTCTTTTCTTTACAGGGTTAATAGATATTTTTTTATTCAATGTTAATTTTAATGAAATCAAAATTATAATTTTAATAATTTTATCAAAAAAAGTAATTTCAACAGAATTTCTATAAGTATGTTTTGAAACTCATTTATAATTTGCTTTTTTATTTTTTCTTTTTGGCTTTTCAATAGCATCTCAACCAAATTTTAACTTATTTTTCTTCGACATGTTTCTCCAAAATTTCCATAGTTATTTGGTTTGCGACAATTGGATTAGCTTGACCTTTGGTTAATTTCATCAATTGACCTATAACAAACTTTAAGCATCTTTCTTGCCTTTCAATAAATTCATTTAAAAGTCCAGGATTTTCTTTAATTATATCTTTAATGAAAGAAGACAAAATTTTAGTGTCAGAAATTTGCACAGAACCCTCGCTTTTAATTAAATCTTCTACCGAAGTTGTTAAGTTAACTAATTTTGGGAAAAAAGTTTTTAATTGCTTACCAGAAATCTTTCCTAAGGCTGACAAATTAATTAAATCAGCAATGTCTTGTGGTTTTATATTTAAGTCCTGAATACTTTTGTTTTTTGCCAAAACAAGAACTTCAGAAAAAAAGAATTTAGCCAAAGTTTCTCTATCATCATATTTAATTGAATCAAAGAATTTAGAGGCTTCCAAGTTATTATTTAACAACAATATATATGTTTCAGGAATACCATCTTTAAAATACCTGTCCTTTTGCTCTCAAGGCATTTCTTCAATAGCAATATCATCTATTCATTTTGAATCCAACATAATTGGTGGTATATTAGGTTCTTTAAAATATTTATAATCAATGTCATCACTCTTTTCTCTCATAACAATATTTTCGAATGAAGCTTCATCGAATCTTTTCGTTTCTTGCCTAATAACTTCTCCAGCAAGAATTTTTTTTGTTTGACAAGCTATTTCAAATTCAATGGCCTTTTTAACATTATTTAAGGAATTGATATTTTTAATTTCAACTTTTGTACCTAGTTTTTTAGATCCCAACATTCTTAAAGAAATATTAATGTCTGCTCTTAATGAACCTTCGGACATTTTAGAATCACTAATTCCTAAAAATAATGCAATCATTCTAATTGTGTTAATATAATTCATCGCTTCTTCTGCCGTATTCATTTCAGGTTCAGAAACTATTTCCAATAGAGGAACTCCTGCTCTATTATAATTGATTAATGTTTCGGTAGGTGTATGAATTTGTCTAGCAGTATCTTCTTCAATATGAATTCTATTAATGTTTATTTCTTTAACTTCATCATTATTCAAGAATAACGAAATCTTTCCATTAGATCCTATAGGGCGAAATTGTTGTGTAATTTGAAATCCTTTAGGAATGTCTGTATAATAATAATTTTTTCTATCAAAGTGTAATTCTTTATCGATATTCATATCTAGAGCCTTGCACAACTTTATCCCCTTAATTACAGCTTCTTTATTTAATGAAGGCAATGTTCCAGGATAACCCAAATCAATAGTTGTTGCATTCGTATTAGCTAAAGCATTAAAATCATTTTCGCCACAAGAAAATAGTTTTGTTTTTGTATTTAATTCTAAATGGATTTCTATACCAATAATTACTTCTAAATTTTTAATCATTATAATTCTCTTTTTTCTTTCCACATATTTTCTAAATATAAAGAGTGTGCAAACAATTTCTTATCATCATAAATTTTAGAATCAATAGAAATATTAAAAGGCATATTGTCAGAAGTACCTAAATTAAAATTAATAGAAGGATTCCCAACCAAGTTAGAACCAGTCAATATTCAAGTCATTAAGTTATCCGAATTATTTTCTACATCTTTTACTAGAGGAGCTATTGATGGAGATGATGGAAAGATAAGAACATCGCATTCATTATGAATTTTAGTGAATCAATCACTAATAAGTCTTCTAATTTTTTGCGCTCTTAAAAACAGTTTTTCTTGATTATCTTTTTCAAGATAAAAAGAACCCAAAGCAAGCCTTCTTTGAACCATGAAACCAAATCCTGAAGATCTTGTTTTCGAAAATGAATCTTTTCAATCATCACCCTCAATTCTTTTTCCAAAATGAACACCAGTTAAATTAGATAAATTAGAAGAAGCTTCTGAAAAAGAAATAATGTCATAAACTGGTTTGATGGCATTTAATAAATCTAAATTTAATTTTATTTTATTTAATTTGATTCCTTGTTCCTTCAATGTATCAAGAAAGTTTTGATATTCTTTTGCAATAGATTTATCTAAAAATTCAAAACAATCTAAATAAGAAATGGTTTTGGGTTTTATAGAAACCACATCTTCTAAATCAATGGTTAATGAAGTTAAATCTTTTTCATCAAAACCATAAAGAGTTTTGGCTATTTGTAAAGAATCATTGACATCATGAGAAAATCAACTAACAGTGTCCAAACTAGATGCATATGCAAATAAACCCCAACGAGAAACCGCACCATAAGATGGTTTGAACCCAACTTTTCCAATATAAGATGCCGGCAATCTAACTGAATCACCTGTATCAGAACCAATAGCAAAACCAATATTTTCTGTAAAAGTTGCTGCCGAACCTGAAGAAGAACCTCCAATAGCTCTTTTCTTATTTAATGGATTAGTTATTATTCCCGATCTAGAGTAAGTTCCGGTTCCGGCCATAGCTAGTTCATCACAAAATACTTTAGCAACAATAGTGGCTCCTGCATCAATTAATTTATCAAAAACTGTTGCATTATAATGAGATTTAAAACCTAACAAAATATTAGAAGATGAAGTTGTGTCTCATTTCTCAGTAGCAAAAACATCTTTCAAAGTAAAAATAACACCAGCTAGAGGTCCTTGCTTTTTATTCACATCTTCATATACTTCTATTACAGAATTATTTTGATCATTAGATAATTCTTTTTGAGCATTTTTTAAGTTTCCTTTGTTAACAAAAATCATTATTTCAAAACCCTCTTCATAACAACATAATCACCATTATGTTTGGAAGCATTAGAAAGCAATTTTTCTTTATCTAAAGAAGGACCGACTACATCTTCTCTCAAAAATGTTATTGGTTGTGAAATTCTTGCCATAGGTTCTACACCTTCAATATTAATATTTTTTATTTTTTCCATATTTTTTTCTATGAAATAAAATTCATCTTGAAGAGAATTCAAAACTTTTTCATCAATATTAATTAATATTTTATTCGTCATAGAAACAAATTTTTCTTTAGTCATTTATAAACTCCTTATTATTAATAATACTATCATTTTGCTTCAGAAACAAACATTGTTCCATTTAAATATTCTAATTCTTGTTCTAAATTATGAAAAACTAATTTATTTGAATGCAAAAATACTCTTTTGCCGTAATCTCCACCGTATCTTCTATCACCCTTTATTGGATAACCTAAGTGTTGTAGAGTAACTCTTATTTGATGTTTTTTTCCAGTAATAATTCTTGCATATTTTTTATTTCCTTGTGTAAAAAAAATAGTTTCCATTTTTTCTCCAGGTAAAGAATCTGAAAGTTTGTGTCTTCTTGTTTTTTTATCATATTTAGAATAAAAAATAAAGTGTTGTTTTTCAAAGGGAAAATCTGATTTCATAACATAATATTTTTCAAAATCACTTGTTTTTTCATTCATTTGCACAAGTGTAGAATAATTTTTAGCATAGATTATTAATCCAGACGTTGATTTATCTAATCGTCCGATATGAGACGGTTTAAAAGAATCAATTTTTTTATATTGCAAATATGATAAAACTTGAAAATCTAAACAATCAGGTTCTCCGTGTACTGCAACATTAATTGGTTTGTTAATTACCAATATATTATCATCTTCAAAAATTTTTTCAAAAGTAATTGAAGGTTCGATAAAATCATCCATTTTATAACTGTCTTCTAATCCGTAAATTCAAATTCTATCGTTTTCTTTGATTTCATAATCTTTTTCAGAAATTCTTTTGTCATTAACACGAATGTCTTTTTTTCTAAATAATTTTTCTATTCTAGACACAGGGACATTATCCAATACTTTTATAATGTATTTAAAACAAGTTCTGCCTTCGTCATTTTTTGTGGCTTTTAATTTTATTAAATTCATTTTACTCGTCTCTCTGAGATGAGTATAAATCTATTTCGTCTTCTTCATCTAAATCTAAATCAATATTATTGAATTCTGATAGTCTTGGTAATTGATTCAAAGACCTTATTCTAAAATAATCATAAAATTTATCAGTTACCCCATAAAGAATGGGTGTTCCAGGAGATTTAGAAATTCCTACTTCTTCAATTAATCCTTTCAAAAGCAAAACACTAACAATGTGATCTGAATTTTTGCCACGAATATCACTAATAGAAGATCTGGTTATAGGCGCTTTATAAGCAACAATACCAACTGTTTCAATAGCTGAATCTGACAATTTTTGTTTTTGCTCTCCTGTTATCAATTCAGAAATAAAATCTTTTGCTTCAGGAACAGTTGCAAGTTTGTATATTCCATTATATTCTTCAACTATAGTCCCTCTATTGCCGTCATTATATATTTCAATAAATTTTTTCATCATTTCTTTTGCTGGAGCTATTGTTTCTAAAATAAAGATTCTTTGTATTTCCTCATTATTAACTCCTTGATCTCCTCTAATATAAAGTATAGATTCTATTATTTTTTCTCTTGATGTCATTAGTACATTTCTCCTTTACTTATTTTTATTTCTTCAAATTGTTCTATTTGTTCTAGAACCAACTCTTCTTTTCTAGACATATCTAATACAGCTATTAATGTAACTACAAAATGATTTAGAGTCTCTACTGAAAAGAGTAATTCAAATGTTATATTATTTTCATTTGCATCAATCAATTTTCGTATTTGTTTCTTTCTCTCTGACGGAGATAAATTAAATGTTTCAAATTTAATTTTCCTTAATTTACTTGCCTGAGTTCTTTCAAACATTTTACGCAAAATAGTAATTAATTTAATTGATGTTCCATAACCATCTAAAATAGACTCGTCAATCTCTTTAATGTATTGTTCTGTATCAGATATTTTTTTAATAAATATTTCTTTTCTTTTTAATTCTTGTTCTCTTAATTTAATAGAAAGATTTTTGAATTCTTCATATTCATTAAGCAATCTTAAAAGTCTTAATTTATCTTCTTGGACTTCTAATTCAGCTTCAGGATCAGCTAATATTAATTTAGATTTAATATAAATTAAATCTGCAGCCATTACTAAATATTCGCTAGCAATATCCACATTTCGTTTAGTTACTTCAGAAATAATCGCTAAATATTGAGTAGCTAAATCTACAAGGTCAACTTCAAAAATACTTATATTTTTCTTTTTAACAAGCATCAACAATAAATCTAGCGGTCCATTAAATTTCTCTAAAGAAAAATTGTGATCTAGTAGAGAATGTTCTGATTCAGTTATAATCTTTGAATTTGCCATTTAATATCCTTATTTGTTTTCTTTTATATTGGTTGATTTTTTGGATTCTTTTTTTATTTTTTTCTTCTTTTCTAGTTCAATAAATTTTTGTGTTTCAATTTCTTCTTGAACTTTTAATTTATTTTGTTGCGTTTCTATTTTTAGTTTTTGTTTTTCTAAATTAGAGGAAATTTTATTTTCTTTTTTCAAGTATATTTGCTCTTTTTTCTTAGCTTTAATAAGTGAAGATTCACTAACTTCTTTATGAGTAAATATAGGTGGTACAAAAGATGATTCAACTATTTTTTGAACTCTATTTGCCAAAGCTTGTGTAGATTGATTAATAAAGGAATTTGCCGGAATTTTTTTATGAAAAATAATCTCTGTCTGTAATTTTGTTTTTCTTCTTCAATCAATTCCCTTAACAGAATTATTAATAGTAAATGGAATAATAGGAATCAGTTCTCTTTGAGCTATTTTTAAAGCACCTGGCTTGAATTCTGCTATTTTACCATCATAACTTCTTGTTCCTTCAGGGAAAATAACTCCATATGTTTTGTGGGTCTTAATGAATTTCCCGAATTCTTTATATATTTCTAAAGATTTCCTTAAACTATCTCTTTCTAAAAAAAATACGTCCATTAATTCTAATGGGTATCTAACAAGATCATCATGCTTCAAAGTATCTTTAGCTAGAAAAGTAGTTATTTTATTAAAATCATCTTTTTCACTTGTTTTTTTCTGCAAAGCTTTTAAAACAATAAATGCATCGCTAAAATCTTGGTGGTTCCCAACCAACAAAGCAGGTCCTCCGCTTGATAAATTTTGAAATCCAGAGACCTTAACACTTAAATTAAATCCATCTAACATTTTTGAAGCATATTTAGAAACTAAATCATTTCTTCATTGCAAAGAAAATCTTTCTGGGTCTTTATTCATTTTTTTCATGACTCTTTTACATTTTTTAGAACGTAAATCTCACAAGGGTTTTCTTAATACAGCTTTCAAATTTCAATTCATCTATACATCCTTATTTTTTAAAGCAATTGCTATAACATAATCATTTTCTCTAGAAGTACTTATTTCAAAATTATTGAAACAATATTTGCCATTAATTTTTCCTATATTTATATTACTAAAATTGGAAAACATATTGTCACTTTTAAAAATTGCTTCTTTAATGGCTCATCTAGTTGCCAAATATATTTCTTTAAATTCATCATTGGTTCATTCCAGAAATTCTTCGTTAGATAAAATTTTTTTCGCAAAATTTTCATCTTTATTTCTAAACCTATCAATTGATGTAATATCTATTCCAATCATATATTTATTAATTATATCAATGAAATTTTTATTTAATTATTTTTTATGGTGGTTTTAACCATATGGTGCCGCTTACAAGAATCGAACTTGTGACCCCTTCCTTACCATGGAAGTGCTCTGCCCCTGAGCTAAAACGGCATATTTATTGTTTTATATTTAAAATTATATTAGAAAATATTATAAAAATACTATAATATAGGTTAAAATTATATATATTTAATAAAAAGGTGCATATGTCAAAATTTTCTAGAAACAACAAAAATGAATTTAATAATAATTCAGAAATAATTAATGGGCCAAGACCAATGAACCCAAATCAGATGAATGGACCAAGACCAATGAAACCAAATCAGATGAATGGACCAAGACCAATGAACCCAAATCAGATGAATGGACCAA
>CAMRBN010000007.1 GCA_947040455.1 uncultured Mycoplasma sp.
CAAGAAGTTCAACAATTTACACAACAACCTCAAGTTCAAGAAGTTCAACAATTTATACAACAACCTCAAGTTCAAGAAGTTCAACAATTTATGCCTGTTTATTTAGATCAATTAATTAGCGAGCCTATACAACCTCAACAATTTATACAACAACCTCAACAATTTATACAACAACCGCAAGTTCAAGAAGTTCCACAATTTATGCCTGTTTATTTAGATCAATTAATTAGCGAGCCTATTGAACAAGATATAGCAAACAAAGAACCACAAAATACACTGATGATGTCTGACAAAATTTTGAAAAGAAATTCAAGATTTGATAATGTAGAAATGTTTGAATCTGGTCTTTTATCTAGTGATTCCAAATTAAAACTAGAAAACTTAAATAGTTTATTAATTTTGGGTGGAATTTCTTATGAAGATTACTTTAAAATTAAAAATGAAATTTTTATAAAAGAAATTAAAAATTTTTAACAAATAATTAGTCTATGAACTAAAATTGGAGTTTTTAATTACATTTATATAAAGTATAATCTATTATATATGTCCAAATTTATTAACTTACATTTTAACAGTGAATATAGTTTATTAGAATCTAGTGTAACAATAGATTCTTATATTTCTTTTGCTATTGAGAACAATATCTCTACACTATCCATAACTGACCACAATAATATGTATGGAATTGATAAATTTGTATCTTTATGTAAAAAAAACAGCATTAAACCAATAGTGGGAATAGATTTAGATGTTCAAGATTTTAGACTTATTTTACTTGCCAAAAATTATTTAGGATTTCAAGAATTAAATAGATTAGCATCATTAAAATCAAAAAGAGAAATTGTTTTAGAAGATATTAATCACAATAATATATTTATTATTGACCATCCAAAATATGGTTATGTTAAAAAAAATAATACTATTTTAAAATATGATAATTTTTACTTTCAAAACGATAATATTAAAAATCAAAATAACATTATTATTAGAGAAAACAGAATAATTGAAAGAGACGATAATGAAACTTTATCTATTCTTTATTCTATAAAAAATCAGAAGAAACAATCCTTTGATTATCCCGGTTTCATCAATGAAAGCAATATTGATGAAATGATAATTAAAAAAACGAATTGAATTGCTGAACAATGTAATGTTGAATTTCCTAAAGTTATTTCACTATTTCCAAAATTTGATGTAAATAAAAATTCTTTGGAATATTTAAAATTACTTGTACAAAATTTTTTTAAAGAAAAGTTTGAATTATTTAAAAATAATAATATTGAAATTATAAAAGATAGAATTAAATATGAGTTATCTATTATTGAAAAATTAAATATTGCTGATTATTTTTTAATAATATGGGATTTTATGAAATGAGGAAAAGAAAATGAAATTAGTTTTGGTCCAGGAAGGGGTTCTTCTGCAGGTTCTTTTATTTGTTTTTTGCTTGGAATTACAGAAGTTGATCCTCTAGAATACGGCTTACTTTTTGAAAGATTTTTAAACCCAGAAAGAATATCTATGCCCGATATTGATATCGATGTTCAAGATGATAAAAGAAGCAGTTTAATAAATTATATACAAAATAAATATGGAAAAGATATGGTTTCACAAATAATAACTTTTCAAAGAATGACTTCAAAAAGTGCTTTTAGAGATGTAGCTAGAGTTCTTGAAATTCCCAACTCAGAAGTAAATATCATCTCAAAAACAATACCCTTAGATTTAAAACTAAAAGATGCTTATGAAAAATCTTCTTCTTTCAGAGCTAAAATTAACGAAAAAGAAATTTATATAAAGGCATATAATTATGCTTTAAAAATTGAAAACTTACCCAGACAACGAGGAACACATGCTGCAGGCATAATAATTTCTCAAACTCCGTTAGTGGAAAAAATTCCAGTTTTATACGATGAAGAGACTTTAATTTCTCAATTTTCAATGGAAAACTTAGAATTTTGAGGAATGTTAAAAATAGATTTATTGGGTCTAAAAACACTCTCAACAATTAAAAGTATAATTCAGGAAATTGAGTTAAAGATGAATAGCAAAATTATATTTAAAAATATTCCTTTGAATGATGATAAAACGAACAAATTATTAACAGATGGTAACACAGTTGGAATATTTCAATTAGAGTCACCAGGAATGATGAATACATTAAGAAAAGTGAATGTTAATAATTTCAATGATTTAGTGGCGATTATTTCTCTATTTAGACCAGGTCCAATGTCAAATATTTCTGAATATACAAAAATTAAACACAAAGAGATAGATGTTGTAAAACTTTGTAAAGAATATGATGATATTGTAAAACCTACATATGGAATAATTATTTATCAAGAACAAATAATGGAAATTGCACAAAAATTTGCTGGAATGACATTTGGAAAAGCAGATATCTTGCGAAGAGCAATAAGCAAAAAAAACAAAGATGAAATTCAGGAATTGAAAAGTGTGTTTGTTGATGGTGCATCTGAAAAAGGTTGACCAATAAAATTAATAGAAAAAATATATTTTGAGATTGAGAAATTTGCAGAATATGGTTTTAATAAATCACATGCCGTTGCTTACGCAATGTTATCTTATAAAATGGCTTACTTAAAGGCGTGATATCCCATAGAATTTTATACATCCATCATTTCTTCATTACCTGGATTAGATACAATAAATAAATATGTTTCAGAAGCTAGGTCTATGGGATTCCAAATTGTAAGTCCACATATCAATAATTCAAAATTAAATGTTTACAATAAAGATGGTAAAATTTATCTTCCGTTAATTATCGTAAAAGGATTAGGTAAAGTAGCTAGCGAAAAAATTGAATTAGAAAGAAATGATGGAGGAATCTTTACTAGTTTTTATAATTTTATTGCAAGAGCTAAAAAAATAAAACTTGGAGATTCAATTATTGATATTTTAATTAGATCAAACTCTTTAAGAGATTTTGGTAATATGACTACTTTAAATACAAATTTAATGAAGGCAAAAAATTACGCAGATTGTATAATGATTTCTAAAAATGAAGAAATAATTTTAGACTATGATTTAGCTATAGAGCAAGATTTAATTGTTGAAGATAAAATAATTAGTGAAGAAATGAATTATGAGCAACAATATTTGGGTTCTAAATACAATTCTTTACCAACAATTGACTATGAAACAAAGGATTTATTAAAAAATCTTTCTACCAATGTAGAATACAAAATTGTTTTACTGGTTGAAAATATAATCGAAAAAATTTCTAACACAACTAAAAAGAAATTCGGAATAGCTACTTTGAGTGACAGCAGTGGTACTGAAGAAATATTTATTTTTGATCCAAATTGAAATAAATTCAAAGAAATAAAATTATTATCTTTAATAGAATGTAAAATAATAAAAAGCAAAACCTCTTCAAGAATAAGTTTTAAATTATCTGGTTGAAGGGTGATTAATGAAAAATAAAATATTATTGGTAGATGGCAATTTGTTATTATTCAAAAGTTTTTTTGCAACACAATATTCTTCTAAATTTTTAACAAAACAAGGTGTAGAGACTAACGCTATTAACACCTTCATATTGTCTTTGATAAAAGTTATTAATACTTATAATCCCACTCATTGTTTTGTTGCTTTTGATGCAGGAAAAAAAACAAAAAGACATGATATATATCAAGAATATAAAGCTGGAAGAGCTAAAGCTCCAATAGAAATATTCGAACAAAAAAAAGTTATTATAGACATATTAGATGCAATGAATATTTTTCATATGGATATGGAAGGATATGAAGGAGATGATTTAATTGCAAGTATGACAACTAAATTCTCAGACAACAATATTATTTTAGTTTGATCGGATGACCAAGACTTACTACAATTAATTGATAATAATGTAGGTGTTATTGTAAAAGATTTCAAAACAAAAAAATTTGTTGTGAAAGATATTAATAATTTTAAAGATAATTATGGATTTGAGCATTATCAAATACCTGATTTTAAAGGCATTTCAGGAGATTCGTCAGATAATCTACCTGGAATAAAGGGAATAGGTCCAAAGGGAGCCATAGACCTTTTAAATAAATATCAAACATTAGAAAATATTTACAACAACTTAGAAAATTTAACAGAAAATCAAAAAAGTAAATTTATTGAATCAAAAGATATCGCACTTATGTGTAAAAAATTAGCTAAACTTGAATTATTTTTAGATATTAAAATTGAATTAGAAGATTTTGAAATTGCTAATTTATTTAACTCTAAAGTTGATGAACTTTTGACAAAATATGAACTAATGACAATTAAAAAAATATTAAACAAAAAAATATTTTAAATTATTATTTTATTCTAAATAATCTTTTTTTTCATTATAAAAAAATTTATTTTTTATTGCAAGAGAAAATAAAATAGTTAACGGAATAGCAGAAATAGAAACAAATGAAATACCAATAATTGAACCTATTGGACTTTCCCTAACAAGTCTAAATTTATCAAATATAGGCTTTATCGGATCAATTAATTTAGTAGCTAATTTGATTTCATTAGACACCTCTGGTTTTGTTAATAATGTATCAAAGCAATTTGAAAATTTCATATTTTGGTATTTTTCCCTATTGTGACTTAATGACATAAATTTTGAAAGTTTATAATTTCAGTCAATTCACATTGGTCCATGAATTATTTTATCTCCACTAAAAATAACATTCAATAAATTTACAAAATTATTGGCATCATTCTCTAAGGGATCGCTTAAATTCAATCCTTTACTAGTCAAAATTTTTAATTCACTAATTTGAATTTTAAAATTTTCATGTTTAGATAATTTTTCTAAAATAATTGTTTGTTGTCAAGAATCAAAACTTGTGCCCAAAACAATTGATCCAACTCCAATAAATAAAGTTGTCGATACCACTAAAGAATATTGGATAACATTTTTTTTATTAAACATATTTACTTACTCTCATTAATTTTTTTCTTATAATAAAAAAATAATATAACTTACTATTTTCATATTGGTGTAGATATATTGATAATTATACATCAAAATATTTTCGATATTTATTATCTCTTAACAAAATTAAGAATTATTGGTTTTCAAAATAGCTAAAAAAGCTTCTTGTGGTACTTCCACTTTTCCAAAAGCTTTGGCGCGTTTTTTCCCAGCCTTTTGTTTTTTTAGAAGTTTTTGTCTACGAGTTACATCACCACCATATAATTTAGCAGTAACATCTTTACGATATGCTTTTACAGTTTCACGTGATATTATTTTTCCACCAGCAAATGCCTGAATGGGAACTTCGAAGTTTTGACGAGGAATAACTTCTTTTAATTTCTTTGTTAAATCTCTTGCTTTAAATTCCAAAAAATCCTTATGAATAATTGCACTTAAGGCATCCACTTTTTCTCCATTTAATAAAATATCAACCTTTACTAAATCTGACTGTCTGTAATCAATTAATTCATAATCAAAAGAAGCATAACCTTTGGAAGCAGATTTCATTTTATCAAAAAAATCAAAAATTATTTCTACAAGAGGTAATTCATAAATCAATTTTCTTCTGGTTCCATCAATATATTCTAAATCAATATATTTACCTCTTTTAATTTGACACAAGTCCATAATAACACCAATAAATTCATCATTAACAATAATGGTAGCTCTAATATATGGTTCTTCTATTTTGCTAATATTTACTTTGTCAGGAAATTCAGAAGGGTTGGCAATTACTTGCATGGTTTTATCTGTTTTATAAACTTTGAATTCCACAGAAGGAGCGGTTGCTATTATCTCTATACCAAATTCTCTTTCTAGTCTTTCTTGTAAAATTTCCATGTGAAGAAGTCCTAAAAAACCAATTCTAAAGCCAAATCCTAAAGCTTTTGATGTTTCAGGTTCATATGTTATAGAAGAGTCAGAAAGTGAAATTTTGCCCAAAGATTCTTTTAACAAGTCATAATCTTTTCCATCAATGGGATAAAATCCAGTATAAACAACAGGATTCATTTTCTTATAACCTTCTAAAGATTCGGCTGTAGGATTATTCACCAAAGTTATTGTATCTCCAACTGCCACATCCTTCGCTTCTCTTATAGATGCAGCAATTCAACCCACTTCTCCTGAAGTTAATTTGCTAGTTTTTATTTCTTGTGGTTTTTTAACACCAAGTTCAGTTACTGTAAATTTTTTATTATTTGACTTAAAGAAAAATTCATCACCAACCTTAATTTCTCCATCAAATATTCTTGCCAAAAGAATCACACCTCTAAAAGAATCAAAATAAGAATCAAAAACTAAAGCTTTCAGAGGTAAAGAATCATCGCAATTTTTGGGAGCTGGAATATGTTTAATAATTGCCTCAAAAACTCCTTCAATATTTTGACCAGTTTTTGCAGATATCAAAACAGCATCCGAAGCCGGAATTCCGATAACATTCTCTATTTCGCTTTTAATTTTATCTGGATCTGAAGAAGGTAAATCTATTTTGTTAATAATTGGAATTATTTCTAATTCATTATCAATTGCTAAATATACATTAGCTAATGTTTGAGCTTCAATCCCTTGTGTAGCATCTACCAACAATAAAGCACCTTCAGTTGCCGCCAAAGATCTAGAAACTTCATAAGTAAAATCAACATGTCCAGGGGTATCTATAAGATGAAATAAGTAATCTTTATAATTTATTTGAACTGCATTCAACTTTATTGTAATTCCTCTTTCTTTTTCTAAATCCATAGTATCAAGATGTTGAGCTTTTAAAGAGCGTGAATCTACAGTTTTTGTATATTCCAATATTCTATCAGCTAATGTACTTTTACCGTGGTCTATGTGAGCTATAATTGAAAAGTTTCTTATCTTTGATTTATCCATAATATGAATTATAAACAATTAAAAGTAAATGATTGTGGTTTTTAGTGTTTTAATTGATAAAATTATTTAATATATGGAAAATGATGAAATAATTAACAAATGAAGGGCTTCATTCGCTGAAGATAAAGAAAGTTTAAAAAAACTTTCTAAATTGAACAATTTAACTGATGATAGTCCATTTTTTTCTAACTTGTTTTTTGATTCTAAAAAAATTATCGCCAGATTAGGGATTGGTTATGGAAAACTAAATAAATTAGTGATAAATTCATTAGCTTATTCTTTTGCAGAAATTCTGAAAAGAAGGAAGATGGAAAATGATTTTATTGATATTTTAGTTTGTAGTGATGGATCGCCAGAAATAAAATCATTTTTAAAAAATATTTCTGATGTTTTGTATGCACAAAAATTAGTAATTACAGCATTTAAATTTTATGCAGGATACGATATTAAGTTTGTTTGTAGAACTATTGGAAGATTGAAAATAACTGCAGGAATTTATATCGAAAGATCTATTTATAATAACAATATTTTCAATGTTTTTTTTATTGACCATAAAGGAAATTATTTTGGAGAAGAATTTTTTCAAGAAATTAAAAGCGAAATGTCAAAGCATGATATATTTTCAATTAAATCGCAATCTTCCAAAGTTGACTTCTTATCAAACAATAGAGTTATCAATGATTATACCCAAAAATTATTATCTTTATCCAATAGAAAAGGCGACCAAAGAAAAGTGAAAATTGCCATCTCCAACTATAATAATGGTGTGACCAAAATTTTACAAAAAATATTGGGTAATATGGATTTTAATTACATTATTAACAATAAAATAAACAAAGGTAATATCCATCAAAAGAAAAATAGAAATGATAGAACCTTTAATTCTTTTTATAAACGAGATATTTTATTTTCAAGAGAAAATAAGTGCGATATGCTTATTTGTCCATCAAAAAATGGAACTGAATTAAATCTTTTTGTTTTTAATGGCAGACAAGTATTTCACTTAGATGCAAATGAAATCACATTAATGTTTTTAAACTTTTTTTTAATTGAAGTTAATATTTCTACCAAAAAATTACCAAACTCATATATCGGAACAGATATACCTCCCATTCAAAGTATTAAAAATTTAATTAAAAAATACAACTTAGAACTATCGGTTTCAGAAGACATTAAAATTTCAAATGATAAATTTTTATTGTTTTATTGAAATCAAAATTCGCAATTTATTTTTGGAGAAAATACGATTATTGAATTTGGTTTTTACCATTTAATAATTAAGTTTTTAGAAATGATTAATTACTATAAAACACAACGTTTAACAATTCCTGCTTTAAGAAATATACTAACCAAGATGTATGGGTCTTATAAAACCCACATCATCATACTTAATTTTGATTTAAGTAGATTGTATGCTTTATTAGATAATATAAATCTTTCATTATTAAATGCAAAATTTCCAGTAGAAAATACTGTCATATTTGAACACTCGACTGTTTTAAATGAAAATTTAATTGCCAAAATATTACTTAAAAATGGAGTTGAGCTTCTTATAAAATTTAATTATTTAAATAAAAAAATAGTTATTTTTATAAGGTTAGAAGATATCAACAATAAAATATGAAGTAGAGATCATATTTCTAAAAATAGCTTTGTCAAACACTTAAATTCAATTATTAAAAAAGATTTGAAACATATGATTTAACAACCATTATTTTTCATAAAAATAATTTATTTTATTATTGATTAATTCAAATTTTGAAGGATTTTCAAAAATAAGTGTTGCAGGATTTTTATTACACAACATAATCAATTGTTTTAATTTTAAAAATTTTCTTAAATCTGTTGAATCAATTAAAGATTCTGAAATAATTATTGCATGTGGCATTATTGATTCTATCAAAGTTATTGTCGAAGGTCCAATTTCATCTATTCTAACGCCAAATTTAATTCCCTTTGACTTTAATGTAGAAGTAATAAGTTCAAAATTTGGGACATCAGTTGATTCAAGGAATTTAACTACAAAAATCATTCCTGATAATTTTTGTAGTTTATCAACATTTTGCAAAATAACATAATCATTTACGTCTATTAAATATTGATCCATAGTTTTAAAAGAAGATAATGCACTATTGAAATATTCATCCTCAATATTTGGCAAAATATTGTCATTTTCAATAATCATATTTATTCAAAAATTATCAGGATAATTTGGCTCTGGTTTTATATATGTCGCTATAGTAGTATTATTTTTATAATCCATTATAGACATTTTAGAAAAATTAATTATTTTATTCTTAATAATATTATTCAATAATAAATAATTTTCTTTGAATTCTTCAAATTCATTAAAAAATATGTTTTTTGCATTAAAATAAAATGTTTTTTTCAATTGAGTTGATTTTATTATCGAAAAGTAAATTCTATTAATTATTTTTAATAAATCTTTTGTATCAAATAAATTTTTGCTTTCTACAATACCGATAGCATTGCAATAAGAAATTAAATTGCTAGACACTTTAATTTTTTCAAATTTTTTCATTATTTTGTTAATTCTTTCTTGTATTTCTTCAGAATTATCACCATACAAAATTAAAATAACGATGTTTTTGGATATAAAAAAATCTAAATTTTTAATTTTAAGACTTTCAAATAAAATCATTATAAAATCTTTAAATGTTTTTTGGTCTTTTGTTCTAAGGTTAAAAGCAATAAAGGATTTGTATTTTTGAGTATTTTCAAATAATTTTTCTTTGGTAATTACTCTCAATCCATCAGGAAGTTCTTTGACATAACTTCATTTAATTGTGGCATTAACAGAATCTTTTGTTTGAAAAAATTCTACAATTCATTCAATATAATAATCAGGATCTTTAGTTGTTTTATTTTTAACAGTAAATTTTACATATTTTTTATTTACTTTAATAGCGTCCAAAGCATTTAAAAAAAGTTCTTTGTTTTCATCTGACAAATTAGATAAAAATTGGCTAATATCCATTCATCCATCATCAAAAAATTCATGATTATAATTTTTACTAACTTCTTTGTCAATAATTTCAATAATATCTGATTTTCTTAATCTATTATTTTTCAAATCCACATCTATAAGAAAAATTCCATTGTTAGATTTAATGATACCTTTTTTTTGGATAAAAAATATGGCTACTATAATAAATATTAATGCTATTAATCCAATTGAAAAAATTGCTAAAAAAATATATAGTAAAATATACATTAACTTATCCTTTCAATTGATTTATGGTTTTTTAAAAACTGTTTTATACCAATGTCTTCCTTATTAAATTTTATAGTTATTTTATCTCCCTCTAAATCTAAAACTACACCTTCTCCAAATGATATATGTGAAATGAAATCACCTATAATATAGTTTTTATTAATTTTAATATCATTTTCAAAGTTTTTTATTGTTGTCAAGTCACTTACATAAGGAGAAAGATCAATTCCCATATCAGAAATAAATCTAGATGGAGATTTTTGATTAATTACATCTGCAATAAAATTAGTTCCTCGAGCCCCTGATACAAAAAGTTTTTCTTTAGCCCTGGTAATCGCTACATAAGCTAATCTTCTTTCCTCTTCCATTTTGTTTTTTTGCTTGTCTATATTATCTATTTTTGATATTCTCGCTGAAGGAAAAATGTCTTCATTAAGACCCAAAATAAATACATTCTTAAACTCTAAACCTTTAGATGCATGAATCGTCATTAATGTTACATAGTTTATAGCATCTTCTTCTGAATCAGATGACATATTCATTAAAGATATTTCTTCTAAATAATCTTCTAATTTTAAAGTAGGATTTTTGGTTTCCCAATTTTCAATTGATTTAAATAATTCATTAATATTTTCCAACTTTGAATCCGCTTCAGTATTGTCATCTTTAATAGAGAACATATAATTAATGGAATTTAAGAAAGATTCAATTGTTTTAGCAATAGAAATTCCTCTTTCTAAAAAGTTTTGATGTCTTCTAATTTCATTTAAAAAATCCACAATTTTTGATTTTGTTTCTTTAGGAACAGGAATTATTTTAAAATGTTCAATCAAACATTCATAAATTGACATATTTTTTTCTTCAGCAAACTTAATTAATTTTGCCTCTGTGGCAGGTCCTATTTTTCTAGCGGGAACATTTATTATTCTTTGAAAATGAATTTGTGAAGGAGTTTTAGAGAGAGTTCAAAGATAAGAAATTACATCTTTGATTTCAGTTCTTTCAAAAAACTTTTGACCTCCAAATATTTTATGGTTAATCGAATCTGTAATTAAACTTGATTCAATTAATCTAGAGTAGAAATTAGATCTATAGAAAATGGCAATATCTTTTAGTTGTACTTTGTTTCTTTTTAATTCATTTATTTGATTTACAACTCATCTAGCTTCCGCCTCTTGAGAATAAGCATAATAAAACTCAATAGGATCTCCGACAGGACCACTTGTCTTTAAAGATTTAGGCAACCTGTCTTCATTAGAGCGAATAAGTTTGTTTGCTGCATCTAATATATTTTTAGTAGAACGATAATTAACATCCATAGTAATGGTTGTAGTACCTTTAAAATCTTTATGAAAATTATTTATCAAATTAATATCTGCACCACGTCATGAATAAATGGTTTGATCTGGATCACCGACTATAGTAATATTTTTAAAATTAGTTAACAATTTTATAATGTTATATTGAATTATTGATGTATCCTGAAATTCATCAACAAGAATATAATCAAATTTAGATGATCATGTTTTTCTAACTTCAGGGAAGTCATTTAAAATTTTATTTGTCAAAATTAATAAATCATCAAAGTCAACATATTTTTTGCTTTCTAATTCAGCTTTGTATTTTTTATAAATTTCTATTTTCAATGATTTTGTATCATTTTCAACATCAACTTCTTGTACATCATCATAATCAATAGATAAAATTTTTGATTTAGAAATAAACTTAATTATTGAAGTATATGAAAGAAGTGAACTAGTTAAATTGATTTCTTTATATATTTTTTTTAAAATATAAATTTGGTCTGTAGAATCAATTACTATAAAATTTTTAGGAAAATCAATGTTGGCAATTTCCGTTCTCAAAAATTTGTAACACAATGAATGAAACGTTAAGATATTGCTTTTGTCACCATCATTTCCAATAATTGAAACAACTCTTGATTTCATTTCATTAGCAGCTTTATTAGTAAATGTTAAAGCTAATATTCTTTCTGGCAAAATTCCCATTTTCTTTATTAAATATGAAATCTTTCTAGTTAAAACACCAGTTTTTCCAGAGCCTGCACCAGCAACAATTCTAAGTGGACCATTGTTTTTTAAAATAGCTGCCTTTTGCTCTTTATTTAAATTTTCAAATATTGTTTCTTCAAAAATATTCATTTCTTCTTTATTCATAATTAATTCCTTCAAATTAGTTTTTGTTTTTTAATTTCTTCTTTTAAAATAACTTTATTTTTTTCATCAAATATTTCTATATTTTTTTTAGGGTATATCATTTGAGTATTTGTTAATTTGTCATTTATGCCACGCATGTTTTTATTCATATTTATTGACAAAATAGTGAAAATATTTATAAAAACTATTATTCCAGAGGTTGTAGAAGGGATTGCTAACATGGCAGCTTCTCAAGATTGGAGTTTCAATGTTCCATCAATTGATTGTTTAGAAATGTTTACCATTTTTTGAGACAAATCTGGACTTATGAAACTCATTGACACTAATATGCTAAAAATTCAAAGAAATGCATATAATTGATTTTTCCTCACAACCATTAATCACACCGATTCTTCTTGAAGAGAAATTAAATTAATTTGACAACACCACATGCCAATGCTTCTTCCTTTGGATAATATTGGTATTACAATAAATAAAATTAAAATTTCAAATATAACCAACACCATCCAAACATAATAACCTCAAGGTATAATTAATAGTGAGCTATTTCTTGTATCAATTGCAATTAAAGATGAAGAAATTGCAATTACACAAAATATTATTAAATCTATAAATATTGACAAGACTCTTATTCAAAAGCCAGCAGGTTTTTTAACTATTTTCATTTACTCTCTCAAAATTTTAATAATACTAGGTCATTTATTAGGTGGATGTGATTTATTTAAATATTCTGTTTCAGATGAATTTAATAACATATATTTGTTAGTATAGTTGAAGGAAACAAATTCATGAGATCTTAATTTTTTGTTTTTTTCAAATATTTTTGCTGATACATTTTTATCAACTCCTCTAGAACGTATTATTATGTCCACTAATCTTTTGTTAGTATATAAAAGAGGAACTATCATCTCAAGATTAAAGATTTGCGCATACTCAATTTCTTGAATAAATTTATTCTCTAATATATATTTATTCCGTATACTTTTTCATTCTTTATAAAAGTTGGAATAATTAGGTACATCGCCTTTTTCAATTAAAGTATTGCAAAGCACTTTATCGATATACACGTATGTTTCAGAATGCAAGAATAACATATATAAAAATTCCAATGATAAATGTGAACTAGTTTCAATATAAGAACTTTTTTTACTTACTTCATTAGCTAAAGAAATTTTAAATATTTTATTAGAGATAAACGGAAAGGCAAAGGCAATAACTTTTGGGAAATCCACAATTTTAAAAGAATGATTTTGTTTTAAATTGCATCTTTCTTGTGGGACAAAATTTTCAAAACCTCTAAATGAAACTTTAAATTCAATAATGTCTACATTAATGTGTTTTTTAATAATTTGATCTATGTCATTAACAAAGTTTTTAGAAAGCGATTCATTAACATTTAAAACAATAGCATGTGTACCACTTGATGTTTTAGAGCCATTTGTGATAATTTCATTAAAACCTATTTTTCTAGTAGTAAAAATAACTTGTAAAACAATATTTGATTTTTTTTCTACTTCCTTAATAATATTTGTTAAATATTCAGAAATAGAATTAGTCAAAATTATTAATTCAAAACGCACATTTTTTTGCTCTAAAATACTATTTCAAAAATTTTTATGTATTTTGCTAGTGTACACTGGTGCAATTAAAGATATCACTTTTACTTCCTTTTTTTTATTCAAATTATTATTAAATTATATCACAAACTACATTTTTAAATTTCCTGGAGTTCTTGGATAAGGTATTACATCTCTAATGTTTTCAGTGCCAGTAACATACATCACTAATCTTTCAAAACCCAATCCAAACCCTGATGATCCGGAATCTCCGAATCTTCTAAGGTCCAGATATCATGCCAAGTCTGATTCATTAATGTTCAAAGACTGCATTCTCGACTTTAGCACATCAATCCTGACTTCTCTTTGAGAACCACCAATCAACTCCCCAATTCCTGGAACAAGTAAATCAAAAGCTGAAACAGTTTGATTGTCATCATTTAAATGCATATAAAATGCCTTAAAGTCTTTTGGATAATTGATAATCGCTACAGGACCTTCACAATGTATTTCCGCTAAATATTTTTCATGTTCAGTGCTTAAGTCCATACCAAATTCAATATTAGAGTTTTCAAAAGTAACTTTTGCTTTTTTCAAAATTTCAATAGCATCTTTATAATCTAAAGTTTTAAGTGGAGAGGTTAAAAAAGAATCTAAACTAGTTAATAATTTATTGCCACTTTTATTGTCTAAAAATTCAAATTCTTTAGGATGTTTCATAATTGTTTTTTTAATAACTTTTTTCAACATCTCATCTGAAAGTTTAATAATATCTTTTAATTCAAAAAAGGCAACTTCAGGTTCTAACATTCAAAATTCTGCTGCATGTTTTTTAGTATTGGAATTTTCTGCTCTAAATGTTGGACCAAATGTATAAACTTTTTTAAATCCTATTGCATAAGATTCTGCATGTAATTGACCTGTTACCGAGAGAGTGGCCTTTTGAGAGAAAAAATTATCTTTGCTCTCATCATCGACAACAAACGTTTCTCCAGCACCTTCTCCATCATTGGAAGTAATTATAGGAGAATGCATATAAAGAAAATCTTGATCATCAAAAAAATTGTGGATTTCTTTGGACAATGTTGATCTAATTAACATAATTGATCTAAATAAATTAGTTCTATGTCTTATGTGTGGAATATCTCTTAAAGTTTCTAGATTGATTTCTTGTTTTTGTATTGGAAAATCTTCATCTGTCAAAGATAACAATTCTATTGTTTTGGCTTGACACTCAAAATTTTGTTCTCCTCCAGTAGTTTTGATAAAATCACCAATAATTGAAACTGCAGAACCAATTTTTCATTTATCAACTTCTTCAAAGCCTAAAACTTCAGATTTAATAACAATTTGTAAAGATGTAATTATGGATCCATCATTAATATTTAAAAATCTTATTTTTGTATTTCCTCTATTAGCTGTAACTCAACCTTTAATTAATATTTCTTTGACTTCTATAGAATTTGTTAAAAGTTTTTTTATGGTCATAATTATGTTTTCTTTCTTAAAATTTATTATTATTTATCTTATATTAATATTATAAAGCAAAAATTATTTTGTAATTTGAAAAGAAAATATATAATAGCGTGTTAAAAAGATTGGAATTTAAAATTAAAATTACTTCTGAAATAAAATTTCATTAGAATAATTGAATTACTAAAAAAATTATAGAAGAAATGCAAGTGAATCAAAACGGACTATTAATAATAATGATAAAATTAAAAACTTTTATATAACAAAATGATAAAATTGTTTTATGAATTATAAAGCACTTTACAGAACATATAGACCTGCTAATTTTAGTGAAGTAGAAGGTCAACCACACATCGTTAAAACTTTAACAAATTTGATTAAATTAAAAAGGGTTTCTCATGCTTATCTTTTTTCTGGTCCAAGAGGAACTGGTAAAACTTCTGTGGCTAGAATTTTTGCTAATGTGGTTAATTGCGGCCACAACATCAACATTGAAATAGCTTGTAATTCTTGTATTATGACAATTAATAACTCTATTGATATTATTGAGATAGATGCTGCTTCAAATAATGGAATAAGTGAAATAAGAGAGTTGAGAGAAAAAGTTAAATTTTCACCAACAAAATTTAAATATAAAATTTATATTATTGATGAAGTTCATATGTTAACAAAGGGTGCATTTAATGCTCTTTTAAAAACCTTAGAAGAACCACCTAAGCACATTATTTTTATCTTGGCAACTACTGATCCAGATAAATTACCTTTAACAATTTTAAGTAGAGTTCAAAGATATAACTTTAAAAGAATTAATAATGAAGTTATTGAAAAACAAATAAATGTTATTTTTAAGAAAGAAAAAATTGAAGCTGAAGCTGGAGTTGTAGAAATGATTTCAAGTTTATCAAACGGTTCTTTGAGGGATGCTCTTTCAATTACCGATCAAGTTAATGCTTATTCTAATTCTCATATTACTTTAAATGATTTAAATGAAATTTTTGGATTGACTTCTAAAGACAACCAAGTTTCCATATTGAACTATTGTGTAGATAATTTTGTAGGATTAGCATTAAAATTATTAGATGAATTAATAAACCAAGGTATTGATATTCAAAGATTAATTAATTCATTAATAAGAATGTTGAAAAATCACTTACTCTATCTGAAAACAAAAGATGAAACAATAATTGAAGAATTTGATATTGAAACATTAAACAAAATTAAAGTTAATGAAAATATGGTTTATGAAATTATGGATATTTTAATTGCCCTTATGAGTGATATTAAATATAGTGATATTCCAAAACAATTATTTCAAATTGCAATAATTAAAATTTGCTCTTTAAATAATGACTTTAACAATGTTTCCTTCAACACTATCAAACCAATTGATAAACAACAAAAAATGAAAACCATAGAAAGTCATATTGAAGACACTGAAGAACGAGATGTTAATGAAATTACCGATAATTTTATAATTGAACAAGAAGCTGAAACAGATAACTTTGTAATAAAACAAGAAGCAAAACCAAGAGTTGAAATAATCGAAGAATTAGATTTAAAATTAAAAAATAATATTGAAGCAGGTTCAGATAACAAATTATTGAAGAAAACAGAAAATATTAGCGAATCTATTGAATTAAAAAATGAAACCTTTATTAAGGAAAATATTTTGGAAGAAGTAACTAACCTATTAACTTTGTCTAATGAATCAAATATTGATGGAGATGTTGTAGAAGGTTCTATTTTAGGGCAAACCGATATAGAAAGTATTATTTATGATACTAATGAATTTTCAACAAAAAAAGTTGTTGAAACCAAAGAAACTCAAAGCAACAATGATGAAGCAACAAAATTGTTTAATTCGGAACCAAACCAAATAACGTCTGAAGAAAATAGTTTTGCATTTGATAATTTTCAGGATCAAAAAATAGATATGAACAAACCGATCATTTTAACTCAACCAGATATTATTAATTTATTTTTGTTAGGAGATAAATTAGAAGTTCCTAAAACAAAATCCATGTTAGATGAAGGACTATTGTTGACGGACGAAAGATTTACAACAATTATTAGTTATTTAGAAAATTGCAAAATAATCACCTCTTCAAAAGAATTTATATTAATGTCTTCTTCAGATAATGCATCTATTGAATACTTAACTTTAAATAGTGTAAATGCAATGTTTCAAGATTTTATTATTGAAGTGTTTGGAGTTCCTAAACACTTTTACGCAATAACTAAAAGCAATTTTCTAGACTCTGCAGAATTATTCAAAGAATTAAAAAGCAAGGACAAACTTCCAGATCCCATACTTTTACCTATATTGAAAAAGAAAGAGAAAATTTCTAGACAAATAGCAGATGTTGTTGAAGCGGAAAAAAAAGGTATGGATATTTTTGGTAGAATATTTAAAACAAGGAAATAAGGAGTATTTATGGATATAAAAAAAATGATGGAGCAGGCAAAAAAAATGCAAGCAGTTATGGATAAACAAGAAAGCGAATTAAAAGCTAATATTTTTGTTGTTGAAAAACAAGGAATAACAATTAAGTCTAATGGAAATAGAGAAATATTAAGCATAGACATTAATGATGTACTAATAGATCCTGAAGATAAGGAAATGTTGCAAGATATTATTATTATTGCTATTAATGAAATTACTGAATTAATAAATGATGAATATGAGAAAATTTCTCCTAAAAATCAAAAGGGAATGTCATTTTAAATGGACTCAAGAGAGATATCTAATCTTTCGATTTTCTTTCAAAAATTTATTGGTGTAGGAAATAAACAAAGTAAAAAAATGGCTCATCAAGTTTTAAAATTCGATAAAAATGAATTTGAAGAATTTGTATTTCTATTAAATGAACTAAAAAATAATGTTAAAAATTGTAGAATTTGTAAAAATTATACTAACAATGATATTTGTTTAATTTGTTCATCTACAACTAGAGAAAATAAGTTAATGATTGTTGAATCTATAGAAGACATTTCAAGATATGAAGAATGAAAAATCTTTAATGGAAAATATTTTGTATTTCCTATTATTTTTAATAATAAATTCGAAAGAACACAAGACTTTGACCTTTCTGAATTAATTAAATACACTTCACAATTTGATGAAGTAATCATTGCGCTAAGTGCAACAATAGAAGGAACTCTAACATCTAACTTTTTAGATGAACAACTTTCTTCTACAACTAAAGTGTCTCATTTGGCAAATGGTGTTCCTGTAGGATCTAACATTGAATACATTGACAAATTAACATTTAATCATGCATTTAAAAATAGAAAAGAGAGTGAATAATGTTTATAACATTTGAAGGATTAGATATGGCAGGGAAAACTACAGCCATTCAAGAAATTGTTTCTTATTTAAAAAATAAGAATATTGATGAATATTTTGTAGTAACTAGAGAGCCAGGCGGCACCGGAATCAAAGAAGCTGAAATTATCAGGAATTTTGTTTTATCCCCTGAACACAATATTGATTCCATGTCGGAATCTCTTCTTTATTTGGTTTCTAGAAAGATTCATTTAACTCAAAAAATAGAACCTGCATTGAAAGCAGGGAAAATAGTTATATGCGATAGATTTATTGATTCTTCTATAGCATATCAAGGTTTTGGTAGAGAATTAGGTTATGAAAAAATACAAAAATTAAATGATATAGTGACTAACAATATGAAGCCTGACATAACATTCTTTATAAAAGTAAATCCAGAAATTTCTTTTGAAAGAGTTTTTAAGCAAACAAAAAACATAGATAGATTAGAAAATAATGGAATTGACTTTTACAAAAAGGTATCAAATGGTTATGAAGAAATAATTAAAAGAAATGAAGAAAGATTTATAATTATTGATGGTTCATTGTCTATTGATCAAGTTGCAAAAAATGTAATAATAGAATTTGAAAAAGTACTACAAAAAAATAACTTTAATTTTAAAAAATAAATACTTTATAATTTAAACTATGGATACTAAAATACAATCTTTAAAAATAATATCTAATTCTAAAATAAATAATTCTTTTTCGCATGCTTATTTATTTTTTGCAGAACAAGGAGTAGATGTTTTTTCAGTTGCAATAGAAGCTATCAAAATAATGATTTGCGATAATGATAAATGTATGAATGCAAAAACAATTGAAGAGCTTAATTATCCGGATTTGCTTTTTGTTAATCCAGAGAATAATTTGATAACTAAAGAGAGCATTATTTCCACAATTAAAATTATGTCAAATACATCATTATTAATGAATAAAAAGAAAATTTTGTTAATCAAAGATGTTGATTTAGGAAACAAATATTCTTTAAATTCTTTATTAAAATATATTGAAGAGCCATCGGAAAATACACACATTATAATGACCACAAATAAAATTGATACTTTATTGCCAACAATTAAATCTAGGGCGCAAAATATAATGGTCAAAAGAGAAACTACAATTCAAATTATTGATGATTTATTATCCAATAAAGTTGATGCTAAATACATTAGACTATTTGCTAATATATTCCCAAATGCAAATAAAGTAAAAGAACTGGATTATAAAAAATTTGAGAAAACTTATTCTAATATTTTAGATGCATTAAAGATTGGTATTGATAATTCAGAAAAAATGAAAATGGCATTAAGTTTGTCTATAACAAAAGAAAATATTTTACATGCCATAAGTATTTTAGAATATTTTTATTATCAAGTGCAAACTATGATAGAAGACAAATACCCATTGTTCCCAAACTATGATATATTAATCAATAAATACAAAAAAAGCAAGATTAACTATAGCGAAATTCAAAATTATATTTCTATATGAAAAAAATCTTTTATCAATAAAGGGAATTTTAATTTACAGAAAGAAAACTTTTTAATAAAGTTAGTAAGTATTTATGAGGGGTAAACTTTATATTGTTGGAACTCCTATAGGGAATTTACAAGATATAACCTTAAGAGCCATTGAAACATTAAAGGGAGTTGACTATATCGCTTGCGAAGATACAAGAGTTACAAAAGTTCTTTTATCTTTCCTAAATATTCAAGGCAAAAAAATAATTTCATATCACAATCATAACGAAATACCTTCAACAAAAGGAATTTTAGAATTACTGACAAAAAATAACAATGTTGCCTTAGTTAGTGATGCAGGAATGCCAATGATTGCAGATCCTGGATTTAATTTATTAAAAGAAGTTAAGAAAGAAGGTTTTGATTTTGAAATTATACCTGGAGTTTCTGCAGTCACTACTTCAATTGTTATTTCTGGTCTAGGGCCTAATTTTACTTTTTTAGGATTTCCTAAAAATACCAAAAGCCAAATGGCTAACCAAATCAAAAAAATTATTAGTGGAACATATGTATTCTTCATAGCTCCTCATAAATTATTATTCACGTTAGAAATTCTTCACGAACATTTTAAAGGAAAAGAAAAAGTGGTTCTTTGCAAGGAGTTAACTAAAAAATTTGAAGAACATTTTGAAGGAACCGCTCAAGAATTAATGAATAACTTACCACAAAATATAAAAGGAGAATTTACATTAGTTTTTACCATTGAAAAAACCAAAAAAGAAAAAATCAACAAATATCAAAAAAATGTCATTAATAAAATATAATTAATGAAATAAAAAAGAGGTTTTATGAAAATGATATTTGCTACAGATGTAGATGGAACAATATTAAATGATCAAGGAGTTCCGCATAAAGAAACAAATGATGCTTTTAAATATGCTATATCCAAAAACCATAATATAGTTATTGCGACAGGAAGATCTCTTTCTAGAACCAAAGATTTATTAAAGATGATGCCTGATGTTAATTATTTAGTTTGTAATAATGGGTCTTTGGTTAAAGATATCCAAAATGATAAGATTATTGATTTAAAAACTATTCATCCCAAATATTATTTAGAAATGATGGAATTTGCTAAAAATAATAATTTTTCTTTTTCTATGCATACTGATAAATCCACTTACACATGACCCAAAGCAAGATTTGAAAACACCATTACTATTGATGATAAATTTCATAAAACAATTACTGAATTTATTATTGATAATCCAAATAGTGAAATTCTTCAAAATGGCGAATCAATGACACAACTTTCACTTTTAGGAACTATTGATTCATGTAAAAAAAATTTTCCAATAATACAAAACATGTTTAAAAATGTTCAAAGTGTTTTTTTAACTAATGGTGTTTTTATTGATGTTAATCCTTTAGGAATTTCAAAATGAACTGGTTTGAAATTTTTAGCAAATTCTTTAAATATTGATTCTAAAAACATTGTAACATTTGGTGATTCAGGAAATGATTTAGAAATGTTACAAAATGCTGGCGAATTAGGTTTTCCTATGAAAAATTCTACAGATGACTTAATTGCCATTTTACCAACAAAAATTGGTGATAATAATAGTAATGCTATTGCAAAAAAAATAATTGAATTAGTTAATCAATAATTTAACTAATTAATTGTTTATTTTTTCTTAAATAATCTTTTTCCTATTTTTTCATATTCATCTATTTTGGACTTTAAAACATCAAAAGCTTGATTATAAATATTTGCATCATAAAGATCAATTCCAGCATTTTTTAAAATTTCAACAGGTCAATCACTGCCACCCGCTTTCAAAAAATTATTAATATAATTTTCCAAAGCTGGTTTGCCATCCTTTTTATATTTTTGAAAAAAGGCATTTGCAACCACAAATCCAATAGCATATTTATAAACATAAAAATCATAGTAAAAATGAGGAACTATTACAGAAGGAATTAATTGGCTATCTTTATCAAATTTTTGATTCTTTTTAAGTGAGTATTTTTTGGCATTGTTTGCATAAACTTCTTTTATAGCATCAAAAGTTGAAACAGATTTCCCTTCATCGATTAAATTGTATAAATCAAACTCGTAATTTGATCACATAGTTTGCCTTCTAACTGTTCCTTCAAAATCTTCTATAGCCTCTGATAAAAGGTGAAATTTTAATTTGTCATCTTTAGTGTTACTTAATAAATAATCTTGAAGCATTAACTCATTGAAAATTGACGCTATCTCTGCTAAAAAGATAGGATATGAAGCCAAGTTAATTGGTTGTTCGTTATCTGAATAATAAGAATGCATAGAATGACCTATCTCATGTGCTAATGTAGCTACAGATCTAATAGATTCATCAAAGTTCATTAAAATATATTTCTTATCTAAACCGAAAGAACCACCAATAGAATACGCGCCCGTTCTTTTATTTTCTACAGGAATATAATCTATTCATCTATTGTCAAACATTTCTTGGACTTTATTTTGATACTCTTGTCCCATTGGTTTTAAAGATAAATGAACTTCTTTTTGCATTTGTTCAACTGTATAATCTGTATCCGAATTTACCAATGGTAATAATGAATCTCAAGCCTTCATAGGTTTATTGAACTTAATAGCAAAAAATGATTTTTTTAAATTATAAAATCTTTGAAAGTGATGATTGTTCTTTTGTACAGAGTCATATAAGGTAGTTAAAAGCTTTGTATCAACTTGATCTTCATCTATTAAGGCCGATATACTAGATTCATATTTTCTTTCTATAGATCATGTTGATATATTTTTGAAATGTTGATATAAAAGGTTTGCAAAAGTTCCTTTGTGTTGTAAGTAAGCATTGTTTCAATTATTATATGTTGATTTACGAATTAATTCATCTTTAGATTTCAAAAGAGATGTACGATTTGCTAATGTAATTTTGGTTTTCTTTCCTGTTTTAGAAATCGCTTCTTTGTAGTTAAGTTCAGAATTATAAAGAATACTGAAAACATCACTAGCACTAATTTCTGCTCTTGATATTTTTTTCACAAACTCTTCAATTTCATTTGCTAATTTGTGTTTTCTACCATCTAATACAAAAAGAATATCTTTTTTATAGTTTTTAAATTCAGGAAGTTTAACTCATTCTTTAAGTTTTTTTTCATTATCGAAAAACCTATTGGTTTCTGAACCTAATCTTTTGTTAAATTCAAATAATTTAAATTCCAAATCATCTTGAATTTTATTAAATTCCGGAGAAACTACATTAACACTTATATTATTGCTAATATAATTAGATATTTTATTAGCAAGAATGGAAGATTTTTCACTATTTTTAATATGTTTTAAGTAAGATTCTGACGTGTCGTATTTTGAATCTTTTTCAATAATATCAACTTCAATTAAATCAAAATATTGAGAAATCAAATCATCTATTTTTTTACCCTCTAATAAATAATCTAAATCGAATCTATATTCTTCAGGTATATCTTTATATTTTTTATATTCTTTCACAATGCCCTCTTTAATTTATTACATTTTTATTAATGACACTACTTCAATGTTGCCAAATTTATTGGCACCGTGCAATTTAGTTAATTCTAATAAAAAAATAATTTTTGAAACAATTCCACCCTGTGATTCTACCAAATCTATAATTGCTCTTGTAGTTCCGCCAGTTGCTAAAACATCATCAATAATAATTATTTTTTGTCCAGGTTTAATTCTATTTGCTTGGATTTCTAAAATATTTTTTTCACCATATTCTAATTCATATTCTTTTTGTATAACTTCACCAGGCAATTTTTTTTGCTTCCTTACCATTACAAAAGGCTTTGTAAGTATTGCTGCAACAGGTGTTCCAAATAAAAAACCTCTAGCATCAGGTCCCAAAATTATGTCTGCATCTCGAGAATAATCAACCATCTTCATAACACTATAATTTAAAGCTTCTCCATTAGCTAATAATGGAGATATATCTTTAAAATTAATTCCTTTTTCTGGAAAGTCAGGGACATTCATAATATATTTTTCTAAGTTCATAATATGTAGCAATTATATCATTAAAAATCATAATTCTTTTTTAAATAAAAAATAACTAAACTAAATCATGTTTAATAATCCCCTTATAAATATACAATATTAAAATAAATAATTGTTATAATTTATTTAATATAAAAGTAGGTATAAAAATGAATAAAAAAGATGAAGAATTATTTGGTAAATTAAAGAAATATATGGATATTCAAGGAATGTCTAGATACGAAGAAGAAGTAGCAAATGAATTGAAAACAACATTAAATGATAAATTGATGTACGAAAGAGATGGGTTAGGGTCAATGATTATTAGCCATAAAGCAAAGCAAAGTGGACCAATCATCCAAATTGCTGCCCATATGGATGAAGTTGGATTTATTGTTCAAGATATTTTAGAAAATGGGCAACTAAGTTTATCAATGATTGGTGGAGTTTGACCTTTAACAGTAATTGGTTCAAGGGGAATTCTTGTTCTTAATAGTGGTAAAAAATTAGATGGAGTTTTTGGTCATACTTCAATTCATATTTTGGAAATTGAAAAAAGAACTAAAGCTCCTGAATTAAAAGAATTGTATTTAGATGCCGGTTTTTCTTCTAAAAAAGAATCTCTTGAACAAGGCATCGAAGTTGGTAATAGAGTTTATTTAACTGGAGATGTTTTTGCTTTTGGTAAAGATAATAAATTTGTTGCTGGTAAAGCTATGGATAACCGTGCAGGGGTAACTATTCTACATGAATTAATTTTAAAATTAAGAGACAAAGTTCTTCCTAACCAAACTTACTTTGTAGGAACAACTCAGGAAGAAGTTGGAACTAGAGGAGCTAAAACTTCTGTTTCTAAAATTAAACCTGATGTTGCAATAGCCCTTGATACCTGTGCTGCACATGACACCTTCGGTGCTATTCCTGGAATTCAAAAACTAGGAGCAGGTGCTACAATTAGAATTAAAGATGGTGGAACATTAATGGATCCTAAACTTGTTGACTATATTATGGACATTGCGAAAACTCATAACATCCCAACTTATAAATATGTTGCTCAGGGCGGAGGAACAGATGCTGCTGAATTACAATTTGGAGCGAATGGTGTTTCAACAATTACAATTTCAATACCGCAAAGATATTTACACTCACCTTTAGGAGTTTCTCATTTAGATGATTTACATGCAATCATTGATTTAATTGAAAAAATAGTATTAGGTTTAGATCAAAAAACATTTGATACTAAGATTAAATATAATTAATAATTATTTTGATTAATTTAAGTCAAACACTCTTGTTTCTAATACAAGAGTTTTTTCATCTTCTATTTGAGAATATAATTCAACATCAATATCTTCGAAAATGTTTTTTTCATTTTTCATTCAAAACAAGAAATAATTAACTGTTGGTATTAAAACGAAGACACCTGCAAAAACAAGATGTAAGATGGCTGCTGTTAAATTAGAAATCGCAGCTTTTTTGTTTAAGAAACCTCAATTAGAATCTCCATCAGGATTATTTATAGCTGAAACCAGAACGAAGATTACACTTAGAGTTAAAGTTAAGAAAACAGCAATAACAGAAGTAAATACTAATGTTGTATAGATTCAAGGTTTTTGATCATCCTTAACTTTTCCTTCTTTGAAATTTAATCTGTTGTTTTTATCAATGTGCATTTTTTTCAGAAAACTTTGATTCACTAAATTTTGACCCTTGTTATATTTAGCTCTAAAAATATTTTTTCAATATAAGAAGATTAATATCGCATAAACAAGGAAGAAAAATAACACAGGAAAGTTTGACAATCCATCAATTAAAGCATCAGAATTCATAATAATTGATGGAATATAAGCAACACATGCTCAAAATAGAATAGAACATGTGAAATATATTAAAGCAGTCTTTTTATGACCATACTTTAAATTAAGTTGTCTTGAGAAAAAGATTTTTTCAGATAATGAAATATTTTCAAATTCAGATATTGTCGCTGCTAAAATAGCATTTGTAGTTCCTGCCGCTGAAATGAATAAGAATAACATAACGAATATCTTCATTCCATGAGCAACTTCTTTACTAAAAATATCAGTAAACATTTGTTCAATACTTGAAGAAAATGTTGGATTTCCATTTATATCCACACCTTCTTGTAAGTGCAAGATTGCTGATATTGAAATTAATAAATAAGCAATAACAACTAATAGCATACTTAAAACTATTACTTTAGAAACTACTTTTTGACCACCCTTGATTTTTTTTGACATAGAACCAATTCCTGCAAAAGCATCAAAAGCAAATAAAGCTGCTGGCAAAGACCTCATAACACCTTGAAATGAATCAAACGATGATGGTCCTCCAGGACTTGGAATAAATCCATTTGATCCACCGGCGTTATGAGCGTTTGGTAAAGCAATACCGACAATCATTACAATAAATAAGGGAATGAATTTTAAAAATGTTGTTCCCAAAGCAAAAAACCCCGACGCCTTTATTGAAAGCTTATTCATTAGTGTCAAGAATCCAAGCATAGTTATTGAAAGGATTGCAATAACATATAAAGGAACATTGATCGATGAGTTAATACTTCTTAAAAATTGAAAAAATATCTCAATTGTAAAAAAAGATAAAACAACCAACATAATACTGTTGTAAAAAAAAGAATAATTAGTTGTTACTAAATGTCTAAATCAATTTTGTTTACTAGTGCTTACTCTTTGAGCTCAACTTGATAAACCAGCTGAGCCTTTATTTTTAACCATAGCTATTTTCCCAAAATGCACAGCAACCAAAAGAGCTACAATCCCTGAAGTAATTCAAGTAAATAATCAAGCAACACCATCACCTTCAACATTGCTAGCAATACTACCGTTTTTAAAAAAGATTCCGATACCAACTATTGAACCGATACATATTGCAAAAGCAGAGAAGAAGCCTAGTTTTTTAAAATTTTGTTCTTTCATATTTTCCTTTTTAAAATTAATTATATAACAACAAGATAAAATTTATAATTATTCATGTGAAACATTAAAAAATAAACACATTGAGATCAAATATAATATATTATTAATGTATATGAAAAGGATGAGTATGTCAATATATAATTTTAAATTAAAAAATATATCAGGAGATGAAATTGATTTTAATAATTTCAAAAATAAAATAATTCTCATAGTTAATGTTGCAAGTAAGTGTGGATTCGCAATTCAATACAAAGGTTTAGAAAAACTTTATAACAGTTATAAAGATAGTGGTTTGGTAATTTTAGGATTTCCTTGCACACAATTTAGAAATCAAGAATTTGAAACCAATAATGAGATCAAGGATTTTTGTCAATTAAAATATAATGTTACTTTTGAAATATTTTCTACAATCGATGTTAAAGGAGATAATCAATCTCCTTTATATAAATTTTTAACAGAAGGTTTGCCTTGAAGTGACAAAAAAAATGATGTAAAATGAAATTTTGAAAAATTTTTAATTAATAAAAAGGGTGAAATTATTAAGAGATATTCATCACTAACCACACCTAAAAAAATAGAAAAAGATATTATTAAAATAATATAATATTTTTATTTTCAAAGATAACCATTTATGAATGATTGAATATATTTCATTTCTTTATCACTTGATAAAAAAACTATGTTCGCTTTTTTACCAATAATTAAATCACCAAAATTATCATCAAGATTAAGGTTTCTTGCTGCATTATAAGATGAAACCAAAACCAATTCTTCTAATGAACAATTAGTGGTTTGTTTAAAGTGATTTACTAAAAATATGTAAGGACAAGCACCTCCAGAAAGAGTTTCAGTTCCTTCTAAATAAAATCAATTGCCTTTTTTCTCAATAGGTAAATTTCCTAATTTATAATTTCCGTCTTTATAGCCTTTTGGAGGTAACGAATCAGAAACAATAGAAATATTTTTGATATCAAAGTTTTTGTATGAATACTTTATTACTTCATCATCAACATGAACACCATCAGCAATAATTTCAATATTTAAATTTTCTTTGTATTCTTTGTTCATTATAGCATTAACAATTCCTAAATCATGATGATGGAAGCCACTCATAGCATTATATAAATGAGTAATTCTAGTTATTCCATTTTTTAATGACTTTTGGGCATCATCAAAATTTGCATTAGAATGACCTAAAGCAAATATAAAATCATTTTCATATTTTTTAATCAATGAAATGTTTGAATCTATCTCAGGCGCAACAGTAAGTATAATCGGAATTGAAACATTATTTTTTATAGTTTTTAAAAAAGATTCATTAATTGGAATAATTAATTCTTCTTCATGAGCTCCTTTTTTAGTTTTACTAATAAAAGGGCCTTCATAATACCATGCACATAGTTTTGGGAAATGATTATTTTGTTCAGACAAATCATCAATCAACAAAGAAGATTTTTCTAATTTTTCTAATGTCGAAGTTACTGTGGTTCCCGCAAAAGCAACAACACCTTCTTGAATTAAATTATTTAAATAATTAAGATAAACATCATTAAATGATTCTGAAGACAAATCATCAAACGCCATTCCATAACCACCATGAGTATGTGAATCTATGAAACCAGGCATAATAATTTGACCCTTACAATCAACACCTTCTTGAGAAGTGTCTCCTTTTTGAATCTGGACAATTACACCAGAATCATCTATTTCTATAAATCCAATAAATGAAAAATCTTTGGTAGTAATTAAAGCGTTTTTATAAACCAAGTTCTATCTCTTTGTCAAGTTCTGTTTCTTGATCATAAACTATAGTTACATCAGCATGCTTTAATAAAGCACTGGCTGGAAAATTAACATCAAATTTTTTGGCATTATATAATTTGTGCATTGCTTCTTTTTTAGAAAGACCAAAAGCCAACAAGAATATTTTTTTAGTTTTTAAAATTGATTCTAATCCCATTGAAATAGCTTGTTTAGGAACTGATGCAGTATCTTTTTTAAAGAATTTTGCAGCATTTACATTAATTGTTTCTTCTGATAAATCAACTATTCTAGTTAATGATTTTAAAACTGATCCTGGTTCGTTGAATCCAATGTGTCCATTTGTTCCAATTCCTAATATCTGAATATCTATTCCTCCATTGTTTTCAATTAAAACATCATAATTTTGTTCTGTTGTAGGAAAGTGTGTATTATCCAAATTCATTTCAATATGTGAAAATAATTGATGAAACATAAATTCTTTATATGATTGTGGGTGTCCATCTGGAAGTCCTATGTATTCATCTAGATTATATGTAGAAACATTTGTTCAAGGCGTTCCACTTTCATGAAAGTCATTAATCAATAATTTATACAAAGCCATAGGTGTTGAACCAGTTGCTAAACCTAGATTTAATTTTGTTCCTTTTTTGATTTCTTTAAGCATTTCTAAAGCAACGAAATTTGATGCTTGCACACTATTTTCAAATCCTTTAAATTCAATGTTTGATTTTTTATTTGTACTCATTTTTATACTATCCTTTTTTATTTAATTTAATATTTTTATATTATTAATTTTAACACTTTAACTCAAAATATATATAATTTAATAATTATGAAACAAAAAATAACCATTACAAAAGAAGCGTGTATAGATAACCTAGAATCTGCAAAGTATTTTATAGAAAGAAAAGTTGATCGATTTGAGACATGTCATGATTTATCCAAAGGAGGTTTGACTCCTAAGATTGAATTATTTAATTATATTAAAAATAACTCTGATATTCATCAGGTAATTATGATTAGAACTAATGACAATTTTTCTGTAAATGAAGATGAAATAATTTTAATGATTAATCAAATAAAAGAATTCAAACTTAACGGTGCAACGGAGTTTATATTTGGATTTATAAACAAAAATAAAGAAATTGATGTCAATGCTTGTGGGGCGTTGATTGAACACTTAGATGGCTGTAAGTATGATTTTCATATGGCCATTGATTCACTGAGTAATTACAAAAGAGACTTCCCCATACTAATAGAAATGGGTTTTAATAGAGTGCTGACAAAAGGTGGAAATTTATCTGCAATAAATAACATTGACTCTATTAGTCAAATTATTGAAGAATTTGGAAATAAGATTGAAATTTTAATTGGTGGAAGCGTTACTAAAGATAACTATGAAGAAATAACTTCTTTAACAAAAGCAACTCAAGTTCATGGAACAAAAATATTATAATTTAAATTTAAAATAATGTTGTTTGATCTGTTTCATCTAATTGTTTAAATATTTTCATTTCTTTCATTTTAACAACAATAGTTTTATTGGCTTGTGTTCTTTTAGAGAAATTTTGAATAGAGTGAAAATCACCATCTTTACGAGCTTCCACAATAGATTCAGCAGCTGCATTTCCCAAACCATCCAAACTAATAAATGGTGGTATTAGAGAATTAGTCGATCTTTCTATCAGTCATTTGTAAGAGTCAGATTTATATAAATCAATATTTTGAATGATGAATCCTCTAGCAAACATTTCATTAGCAACTTCCAAATTTATAATTAGTGCTTGTTCTTTAGATGTTAATTTGTTTTCATCACGTTTATTTTGTCTAGATAGTAATTCTCTTAATTTTTGAACTATAGCATTTTTGTCTGTAGTTAATATTTTGATATCAAAATGGTCCGATCTAGTTGAAAAATATGAAGCATAATATTCAAGAGGAAAATACAATTTAAATCATGCAACTCTTCATGCCATCATTACATATGCTGTGGCATGAGCTTTAGGAAACATATATTTTATTTTTTTAAGAGAATCTATTAATCATTGTGGAACTCCATTTGTAACCAGTAATAATTCTTCTTCTGGAGTTAAACCCATTCCTTTTCTTACTTTTTCCATAATTTGAAAAGACCTTAGTGGATCAATGTCTTTTTGAATCAAAAATACCATTATGTCATCACGACATGAAATTAGATCTTTAAGTTTTAAATTATGAGTTTTAATTAAATCTTCAGCATTTCCACTTCAAACATCTGTACCATGTGAAAGACCTGAAACAGATACTAAATCCGCAAATGAAGAAACATTGGCGGTAATTAACATTTTTCTAACAAATTTTGTTCCAAATTCAGGAATTCCTATCGCACTTGTTTTTTCTCCATTTATATCTTCGGGTTTGATTCCTAATGGTTCTGTAGAAGAAAACATTTTGATTATTTGCGGATCAGAAAACGGAATTTTATCAGGAGAAACGCCAGTTAATTCTTGCAACAATTTGATAGCGGTAGGATCATCATGACCTAATAAATCTAATTTTAAAACATTATCATGAATTGCATGAAAATCAAAATGAGTTGTTTTTCATTCTGCATCTTGATCATTGGCAGGGAAATTAATTGGTGTGAAATCTTCCACATCATATTCTTTAGGAATAATTATTATTCCACCAGGATGTTGACCCGTTGTTCTTTTAGTTCCTGAAATTTGAGTTGATACAAATTCTATAAAAGAATCAGATTTCTCTATTCCTTGTTCTTCTCTTCAACTTTTAGCATATCCAAAAGCGGTTGTTGATGCTACAGTAGAAATTGTTCCAGCACGAAAACAATGAGTGCTACCAAAAAGGTTTTTCACTTCTTTATGAATTATATTTTGATATTCTCCGGAAAAATTAAGATCAATATCAGGAACTTTGTCAGCATTAAATCCTAAAAAGGTTTCGAAAGGAATAGTTTGACCCTCTCTATTCATAATAATATCGCTACATTTTGGACATTTTTTTTCTGGCAAATCATATCCAGAAATATATTCGCCATTTGTAAAAAATTCTGATAACTTACAATTTGAACAAATATAGTGAGGAACTAATGGGTTAACTTCTGTAATTTTAGCAAGTGTGGCAACCAAAGAAGATCCCACCGATCCCCTAGAACCAACTAAATAACCATCTTTTAGGCTTTTGGCAACTAATACATGACTAATTCAATACACAACTGAAAACCCATATTCAAGTATGGGTTTCAACTCTCTTTCAATTCTAGCTGCAACAATTTCAGGTAATTTTTTTCCGTATATCTCATAAGCCATTTCATAAACTATTTTTTTCAATTGATTATCTGAGTCATCAAATTTAGGAGTATATAATTTCTTTTTAATAATTTCAATATTATCATCTATCATATCAGCAATCAGATTAGTGTTTTCAACAACTAATTCATAAGCTAATTTTTCTTCATTTAAAAAATTGAAATTTTGTAACATTTCATTTGTTGTTAAAAAGTGTTGAAGTGGGTATATTGGCAATATTTCTTTGTACTTAAATAGATAATGTCTTTTTCCTTCCAAACCTTTTGCATTAATATAAACATTATGAAGAATGCTTTCTTGTTCATCAATATATCTAACATCTCCAATTGCCACACAAATTTTATTTAATTTTCTTGACTGATAAATTAAATCTTTTAAGGCATATTCTAAATTTTGTTGAGAGATATTACCCCTATTAATCAAATGAATAAAAAGTGATGGAGATGGAATTTCAATGTAATCATACTTTTGAATTTCTTCAATAATATCTTCTGTTGTTCCATTAAATACTTTTTCCAACAATCTTGATTTTATTCCAGAACTTCCAATCAAAATATTTTTTGATTTTTTAAAAACATCAAAAAATATTCTTGGTTCTGAATAAAAATACTTTGTTGAAGAATCAGAAATCAAACTAAATAACTCTTTCAATCCTTTTTGATTCTTTGCTAATATAGTTATTTGATTAGAGAATTTTTTTCCATGAATTGTTGGTGTTTCAAGTAAAAATAATTCTTGAAAAGTATTTACATTAATCAAAGATAATTCGTTAATAAATTTGATTCAAAGAAAAGAAAGAACTTCAGCATCATAATCTGCTCTATGGGCAATTTCAGTATTGTAATTAATGGCATATTTTTTACAGACAATTTCTAATCTATATGACTTTGAAGTAAGCAATAATTTAGCTATAGATAAAGTATCAATTCATTGATTTTGCAATTTATTTAGTTTATATTTATATATTTTTTCTTTTAAAAATCCAATATCAAAAGATGCATTGTGAGCAACCAAAGTAAAATCCTGAATGAAATTAAGAATTTTTTTAGTTCCTTCTATTTCCGATATTCCTTCATTCACCATATCTTGAGTAATTCCTGTTAATTCTGTAGTGAATTTTGATATAGGTTTATCTCCCTTAATAAAAAATTGGAGTTTTTCAGTAATAACACCTTTTTCAATTTTTACTCCCCCAAATTCAATAATTTCATCAAACCTAGGAGAAAGGCCGGTTGTCTCTAAATCAAATACAATATAAGTATCATCTTTGATAATTTTATTATTCGGATTGACTACAAATTTATTAGCTTTATCAATAGCATTAAAAGTAGAACCGTAAATTGGTTTGATACCTATTTTTCTTGCATCATGATAAAAATTAGGAAATGCCTGAATATTTTCTAAATCCACTATACCAATTGCTTTGTGTCCTAATGCTTTAGCATGTTTTAAAAAATGTTCTGGTTTTTTAAAACCATCCATGGCACTCATAGAAGTTCGGATGGATAATTCAACTCTTTTAACTTTTGCTTCATCAAGTTTTTTTTCTTGATCATCTAAAACTTCCATTTTCCTTGAATTTAAAATTGGTTTTGAAGTAAAAGAATCTATAGTTTTTTCTCCAAAAACTTTGATTTTAACTCCAATATCTACTTTTTCATATTGAACCAAATCTGATTCATTTCTAATAAAATTTTTAATTGTTACCGCTTCTGAATAATCAGTAATTGCTAATGTTAAAATATGCATTCCTGTTTTTGTTTTAAATAACTCTTTTTTAAAAACTACACCTTCAAAAATATAGTTGGTCTCTTCTGATAAATAAAATTCTTTCATTTTCATGGCGAAATATTTTTTAGTCATTGATTTATTTTTTAATAAGTTATTTGTGTTGAGTTTTGACTCAGAAGAATTTTTTTTATTAACCATGTCATTTAAAATTTCTTTATCTTTCTTAAACTCTTCTTCCAAACTTTTTTCAATCAATGCATGTGAAGATAAATCTACAAAAATAATGTCAAAAGATTCAAAACCAAAAATCGATAAATTGTTAATCATTTCTGGTTTTTTCGAATTTAAAATTCTTAATTTATTGTTTGAATGAACATTAATTTTTAAATCTTTAAAGTTGTCAAAATTTAAATCTGATTTAGAAATTATATTTGCTATTACTTCATTTTGCAAAAAGGAAAATGAAAACAATAAATAATCATAAATATTTTGCAAAGTATAATTTTTATTTATATATTTTATTTTAAAATTAACTTCAAAGGCAAAATTTTCTTTCATTTTACTTAAAAATATTTTAAAGTCATTAAGTGTTGGTACGGAAAAAAAATTAATACTAATATCAAATTTATTATTGTTTAAAACTGCACTTAAAATTTCTGATTCTACAAGGTATTCAGGGATGGTATATTTTATCTCTTTACAAAAATTAATAAATGCATTGTTCATAATTTTATTATATAAAATATATTGTAATATTATGCAAAAGACATGAAAAATGCTAAAACAAAAATCACTAAAATTAATGAATCAAATCTATCTAATACACCACCATGAGATGGTATTAAATTAGAAAAATCTTTTATTTGTAATTTTCTTTTTATCAAAGAAAATAATAAATCTCCAGCAATTGCTGCAAGAGGAATAAAAATAGGAACAACTAATAATAAAGTTAGTGAATCAATTTCTAATTTACCAAAATTAATTCCCCCAGGTATTTTGGCGAAATTTAAGCCAAATATTATAAATAAAAACAATGCTGATATAGTATATCCAATTATTGCTCCCTCAATAGTTTTATTAGGTGAAATTTTAGGAGCTAATTTTTTTTCAAATAATTTATTACCAAAAAATTTGCCACCAAAATAAGCAAAACTGTCAGTCAAAATAACAGATGTTATTAAAACTAGTATAAGTGAAAATTGCAATATTACAAAATATAATAAAAATTTTATTGCAAAATTAATTAAAATAATTCCAATTAATAAAGTTAAAAAAATTGGTGCTATTTTTCTTTTGTCTTTTATAAATAAACAAGGAATTAAAATAATGAATACTAAAATTGGAAATCCAATTCCTGGAATATTTGACACATAAAATAAAAATTGTTCTTGGATTAATGATTTAAAAATATACTTAAAGTCAGAATTCGGTTCTAAGGATGTTAATTGATCATTTGGAACATTTATAAAATTAATAAATCCATCACTAAATGGTGTTAGCATTATAAAAATAGCAGATAATGGAATTATATATTTTGTTCAATTAGGAATTTTAAATGATTTACAAAATTCAAATGTTGTAAATAAAGAAATTAATGAAAAAGTTACTAATCCCAATATTTTTCCTGGGGTTTCTAAAAAATAAATTAATGTAATTAGGGTTATACAAATTATTGCAACTATAAAAGCAAATAGTGATTTTATTGCTACTGGACTCATTTTTTTTAATAACACTAATACACCTCCTTTATAACTTCATCAATTCTATTTCTTTATCTTTTATTTTATTATCAATTAAAGAATTATACTGATCAATACTTTTTTGAACACTATTTTTAAAATCAACCAAGGCATCATCACTTAATTCTTCATCAGCTTTCATTAATTTTAAAACGGATTGCCTAGCATTTCTAATTTTCACCTTAGTTGCTTCTTTAGTTGTAGCTAGTTGTTTAACTGATTCTCTTCTTTTTTCAGTTGTTAACAAAGGAAAAATAATTCTTATTTGGTGCCCTTCATCAACAAGAGAAATTGAATAATTTTGTTTTTCTATCATTTTAAAAATATCTTTCAAAGTATCTTTATCAAAGGGTTTGACCAATAATTGTTGTGGTTCTGGAATAGTTATCGTACATAATTCTCCAATAGGAGTGGATTCATCATAATACATTATATTTAAATTATTTATTAATTGAGGATTGGCTCCAGATGTAGAAATACGTGAAAGTTGCTTATCAATAAATACTAAGGATTCATTTAATTCACTAATCAATTCTATTTCATATAATTCATATTCCATTATTTACTCACCTTGGTAAAAAGACCTTTGCCACCTAAGACATTCAATATAGAATCATTTTCACCAATATCAAAAACTAATGAGTTAATATCATTATCTCTTGCCATTGTTGCTGCAGTGGCATCAATAACTTGTAAATTTTTAGACATTATTTCATCATAAGTTATTTCTGAATATCGTTTAGCATTTGGGTTAACATTAGGATCGGAATCATAAATTCCTTGGACTTTATTTTTTCCTAATAAAATAATGTTTGCTCTTATTTCGGCAGCAACTAATGTCGCCGCAGTATCTGTAGTAAAATATGGTCTTCCAGTTCCTGCAGAGAAAATAACTATTTCTCCTGAATTCAAATATTTAATTGCTTTTTCTGTAATATAATTTTCCGCTACTTTGGGATCAATATTAATCGCTGATTGCACTCTACATTTAAGTCCATGTTTTTCAAAACCTGATTGAAGAGCAAGTGCATTCATAATAGTTGCTAACATACCAATATAATCTGCTCTGTTTCGAGGAATACCATTTTTTGCTGCACTTGCACCTCTTCAAAAATTACCACCACCAATAACGATTGCTATTTGAACATTTTGCTCTTTTAATTTTTTTAATTGCTCAGCAATATTATCAATCAATGAATAATCAATCGCAAGAGATTTTTCTTTATTTGATAATCATTCTCCGGATAACTTCAATAATATTCTCTTATATTTCATTAACTTACACACCTTTATTTTCTTTAAATTATATTATAAAAGTTTATTTTTTACTTGTAATTTATAAATGGCTGAAGTTTTTTTCTCGACTTATCTATTGCATCAAAAACTGCACTTCGAGTTGTTGCTACTATTTGCGATATTTCTCCCATAGATAAATCTTCAACATAATGAAGATGCATTATTTGTTTTTGGTTTTGAGTCAAAATAAAATCATACTCTAAAAAGGCTTGGATTATCGCTTCTCTTTCTTGAGTTTTATTCATTAGTCATTAGACCTTTTGTTAAACCATAAATATAAGCATCCAAATCAAATTCTTGTAAATCATCAATTTTTTCACCGAGTCCTATTAATTTAACATCCATATCTAATTTATCTTTAATAGTTAAAATAATTCCACCATTTGACGTTCCATCCATTTTTGTTAAAATAATTCCTGTAAGAGGAGTTACTTCCTTAAAACTTTGTGCTTGCAAAACCCCATTTTGACCAGTAGTTGCATCTAAAACTAAAAGAGATTCGTGTGGAGCATCAGGAATAAATTTTTTAATTATTCCATTCATTTTAGCAAGTTCATTCATAAGATTTATTTTATTTTGTAGTCTTCCTGCTGTATCAACAATTAAAACATCATAATTATCTTCCTTTGCTAGAGTTAAACTTTTATAAACCACAGACGAAGGATCAGCGCCTTCCTTATCAGGTAAAACTATATCTGCACCAATCCTGTCCGCTCAAATTTTTAATTGTTCAACTGCTCCAGCTCTAAATGTGTCAGCTGCTGCAATTAAAACTTTTTTACCTTCTAGAATTAGTTTGTTGGCAATTTTAGCAATAGATGTTGTTTTACCAGCACCATTTATTCCCACAATCAACAAAACATTTAAACCTTCATTATAAATTTTTAAAGTTGTATCCACAATTGATTGATTAGCATAAATAACAAACATTTTATCAGCTATTATTTCATTTATTAAATTTCTATTCACGACATTTTCAGTTTTAACTTCTTTTTTAATTTCGTCAATAATAGTCAATACTAAATTAACAGATATATCAGACATAATTAATATTTCTTCTAATTCGTCAAAAAAATCATCATCTATTTCATTGTGTTTATTTTGTAGTTCCAATATCTTTTTGCTAAAATTAATTCCACTTTTCGATAAACCTGAAACATATTTATTAATTTTCTTTTCTTTTGCTAGATTTTTTAAACGAAGTTTTTCTTCTTTTTTTTCTAACTTTTCTTGTAATTTAGCAAGTTTTTTATCTTCATCTAAAATTCGTGTCTTAGGAAGAATTTGTGGTTCATCAACAATTATTTTAGATTTTTTCTTAGTCTCTGAATCCCCAGGATTTAAAGTAAATAATCTATCTTTTATTTTTTTGAAAAAACCCATACATAAGAATTATATTCAAAATATTTTGAAAATAGACAAAATATTTTTATGGTATAATTTATAAATTATTATAAGGAGTGTCTTTTTTAAAATGAAAAAAAAGTTTTTGCCAATTTTTACTGCCCCTATTTTACCAATAATGTTTTTGTCGTCTTGTAGCCAAACTACTGAAGATTCTCCTGTAAGATTAGAAACCACAGTTTTTAAAGCAAATAATAAAAATGCCTTTAATAATATCTTTAATTTACTTAATAACCAAAAAGGTAATAATTCATTTATATCAAAAACAACAGAACAAATAAATAAAATGATTAGTGATGAAATTACAAAAAACAAACTAATACAAGAAAAATTAAAAATTTATTTTTTTGTTTCTATTTATAATTCACTAAATAGCGTTGTTGATATTGTTGATCAAACCGTTACAACGATTAATGCAATTGGAGAAAGAGAAATTGGCGTGAATGCTATAAAAACTTTAATCAGTGATTCAATAATTCAAGCAGAACAAGAAAATTTAAATAAATATGAAATATTAGAACAAGAATTAAACAAAATTACTGACATGAAAATTGAAGTGTCTTTGAAAAAAGTGGATGAAGTGCAATTACAATGAGTTTGAAAAACATCTTTTAAATTATCCGAAGATTCTTCTATGAGAAAAATATTAAAAATACAAAATGATGATGGAGTTAACCCATATATTGACAATAGTATTTTTTACAAAAGAATTCTTAGTGAAGAAGAAATAGAACATGCCAAGGAAATTTCTGGTGGTGATAATGTTAAATATAAAAAATTAATTACACAAGCCAAATATCAAAGCTCTAAATGATATTGAGATGAAAAAGAACAAATTTTAACAACCATTGAAAAAGAATCGAACATTAATCCATACTCAACAGATGGAACTAGTGGTGGTTTCACTGACAAAGATATCAAAAGAACTGAATTCGCAATTGATTTTGAACAAAGTAAATCAAACATTTCTTTATATAAACCTAAATTTTTATTTCAAACAAATAGTGAAATAAATGATAGTTATATAAATAGTGAGTGAATAGATTATTTAAAATATAAAAAATATAAAAGTGATGGAAGCATTGAAGCTGATGATGACAAAATAAGTGATATTCTTATAGATTTAAAAATTGATTATTTAGAATATGACAAGAAAGTTTAATTATTTTGTATGCTTTATAAATCCATTACTAAGTTAACTTTTTTTTCTATTATTATGATTGCCACTGCTCTTTTGGGTTTAATAATTTTCGGAACAACTTTTAATGATTGAATATTTTATGATAATAAATATTTACTAGGAAATCCAGATTTTTTATTACCCGTTAGCGTTCAAGTGGACCGCACCTTAATAATTATCTCTTTTATAATCTATATTTTTTGTGCATTTGCTTCTTTGTGAGAGATAAGAAAAATTGATGATAAAAAAATAAAAAAAATTTATTTTTTAACTGGAGGTTTATTTGTTTGGTTGATTATGCCTTATACATTTTTTTTAGCTCATAAAAACAAAAGTTATCAAAAATTTTGGCAATATTTAAAAACAGAAAAAGAAGCGGATGAACAAATTAATTTTTATAAATTAAAGATGAATTTAAAAAATAAAAGATTTGATAGAGTGTTTTGAAACACAATATTTTTTATATTTATTACACTTATTGTAATTGTTGATTTTGCCTTAATTTGACTTCATGAAGAATATAATCAAGACGATCCTAATTCAAATATTTTATTCAATACTTTTTCTTATTTCACACAACTAACAAATTTTGCCATTATTATCTTTGTTTGTGTATTTTCTTTTGCGCATCAAACAATTACTTTTAGAAATAATACTTTATTAATTTTAATGACCGCTTATATAACTGTTGTGGGAGTTATGTTTTGGGGTTATTTATTACCTTTTGGAAATTTTGAAGGTGATTATTCTCACTTGCAAACTTTAGTCAAAACTATTTGATTACATGCGGTTACTCCTATTTGTTTTTCTATTTTTGCAATAAATAGTATTTTTACATCTAAAGAAAAAACTAATTCATTTTTGCACACATCTATTGTTGGAACTATTTACCCAATATTTTATGCATTTTTTTCATATTCGCTTCCTTTTTATACTCGTCATAGTGTTTATGGATCTATCACAAACTTAAACCCTAATATGAGTAATTATTACGATAACAAAACAGGCGATCCTTTAAATTTTTTATTATTTTTCCTTATTGCAACAGTTTTTTATTTCTTCTTTTTTATTTTTTGGAAGTTGGCAAATGTCGCTTATAAAAAAACTTTGAAAAATGAAAAAAAATTAATGAAAAAACAAGTTTAATTTTATTGATAATATTATTTTAAATTTTTATTATGATTAATTTGGTATAATTTTAATAAATTTATTGAATATACATTAAGATTCGTAAATTGTTTAAAGGAGATTTTGTGCAAAAAAAGGTTAAAAATGTTTTAATAGGAACTTCTGTTTTGGGTTTACTAGGTACAACAATAATTGTTGGAAACACAATCAACAACGGAAATGAAAAAGTAATCAACCATTTGAAAGAAATAAAAGGAGTAAATAGTAGTGTTAAAACAACAACTTCAACACTTTTAAATCAAGAGATTGTTCAAGCTATTGGTTGAGATACTAAAACAACAATAACTTTAGAGGACTGAAAAACACAAGCTCCAAATGTAACTGAAACATTTCAATCATTTATGAATAATACTTTATTGACATCAATAGAAATTCCCTCATCAATCCAAGTATTGGGAGAAAATACTTTTTCATCTAATGTAAATTTAAAAAATGTAAAATTTGAAGATAATTCTAAGTTAACAACTATTGGTAATAATGCTTTTGGTGGAACTACTGCTTTAAATATTATCAAAATACCTAAATCTGTAGCATATTTAAACACTATGGTTTTTGATAGTTCTGGAATTAGCAATATAGTGTTTGAACCTAATTCTGTTTTGAATACTATTGGTAGTTATGCATTTGGTCCAAACTTGCTATCTATAAAAATTCCAGAATCAACAAAAGTTATTCAAAAATCAGCTTTTTCAAATGCAACAAACTTAAATGAAATTACAATGTCTTCTAACTTTAAAACCTGAGGAATTATTCAAATGATACATTATGGTTTTACAAAAACTCAATGAGATAGTGTAATTTGAAGTAACCCACCAAGCCAAGCAACTATTTTAACCAAGCAAGTTATTAAAAATATTGGTTGAGATACTAAAACAACAATAACTTTAGAGGACTGAAAAACACATGCACCTAATGTAATTGAAATAAGTGCAGATGCATTTACAAATAACGTAATTTTAACTTCAATTGAAATTCCAAGCAATATTGAAACTATAGCTGCGACTTCTTTTGGTGGAACAACTTCTTTGACAACAATATCTATGCACATATCCATGAAAACGCCTGCTTTAAGTTATGGATTTTCTCAAGAACAATGAGATGCAATAAATTGAATTTCTAAATTAACAGGAACAACTTTAAATTTAAAAATAATAAAAAAATTAGGTTGAGATACTAAAACAGAAATAACTTTGGTAGATTGAGAAATGATTCCTGATGTAATTGAAATAAGTGCAGATGCATTTACAAATAACGTAATTTTAACTTCAAT
>CAMRBN010000008.1 GCA_947040455.1 uncultured Mycoplasma sp.
AGCAATATTGAAACTATAGCTGCGACTTCTTTTGGTGGAACAACTTCTTTGACAAACATTTCTATGAACATCAAGTTAAAAACACCTGCTTTAAGTTATGGATTTTCTCAAGAACAATGAGATGCAATTGTTTGAACTGAAACACCTAAAGATTTAGTTCTAACTTTAAAGTTAGTCAAAAAATTAGGTTGAGATATTAAAACAGAAATAACTTTGGTAGATTGAGAAATGATTCCTGATGTAACTGAAATAAGTTCAGATGCATTTACAGATAACATTATTTTAACTTCAATTGAAATTCCAAGCAATATTGAAACTATAGCTGCGACTTCTTTTGGTGGAACAACTTCTTTGACAAACATTTCTATGAACATCAAGTTAAAAACACCTGCTTTAAGTTATGGATTTTCTCAAGAACAATGAGATGCAATTGTTTGAACTGAAACACCTAAAGATTTAGTTCTAACTTTAAAGTTAGTCAAAAAATTAGGTTGAGATATTAAAACAGAAATAACTTTGGTAGATTGAGAAATGATTCCTGATGTAACTGAAATAAGTTCAGATGCATTTACAGATAACATTATTTTAACTTCAATTGAAATTCCAAGCAATATTGAAACTATAGCTGCGACTTCTTTTGGTGGAACAACTTCTTTGACAAACATTTCTATGAACATCAAGTTAAAAACACCTGCTTTAAGTTATGGATTTTCTCAAGAACAATGAGATGCAATTGTTTGAACTTATTCACCAATAAAGGCAACGGTTTTAACGGCTAATGATTTAATATTAATAGGTTGAGATACTAAAACAACAATAACTTTAGAGGACTGAAAAATGGCTCCTAATGTTGTCAAAATCGGTTCTGCATTTAAAGATAACACTACTTTAACTTCAATTGAAATTCCAAGAAATATTGAGATATTAGGAAATTCATCATTTAATGGTGCCTCTGCATTAAATATTGTAATATTTGAATCTAATTCCCAATTAAAATCAATAGAAAAAAATGCTTTCAAAAATACTACAGCTCTTAAAAATATTAGACTTGGGTTGAATACAAAATTAACCACAATAGGTGATTTAGCATTTGCAGATTCAGGAATAACAATGATTGACTTACCAACTTCTATCAAAACCATTGGTAAAGAAAGTTTCTTAAATTCTAAATTAACAAATATATCGATGGATTATAGTGTCGCTAAAGAAAGTTTAACAGGATTATATGGATTATCTCAAGAACAATGAGATAATGTAATTTGAAAAAACATCCCCACAACAGGATTAATAAACTCTTTTATAGCTAAACAACTATTGAAAACAAACTTGAAAATTGATTGAGAACAAATTTCCACATATAACGGAATTGCTGCCAATGCTTTTTCTGAAACAAACATTATTTCAATTACTATTGATTCAGGTTTTACCATTGATCCACAAGCATTCGCTAACACGCCAGCATTAACCGATATAAATTTAAATCCAATATATAAAAAAGAGGCATTGAGTTATGGATTATCTCAAGAACAATGAAATTCTGTTGATTGATTCTCATCATCAACCAACAGTGAACACAATAAAATAATTACTATTGTTGGAATAACAGCTAGTTTGGTAGTTATTTTATCCTTAGCTGCAGTTATTTATATATCTTTGAAAAAAAGAAATAATTAATTAAGATTAAAAAAATTCTAGAATAAGAATTTTTTTTTAATATTTTTTGATAAATTCAACAATTGTTTTAATCATAGGTGATTTACCTTTTTCTTTTATATCAGCTGTGCCTGCTATATCGATATGAATATATTCCTTGTTATCTGTAAATGTTTGTAATCAAGCTGCTGCAATATTACAATCACTATAATCAACATTTGAACAAGATTGAGTATCCGCAAAAGTATTTTTCGCAAGAGAATTTATATATCTTTTGTCTAAAGGCATTCTCCAGACTTTTTCCCTTGATTTATTAGCAACATCTTCAATTAAATTTCAATTTCTATTTGAAGATGATCAAACTCCTGTATAAAAACTTCCTAAAGCATAAACAACTGAACCTGTAAGTGTTGAAATATCTATCAAAAGACTGGCCTTTAATTTTGTTGATGCATAAGTTAGCCCATCAGCAAGTATTAAACGTCCTTCAGCATCAGTGTTTGCTATTTCTATACTCTTGCCACTCATTGATTTAACTATGCTCTCTGGGAGTATCGCATTGGAATCAACAAGATTGTCTGTAATTGGTAAAACGATAGAAACATTTACTTTCAATTTTAATTTATCTACTGTATCCAAAATATGCGCAGCTATTATCGCTCCTGACATATCATATTTCATTCCAGACATATTTTTAAGTCTTTTTAAGTCATATCCACCAGTATCGAATATAATTCCTTTTCCAATGATGGCTATTTTTTTTCTCGAAGTAGGATTATTATTATATTCAGCCACAATAACTTTTGCTTCTTGTTTTGAACCAGAATTAACTGCTAAAACTAAATTCATTCCTAATTTTTCTAAATTTTTTTTATCTAAAATTTGCACTTTAACTTTTCTAGATTCAGAAAACATTTTTTCTAATTCATTAGTTAAAAAATCTGTAGTACATAAGTTTGCTGGCATATCTTGAAAGTATCTAGCTGAATTCATTTGTGTTGCAAACAAGATAGTTTCATGAAAATCAGATATTTTAAATTCACTTGTGATAATTTTATGATTTCGAATTACTTTTTGATCAATTGTTTTTTTGTTAAAAATTTTTCCATTTATCAAAATATTTTGTTCTATAAATAATTCTATAACTTTTTTTTCATCTATCTTATCAGCAACAAAAGATCTTGCATCTATTTCATAATTTCTTTTAGCTTCAGTCAAAAAAATCTCTATTTTTTCAGAAAGTTTCTCTATTGTTAATTTTGCTTTATCTTCAAAAAAAATAGTTGTTTCTAAATTAGAAGCATCTTCGTATATTTCATGAAATATTTTGTTTTTTGTTTTTTGAAACTTAGCAACAACATAAAATGATTTTAAACTTTTATTTTTTATTATTTCCATATTTATTAATTAATCTTTAGAATTTAAAGCTAGTTGAACTAATGTTTTCACCATTATTCCTGTGGGTTCATCAGCTTTGCCAGCTGAACCAGCTATATCTAAGTGAATATATTCTTTGTCTTCAGTAAATTCTTTTAAAAACATTGCAGCAGAACATGAGCCACCTTGTCCACTTAAGTCTGTGTTTTTGTAATCTGCTAAAACTGATTTTTTAATATTAACCAAAAAATCTTTATGGAAAGGCATTCTTCAAACTAATTCATTTTGATTGTCAGCAGCTTGTGATAAATCATTTCATGCTTTATCTGTTGTAGCTCAAGCACCAGTATATGTCGAACCAAGAGAGACAACAATTGCACCTGTCAGGGTTGCTACATCAATAATTCGTGTTGGATTGAATTTTTTAATTGCATAAGTTATTGCATCAGCTAAAATTAATCTTCCTTCAGCGTCTGTATTATTTACTTCAACAGTTTTGCCATTCATTGATGTGTAGATAGAATCAGGTAAAGATGCAGTTGATGAAACTCTATTATCTGTTAACGGAAGAACAATCGAAATATTTGTTTTTGGTGATAATTCAATAATTGTATTAATTGCAGCAAAACAAATCGCAGCTCCTGACATATCATATTTCATTCCTTGAATAAAATTAGAAGGTTTTAAATTATAACCACCTGTATCAAAAGTAATTCCCTTTCCAATATAAACTGTTTTATTTTTAGAAGATGGATTTCCAATATATTCAGCCGTAACTAATTGAGCTTCATATGCGGATCCTGCATTTACAGATAAGAATAATCCCATTTGTTCTGCTTCAATTTCTTTTTTATTAAGAACTTTTAATGTTATTTTAGAACCGTGAGTTTTCAAAACTTCCGACATTTCTTTTGCCAATCATTCAGAATTACATATATTCGGAGGTGTAGCTTGTAGTCTTCTTGCCAAATTTACTGATTGAGCTAATGTAAGTGCCTCAGACGCAATTTTACTCATTGAAGAACTATTTGAAAAAATTGTTATTGAAAATGTTTTAGGTTTTTTAACTGTCTTAGCAGAATATAAACCTTCTCCTATTAAATATTCGTGTTGATCAATAAACATATTTACAACCATTTCTTCGGTTACTTTTTTAGAAACAAATGATTTTGCATTAACCTCAAAATCTCTTCCATTTAAAGAAATTATTTTTTTCATTGCAGATTTTAAAGAATCATAGTTAAATGAACCTTCTTCACCCAAATATATGTAAGTTGTTTTTTTGTTTGGGAATTCTGTTATTGAAAATTTGTCTTTTAACAGGTTTTCTTCTTTAATTTTGGAATTATGAAAAAAACCAATAATTTTAAATGCCTTTAAATTTTCTTTACTCACTAGTTGCATATTTACCTTATTTCTTTTTTAATATTAAATTTTATTACTAAAACAATTATATAAGTTATCAATAATTATTTAATAACAAAATTAATTATTTTATTTTTAACTACTATAGTTTTGATAATTTCTTTATTCAATAAAAATTTAGATACATTGAATTCTTGTTTGGCAATTTCAATTAACTCTTTTTCAGTCATAGAATTGTCAAATTTAATATTACCTCTTAATTTACCATTAATTTGTACCATAATATTTAATTCATTTTCGATTATTTTTGTTTTTTCATAATTTGGTCAAGATTGTTTTGACACTTGTTTTTCTTTTAATTTTTCTAAAAGTTCTTCACACATATGAGGCGCAAATGTTGAAAGCATAATCAAAAAATCTACTAAATATTTTTTATCAGAAACTGATTCTAATTTGTAAAGAAAATTAATGTAAACCATAAAGTTTGAAATAGCAATATTAAATTTTGTTTCTTCAATATTTTTTGTTACTTCCATAATCAGAATATTGTAATTTGATTCTAATTCAACGTCAATATCATTTTTATTAATTTGAAAATCATTATCAATATATTTTTTAAATATTCTTCAAACTCTATCCAATCATTTTTTAGTACCATCAAGTGCTTTATCACTTCAAGGTTTTGTATCTGTCAATGGACCCATAAACATTTCATAAATTCTTAAAGAGTCTGCACCATGTGATTTTATAATGGTAGTTGGATTAATTACATTTCCTTTGGATTTTGACATTTTTAAATTATCACTTCCTAAAATCATTCCTTGATTAATAAGTTTTAAAAATGGTTCTGATGTTGGTACAATTTTTAAATCAAAAAGAACTTTGTGTCAAAATCTAGCATATAGTAAATGAAGCACTGCATGTTCTTGTCCTCCAATATATAAATCAACTGGTAATCATTTTTCAAATCTTTCATAAGCTTCTTTGGAATTTATATCCAAATATGTACCATCATCATTTTTTAAAATATAACCCAAATAATATCAAGAACTTCCAGCTCATTGAGGCATAGTATTTGAATCTCTGCGGTATTTTTTTCCCTCGTGTTCAAAATATAATCATTCCTTATTATTGAACAAAGGACTTTCTCCATTACCTGAAGGTTTAATGTTATTCATTTTAGGAAGTTCTACCAAATCTTCTATCAATAAAATATTGTTGTTTTCATCAAAAGCAATAGGGAAGGGTTCTCCTCAATATCTTTGACGCGCAAAAACTCAATCCCTTAAATGATATGTAGTTTTATCACCTTTAACTTCTTTACCAATTCAATTTCTTTGTAGAGATTTAAGTGAGTTGGGTCAATCTAAATCTTCTAAGCCTTCCAATAATTTATCAGCATAATTAGTTATTTTTAAAACTCATTGCTTCATGGGTTTTTTAACAACAAGGAAAGATCCTCTTTCACTAACATTGTTTCCTGATTCATCTTGCAAAACTTCTTCATTTGCAAGAACCGTTCCAAGTTCTTCACATCAATTTACATCTATTTCTTGAATTTCAGCCAAACCGTTTTTATACATTTGCGAAAAAATTCATTGAGTTCACCGATAATAATTGGGATCTGTTGTGTTAACTTCTTTGTCATAGTCATAAGAAAAACCCAAAGATTTTAATTGCACTCTAAATTTGTTAATATTTTCTTCTGTAAAAGTTGCAGGATCATTACCTGTTTGAATGGCGTATTGTTCAGCAGGCAAACCAAAAGCATCTCAACCAATAGGATGTAAAACATCAAAGTTATTTAATCTTTTATATCTAGCTATAATATCTGTGGCAGTGTATCCTTCAGGATGACCAACATGCAGCCCTGAACCAGAAGGGTAAGGAAACATATCTAAAACATAGTATTTCTTTTTCTTGTCACAAGTAGTTTTAAATGTTTTTTCTTTTTCTCAAAATTTTTGTCATTTTTTTTCAATTTTTAAATGTTCATACATATATAAAAAATTATATCAATTTAATTAAAATTAAAACAATTAATAATTAGCTAGCATTATTTTGGATTTCCTTAGAAATTGTTTCTGGATCTTTTGTTTCTAGAGTTAAATTTTTACCTCAATTCAATTTATGGAAGAGAGTTTCAAATACAAATACTTTTGTTAAATCTGATAAAAAGAATATAGCATATGCTGCCGGGAAAGAAAGTCCAGTGTTTGGTACAATAGCAAAAACTAAAATTGATATTCAACATGTTTGAACCAAACCACCTGAAGCATCAACTAGAGATGTTATATTAGTTTTACCACCAGCAGAAATACATCTACTTCTTGTCATATATCAAATTCACATTGGCATGTAACCTGCAAGTGGTCATATTGTCATTTTAAGTTTATCTAAGTATACTACAACACCTTCGCTAGCAATATTAAAAGCTTCTTCTGATGAATGTCCTTGATCTAATAAAGATTGAATAGTACCTTCTTTATATCCGTCAGCTAAAAAGGTCATGTGAGGGACTATAAATGAAAATCCAAGCAAGAGGGAACCCATTATGATTGCCATAACAAAATGAAATCCTTGCAATTCTTTAGCGTTAATTTTTGCTTGCTCTAAATTTCCGTGACCAAGTTCTCGACCAACAAAAATGGTTGTATTTGCTCCTATGGATTCAAATGTGGATCAAAAAATATTAAAGACTGCACCAGAAATTCCTAAAATTGTGGCTGCTGAAATAAAGTATTCAGGTTTTCCTATTTCACCTGGAGAATAATTAGCATTTCAAAAAATGAACCTAATAGAAACAGCGATAGAACCAATTGCTAAAAATATAAAAGATAAAGATCTTCTAAAAATTTGTTTTCAAATTTGTTTTGAAATAGAAAAGATTTTTAAGGGATTGATGATTATTTCTTTATTTTTAATTCAAACAAATATAATGTTAAAACCTACTGAAAATATTTGAGAAATTATTGACGAAACAGCTAGTGATCAAATTCCAGCATGAAAACCTCATACAAACATAGAGTTTAAAGCAATATTAATAGATAGAGAAATTATCGAAGATACCAAAGAAGCTCTTCCGTGTCCTGCTTCTCTCATAATCATAGCTGATGTATAACCTCAAGCTCCTGTCATTCAAGTTACAGCTATTATTCGTAAATATAACGCAGAGTCACTCACTATTTCTTGGTCTACTTGAAAAGTACCAACTAAATTAATCATAAATTCAGGAGCAATAAAAGCAGGGATTGCAAACATCATAGTTATTCCTAGAGCTATTAGCATTCTTGCTCTTAAAACATATCTAGTATTAACACGATCTTTAGCTCCATAATATTGACCAAATAATGATGAACCAATAACTGTTGTGGCAGCTATTATTCCAGTAACCAAAGAAGTTCAAGTATTAGCATATGATAATTTATCAATTCCATTTTCAATTGGTATAGCCATAAAGTTATCAATAAAACTGTTTAAAGCAAAAATCATCGCAGCAAAAATAATTGGCAAAGAAGTCATTGTATATAAAGTTCATCTACGCTTGTTACTTGGAAAAGTTTTCTTTATTTTTTGAATCATATTATATAAATAATATATTATCTGTTTTTAATTTCTATAAAATCATTTATTTTATTTATTTTATAAACAAGTCCAAAATAATATTTTCTATATAATTTAAAGAACAATATATTAATTTAATTTTGTATAATTTTAAAATACACATTGTGAATGAATTCATTATATAAGAAGAAATTAGGTGTTTTATATGGAAAATAATATTTTTGAAATAATGGCAGAAACACTATCAAAGACACCTGATGCTGGTGGATTTGATGTTATTAGATTAATGGTTGCTCCTGTTTTATCATTAGTTACTGCAATTATGGCTATTACTGTTTTTTCTGCTAGTTATTTTATTGTTTTTAGAATTAAAAAATATTTAAAAAGACATAAAAATTATTTGAATTTTACTAATAAGTTATTAGCAACTATTACAGGAAAAAAAGTTAGTGTTTTAAGACCCTACGAAACAACTATGTGAGGACCCAAACTTGAACAAAATAAAGCTCTTGTGGGAGATATTTTAACACAATATAAAAATGCAGATTTAAAAGATTTAATTTTAGGAACATATAATGATGATTTAAATTCAATTAAAGCGATAATAAACAGCGATAACAAATTAATTAAAAATAATGAGAAATTTGTTAAATTCCAAAGATTATTTCATGTGTATACTAAAGACGGAATGATTATTGAATACTTAAATAAAGATTATGTTTCTTTTTATAGAGTTAAAAAATCAGGAGTTACTATTGGTGTATTGAAAAAAGATGAATTAGAATCTAGAGGAATTAAAATAACATATGATGTTGATTATGCAGATATTTTTGAAAAGAATGATTTACACAAATTAACTACTGTTTACCAAATTTATTTTATAAAAAATAATTTTATTTATAAGAATATTAGCAATCCCATTGTTGAAATGGAACTTGAATTAAGCAAGATGAGAAAAACATATAGTAGAATTTTTAAGAAAAAATATAAACATTATAATGTTTATATAAAAGATAAATTAAAAGGTTTTCCAAAATTAAACGTTCTTTTAACTAAAGATATTTATAGCATTCATGATAATTTATTACTAGAACTTATTGTTCAAAAACCAGTTATTAGTAACCCTATTTCTGCATCAATCAAGAAAAGAAAAGAAATAAAAGAAGTAATTAATTATAGAAATAATCCCGACAATAAAGAAATTCAAAAAAATAAGAAAAATAAAACCAATAATGATTCTAAATAATTATAAGTTTAAGTTTTTTAATAATTTATTATTGTTGATTCAACTTTGTTATTTTCAAAATTTCATTAATTAATTTAGGTCTTTCTTGAGAAAGAGCGTCTAATATTGGCAATGAATTAATTTCATTTTTATTAATACCTATTGCTAATCCTGATTTATCTTCTAATAATAACTCAACTGCCATAATACCCATTCTAGTTGCAAGAACTCTCTCATTTGCAGTGGGAATTCCACCCCTTTGTAAGTGAGCTAATATAGTTGCTCTAGTAACTACTTTTGTTTCAGCTTCTAATTCTTTTGACAATTTATCTAAATTATCATAAACATGTTCAGAAACAATGATAATCATAGAATCTTTTTTCATAACATTCATTTGTTGATTAACAACTTTTGCCATTTCTTTCAAAGTCATTTTATTTTCAGCAGTTATTATTAATTCAGCGCCTGTTGCAATACCTGAATATAATGATAAATCACCTGCATATCTCCCCATAACTTCAACAATCATACAACGATGATGAGATCTAGCTGTATCTCTAATACGATCTACATTCTCCACTATTGCTGAAAGAGCAGTATCAAAACCAATTGTTAAATCAGTAGAAGAAATGTCATTATCAATAGTTCCAGGCAAAGCTATAGTTTTAATACCTATTTTATGCAATAATTGTGCACCATGATAAGACCCATCTCCACCAATAACAACTAGAGCTTCTATACCATGAGATTCTAATACTTTTTTTGCTTTCAATCTTGTTTTCTCTTCTTTGAATTCCAAATATCTAGCAGAATATATGAATGTTCCACCTCTATTAATATATTCATCTATTTTTATTTCAGAAGCTGGAACTATTAAATTTTCAACCAATCCCTTATAACCTTCATAAACCAAAAAAGTTTCTATACCTACAGCTTTAGAAGATTTAACAATTGCTCTAATTGCATTATTCATTCCTTGAGAATCTCCACCAGATGTTAAAATCGCTATTTTTTTTATCATTTTTTATTCCTTTTTTTTATTTTTAATTAAATATGTAAAATATTATTTTGAAATCAAACTAATGAATGAGTCCACTTCTAAAGAAGCACCACCAACCAAGGCACCATCAATATCAGGTTGATTTAACAACTCTTTAACATTAGCACCATTTACTGAACCACCATATTGGATTAATAAGTCATTTGAAGTTAATGATCTAATATATTGACAAATTTCTTGTGCATATTCAAAAGTTGCTGTCTTTCCTGTTCCTATGGCTCATACAGGTTCATAAGCTACTACAATTTTTGAAAAATCTAATCCCTTTAAAGAATTTGTTATTTGTTCTTTAACTACTGATTTCGATTCTCCATTTTCATATTGTTCAAGTGTTTCACCAACACAAATAATTGGTACTATACCATTTTTCAAAGCAATAATTGATTTAGCATTAACTACTTCATTTGTTTCTCCATGATATGTTCTTCTCTCAGAGTGTCCTACAACAGCATAACTAACATCAAATGATTTAAGCATCATCGAAGAAACCTCTCCTGTATAAGCTCCTGATTCAAATTGTGAAATATCTTGTGATGATATTTTCATATCTTTTGTTTTTAATTTACTAAAAGTTTCAATATTAATTGAAGGAACTGCAATTCCATAAATGGTATTATCATTAGATTCAAAAGATTTTGTAGAAAATTCATTTAAGAATGCTTCCGTTTCTTTCTTGTCCTTGTTCATTTTTCAATTTCCTATAATTATTATTTTTCTCATTATTTTCTCCATATTTAATTTTATTTTTATAAATTATATTACCTTTTATCTAAATTTTGAAATTATTGTAAAATTATTTTTATATATGTTTTATTTTATTGCTTTCAATTTTAATGTTCTCTTTCATATGATTAATATCTATATTACATAAATAAAAAATATCATTAATTTTGGTTTTTAGCATAACAAAAGAATTTCTATAACCTTTGTAATTTACAAATATTTCAAAATAAAATTTGTCAACAATTAACTCTCCATAATTTGGTCTAATCGGAATTTTTTCATTCATATAAATATCTTCATTTGTAAATCATGAAATACTTGAATAATTTTGATTATGAGTAGACAAAAACATCAGAAAGTTAGTTAGATTTGATAAATTGTGAATTGCTCTTATTTTATCAATAGATGAAGAAACAATATTTTTTACTATTAAGGAAATATTGAAAATTTTAATATCTTCTGCAACCATATTGTTAGCTTTAAAAAATATTCTAATATAACAATTGTTGCCATATTTAGGATTTAATTCATGTTCATCATTTGAATAAATAAATATATCTTGGAAAACATCTATTTTTTTTAATAATTTTTGTAGTAACATTCTTAATTGCTCTAACTCATCAATCGGGAAAATAGAAAGATTAATAAGAAGAGATGAATAATAAGGGGTTGGAGAAATAATTACTTTATTTCCTTGGTTATAATCAGGAAAGTAATTTTCTATTTCTTTGCACAATAACTCGGGAGAGTATAAAATTTTTTCCGCCTCTTCAGAGTTTATTATCACATAAGCATTATTCCTATAAATAATATTGAATTCAATATTTTCAATAAAGAATTTTTTTCTGCCATCTCTTTCTTTGATGACTTCTCTTGAAGCAATAAAAATTTTATTAGATTCATTAGAATATAAATCTGTTGTTCAAGAATTTTTGTGATTTGTATTGTATTCATATTTATTAATTAATTTTCCTGCAAAATCAGTCGTCACAATTTCATCCTCATAAAATAATTGTCAAATTTTAATTGGATCTAATTTTTCTTTTCCATTTTTTGCTTCGCTATATTCTTTATTGGGAGATTTTTCTGAATTATTTGTTTCATCATTTATATCATTCAAATTTTTAAAATTAAAAGAATCTATATTTTCCATTGATTTGTGATTTTTAGGAGATTCTACTTCCTCAATATCTTTAAGTAATAAAACATTAAATCCTTCTTTATAATTTTTTACGAATTGATATTCCTTATCATCGATAAAAAAATTGTCTTCTCAATGATTTGGCATTTTATTAAAATTTTTAGAACTAACAGATAAACACTCTTGGCCTTCTATGTAATAAATATCTCAAGAATCAGGTGCGTTATATTTTTGATAAAAATCTTTTTGAATAGGTTCGCCTGAAAAATCATGAGCAAAAAAATTCTTTGATCCGAATTGTTTTGCTCAGATTTCTTCTCATTTTTTCATTTTTCTCCAATTCTAAAAATGATAAATTTCCATCATATAATTAAAATTATAGCAATTAATAAAGTTTTTTTAGGGTTTTTAAATTCATGTTATTTATCAAATAGGAACCACACACTAAGGCCGTTGCTCCTGCAGAAAATAATTTTTTAGAATTCTTATCATTAATTCCACCATCAACTTGAATCATTGTTTGTAATTTGTTTTCCTTTATAAAATTGGCAATTTGTTCAATTTTTTCAATGCTTGATTCTATAAAAGATTGTCCGCCAAAACCAGGTTCTACAGACATAACTAAAATAATTTCAAAATGATGAATAATATCTTTTATTTCTTCTCATTTAGTTTCAGGTTTAATCGCTAATCCTATCCATGTTGTTTCTTGATATTTTTTGACAAAATTTAATATCTTTTCTAAATTCATAGATTCATAATGAATAGTCATGCAAGTTGCATAATCTTTAAATTTTTCTGCATAAATAAATGGATCATTAACCATCAAGTGAACATCAGATAAATGTCCTGGTGTGTTTTTGATTATATTGATGTACTCATCTATTTCTATAGCTTTATTTTTGACAAATTGATTATCCATTATGTCATAATGAATTCATTTTATACCTAAATCTAAAAGTTCTTTTGCAACCTTTATTCTTTGTTCTGCTGGAACACTCAATAAAGAAGGACAAATGTATTTATCTCTCATGTGAATCCACCTCATTAATTAATCTTAGATAATTATTATATCTTGTCTCTAGAATATTTCCTTTTTTTACTTCTTCTTTTATTTTGCAATTCAATTCCTTAAAATGAATACATGTTCTAAATTCACATTCAAAAGATAATTTTTTAAAGTCGTGGAATGATTTTGCTAAATCATTTTTTGAAAGTGTTGATTCTAAAATTGAAAAACCTGGTGTATCAATTATTTCGAAATCATCTAATTGGTAAATTTCTACAATACGTGTAGTATGTTTGCCTCTACCTAAACTTTTTGAAATTATTTGTGTATCTAAATTTAAGTGAGAAATATTATTAATAGTTGACGACTTCCCAGCACCTGATTGTCCTGTAAAAACTGATAGTTTATTTTTGAGCAAATCAATTAATTTGGAATAATCTTGTTCTTTATCTTTATTAGAAATTTTAACAACATCATAACCTTGAGAAAGATAATCTTGGAAAACTTTATCATTTGTTAAATCAGTTTTGGTAAAAAGGATGATCGGTTTAATTCCTTGAAATTCAACAATTGCTAAAAATTTATCCAAAATAAAGGATGAAAATTTAGGTTCACACAAAGCAGTTACAATAACAACTTGATCAATATTAGCGACTTTAGGTCTTACTAAAAAATTTTTTCTTTCTAAAATTTCATATAAAAAACCATCAGGATTAAATTTAACTAAATCACCAACAAGAGGATGTTGCGAGGTTTCTCTTAGATTTCCAGAACCTCTAGTACGATAGATAATTCCGTCCGAAATAATATCATAGAATCCCGAATTAACTTTAAGAACTTTACCTATCATAAATTATTTAGCAAGAAAGACAACCAAAACAATTATCAATATCAAAATAACTAAGATTCCAATAGAACCAATTACAAAAAACTTAGAATTAACTATTTGTTTTCAATCTTTTTTTTCTTTGCTATTGGTTGTTAATTCAATCTTCTTTTCTGTGATTCTATTTTGATTCAAGCAAGTTGATAAATCTTGAGATAATTGTCTCATAGATAAATAACGGTCTTCCTTCTTTTTAGCAGTAGCCTTAGCAACTACATTAGCTAAGGCTTGAGGAATAGATGGGAAAATTTGATTAACTGGTTTTATTAATTCTTTCTTATGTTTTAAAGCTGTTTCTAAAGCATCCTTACCTTTAAAAGGCGGTTCACCAATTAACATTTCAAATAACATAATACCTAATGCGTATACATCTGTTTGTGGAGTAGCATCTTCTTGATTTACAATTTCAGGTGCCATATAGTGAACTGATCCAATTACTCTTCCGGTTTGTGTATATCTAACAGAATCATCACTAATTGCGATACCAAAATCAATAATCTTAACTTCTCCCAAAGTTGAAATCATAACATTAGAAGTTTTTAAATCTCTATGGATAATATTTTGCGCATGAATTTCTGCAAATCCTTTTGCAATTTGAGTAGCAAAATTAACTGCTTCATCAACATTTAATCTTCCTTGTTCTTCAATATAGTCTTTAAGCATTTTACCTTCAACATATTCCATTATCAAATATTGAGTATCATTGTTATAACTACCTTCATAAAATTTAACAACATAAGGTGAAGAAATATACTTAGCTAATCTAAGTTCTTCTTTGAATCTATTTTTATTAGTAAGAGGCATGTTGGGATCAGTTAACAATGTTTTAATTGCAACTTTTTGGTTAGTTTCTTTGTTTAAAGCCAAATAAACTTTAGCCATTCCTCCCGACCCTATTTCTCTAAGAACTTGATATTTTGTTGGTAAATGAGGAATGTTAATCATATTTACTCTACCTCCAACATAACAATAGTAAGATTATCAGTTGATTCTCCCCTAATAGCTTGTTTGATGAGTTCATCAGTTTTTGACACAAGATTACCTTGACCAGAAACAATCATTTCAAAATTCGGTTTTGTAATATAATCATGTATTCCATCTGAAGTCAAAATAATTGTACGCAATTCATTTGAATTATCAATTGTAAATGCTTCAATATTTGTTTTTTTGTTTGGACCCAATGCAGATGTTAGTGCTGCAGCTCCTGGTAATTTAGATGCTTCAAATGCCGACATATTTTCTTCAATGATATAATAATTCATCAAATTATGGTCAACAGTAATTTGATGTAATAGACCATCAAAAATATATGTTCTTGAATCACCAATATTAAAAATATAAATGTCTTTTGTGTCTTTATAAACAATAGCGGCTGTAACAGTTGTTCCCATATCTTTTTTCATTTCATCATTACCGGCTTCAATAATCATATTGCTTTTACATTTTTTAATAGTTACTTTAAATCAATCGAAAATTTTAGTTTTATCAGTAGGAAGGGATTCCATTTCACTTGCAAAAGTATTGATTGTTATTGAAGCTGCTAATGATCCACCAAAGTGCCCTCCCATACCGTCACAAAGCAAAGCTAAAGTTGCCGCTCTTCCATCCACAACAACAGCTCTATCTTGATTTTCTTCACGAACAACACCAATATTTGTATTTATTTTATAATTCACAAATTTCTCCTTTAATTATTTTTGAAACACTATTTACAGATTCAGTTAATTTATTATTAACTATTATAAACATAAATTCGTTTGTTTGTTGAATTTCTTTTTTGGCTTTCGCTAATCTTTCCTTGATAGATTCATCGGTTTCAGAGTTTCTACTACGTATTCTCTCTTCTAGAACCTCTAAATTTGGTGGAGTTATGAATATTGAAATCATTTTATCTGTTAAATTTTCATTTTTGTATTTTTTAATAATATTAATAGCACCTACAGTATCTACTTCAATAATAACATTATGACCTTTATTAATTAATTTTTCCACATCTTTCTTTAAGGTTCCATAATAATGACCAAAATGCTTAGAATACTCCAAAAATTCATTATTATTTATTTTTTGAACAAATTCTTCTTCATCCACAAAATAATAGTGTTCGCCTTCTACTTCATTTTCTCTTTTTTGTCTTGTTGTCATTGAGCATGAAAGTGCTAATTTAAGGCTCGATATCTTAAAAAGTTCTTTTTCTATTGTGCCTTTACCAACGCCGGAAGGACCTGTTATAATTATAATTTTATTCATATTTTATTAAAATTATACATTAAGAAAAATAATATATATTTCTAATTTATATAAAATTTCCATATTTCAATATTTATTTATTAAAATTGTTCCATACTTTAAGTTATTATTATAAATATGATTTCATTAAAAGGTAAATTTATTAAATACATTTATCAAAATGCTGAAAATGATTTTGCAGTCGCTATTTTTAAATTAGATAAGGAATATGAAAATGATAGTTCAGATGATTTTGATTCTATCGCCAACATAACAGTTTCTATAAAAAATATTGATATTTCTATTAATAAAATTTGCAAAATACAAGTTACTGAATCAAAAAGTAGTAAGTACAAAGATAGTTTTGAATTAATTTCAATGGAAAAAAATATTATTGATTCTCAAAGTTCTGCCATTGATTATCTTTCTTCCAAAAAATTTGTTGGCATAACAAGAGCAACTGCCACCAAAATAATAAATGAATTGGGTATTGAATTCTTAAAAAATCCCGAAGACTTTAAAACTAAACTACAAAAAATAATTTCGGATAAAAAAACATTAATATTAATTGAGCAAGTTAACATTGATAAAATATATCAACAAGTTTTAGATAAATTTAATGAACATAATTTATCTGTTAGAATATTGTACCTTATTGAAAAAGAATACAAAGACCAACAACTAATCTATTTTCTAGAAAATGATGTTTATTCTATTTTGGAATTATTTGAAAATATAAATTTTTTTGATGTAGATAATATTGCCGAAATTTTTCTGACAAATTTTTCTGACAAAATTAGAATGGAAAAATACATCGCTTGATCAATAAATAACTTATCATTTTCGACTGGTTCAACCATTTTTCAAATTAAGGACTTATATTTTTCTATAAACAAAAATTTCGGAATGTCAAAAGATGAATTTTTTGAAGCAATCAAAGAATTGGTAATCAAAAAATTAGTTGTTTTATCAAAAAACAAACAGTCAATAACATCTATAAAAATATATGAAAAAGAAGAATACATAGCAAAAAGATTAAAAGAAATTAATGAAATAGAAATTAGTAAATTTTCTAATAAAATTATTAATGATAATATTGATCAAATACAAAGTGATGCTTTGGAATATTCTTTGAATAATTCAATAACAATTATTTCCGGATATCCAGGAACAGGGAAAACAACATTAGTAGATAAAATAGTTAAAAATTTGACAAATGAAGAACCAGGATCATTTAATCTTTTGGCACCTACTGGAAAAGCTGCATATCAAATTTTTTTAAAAACCGGACATACAGCAAGAACCATTCATTCTTTTTTAGGAATGCAAAAGGGAACCAATATCTTTAGAATAAATGAAGAAAATCCTTCTCTAGTTAAAACTTTAATTATTGATGAATTCTCAATGATTAATATTGATTTATTTTATTCACTATTAATTGGTTGTCCTAATTTAAAGAGATTAATATTGATTGGAGATAAAAATCAACTACCTTCTATTGGTGCCGGTTATCTTCTTAATGACATTATCGCTTCTAATAAATTCAAAACATTTTTATTGCAAAAAATTTATAGACAAGAGTTGGGTTCATCAATTATAGATATCGCCTTAGTTATTAATGATCAAAAAATGCCATCCTTTAATAATAAAGAATCTATTTTTATTGAAGAGGAAGAATGAAGAGCTAAAAATAAAATATTAGAAAAAGTGGACTATTTTATTTCTCAAAAAATTGCCAATGCCGATTATCAAATTTTAGTTCCAATGTATTCTGGAGAATGTGGAATTGATAAATTGAATATTTTAATTCAACAAAAATATTCAAAAGATAAACAAAAAATAGATATCCGTAATCAAACTTTTTATTTAGGAGATAAAGTTATACAAATTGAAAACAACAATGAGGTCAATGTTTTTAATGGTGAAATTGGATACATAATAGAATTCAATGGTGGAATCAAAATTAATGAAATAGTTATTCAATTTGAAGATGGAAAAATTATTAAATATACTTTGCCTAACTTTATTAAAAATATTAAATTAGCATATGCTATATCTATTCACAAATTCCAAGGAAGTGAATGCAAAAATATAATTTTAGTTATTTATAATTCTCACTATGCTTTATTAAGTAAAAAACTTTTGTATACAGCAGTAACAAGGGCTTCAGAAAATTTGATTATTTTTGGAGAATTAAGAGCAATTAAAACATGCATCAATAATGATAATGATTCTCAAAGATTAGGTAATATTTTAGAATTTTTAATGGAATAGGTAGTGACTCTTGAATAAATATCATGTAATATTTATTCCACACAAAAGAAAGGTATGATTATGAAAAAAAATAGAATTTATTTTGACTTAGAAACAACAGGCTTTAATGGCTTGAAGGACGATTTAATTGAAATTTATGCCATTAAAGAATCGAGTGATGGACATTTTATAGATGACATTCATATCTATTACAACCCCGGAAAACCATTACCAGACATCATTAAGAAAATTACTAAAATAACAGATGAGATGTTGATAGGAAAACCTACATTTGTTTCTCAAGTTGATAAAATTTTAAACTTTATAAATCCTAATGATATTTTAATAGGTCATAATGCTAAAAAATTTGATTTACCATTTTTAAATAATCAATTTTTGAAACACAACATCAGAAATGAACATGGAATTATTCAATTGAAAAACGAAGTAATTGATACGATGATTTTAGCAAGAAAAATCGATAAGGTAAATCATTTTAAAAAAGGTTACAAATTAATTGATTTGGCAAATAGATTTCAATTTAATATTGATACAAATAAATTACATGGAGCTAAGTATGATGTTCAGATTACTAAAATTCTTTTTCAACATTTATCAACAATAACTAAATCATTTAATTTAATAAGTCATGAAAAAATAATAAAATAATAAAAAATGATAATATAATTAGAGTTATGAAGATTATTATTGGTTTAGGAAATCCTGGAGAAGAATATGCAAACACAAGGCATAATATAGGTTTTCAAGTTATTGACTTGATTTGCAAGGAATATGATACAACGCTTACAATCAATAAATTTGGTGGTTTATTTTTTGTTGAAAAAGATGTAATTGTTGCAAAACCAATGAATTTTATGAATAATAGTGGATTGTTTATTAAAGACTTAATCAATTTTTACAAAATTAAAGTTGAAAATATTTTAATTATTTATGATGACTTAGATTCAGAAGTTGGTAAGGCTAAAATTAAAACATTTGGATCATCTGGTGGACACAACGGTTTAAAGAACATTATCGAAACTCTTGAAACAGATGAAATCAAAAGATTAAAAATAGGTATTGGTAGACCAAAAAATTCAAAAGGTATTGCCAAATATGTTTTGAATAAAATACCTAAAAATGATGTTGAAATATTAAATAAAGTAAAAGAGCAAGCTGCCAAAATCGCCATTAGTTTTGTATACAATGATATTAGAGTAGTGATCAATAGTTTTAATGGAAAAAACAAATAATAAAAAAATAATTGCTGTTAGCGGTGGAGTTGACTCCATGTTTTTGTTAGATAAATTTAAGCAAGACAATATTGTTGTTGCGCATGTAAATTACAACATAAGAGATGATGTTAAAATTGATTTACAAATTATTACTAACTTTTGTACAAAAAATAATTTAAAATTAGAAGTGCTAAATTTACAAGAAAATCATTCTGGAAATTTTCATGATTGAGCTAGAAATCAAAGATATATATTTTTTAAAAATATTTATAAAAAATATAAATCAAATCAATTAATTATTGCTCATCATAAGGATGACTTTTTAGAAACAGCCATTATGCAATGACGTTCTGGAAGAATGCCCTATTACTTTGGAATTTGTAAAAATAATATTAATTTTGATATGGATATTAATAGACCTATGATTTTTGAATATTGAAAAAATGAAATTTATGAAGAAGCGAATAACTTAAAAATTCCTTTTAATGATGATTGAACTAATTTTACTAATAAATATACAAGAAATATAATAAGAAATGAATTAACCACAACTCCAAAAATCATAAAAAATTTGCTTTTTGATTGCTTTCAGTTTATCAATCTACAAAAATGCATGAAAAACATAGAAATAATTAAAAAATATATTGAATGAAGTGATTTGTTATTTGATCTTGATTTTTTGAAAAAAAACCTTGATTTTTGTAATGACTTAATTTTTAAATTTTTAATTGATAAATTCGAAAAAATCAATATTAATTCCAATATTTTAAATTCTATAAAGGAGTTTTTGATGGCAAAAAATGGAAATAAGGAGTTTTTGCTTTCAAATAACAAAAAACTCGCCAAATTTAACAATAATCTTGTTATTAAATAAAAAATGAATTATAATTAATAATAACTATATAAAAGAGGAAAATATGAACGAAGAGCGCAAAGAAAAACAACCAAAAAAGAAAAATTGATTTTTAATTATATCCATTTTAATATTGTTAGTTTTATTTGCTGTATTTTTATATACCATCTTTAAAGATAATGGTCTTAAAATGTCATTAAGTGAGTTTTGAGAAAAATATGATATTGCCGCAGCCTCAACAACAGATAACACTTATTTCTCTTCTATTGCTATTACTGATTATCAAAGACTTATGCAAGTTACATTTGTTGAAAATGGTGTTACAAAAGGAACTTATTTAATAGGTTTAGTTGATGGAACTTCTCCACTTTCAAAAGATCAATGAGAACTAGCTATAACAAATGGTATGGGTGCAAATGGTATCTATACAGGTACAGCTGTTGCTGAACCAAATATGTTTGTAACATTCTTATTTCAATTTGGTCCTATTTTACTAATATTGTTAGTAACATTCTTTATTTATAGATCTCAAATGAAGGGTTCTGGTGGAGGAATGTTCAACCCCGGTAAAAACCAAGCTGAAAAAATTAAATCTAATAAAAGATTTACTGATATTGCAGGAAATGTTGAAGTCAAAGAAGAAGTGTTTGAATTAGTTGATTATCTAAAAAATCCTAAAAAATATTCTACTGTAGGTGCAAGAATACCTAAAGGGATTTTATTGGGTGGTCCTCCAGGAACAGGAAAAACACTTGTTGCTAAGGCAACTGCCGGAGAAGCTAATGTACCTTTTTACTTTATATCTGCTTCTAACTTTGTAGAAATGTTTGTTGGTGTGGGTGCTAAAAGAGTTCGTGAAATGTTTAAGGAAGCTAGAAAAAATGCCCCAGCAATTATTTTTATTGATGAACTTGATGCAGTTGGTAGAAGTCGTGGAGCCGGAATGGGCGGAGGAAACGACGAAAGAGAACAAACTCTTAACCAATTATTAGTTGAAATGGATGGAATTACTGAAAATGGTGGAATCTTAGTTATGGCTGCAACAAACCGTCCTGATGTTTTGGATCCTGCCTTACTAAGACCAGGTAGATTTGATAGAATAATAACAGTTGGATTGCCAGATATCAAAGAACGTGAAGATATCTTAAGATTACATTCAAAAGGGAAAAGAATTGATAAAGGGATTTCGTTTAAGGGGATTGCCAAAAGAACTCCTGGTTATTCAGGTGCTCAATTAGAAAATGTTATTAATGAAGCATCATTATTATCAGTTAGAGAAGAAACTGGAGTTATAACTTTAGAACAAATTGATGAAGCAATAGATAGAGTTATGTCTGGACCTGCCAAAAAAAATAGAACCATATCCAAAAAAGAACTTGAAATGGTCGCATACCATGAAGCTGGACATGCTGTTGTTGGTATTAAAATACCAGGTGGAAATAAAGTTCAAAAAATAACAATTATTCCTCGTGGAGAAGCAGGAGGATATAACTTAATGATTCCTGAAACTGAAAAATATTATTCTTCAAAATCTGATTTAGAAGCTTCAATAAAATCATTTATGGGTGGTAGAGCTGCTGAAGAAATTATTTATGGTAAAGAAGCTATTTCCAATGGTGCAAGTGATGATATTTCTAAAGCGACAGATATTGCTAGAAGAATGGTTACAGAATGAGGTATGTCTCCAAAACTTGGTCCTATTAAATATGAAGAAGCAACTGGAAGTCCTTTTATGGGAAGAGATTATGGAAAGAATAAATCATTTTCAGATTCTGTAGCACTTCAAATAGATAATGAAATTAAATTAATGATTGAAGATGCACAAGCTGTGGCATATAAAGTTATTAAATCAAATATGCAATTATTAGAATTGATAAAAACTTCATTATTAGAAAATGAAACCATTGTTTCTGAAGAAATTGATTATATTGCTGAACACTTAAAATTACCTCCTAAAATTTTAAAATCTGAAGTTAAAAAAGATACTAAAATTAATTTAGAAGACTTAATAGAAGAAGTAGAAATTGATGAACCAACAAAAATTACTACCAAGAATAAAGATGAAACACCAATTAAAAAAACATCTACTACTAAAGTTAAAGATGAAAAAGATGAAACTAAAGAATTGAAAAAATAGAGTAATCTAAAAATTCGTAT
>CAMRBN010000009.1 GCA_947040455.1 uncultured Mycoplasma sp.
AATCAGATGAATGGACCAAGACCAATGAACCCAAATCAGATGAATGGACCAAGACCAATGAACCCAAATCAGATGAATGGACCAAGACTGATGAATGCTCCAAGACCAATGGATCACCAACAATTGACAGGTATGGTTAATTTAAATACTGGTGAGTTTATTCCGAATATGCAACCACAAATGAATGCTCCAAGACAAATGAATTTATCTCAACCCAATACAGGGTTACTAAATATGAATACTGGTGAGTTTATTCCGAATATGACTGTTCAACAAATGAATTTATCTCAACCCAATACAGGATTAATAAATATGAATACTGGTGAGTTTATTCCGAATATCCCAGTTCAACAACCACAACAAAGGGTTATAAATCCTAACCAAATGAGTACTGGGATGATTAATATGAATACTGGTGAGTTTATTCCGAATATCCCAGTTCAACAAATGAATGCTCCAAGACAAATTGTAGTTCCTCAACCAATTAACCCAAACCAAACGAATACTGGAATAATTAATATGAATCCTGTTCAACCAATGAATGCTCCAAGACCAATTATAGTTCCTCAACAAATAAATTCTGATGTGATGGCTACTAACCTAATAAATATGAATCAAATGCAAACTAACAATAATCCTTTTTTTGATCCTTCAATGAATACTTTTGAATTTGATTTTACAAATAGTCAAGATGATTTATCGTCAGATTATTTTGGAAAAATAGAAATTGATTTAAAATTAGAAGAATTACAAAGAATTTTTAATAGTAATTTAATATCTAGTGAAGAATATATAATTAAAAAAAGAGACTTAATCAAAAAAGCCTTAGATAAATTATAGTAATTAACAAAAATATTTAATCTATGGTAATATTTTAAAATATGGATAAAAACAAAAAAGATTATTACGAAGTTTTGGGAGTTTCTAAAAACGCCGATACCAAAGAAATTAAACAAGCATACAGAAAATTAGCTATGAAATATCACCCAGATAAAAATTCTTCACCTGAGGGAGAAGAAAAATTCAAGGAAATTAATGAAGCTCATGAACATTTAGCTGATGATGACAAAAGAAAAGAATATGATACATATGGACATAATGGACCTTCTTTTGGTTCTGGAGGACAAGGATTTGGACAAGGTGGATTTGGACAAGGTGGATTTGGAGATTTCTTTAGCGATGTTTTTGGCGGAGGATTCAATCCTTTTGGATCACAAGGAAGATCAAGACAAGATAAAAATGCTAAATTGAAGGGAAATACTCTTCAAGCAAAAATTGAAATTAGTTTTTTAGATTCCGTTTTAGGTAAAGAGTTTTCTGAAAAATTAACAAAATTTACTACATGTCATAAATGTTTGGGTTCTGGAGCTAATTCTGAGGAAGATATTAAAAAATGTGCTACTTGTAATGGAACTGGTGAACAAACTAGAAGAGTTCAAACTCCTTTTGGACAAATAGTTGAACAAATTTCTTGTAGACCATGTCAAGGAGAGGGAAAAACTATCCTTAAAAAATGTCAAGAATGTCATGGAAATGGAATAATTAAAACTGTAGGTACTCCGCAAATTAAAATACCAGGCGGAATTAGAGAAGGACAAACTTTAATAATACAAGGGTATGGTGGCCCAGGTAAGAATGGTGGAGAATCGGGTGATTTGATATTAATTGTTGGAATTCAAAAGCACAATTACTACACAAGAGATGGTGATCATATTCTTTTAGATTTTCCAGTTTCGTTTATAAGTATATTAAACGAAGATACATTAAAAATACCAACACCTTATGGAACAGAAGATATTGTTTTAAAACAAGAAATAAAATCTGGAACAATTGTCAACATTAAAAAAAGAGGTTTCAAAAATCTAGAAACAGGTGTTTATGGTGATTTGAAATTAAACATTAAAATTTATATACCTAAAATAAAAGAAAAAGAGCGTAATCAAGTTTCTCAAATTCTTAATAATGTAAAAGATAAAACTCATGAGGATTGATTAACAAAAGTTAAAAAATAAAACAATATTTATGAGCAAAGAAACTAGAGTAAAAAAATGGATGAAATATCGGGAAGAAATATTAGAAAATAAAAATATTAGGGAATCTCTTGCAAATACAAATGAAGATTTCAAAAAACAATATGAAAAAATTTCTACCATATTTCATAATGTTGATTTTATTGAAAATGAAAATTTTCTTTCAAGAATTGATTCTATTGACTTAAAAACACAATTCAAAATTGATGAAATTGATAAATTATTAAATTTTGTAAACAAGATTGAAAAAAGAAGTGGTAAAAAAAATGATGAAAAGAATTATAATACCAATAAGTATGATAAATTTATTGCAAAATATTTTGTTAATGAAATTAAATCAGAAGATGAGTTGGGTAAGATCAAAGTCACTAAAATAGAATTAGGGAAGTAATTGTTATGAGTAAAATTAATATTGCCATTGATGGGCCTTCTGGAGTAGGCAAAAGCACTATTGCTAAAAATATTTCTGAAAAATTAGGTTATCTTTTTATTAATACAGGTTTAATGTATAGAGCTATTTCTTATTTTTGTATAGAAAATGGAATAAACATTCATGATGAAACAGAAGTAGTAAGTAACCTTAATGCAATTAACTTAATGATTTTACCTCAAGAACAAATCGCTTTAAACGGTGCAAATATTACCAAAAATCTTAGAGAAGAAGAAATATCTATTTCATCATCCATAATTGCTAATTACAAGGCAGTTAGAAAATTTTGTGTTTTAAAACAACAAAAATATACTACCAACAAGGGAGTTATTATGGAAGGCAGAGATATTGGAAGTGTGGTAATTCCTGATGCGGAATTAAAAATTTTTCTTAATGCTAATTTATCAGTAAGATCTCAAAGAAGAATTTTACAATTACAAGCCAACAATATTGAATGTGATGAAACAAATGTTCAACAAAATATTTTAAAAAGAGATGAGTTTGACACAAATAGAGTTAATGACCCTCTTAAAAAAATGTTAGATTCTATTGAAATTGACACATCTGACATTACCATTGATGAAGTTGTTAATCAAATAGTGAAGTTAGCTATGGAAAGAATAAATAATGAATAATAATTTAGTTGCAATAATAGGAAGACCAAACGTTGGAAAAAGTACTCTTTATAATAAAATTATTGGTAAAAGAAAATCTATTGTTTTTGATGAGCCCGGAGTTACTAGAGATCGTTTATATCATAAGGTAAGTTGACTAAATCAAATATTTACCATTATTGATACTGGAGGAATCAGTACTGAAAAAAAGCCTTTTTTAGAAGACATTAAAATACAAGCACAAATTGCTATAGAAGAGGCACTTGTTGTTGTATTTGTTTTAGATGGACGAATGGATGTTACTAAAGAAGATTTTCATGTAATTGACTTAATAAGAAAAAGTGGTAAAAAAATTATTATTGCTGCAAATAAAATGGAGGGCAATAAATCTTTTGATTCATCAATTTACACATTAGGAGTTGAAGACATATTGCCTATTTCTGCTCTGCATGGAGAAGGTGTAGGGGAATTACTAGAAACTATATTCAAAGAATTTAAAGATAATGATGATATTGTAAAAGACTCTTTTAAACTTTCAATAATTGGTAAACCAAATGCTGGTAAAAGTAGTTTACTTAATAAATTATTAAAAGAAGAAAGAGCAATAGTTTCAGAAATTGCCGGAACTACTAGAGATTCTATAAATTCTAAGTTAGTAATTGGCGAAGAAGAATTTGAAATAATTGATACTGCAGGTATTAATAGAAAATCAAAATTAGTTGAATCTATTGATCATTATGCTTTAGGAAGAGCTTTTAATTCTCTAGATGAAAGTAATCTTGCCTTATTAATGATTGATGCTACCAATGAACTTTCTCATTTTGATGCTAGAATTGCTGGTTATGCCATGGAAGTAAAAAAACCAATCATAATTGTTATTAATAAATGAGATTTAATTGAGAAAAACACATATACTATGGTGGAATATGAAAAAAAGATTAGAAAAGAATTTAAATTCATGTCTTGAGCTCCAATTGTTTTCATTTCAGCTTTAACTGGAAGCAAATTAGATAAACTAATGATGGAAATTACTGTTGTGAAGGTAAACATTGAAAGAGAAGTAAAAACCTCTTTGTTAAATGAAGTAATTATGGAAATGCAACAAATGCAACCTGCACCATCATTAAAGGGTAAAAGAGTTAACATAACCTATATCAAGCAAATTAATGGTTCTATTCCTACTTTTGTATTGTTCGTAAATAATGTTGATTATTTACATTTTACATACAAAAGATACATAGAAAATCAAATGAGAGAATACTTTGATTTTCGTGGAACTCCTATTTCTTTAGTTTTTAGAAATAAAAAATAATTGTGTTATAATTTATTAAATATGTTTTAAAATTGGGAGTATGTATGAATAAAAAAGAATTAGTTGTTGAGTTATCAAACATAACAGAACTGACACAAAAGGATACTGAGTTGGTTATTAATGCATTCATAAATGTTGTTAGTGATCAATTAAAAAAAGGTGAACAAATCACACTTGCAGGTTTTGGAACATTTAAAAAAGTAGATAAAGCTGCTAGAATTGGTGTAAATCCTTCAACAGGAGCAAGAATAGATATCGCTGCTAAAAGTGTACCAAAATTTACGCCTGCTAAAGTTTTTAAAGATTCTTTTTAGTCTTATAAATATTTCAAAAAATCTATGACTCCCGGAAATATAAGATCAAGTTTAATGCCTTTTTCTTCAATATATTCTAAAGTTATAGATTTTTTTTCGTAATTTATTAAAGAAATATCAACCAAAAAGAAATCATTAGTTCCTTTAAATAATATTATGTAAAATGCTAATCCTCCATGCTTTTTAATTGTTTTTAAATAATTATGCTGATGTTCTTTAAAATTACTTTTAGGTATTATTTTTTCTTTAACTGATTTTGCTTCAAATGCAACAAAAACACCTCGATATATTCCATAATAATCTACGGTGCTCTTGGAAACAATGATTCCATTTTTAATTTTTTTAGTAACATCCAATGAAGAAAATTTTATATCCAATGTTTTTTTATGAATAATAGCAATTCCTTTTTCTCGATATTGTTTAATTGTGTTGTTGATTATTGTTTCCAATAACATTCCTCTATTGTTATACATATAATTTATTTCCGAAATTTATATTTTGTGATTAAAAAAAGAAAAATTAAGAAAAAAAACATACTTTTAGTTATCTTTATTATTTTTAAAGTTGTATAATTAAAATAGTAGTTTTGAACTACCTTATAAAAAGATAAATATTAATTGGAGAAAAAATGAAAAATATTGCTATAAATGGATTTGGAAGAATTGGAAGATTAGTCTTTAGACAAATTTTTGATTTAAAAATGGATAAGGAACTTAATATTGTTGCTATTAATGATTTAACTGATGCTGTAACATTAGCACACTTATTGAAATATGATAGTGCACAAGGACGTTTTGACGGTAAAGTTGAAGCTAAAGATGGGAACTTAATTGTTAATGGAAAAACTATCAAAATTTTTGCTGAAAGAGACCCACAAAACTTACCTTGAGGAGAACTAAAAATTGATGTAGCTGTTGAATCAACAGGTTTCTTCACAACTAAAGAAGGAGCAGAAAAACACATTAAAGCTGGAGCTAAAAAAGTTGCTATTTCTGCACCTGCAACAGGAGGAATAAAAACTATAGTTTACGCTGTTAATGATGATACTTTAGATAAAAATGATACTATTATCTCAGGAGCTTCATGTACAACTAACTGTTTAGCACCTGTTGTTAATGCTATTGATAAAGCTTTTAAAATTACATCAGGTCTAATGACTACAGTTCACTCATATACAGGAGATCAAAAATTAGTTGATGCACCTCATAGTGATTTAAGAAGAGCAAGAGCTGGAGCGGTTAATATTATACCTACTTCAACTGGTGCTGCTGCTGCTGTTGGATTAGTATTACCACACTTAGCTGGTAAACTAGATGGTATGGCAATGAGAGTACCTACAATTACAGGTTCTGTTGTTGATTTAACATTTGAAGTTGAAGCTAAAAATGTAACTGTTGAACAAATTAATGAATCTGTTAAAAAAATGGCAAGTGCTTCATTAGAATATGTTATTGATCCAATTGTTTCAACTGACGTTATTGGTTCATCAGCTGGTTCATTATTTGATGCTGGTTTAACAAAAGAAATTAAAGACAAAGATGGAAAACAAATGTTTAAAGTTATTGCTTGATATGACAATGAAACTTCATATGTTTCACAATTTGTTAGAACATTAGACAAATTCTCAAAACTATAATTCTATAATTTAAAATAAAAAACACTTTAATAAGTGTTTTTTTTATAATCATAAATTTGTTTTTTTATTGTAAGTTTTTTACAATATTGAAATAGTGATTGTAATTCTCTAACGCAACATCTTGTTTTGCATGAGTAAAGAATAAATAAATTTTAATTTTAGGTTCTGTTCCGGACGGTCTCAAAGAAATTCAAGAACCATCTGAAAATTCATAAGTTAACATATCATTAGATTGAATTGAACCTATTCCTTTATTATAATCAAGGAATTTTGAATTTTGAATATTTAATTTTTGGAAAGATTTTTTAATTTTTGCCAAATGATCATCTGACTCAATATTTAAAACTATTGTTCCGCTTTTTACATATCCATATTTTTTATATATCTCATCAAGTGTTTGAATTAAATTAAGTCCCTTATTTTTGTAATAACTAGCCATTTTTGTCAAAATAACTATGGATTGTATGGCATCTTTATCACGACAAATATTTTCATCAATAAGAGATCCATAACTTTCCTCAAAAGCATAAAGTAGCTTTTTCTCAGGACTTACATTAGATAAGTGTTGAATTAAATTTCCTATTCATTTAAAGCCTGTTTCAGTCATATAATATTTTATTCCATTAGCCTCAGCCATTTTTTTAGGCAAAGAAGAAGAAACAAAAGAATAAACTAAATAATATTTATTTAAATTTTCACCTTTTAATTGATTTATCAAATAATCAAATATCAAAATTCCCGTTTCATTACCAGATAATATTTGATATTTGTCATTGTTCTTAACCGCCAAACCCACTCTATCTGCATCAGGATCTGTCACTAAAGCAATATCACAATTATTATTTTCTGCTATCTTCAATACATTATCAAACGATTCTTCAGCCTCTGGATTAGGATTTGCAGAAAATGTAAACTCTGTATCTTCTTGCATTTCATTCATTTCATAAAAAGCATTGATATTAAGTTCCGAAAATAATTTTTTAACTGGTTTGGCTCCTGTTCCATGTTGAGGAGTGTAAGCAACATTTATATTAGATAAATCACTAATTTCTCCACCAATTTTTTTAACATCTTTAAGATATTCATTCATCAAACTATTTGTTATTAAATTAAAATATGTTTTATTTAAATTAATTTTAACATTTGTATAATCACTATAAGGTTTGAAATATGTTGTTAATTTTGCTGTTGCCGCAGGAAGCAATTGACAACCTTGATCATCATATAATTTAACTCCATTATATTCTTTTGGATTATGACTAGCAGTTATATTAATTGCTCCAATAGCAGATAGTTGCCTTGTAGCAAAAGAAATAAATGGAGTAGCAGCTATTTCTTCATTATAATGAACGTTTATTTCATATTGAGATAGTACAGCAGCTGTAATTTCTGCAAAGTTTTTACTTTCACGTCTATTATCTCTTCCTATAACCACACCTTGTTTTTTTGCATTTTCAAAATTATCAATAAGATATTTAGCAAATCCTTCAATTACTCTAACTATATGAAATTCATTTAGTTTTTCTTCACCTTTTCCTAAAACCCCTCTTATACCAGCTGTTCCAAATTCTAATTTTTTCATTTTATTATCCTTATCTTTTCATCCCATATTTACTTCATTAATTATATAATTGAAACTCTTTATATAATCAATAAATAAGATATAATTTATTGATTATGAATACAAGTGATAAAATTACATCAATATTAATGAATAATGAACATAGCTTAACTGATATAGACAAAAAAATTCTTAAATATATCCTAAAAGTACAAATAAAAGGCAATATATTTTTATTAAAAATAGAGGATATCGCTTTAGAAATGAATGTAAGCAATTCAAAAATAACTAAGACATTGCAAAAATGCGGTTTCTCTGGTTACAAAGATTTTAGATATGCAATTTCACAAAATGATCAAAAAATAAATGATGAAAATTTGATTCATAAATATTTAAAAGATACATTAATTTATTCTATCAACAAAACTTTTGAAAATATATCAAATTATGATTTTGCTTTTTTTAATAAATTAGTTGATGATTCTAATGATGTTTATTTTTTGTCTGGTGGTCTAAATCATCATATTAGCTCCATATTTGCTTCTAAATACAATAAAATTGGCAAGCGCTCAAAAGCAATAGAAATATCTAATCCAGAATGTAATAATATTAATGAAAATTCTTTAATTATCGTCATTTCTTTATCTGGTAAAAATTACAAAATTAAAAATAGAATTAAATATATCCAAGAACATATTTCTAATGTGAAAATTTTATCTATCACTATTGCCAATAAAACAAATATTTTTGAATATGCTGACAAAGAATATTCTTTAACTTTTGTAGATTATGAAAACTTAAACGAAAGAGAATTGCCTAGGCACTCTTTTTCTATTATATCCACATTTTTAAATATGTTTTTTTTAGAATATTACAAAAGCAAAAGTGAAAGATTTGACAATATCATCAAAACTAATGCAGATAAAATTACTTAATTTCAAACTTATATGTAGCGCTTTGAATATATGGTTTGTTCTTATTAATAATTATTTTATTAAAATTAGGATTGCTTATAGATGTAGGTATTTCTTGATACTCCAAACACAATGCTTGTTGTGTATCTTTATCAGCATCCAATAAAGGATTTTTGGATTTTCAATTTTGTGTATACATTACTATATTTTTTAATGTAGAATTAGCAATTAAAGTGTTTTGGAAATCAGAAGATGATAAAATAATTTCCGAATTATTATCAAGTTCTATTGGGTGATCTATACCATCATTAACTAATGTTGTTTGTTGAGTGCCAATTTTATCTTTTATATCCATAATCTTAAGAAAATCACTGATAACCAATAATTCTTTTTTCACAGGATTAAAATTATTATTTAATTTTCAATAGCTTTTTGAGTGCAAATTAATATTTAAATCTCAAATATTTTTGTTATTAGGAATCTTCCAATAAAAATGATGTGTAGGATTACAAATAGTTTCCTTATCAGCTTTAATCATATAATCAAAATTAATCAAGTTTTCATTATGTCAAACTTTTAATTTAATATCAATATCAAAATGACAATCTAATTCAACATTATATTGACTAGCAACGCCCGTAATAACATCGAAATTTTCAAAAGACTTGATAGAAATATCAAACACAATATCAGATCATTTTTCATTCATTCCATGAATATAATTATTGTTTTCATCTGTATTTAAATTAATTTCTTTATCGTTTAATTTAATCAATCCTTTTTCGATTCTACCGGCTACAGGACCAACAAATGAATTTAAAAAAATATCATTATTTACAAAATATGAATTCACATCTTGATACTCCAATAAAAAGGGATTGTTGTGTAAACTTATTTGCTTTATAGTAAAGCCTTTATTAATCACTTCAATGCTAAGTCCTGCATTGTTCTTGATGGTAAATATTTCTTGATTATACTTAATTTTACTTTGAATAAATTCAATAAAATTTTCGTCATTTAAAACTTTACAATCTTCCAAACAACTTAAAAAAATATTCGACATATCTTTTAATAAGTTTTGGTTATTTATCTCAATTTTATTTTTGATTAATTTTTTAATTCAAAAATAATGTTTAGCAATTCTTTCGTTATTTAAAATAATGTCTAAATTATTTTCATCAAAAATTTCTATTATTTCTTTTAGTTCAGAAATTAATCGTTTTGGCAAGATAGCTAATCCTCCAGCTTCCATTAAACCAATGTTTTCTTGTTTGATGTGAAATTTAGAAGGATCAACATGAAAATTACCAAGAGGTTTTTCCGCGCTTGTTGAATTGTTTCTAAATATCAAATATACATTAAAATTTTTATCAATCTTGTTCGTTATTATGGTTGTGGAATTATTAATAGATTTTAACCCATAATCAGAATTACTTTTCCATTCATTAATGAAATAATTAACAATATCTATAATTTTTTCTGAGTTATCAGAAGATATTTTTATTGCATTTAAGGGTCAATTTAAAATGTCAATATTTGCATCTTTAAATTTAAACGACTTTAATGTTTTTGCATTCATTATAGGAAGAGTATCCTCTCCTCCTTGATAATGATTGTGACCCAACAAAGATCCTCCGACAATAGGTAAGTCTGCATTGCTACCTAAAAAAAAATTATTATTTTCACTAATAAATGTAATTAAGTTTCTAATTGTGTCATTGTCAATAACCATAGGAGTATGTTGAATATTGTTCAAAACAAAATGTTTATTAATATAAGCATATGGAGAATATTGAAAAAATCATTCATTTTTATTATCTTCATTAAGAGTGATAAAAATCACTCTTAAGTTTTCTCTAGAATCTTTAACCAAACTACCTTTAAAATCAATGTTTTCAACACAAATAGGGCACTTGGGTTCATCTTTATTTTCAGAAACAAAATTCTTTTCATTAATTATTTGAGCTTGAGTTTTTTCAGGCTTAGCATTATTAATAGATATTTTTATTTCACCATAATTAGTATCATGATTTCACATAGAATTTAATCTGTTTTTATCTGTTTTTATATAGTAAGAAATAATGGAAAGTGTTAAAAGTTTTTCATATTTATCGGAATTGATAAATGTTGTGTTTATTTTTGGTTGCTGAGGAATAAAATATCCTAACGTTTCATTTATTTTGTTTTCAACCAATGAATCATTATTTTTATTTTGAAAATATTGTCTAAGTTCTTCTATATAAGTTAAATGTTGATCAATATTAAATTCAATATTATCAACAAGATTTAATTCACTTATACTTTCTTCTTTATTGTCCAATAATATTTTATTGATAATTGCTTGTGAATTTTTTTTATCAATTAATTTAGCAAATAAAAATCCTTGAATAATATTACTTAATATCTTTTGCAAAATCCACTACCTTAACCATATACATCTCACATGGGTATCCGAATTCAGCATTATATTGTTCTACCAATTCTTTTTCCAATTCTTTTATGTTGTGTTTGTTTACTAAAACAATTACACAACCTCCAAAACCAGCACCTGTCATTCGAGCACCCAGAACTCCATTTATTTTATTTCCATATTCCACAATGAAATCTGATTCTTTACATGAAACTTCATATAAATCTCTTAATCCTGCATGGCCTTCATTTAATATTTTTCCCATTTGAGAATAATCATTTAATGCTAGCAAGGTGACAAAATTTTTAACTCTATTTTGTTCTTCTATAGCAAACTTAACTCTTTTTTGAATAACTTCATCATCAATAAGGTCAAGAACATTATTTAGTTCTGACAAGGGAATTGATGTTAAATTTTCATAACTATTTGATTTATTTATTTGTTCTAAACCCTTCGATGTTTCCTCTACTCTTTCGTTATATTTTGAACCCACTAAATTTCTTTGTTTTTTAGTATTAAAAACCACAAATTGATAATCACCTAAATCTATTTTATAATTAGAGAATTCAAGAGTAGATGTATTTAATAACATTAAATTATTTTCAATGCCATTAGCAATGATAAATTGATCCATAATACCATTTTTAAGTTTCATAAATTTATTTTCCACTTCTTTAAACAATTTAGCCACTTGAATTCCATCAACTTCATAACCATAAAGTTGTAATAACCCTTTAATGATCAAAACACCAAACGAAGCTGATGAAGATAAACCAGAGGAAGGAGGAATGTTTGAAGAAATAGAAATACTAGCTCCTTCTATTTGAAAAGAATTATCTCTTAATATTTGCACACAACCTAAAACATAGTTTAAAAATCCTAAAGATTTGTCATATTTAAAAATCTTTTGATCATCTGTTTTTTTAACTCCCATTTCTTGAAAATTATCAGAATAAATTTCAAATATTTTATTTTTTGAAAACATTCCCATCATGTATAAATTAATATTAGCTGGCAAAACATTGCCGCCTAAATAATCTATATGCTCTCCAATTATGTTAATTCTAGAAGGAGATAAAATAACAACCTCTGGTTCCATATCAAATAATTTTATATGTGCTTCATTTAATTTATCTTTATTCATTTTTGTTATTCTTCCTAAAATCATATTCTGTTTTAATCATGTTGTCCAAAGAGTGTTTTGGAATTCACTTTAAAATTTGATTAACCTTATTTGTATTTGCATAAAGTTGTGCAGGGTCTCCATCTCTTCGTGCTGACATTTCATTTGGAATGTCAATTTTTAAAGTTTCAATAGATTGGTTTAAAACTTCTAATACTGAATAACCATCTCCCGAACCTAAATTGAAAATATTGGATTCTTGATTTTTCATTGATCATTCTAATCCTAAAATATGTGCTTCTACTAAATCTACAACATGAACAAAATCTCTTATACAAGAACCATCTTTAGTTTTATAGTCAGTACCCAAAACTTTGAAAGTTTTTTTCTCAATAGCGCTCTGAACAACACAAGGTAATAAATGTGTTAATGTTTCTCCCTTAATTCCAATTTTCCCACTTTCATGTGCTCCAGCAACATTAAAATATCTAAAAATTACATAATATGCATTCATTGCTTTTGATCATCCTCTAATAATTGCTTCAGCTGCTAATTTTGATTCTCCATATGGATTAATTGGTTCTTTAATATCGCTTTCTGATATAGGCACTATTTTAGGTTCTCCATATACTGCTGCTGTTGATGAAAAGACAAAATATTTAATATTAAATAGTGATGCTACTTTCAAAAGAACCTCCACACCATGAGTGTTATTATTAAAATATTTTATTGGTTCTTTTACACTTTCCGGAACAACAATTAAACCTGCAAAATTCATGATACCTTCAATATTTTTTTCCGTTTTAAAAATGCTTTTAAGTTGTTCTTCATCTCTTATATCCGCCTCATAAAAAGTTGCTTTTTCATGAATATTTGATTTAAAACCCTTTGATAGATTATCGACAATAATTACTTCATATCCTTTTTCAATTAATGAATAAACTGCATGAGATCCAATATATCCTGCTCCACCTGTTACTAATACTTTCATCTTATCTCCTTTTATTTTATTTTAATATCAAAATTCATATTAAAATCCTCAAATGTACATTTGTACTTATCTAGTGGTTGGGGTCCACATGAATTTGACCCTAACCCATTTTGTTTGTAATCAATGTTCAAAGTTAGATAATCTCTTTTCACTAAATCAATAGTATGTTTTGCATTTGTTAAATCTTTATCATCATATCAATGGAGGGAAAAATCAAATCTATTTACAAAACCTTTACTATCAATTTCAATTATATTATCTTTATTTTTGTCATAAATATTTGTTCATAAAGTTTGATGTTTATTACCGTTTTCTTGTGGGTGAACATAATTTGTAAAAGCTGAATCTACATTTTGCTTTCAAACATTATAAGTATTATAAGATTGTGAATCTGAATATGATTCTCCAGGACCCTTACCAAAATACTCAAATTCAGATAAGTTTTTATCAACCTCTAATTTAACACCTATCCTTGGCAACATTTTTGGCACTATATCATCTGAATTAATTACCACAGATGATCCAGAACCTGCCGCATTAGCCATTTCTTTTGTCACTTTTATTAATCCATCTTTTTTTCCATTAACGTTGATGTTAATTGTTCCATCTTTATAAATTTTATATGTATATTTTGAACTAAAAAATCAAGCTTGATTGACAGCACCGTTAATTGTATTAACAATAATTTCTAAATAATCATTATGTTCATTAATTTCATATCCTATTAATGATTCTGAAAATAAATGGACAAAAAACTGTTTAGTTCATTTTTGTTTGTACTCATCAGCATCATTATCTGTAAGACCTCTTCAAAAATTCAATTGAGGTCCCTTTGTAATTAAAACTTTATTATCTTTAGTGATATTATATATTCTTCCGTCTATTTTATTAAATGTAAAACTAACATTTTCAAAACTAAAAATAATTTCAAAATCTTTTTCTTCCTTTGTAATATCAAATTTTGATTCATGGATTATTTTTGATTCTTTAAATGGTAATTCATGCTCTTTGATTGAAATAACATGATCCTTATCTGAATAATTTGTTTCTGATTTATTGGTTGTAATTAATTGAATTCAGTAATAAGTATTGGGTTGAGAATCAAAACTAGGAATTTGATATGCTATTGATTCACGCGCTTTCAAATTTTCAATAATAAGAATGTCAGTAAATATTGTTTCACCATTCGAATTAATAATTTTAATTTCACTTTTAAAATCAACAAATGTTTTAAAATCAAATCTATTACTAATAGTTAATACTTTTTGATCATTCGAAATAGATGTATGAACAGGCGCTATAACTTCTTTGTATTCAAATAAAGAAGGTGAAGACTCACCGTTTGGCATTACTAAACCATCAATACAAAAAGGACCATTAGTAGGATCATCACCAAAATCTCCTCCATACTTATAGTAAACTTGACCTTTTTCATCCAATGCTTCTATTCCGTGGTCGTATCACTCTCAAACAAATGCTCCAGCAAAAATATCATCATGTTTATAGAAGAAATCAAAATAGTCTTGCAAAGAACCAGGACCATTCCCCATGGCATGAGCAAATTCACATTCAATATGCGGTTTATCTAGTCATTTAGGATGATAACTTCCATCAGCGACTTTACCATCAATCACAGACTGTAAATCTCTTCTTTTAGGATCTGAACCCTCAATTTTAATTCTGGTATACATATTTGAATGAACATCACTAACTTCACATTCAAAATCGCCCTCATATTGTATTAATCTAGTGTTATCTATTTTTCTAATTTCTTCAGCCATTTTCACAAAATTTGGACCAAATCCTGTTTCATTTCCTAAAGACCACATAATAATAGAAGGATGATTTTTATCACGTTGAACCATTCTGGTTCCTCTTTCAACATATGATTTTTCAAACTTAATATCATTTGATGTTCAAGATCAATCACCTGTTAATTCAAAACCATGTGCCTCTAAATCAGCTTCATCAATAACATAAAGACCTAAAGCATCACAATAATCATAAAATTCTACTGTTTGTGGATAGTGAGATGTTCGAACCGCATTTAAGTTAAATTCCTTCATTCTTTTTAAATCTCTTTCAATTTGTTCAATTGAAACAGCTTTTCCTGTTTGAGGATTATGTGAATGAAAATTAACTCCCTTAAACATAATTGGCTTGTCATTAACTAAAATTTGTCTTTTTGAAGTTTTTACTTCTCTAAAACCTATTTTTTGTGGTAAAAATCAATTATTATCACTAACAATTAAAGTATAAAGATTTGGTTGTTCTGCATTTCATTCTAAAATATCATGAATTTTATATTTAAAAATAACCTCATTATTAATAATGTTAATGTCTTGTTTGAAAATTAAATTATTTTCCAAATCATATAAAGATATATTTAGCTTGTCCATTGAAGGTAATTTAGTTTTTAAGTTCAAGTCTAATTCATATGAACCTTCGCCTAAACGGTGTGTTTTTATAAAAATGTCATTAATGAAATTTTTAGGTTCTAAAACCACTTCCACATTTCTATATAAACCTGAAAATCATCATTGATCTTGATCTTCAATATAAGATCCATCTGACCATTGATAACAAATGACCAAAAGTTCATTATCACCTTTTTTAATATAATCATTAATATTAAATTCAGCAATATATCTCGAACCTTTTGTTAAACCAACTTCTTGGGAATTAACAAAAACCTTTATGCATGAATCTGCATTATGAAATCTCAAGATATAATCTTGTGAATCATCGATTTCATTTAAAGATATGTTTTTTCTGTATAAACCTGTCGGATTATTAGAAATAACTTTAGGTGGTGTAATTGGAAATGTTCACCAAACATCTGAATAATGCATTTTCCCAAAACCACTCATTTGTCAAGGTATAGGAACAACTATTTTGTCCATATTAACCAAACTACTATTGTCAATAACTTTTTGATTTATATATAGAGGAGAATCAAATAATTTAAAATCTCATTTTCCATTTAAATCAATGATTTGTCCCCTATCTTTAATATTAAAATTTAATGCTTTTGATAATTCATTATATTGTCTTGTGTAAGTTCTTGATTCTATTCTGTTTTTCGATTGCAAAGAAGGATCTTCGTAATCTTTAAATACATGTTTTTCCATGTTTTTGTAATGTTTCATTTTTTCTCCTATGAATTGATTTGCAAATAACTAATTTAAATATCTAATTTAAATTATGATTTAATTATATTTCAATTGAAAACTTATCTATTTTTTTTCTCATTATGGAAAAAAAATTTCCTTAATGAGAAAAAAATATAAATATATTTAATATATTTATAATTAATATGTAAAATAATTAACTATTATTGATTACAAAACAATATTTTAAATAAATATTCAATATAAAAAACACAAAAATACGAAAGGCTATAATGTCAAAAAAAACCTTTAATTTAAAAGGGAAAAAAAGTGGTGGTTCCAAAATTTCAATATTTGCAATGATTGCCATTGCAATATTGGCTATATTTTCCTTACAAAATGTTATTGACAACTATGTAGGAATGGGACTGAGTGCTTCAATCGCTTTCCTAATAGCTGTTTTAACATTTTTATTTCCTTTTATCTTTATGATTGCTGAATTTGCATCACTTAAAAAGAGTTCCAAGTCTGGTTTAACCAGTTGGATTCATACTTCTGTTGGGAGGAAAACTGCATTTATCACTTCATTCATGTTTTGATTTGCTAATTTAACTTATTTCTTCTCGGCAGTTCCACAAAGGATAAACTTTTTATCATTTGCAGTAACTGGTCAAGATTTTACCAGTGATACTATTTACAAAAGTGTGATACCTTTTGTTACTATTATTTTCTTTGGATTAATTACCTTTGTTTCCACATTAAATACTAAAAAATTATCCAAAGTTGTTTCTTTAGGAGGTGGTTTAATGTTAGCGTTAACTGCATTCTTCTTTATTATGGCAACAATCGGATGAATAGCGGGTGCTATTGATCCAACATTATTACCAGGAACAGAAGCTCCTGGAATAGGAGATGTAAATCTTTGGGGTGATACAGGTGGATTGAATTTTGCTTGGTTATCCACATTTATTTGAGTCTTAATGGCTGCTGATGGTGGTCAATCATTAGGTGTTTATGTTAAAGATGTAAACGGAGGTAGAAAAGCTTTCACTAAAGCTATGATTATTTCAGTTATGGTTATTGGTGGTTGTTACATCATCGGTACCTTGCTATCTTCAGTATTTCCTCCAACAGGTGGATTAGCTTCAGGTTGAGCAAACTCATTTGAAAAAATCTTTCACTTCATCTTATCTCCAATGGGTGTTGCTGATGCAACAATTACCAGAACCGCTTACATCATAATTGGTTCTATCTTCTTCATATCATCAATTGGTGGATTAATCATTTGAACATCAGCTCCAGTTAAAGTAATGTTTAGTGAAATAGCACCAGGAATATTTGGTTCTAAACTATCTAAGCAAAATAAAAATGGGGTCTGTTCCTATGGTGCTTGATTGCAATTTGCCTTGGTAGCTCCGTTCTTATTATTATTGACGTGACCTATGGGAGATTCATTGAGCGAGAACCTTTCTTTAATAAAAGGTGCTGCTGGTTGAATTGGAATGTTGCCATGAATTGTTATTTTTGTTTCTTATATCAATTTACGTCTTCGTAAAGATCATGAAGAGCGTAGCTTTAAAATGGGTAATAGAAAATTCGGAATAACAGTAGGTATCTTTTTAACAACGCTTACTGCAATTATTTTAGTCTTAACGTTTATGGATGGAACTCCTTTAGAAAAACCGTTTCAAGATTGGCCTTCAAATTGATGAATGGGACCAGTTATGAAAATAATAATGATTTCATTAATTGTTGTTCCTGCTTATTTATGATATTACTTTAAATATGAATATCAATTAAGAGATACAAAAATTTCTATTCAAAATGGTTTCTCTACTAAGTATGCTTTGATTAAATACTCATTAAGTAATAATTTTGTATTATGATTACACCCTGAAATATATGAAGAATATTTAATCAAGAAAAACAAAATATTATTGGAAGGTAGAAATATATCTTTATCTATTGTGGAAAAAATAAATGCAAAGATAGAATTAAAAAATGAAATTTCCACAATTTTAGAAGAAGCTATGGATTCAGGTAATTATCTTGCTATCAAGAAAAGTCGGTTGAAAGATCAAAAAAACATCGCTATTGAAATTACAAAATTAAAAAGAGAAATTAATCAAAACAGTAGAGAGTTTAAAAAAACACTTGCAGAATTAAAACGTGAATATAAAAAAGAAGTTAAAGCAACAGCATTAAAATTGAGACAAGAAACAAAAGCGTTTTATTCTAATACATTAACTCCTATACTTAAACAATATAAAATAGGAGGAAAATCTAAGAACAATGAATTGAAAAATTTAATGTTATCAGAATTACCATTTGTACAAGAAAAAGATATTGAATTAAATGATAAATACAACAATATTAATGAGTATATGGCTTTTGGAGCATCATCATATTATTCTAAATTTACTAAATTTAAATTAGAGGATAAAATCATTATCAACAATGATGAAATAATAGTTATGAGAAACTTTTCTGATACCATAGTAGGTGAAAAGTTTGGTATTTCAAATATAAAAATTTTCAAAGAAACTGTAGATACAGAAATTGAAGTTATCTCTTCAGGAAATTGAGAAAAATTAGAATTAGCTTCTGTTGTTCATGTAGAAAATAATCAATTTGAAAACTTCAAAATTTATGTAAAAAATATAGATGAATTTATAACCAATTTCAATGAAAAAAAATCTTTATTATTAGATAAAATTGAATAATAATTACAAATAACACATTATTTCTCAAAAGAGGAAATGTGTTATTTCCAATATAAAAAGGACAATATATGAAATATAAAAATATTTTAGATTATCGCAGTATTGCTGATGCAGAAATTAACTTCCAATCATTGCCATATGATAATGATTATAATTATAAGGACACTAATAAATCCAATGTTTTTTCAGATAATGGAGCATGACACGGTTATTATTTACCCAAAGATCAATCATTGAATTCTTTTGTTGGTCCATTAGTTTTATCCCAAGAAATTCCTGTTAATATTGGTAAATATTTAAATAAATTAATTATAAAATATAAAAATGAAGAAGTTGATTTTAATAAATCTGAAAGCCAAATATATTCATTGCCAGGAAAATTAATCATGACTTATGAATTTAATGATTTTATTATTAAAAAGAAGTTGATTTTTACAAATTCTAGAACATCTTTAATAGAAACAATAATTGTCAATAAAACTAACGAAAAAATTAAACTTAATATTTCTATACAAGGTAATATTTATCAACAAGTGAAAACTAAATCGTCAGGTGATGATAAAGATGATTCAACATTTTGATTTAATTATTTTCAAAAAATTGAAAATTCTGATAATTTTATCAACATTTCTTTTAACCCTATAATAAACCAAGATGTTGTGGAACAATTTCATTTAGAGTATGATCAAAAAATTAAAAATTTTGATCTTAACAATTCTAAAGAAAGTAATGAAATTATTTTTACTAGTGATTTTGGTGATTTTGAAATTCAAAGTAAAAAATCTTTTTCATTGAATTCTTTTGAATCTTTTTTCTTCGAAAATGAAAAAAATGAGTGCTTATTTGACTTAAAAGAAAAATACATTATACAAAATGAAGAAAGATGACAAAAATACATTGCCAATATTTTAAAAATAAATAAAGATGTTTTATATGAAGATTTAATTATTAAATCATTGCAAACCTTAGTGTCTAATTGACGTTCACCAGCAGGAGTAATAAAAAATAATTTCATCATCCCTTCTATCACTTATCAAGATTTTATTGGAGCATGGTCATGAGACACATGAAAAATTGTAGTTGGTGTAGCTCAATTCGATACCAACTTAGCCCAAGAAAGCTTAGAAGCTATGTTTGATTTTCAAATCAGTGATGATGATGAAGTTAGACCACATGATGTTGGAATGATTCCTGATTGCATTTTCTTTAATTATTCGCCCGCAAGAGGTGGTTCAGGCTTTAATTGAAATGAACGTAATAGCAAACCTCCAATAGCAGCTTGAGCAGTATATGAAATATACAAACTTTCTAAAGATGTCAATTTTTTAAAAAAAATGTATCCTAAAATAGTCGCTTATAATAATTGATGAAATGATAATAGATCTGTGAACAAAGATTTTATATTGCAATATGGAGGGACCGTTGATGATCAAAATGATTTTGCCAATGAAAATAGCATTATTGAGGCAGCTGCGTGAGAAAGTGGCATGGATAATGCCCCAAGATTTGACTGAGATAGAGCTAAGGTTCAAAAAGTCTTTAAAAAAGATGTGTTAATAGGTTATGTAATAGATCAAATTAGTGTTGATTTGAATTCGTTTAATTATTTAGACTTTATTTCTTTAAAAGAAATAGCTAAAATTTTGAAAAAAGATAAAGATATTGATGGTTATGAAAATGCTGCTCAACAAATTAGCCAATTTATCAATGAATATATGTACAATGAAGAAACTAAATTTTACTATGACATCAAATCAATTGATAAAAGAAAAGTTGTAGACTATGGAAAGGGTATGGAAGGAATTTTACCTCTTTTTGCAAAATTGGCAACACAAGAGAAAGCTAAAAAAATTATTGAAAACATCCATGAGAAAAATTATAATCAATTTGTTCCTTTTCCATCTGTCTCAGTTAATAATTCACGTTTTTCAGAAAATGATTATTGAAGAGGTCCTGTTTGAGTAGATCAATTGTATTTTGGAGTACAAGGTATAGCTAATTATGGGTATCTTGATTTTGCAAAAGAATTGGCAATTAAAGCAATCAAAAATATGGATGGTTTATTAGATAATGCACCCATTAGAGAAAATTATAATTCTTTAACTGGTCATGGTTTAGCAACTACAAACTTTAGTTGATCGGCTTCTTTGATTCTAATAATAATCAAAGATATAATTAATTAGCTATTATTTCTTCTTCA
>CAMRBN010000010.1 GCA_947040455.1 uncultured Mycoplasma sp.
GAAATATCTGTTAGAGAAGTTGTTATAGCTACAACTAAACAAGATTTATAATTATGTAATTTGTTTAAGAATCATTAATTTTGTTTTGATTTTTTAGTCATAAAGTATAATTTTAAAATATGAAATCTTTAAAAATTATAAGTAATAAAAATAATGAAAAGGTTATTGATGAAATGAACTTATTTTTAGAAGATGAATCTTTGTTGAATATTATTTCTAATAATTTTTCAATATTTGCTTTTAATGAATTAAAAAATAGATTGAACCAAATAAAAAATTGTAAGTTTATTATAAATAAAATAACTGAAAGCAAAGACAAGGAATCAAAAGAATATTTTATTAAAGAAAGTTTTTTGTTAGAAAACAAAAGTGAAATAAAATTAAAAAATGAATTAAAGCAATATGCAGTGTCAAGAGATTGTGCAAATTGAGTTAAAGAAAAAGTGGAAATAAAAAAACTGAAACAAAATATAGTCATTCAAAAGTTTATTTCCATTCAAAATAATGAACCAAATAATTCGGTTTTAATTAATGGAACAGTTGATTTTGATACAAACGGAATAGGAATAACTCCTTCTAATAGATTGGATATAAATACTTGTTTTTATGAAAAAGAATATCAAGATAAACATTTAGAGTACTTTGATAGTGTTTGGAATGATACTAATCTTTTAGAAGATATCAAAGAAAAGTTTTTAGAAGAAATAGAACTTGGTTATAAAGAGAATTCTCCACAATTTATATACTTTAAAACTCTATATAATATATTTAGAAATTATATAAGTGATTTAGATGAAGGATTGTTGCTAAAATCTAAAACTGGAATTAAAGAAAATGTGGTTTGACAAAAATTATATAAATTTCAAGAAGATGGTGTTATTGGCGCTATTGAAAAACTTGAAAAATATAATGGGTGTATATTGGCTGATAGTGTAGGGTTAGGCAAAACATTTAGCGCTTTAGCTATCATTAAATATTATGAATTAAGAAATTTTAGAGTATTGGTATTACTTCCTAAAAAACTTCGTGATAATTGACAAATATTTAAGAATAATGATCTTAATAATATCTTTTTAGAAGATAGATTTAAATATGACATTTTAAATCATACAGATTTGACCAGAACTTCGGGATATTCCGGAGACATTAATTTAAATAGTTTGAATTGATCAAATTATGATTTAGTTGTTATTGATGAATCACATAATTTTAGAAATAACAACACTAATAGTGCAAAAATTACTAGATATCAAAAATTAATGAATGACATTATTAAATTGGGTGTGTCAACTAAAATATTGATGTTAAGTGCAACCCCTGTAAATAATAGAATGAAAGACATCAAGAATCAAATTGATTTTATCACTCTCCAAGATGATGGTCATTTAATAAAAGAAGGAATAAAAAGTATTGATGTAACTATTAATTCAGCTCAAAGGAAATACAATGAATGACTTAAGTTAGATGAATCAAACAGAGATGCAAAAAATTTTTTAGAAATGGTTAACAAAGATTATTTTAAATTGTTAGACACACTAACTATTGCTAGATCAAGAAAACACATTGAATCATACTATGATTTTTCTGAAATAGGTAAATTTCCAAAACGTTTAAAACCAAAGAATATTTATGTTGATAAAATTGACTCATTGGGCTCTTTTCCTCAAATAAATATCATTAATGAAGATATTATAAAGTTGAAAATGGCAATTTATTCACCATTAAACTATATATTCCCTAAGTTTGAGGAACTATATGCTAAAAAATATGATAAAAAATTTGAGAATGGTAATTCATCTTTTAAACAAAAAGATAGAGAAAAAAATGTATCTAATTTAATAAGAATATTACTACTCAAAAGAATGGAAAGTTCTATATACCCTTTTAGTTTAACACTAGATAAAATAATCACTAAAATTAATGAAGTATTAGAAACAATAGAAAGCAAAGTCGCCACTTCTTTTGTTAACAACATTAATAATCAAAACTTTGATGATCAAAACTTTGATGATGAAGATATGATTGGTGAAAATGTTAAAGTAAACTTTAACCATTTAGATTTAATTAAATGAAAATCAGCATTGCAATATGATAAGAAAATATTAGAAAATATTTATAGTAACTCTTTATTAATTACTGTTGATAAAGATGAAAAATTAATTCAATTAAAAAATATTATCATTAATAAAATGAGTAATCCTATTAACGATGGCAATAAAAAAATAATAATATTTAGTGCCTTCAAGGACACAATAGATTATTTATACCAACATATCTCCCCATTGCTTTTAGAAAATGGTATATATAGTGCTAGTATTTCAGGAAGTGGCGACAATAAAACAACAATTCCGAAAGAATATGCCAAGAAACACAATTTAAAATTAAGCGATTTTAATACTATATTAACACTATTTTCTCCTATTTCAAAATCAGCCTCAATTTCATTTAAAGGAGTTGACAGATTTATTGATATTATATTTGCCACTGATTGTATCTCGGAAGGACAAAATTTACAAGATTGTGATTATTTAATAAATTATGATATTCATTGGAATCCTGTTAAGATAATTCAACGTTTTGGAAGAATAGATAGAATTGGATCAAAAAATGAAAAAATTCAACTTGTAAATTTTTGAGCTATGAGAGATTTGGATGAATATATCAATCTTGAACAAAGAGTTAAAGGTAAAATGATGCTTTCAAGCACTTCTGCTACCGGAGATGATAAATATATTAGAAGAGAATGCTAATGAGGCGCAGTATCGCAAGAAACAAGTTCAACAGGTTAGAGATGGGGTTGTTGATATAGAGGAGTTCTCCGGAGGTATATCAATGAGTGATTTGACATTTAGTGATTTCAAAATTGAACTTCTTGAATTTTTCAAAGAAAATAAAAAATCTTTAGATAATTCACCCAATGGTCTTCACACGGTCATTAATATAAATGATTTAAATTCAAAAGAAACAATTGAAGGAGGAGTTATTTTTCTTCTAAAAAGATTGAATGAAAAAAACGCTCTAGATAAGAATTTATTAGAACCTTATTATTTAATATATATAACTGATAATGGTGAAATAAAACTTAATTATATTGATGGTAAAAAAATATTAGACTTTTTAAAGAAAGCTTGTTTTAACAAAAAAGAAATTTGAAAAGAGCAAGTTTCAAAATTTAATAAAAAAACAAAAGACGGACAAAGAATGGATCACTACTCATCATTGCTTAATAAGATTCTGGATAATATTGCTGAGAACAAAAAGGAACAAGATGTTAATTCCATTTTCTCTAGAGGTAAAACAACACTGAACAAAAATAATATATCAAATAGTGATTTTGAACTTATTTGTTTTTTTGTTCTTTTAGAATAATTAATATATTATTAATATTATGATAAATTATAATTTACACGAAGAAACAATAAGTAACGCAGAGATTCCAAAATCCGCATTTTATAAACATCGTAAATTCATTAATGGTGATAAAAAAATGTTTACTAATGATATTAAGAATATTATTTTGTTAAACAAAATTGACTCAGAATCAACAGGTATTAATATTTATGAAAATGGTGATGAAAAATATACAGAAATAAAGATTTTTCAAATAAACCTTAAAAACAAAAACAGTATTTTAAAAATTTCTAAAATTATGTTTTCTCTAATATTAGAACCTTTATTAATAGAGTTTAGATTTGAGGACTATGTTTGTTTTTCTATTGCGGATTCTAGGATAAATCAAAAAGATGAAGATAAAAATATTGTTGAGCATATTTATACAACTAATTTTATAAGAGTTGAAGATGAATGAATTTATCAACTGGATTTTGATAAATTCAATTGATCAAATTCTAATCTAAAGAGTTTGCACAACTATATAAAAGATATAGTAATAATTAAATTGCTAAATGATGAAGGCATTTCATCATTTGATTCAATTAAAATAGGATTAGAAAAGTTAGATAAATTAAGAAAATTAAAATCCAAAATTAATAAATTGACTTTAAAAATAAAGTCAGAAAAACAATTTAATAAAAAGGCTGATTTAGCAGATGTCAAAAGGAAATTAGAAAAAGAAAGTATTTCTTTAAGCTAACATATTATAAATTTATTCATTAGATTTATCTAAAGAAAGCTGTTCAGTTATATTTCTTGATGCATCCAAAACTTCTTGATATTCTTTTTGGTAAATTATTATAATGGATTCAATAATATTTTTTATAATTTCATTTTTTGCATATGTTTCTTCAATCCCTATAAATGTTATTTCTTCATTTGCAGCTATTTGTTCTAAAATAAAATTATTTAATTTACTGATTTCATCTAAGGATTCCGTTTCTAAATCAAGTTTTATATCCTCTTTAAAAGATTCTTCTTTGATTATGATATTCTTTTTATCCTTCTCTCCCTCTTTTGTTTCTTCATATTTAAAATTTATCGTTTTCATATATATCCTTTCTAAAGTTAAACTGTTCTTTGTCGCCTTCGAAATACTGAACAAAATGTTCAATCATATTTATTGTGTCATCAGTTCTCAAGCATTTTAATTCATTTTTTCTATCAAAATTACCAACATATGTTTTATATGTTTGGTCACCATATACTTCTAAATCCCTATATATATAATTTGATGGTAAAGTATTTATTCCCAATGAGCTTACATGGGTAGTTATTATAATTTTTTTATTTTCCATAGATAAATTTTTTAGCTTATCTATTAATGTATTAGAAATCATTTTGTTGCCCAAATATGTTTCCGGTTCATCTAAAAAAATAATATTTGATTGTGATTCCAATTCACTAAATAATGATATAAAAGCTTTTTCACCATTTGAAGGTTCAGAATTTGAAGTCCCTGTATTTTCACCAACTTTTTTAGCCAACAAATTTTTTATATTATATAAAGGAGTATTGCTTTCAACTAATCATTTAATTTTTGGGATGTATTCTCTAGGGTCAGAGTACTTTTTAATATTGAATAATTCGACTAATTTGCCAAAATAATCTTTTTTTTCTTTTCAATCCTTTTGTTTAAAGTTAATTCCGTCAATATATTTCTTATTACTAAAGTCAAATAAACTTAATTCTTGTATATGAGTTCAAGAATTACCTTCAGGAATATTAAATGTTTGATATTCAAATGTATATTTTGTCTTCATTTGTTTAATATTTTCAATATTGTTTCAAAGATTTTTTCTAGAATCAAATAGTTTAAACAACCCCAATGTATCAGGCTTTGTAACTTGATTTTTATTCTTGATTATTATTTCTGATATTTTACTTTTTATTTGTTCTTTAATATTAAAAGAAAAATAATTTTTAATTTCCTCTAAATATAGTTTTTTAAATTCAACTATTGTTTTATCAAACAAAGTTAAATGTTGCCTTGAAAGTGAAACATTTTTATTTTTTAAAAAATTAGTAATTTTTTTCACATTTTCTCTATATTCAAGGGTCATATTTACAATAAATTTTTCATCTTTTTTTAATTCGTTTTGAAATATTGTTGCTTGTATTTTAAATTTTGGAGGATTTTTAAACGATTCATAAAAATGAGTAAATTTATTGAATTGCTCTTCACTGTGATTAGATATTTTTATGATCTCTTCATTCAATGCTTCAATATGTTTTTTACCTTTCCGATCTTCTTCTCTTGCAAGAATTTTATTATAAGTTTTTAGATAATCTTCAGACTTATAAAGAAGTTTAGAAGATCCATTATAATTTTTATGCAATTCTTCTAAAAGTTTTGTTTTACCGGTTGATTTTGCACCAAAAATAATATTAACTCCATTAGATATAGGGACATTATTTAATAGTATTTGATTTTTTTTATCATTAATGTTTATTTTTTCTTCTCTCCTTAATTCCTGTACGATTTTTAAATTTTTTTCACACTTTAAAACATTAATAAAAACTTCATAACTCATAAAACGCATTTTGCTATCAATCAAATCTTGAGAATCATTAACGATGTAATTGTCTCAATCTTTTAAATCAGAACCTATTAATGATTTAAAATTATTCGCTTGCAATATAAAATGGGTTATTACTTTTTGAGTATCAAAAATTGGAATACCTTGGATACTATTCTCTTTATTAAAAAAATGTTTATTAATTTCTGATTGCAACCATGATGTTTTCCCCTTTTTGAAATCAAAGTAAAAAATTGTATTTTTAGAATCAAATATTTCAATTATTTTATTGATATGTATGGGGTTTTCTGGATTCGATTTATTATTAATAACTAATAAATCAAATTCATCAATCATAGAGGGATCAAAAATAATATTTATTTGTCTTCTTTTTATTGAATTATTACCTTCATTAGCAACATTGACATCATACTCTATTCCTGGGAGTAGTATGAATGAATCATCATTACTTTTTAAATCATTATATTGTTTTTTATCAAAAATATTATGGTTTGTTATGGCGCCAATTTGTATGTCGGCTTCCATCATTATTTTTCTAAATTTATTTCCATCATTTATTTCTCTGGATATCGGATCTCCTTGAGACGCTTTCTTAGTATGCATATGTAAATCAATCTTCATATTCACTCCAAATCATAAAATAATTATAAAACAATATTGATGTTTTATGCATCATTTATATCTTTGAGTTATAATTAATAAACTTACAGATTTAATGAAGGTGTGAATATGAAAATAGAAAAAAATACTGATCTTAAGATTGATGAAAATAGAATAAAACAATTAGAAAGAATATTTCCTGAAATAGTTACTGATGGGGTTGTTGATTTTGACAAATTTAAAACTTTTATAAATAATGAAGATGAAGATGAAGATAATAATTTTGGACTACAATGATTTGGAAAAAAAGAGGCAGAAAGAATTGCTAAACAACCTTCAAAAGGAACTTTGCGCCCATCTCCATCTGAATCTAAAAATTGAGATTCAACACAAAATCTTTATATTGAGGGAGATAATCTTGAGGTTTTAAAGTTATTACAAAAATCTTATGTTGCAAAAGTAGATGTAATCTATATTGACCCCCCTTATAATACGGGTAAGGACTTTATATATAATGATGATTTTAAACAACCTTTGGATGAGTATAAAAAAATAACTGACCAAGTAAATGAAGAGAATCAAAGTTATTCAACAAATAAAGAGGGTTCAGGGAGATATCACAGTAATTGACTTTCTATGATATATCCAAGATTAAAGCTTGCAAGAAACCTTATGAAAGAAGATGGAGTAATTTTCATTTCAATAGATGACAATGAGCAAGCGAGGTTAAAATTACTTTGTGATGAAATATTTGGTGAAAGTAATTTTATAACAAATTTTATATGGCAAAAAACAACTGGTGCTAATGATGATAAATTTATCAAGAAAACCAATGAATATATTTTGTGCTTTGCTAAAAATAAAGACAACCTTGTATTTAACAAAATTAAATTAGATGTTGATAATGATAGAACATATAAATTTGAAGATGAATTTGTTTCAACTAGAGGGAAATACAAATTGAATTCTCTAGCTCGTGCATCACACACATATTCAAAGTCTCTTGATTTTCCTATTGAAATAAATGGTTCTAATTATTATCCAGATAATTCTTTAGAAAATTATAATAAAAGACAAGATGGAATTCACGCAGTAAAAGACTGACGGTGAATGTGATCAAGAAGAAAAGTTTTATGAGGTATTCAAAATGGATTTATTGTTTTAGAAAATAAAACAATAAAACACAAAGTATATCAATTCGTTGATAATAATAATGAACTTGTAGAAAAAAATTCTTTATATAAAAACTTGATAAAAGTAGATGAAATATCTAACTTGATGGGCACATCGGAATTGAAAAAATATTTTAATAATTTCAAAATTTTTGATCACCCTAAACCTACAAAATTAATTAAATATTTAGTTAATTTGCACATCAATAAAGATTCAATTATTTTAGATTTTTTCTCAGGTTCCGCTTCCACTGCTGATTCAATTATGAAAATAAACTCTGAGGATGATGGAACAAGAAAGTTTATTATGATTCAAATTCCTGAAAAAATAGAAAATCCAGAGTTTAAAAATATTTGTGAAATAGGAAAAGAAAGAATTAGAAGGTCTGGTGAGTTTAAATTAAAAGAAAACCTAGAATTCAAGAGTCCAAAAAACTTATCAAAATTAGATATAGGTTTTAGAGTTTTTAAACTTGATACATCTAATATTAAGGATTCGAATTTAAATGATAAATCAACACAATCTTCTTTATTTTTTGAAAATATTCTTGAAGATAGAACTTCTCTTGATCTTTTATTTGAATCAATTATTAAGTTGGGATTTACATTAGATAAAGAAATTAAAGAATATAAAATTAATAACAATGTTATTTATGTATTTAATAACGGCCAAATAATGGGATGTTTTGATAACAATATATCCATGTCAGTTATTGATGAAATGATAAGTATTAAATTAAAATTAAACCCAGATGTTTGAAAGGTAGTTTTCAGAGATAATGGATTTGACTCTGATAAAACTAAAATTAATGCAAAAGAATTGATTCGTTCATCAATTAAAGATGACGAAGGTCATAATATTGATAATGTATTTATGACTATTTAAATTTATAAAATCAAGGGAGAGAAGATATGAAGTTAAAATTTGAATCAGATTTAGAATATCAAAACAAAGCAATCAGTTCAACTATTAATCTTTTAAATGGGCAAAAAATTAAAGATGACTCATTATTTTCGGTTCCTGGAAATCAAATAATAAATGAAGGAATTGGAAATAATATCGATATTACAAATAGTGAAATATTAGTTAATCTAAAAGAAATACAATTAAATAATGGGTTAAAACAATCTGATAAATTATCTTCATTAACATTTGATATTGAAATGGAAACAGGAACCGGGAAAACTTATGTTTATTTAAAGACGGTTTTAGAAATGAATAAAAAATATGGTTTTAAGAAATTTATGATTATTGTGCCAAGCATTGCTATTAAAGAAGGTGTTTATAAAACGCTTCAAATAACTAAGGATCACTTCAAAAATATTTATAATAATGCTCAATATGAGTTTTATATTTATAAAAGTAAAGATATAAATCAAATACACTCTTTTTCTACTAGTAATAATATTTCTATTATGATTATTAATATTGATTCTTTTAATAAAAAAGAGATTAATAAAATTCATCAAAATAGTGAAGACTTACATGGTTCAAAACCAATTGACCTGTTAAGAGAAACAAATCCAATTCTTATTATTGATGAACCTCAATCTTTAAGTACTGATAAAGCTAGTGAATCTATAAAAGAATTAAACCCTTCTTTAATATTGAGGTATTCTGCAACTCACAAAAAAATAGATAACCTGATTTATAAATTAGATCCAATTGATGCTTTTAATCAAAAACTTGTTAAAAAAATAGAGGTTCTTTCTATTATAGAAAAAGTAAAACAACTAAAATTAATTTCTACAAAGAGTGATCAAAATGGAATTAATGCGAGAATTGAAATTGAAATTCAAACAACAAATGGAGTTAGGAACAAAGAATTTACAATTTTCAAAGGTAACGACTTATATGAACTTTCAAATAAACTTGAAAAGTATAATGGATTTATTGTTGAAGAAATAAATACACGTGAAGGTGATGAATTTATTTCTTTTGCTTTAGATAGTTTCGTTTTGACAAAAAACTCACACATTGGCGGAGATGAATTTCAAGACGAACTTAAAAGACTTCAAATTCAGTCTACTATTGAAGAGCATTTTAAAAAACAATTAAAACTTAAAAAACATAATGTAAAAGTTCTTTCATTATTTTTTATTGATAAAGTTCATAATTACCGTGAATATGAAGATGGCACATTTTCTCTTGGAAAATATGCAAAAATATTCGAAGAAGAATTTATTAGAATAGGAAATAAAATTCCATACAACAAATTGTTTAAAAACAAAAATATTGAATTATTAGCAAAGAATGTTCATAATGGATATTTTTCTAAAGATAAAAAAGGTATTATGAAAGATACAAAAGGAAACACTAAAGATGACAACTCTACTTATGAATTGATAATGAAGGAAAAGGAAAAATTATTATCATTTAATGAAGAGCTTTCATTTATATTTTCACACTCTGCTCTTCGTGAAGGTTGAGATAATCCCAATGTATTCCAAATATGTACCTTAAACGAGTCTAAGAGCATTATGAAGAAAAGACAAGAAATTGGTAGGGGTCTAAGGTTGTGTGTGAATCAAGAGGGTGAAAGACAATATGATGAAAAACTTAATGTTTTAACAATAATTGCCAATGAAAGTTATGAATCTTTTGCTAAAGAACTACAAAAAGACTATCAAGATGAAGGTATTAGGTTCAATTTTATTGAACCTCATTCGTTTGCCAATATTATTAACCCTGTAACTAAGGAAAGAGTAGGGAGTGATTTATCATTAAAAATATTTAATAAATTATCTAATGAAAATTATTTGGATTCTAATGGATATATAACGAATTTATTTTCTGAAGATGAAAATTTAACAAGGATTAATTTAGATGATGCCGAAGTATTCAAAGCACACATAATCAATTTTTTGAGTAAAATATCTACAAAATTACCTATTCAAAATGCCAACAATAAATTAAAGGTAAAAATTAATAAAGAAGTTTTTATTAATGAAGATTTTAAAATATTTTGAAACAAGATTAAATACAAAACAACTTATGCAATTGATTTTGATGTAAATGAATTTAAAAGCAAAATAATTGATGAAATAAACCAGTTGGTATTTTTAACTTCGAATAATATCTTGAAGACAAAGGCTGAATTAGAAATAAGTAATAAGGGAGTATTGTCTAAGGAAACCAAAAGAGAATCTATTAAGACTAATTATTTCCAAACAAATTATCCAGATATTGTCTCTAAGTTGCAGGAAAATACTAACTTAACAAGAAAAACAATTGTAGAAATATTAAAAAATGTTAATAATTTTGACAATTTCAAATTAAATCCACAAAATTATATTGATAGAATTTCAAGCATTATAAAAGTTGGGATGAAAAAACAAATGATAGACGGAATAAAATACACTAAAATTGGCAATGATTATTATTATGAACAATCTTTATTTGAAGATAATGAATTATCAGGATATTTTGAAAAAAACATAATTAAATCACAGAAAAATATTTATGATCATGTTATTTACGATAGTGGTGTGGAACGTACATGAGCTCAAAGTTTAGAAAATAATAAAGATATCATTTTATATGCTAAATTACCACATTGATTCAAAATACCAACACCGCTTGGATCTTATAATCCTGATTGGGCAATACTAGTAAAAAAAGAAGAAGAAAAACAAAAATTATATTTTGTAATTGAAACAAAAGGAAGTGTTGTAGAAGATTCTCTTAGATTAACGGAACAACAAAAAATAAAATGTGGTGAACAGCACTTCAAAGCAATTGGTGAAGATGTTGAGTTTGAAAAGTATGATAAATTTGAAAATTTTATTGAAGCAATCAAATAATTATATTGTATAAATAATATTTATTTATGAACCACTTTATTTTTAAATTATTTAAGAACTATAAAAATGTATAATTAATAATACAAAAA
>CAMRBN010000011.1 GCA_947040455.1 uncultured Mycoplasma sp.
TTGATTCAGTAGTTTCTTTTTTCGCTATTGGTGTTGATTCAGTAGTTTCTTTTTTCACTATTGGTGTTGATTCAGTAGTTTCTTTTTTCGCTATTGGTGTTGATTCAGTAGTTTCTTTTTTAAATGAATCAAAATTAGAAGAATTTTTATTCATTTCTTGAATTGAATCAATTCCAGGTAATGCAGCACCTTCTAAGAATTGCAATGAAGCTCCTCCGCCAGTTGAAATATGCGAAAATTGCTTCTCAAGACCTAAATTAATAATTGCAGCTGCTGAATCTCCTCCACCAATTATAGAAAATACACCAGGTTGACTAGCAATTATATTTGCTACAGACTCTGTTCCTTTTTTATAATTATCAAATTCTGCAACACCCATAGGTCCATTTCAAAGAACTGTTTTGGCTCCAGCTAATACATTTCTAAATAATTTTATAGACTTAGGTCCAATATCTAGACCCATATAACCGTCAGGTATTTCCAAAGAATTATCCTTGTTATATAGTGGTCTGTTGTTGGCAAAATTCATAGAAACAACTGAATCAATAGGTAAAATAATTTTCTCTGAATGTTTTTTCAAATATTCTGCAGCTAATGGAATTTGTTCTTTTTCAAGCAAAGAAGAACCAATAGACACACCTTGAGCAGCATAAAATGTATATGCCATTCCACCACCAATAATTAAATAATCAACTTTATCAAGCAAATTATCAATAACTTTAATTTTATCAGTTATTTTAGCACCACCAATAATAGCAACAAATGGTCTTTTATTTCCATATATAGCTTTTGCCAACATTGTTAATTCCTCTTGAACCAAGAAACCAATACAAGATTCTTTTATATTTTTTGCGATACCGACATTTGATGCATGAGATCTATGAACAGTTCCAAAAGCATCATTAATAAATACATCACCCAAACTTGCTCAATATTTTCCTAATTCAGGAGCATTTTTTGATTCAGATGAATTTTTTAAATCTTCAAATCTTGTATTTTCCAACATCAAAACTTCTTTTGGTAACATATCATTAATTGTATTTTCCAAAAGTTTACCTCTAGTTTCAGGAATAAATGTAACTTTTTGTCTTAATTCTTTAGACAATTCTTCAGAAACTATTTTTAAAGATTTGGTTTTTTTGTCTTGCTCCGTCTTAATTCTTCCTAAATGTGAAAGTAAAATTACTTTCGCGCCAGCTTGTATTGCATAATTTATAGTTGGCAATGCTGCCAAAATACGTTTATTAGAAGTAATCACTCCGTCCTTAATAGGAACATTAAAGTCTACTCTAATTAAAACTTTTTTACCTTTTAAATCTAAATCTTTTATTGTTTTTTTCATAATCATCTTTCTTATTAATATTTATTTTGAGTTTGTAAAATAACAAACACATACTATATATTTATGTTTAACATTATAAATCAATATTTTTATTTTTTTATTTTTTTATTAATTTTTTAATAATTGCTTTCATAAACTTATCTAGAAACTCAAATATTATATTAATTTGATTTGATTTTAAAGAATATATTTTCTTGATATAATTATTATAATAAAAAATAGGAGATATTAAAATATATGAAAAAACCAATAGTATTAACAATAATTGATGGATTAGGATTAAGAGAAGAAAAACAAGGAAACGCATTTGCGCTAGCTAATACACCTACATTTGATGATTTTTTTGAAAATTATCCTCATTCAATAATTCAAGCATCAGGAGAATTTGTAGGTTTACCGGTGGGTCAAATGGGAAATAGTGAAGTTGGTCACCTAAACATAGGTGCAGGAGAAATTGTATATACAGGTTTGTCTTTGATAGGAAAAGAAATACAAGATAATAAGTATAAATTCAATGAAAAATTTATACAAGCATTTGATGACGTAATTAAAAATAATTCTACATTACACTTAATGGGATTACTTTCTGATGGAGGTGTTCACTCATTAGAACAACATTTATTTTTATTAATTGATGCAGCATATGAATATGGTGTTAAGAATGTTAGTGTGCATGCTTTTGGAGACGGTAGAGATGTGTCTCCGAAATCAATTATTTCATCATTGGAAAAATTAGAAGACAGAATTAACAAATATAATTACAAATTAAGTTCAATTTGTGGAAGATTTTATTCAATGGATAGAGATCAAATGTTTGATAGAAATGATAAAGCGTATAGTGCTATTCTCGGAAAATCAGATAAAACTTTTAAATCTGGTGTTCAATATGTTGAGGATCAATACTTAGAAAATATAACAGATGAATTTTTGATTCCGGCAGTAAATGTAGATGGTGATTTTGTTAAAGACGGGGATTCTATCATTTTCTTCAACTTTAGACCTGATAGAGCGAGACAATTGGCCCACTTGTTTGTTGGTTCAAAATTATATAAAGCTATACCTAATAAAGCTGTTAAAATCAATAAATTTGTTTCTATGATGAAATACGAAGGAATAGACTCGATAATTGCTTATTCTGAAATGAAAGTTCAAAATACTATTGGAAAAATTTTATCTGAAAACGGTTTAAAACAATTAAGATTAGCAGAAACACAAAAATATGCTCATGTTACATTTTTTATGGATGGGGGATTAGATATCGTTTATCCTCACTCTGAAAGAATCATGATTGACTCTTTAAAAATTGACTCATACGCTGATGCACCTCAAATGTCAGCAAAAGAAATTACAGATAAATTATTAGACGTAATGGATCAATACGATGTTGTGATAATGAATTTTGCTAACCCTGATATGGTTGGACACACTGGAGATTTAAATGCTGCTATAAGTGCTGTTGAATGTCTAGATGAACAACTAGGAAGAATAAAAGAAAAAATCGAAATGATAGGAGGAGTGCAATTTATAACATCTGATCACGGAAATGCTGAGATTACTGAAGATAAAAACGGCAACCCCGCTACTAAACATACATCATCTCCAGTTATGTTAATAACCACAGATAAAACTTTAAAATTAAAAGATGGTAAATTAGCAAATATATCTTCAACCATTTTGGATTATTTGAACATTAAAAAACCTTCTTCAATGAATGAAGAAAGTTTAATTATTAAAAAATAATATTTATTTTTGATTTAAATACACATTTAACTTAGTATTAACTTTTATTTAATAGATGTATTTAAAAATTAATAGAAAAAATATACTTTTGCGAACAAAAGAATTTATATATTATCAAAAAAAATAAAGGAATTATTTTGATCTGAATTTAATTGTTTCTTGAATTGATCCATCAACTCTTCTAATAATTACTGTTGATTCGTGATTGCCAGCTAATTCCTTAACTATTTCCAAAGCTTCTTCTTTAGTACTAACAATTCTAGTTACCTTCAATGAATTTTCTTTTTTAACTTCTCAACCTGTTTTTTTACCATGCTTGTCTTTTCTAGCCGAAACATAATAAATGTTTCTACCCAATGGTTTAGATGGATTTGTTTTTAATTTAGTTGTGCTTGTCTCAACTTTAGTTGTTTTGGTTTTATTATTATCAGTAGATAATTTACTAATGTCTAATTCCATTGTTTTTTCTATTTCAGTTTCTTCTTTATATTCTTTTGTTTTTTTCTTGTTTCAAAATGCCATGTTTTTTTCCTCTTTTTAATTTAATTTTTTTGTTTTTGTTTTTAGTTGTTTGTCCTTTAGAATAAACTCATAATAATACTCAAGAGCTGCATCTCTAATAAATTCAGACTTGGTAAAAAATGGAATATTCAATCATGCTAACTTATGAAATTTAATGTTATTTTGACTTGCCATTACAAACAAATTAATTAACTCTGATAATTCATCACCAATTAACAGGGTTCCCAATATTTCGTGTTTATGATTTGTAAATACTTTAATCCTTCCCAACTCTCCTCTTGATTTAACTTTAAAATCATTTTTGAATTCGTATATGAATTCATTATAAGGCATTTGAGAATATTCTATTTGACTTTTATTCATTCCATAAAAAGAAATAGTGGGTTCTACATTAAGTGAAAAACTAAAATTATAAACATCTAACTTTGAAAGTGTACCTACAAAATTTTGACCTAAAATAAAAGCTTGATTACGACCTTGGTTTGGATAAAAATGCAATCCATTTACATCTCCAATAGCATAAAAATTATTTTGATTTTTCATTTTAAAAGAAGAACTAATTATAAATGCTTCATTTTTATTTTTATATAACTCAAACGGACATTCTACACTAGATGTATTGGGTGTTTTTTTGGTCGATATAATTTTGTTGACTTCAATCTTTCTTTCTGTGCGATCTGTCATTATAGTAATTTTGATTGTTGATTCAGGAGTCATTTCATGATTCACCACAGTTGATTCTAAACACCAAGACATCAAATCATTTTTAAATTGCTTTTTCAAAACAGCTTCTATTTCATCATCAAAATCATCAAAAGGATTAACATTAGAATCGACAAAATAAACCTTTATACCAATATTAGTTAGCGCTTGACCCAACTCAAGAGCAACTCAATCAGAACCATAAATAGCTACAGTTTCTACAGATTCATCTAATGATGCTATTTCCGAAGGATTAATGTACATATTAGGCGTTAAACCAGGCAACATTAATTCTTTATAATATGAACCTGTTGCAAAAACTAATTTTTTAAATTTAAATTTTTCTCCATTAATTTCAATAACATCTTTAGAAATAATTTTAGGTTTCCCTTTTATAAAATTAATTGTAGAACCCTCTAAAACTTTTAATTCAAAATTTTCATTTGCTTCTTGTTTGGCTTTATGCATTTCCGCACTTAGTATAGATAAAAACTTTTTAGTTTCAATACCTTTATATTTCCTGGATAAAAAAGAAAATAATTTAACATCTAAACTTGATTTTATACCTGGATTAATTTCATCCAATAACAAAATTTTAGCTTCATATTTCATAAGTGTTTTAGCGAGAGTCATTCCTGTTTGACCGGCACCAATAATAACTATGTTGTACTCTATTAGTTCTATCTCATTTTTATTTTTTTTTGCCATTATTTAGAAATCTCCGAAATATATTAAATTAATTTTTTATATTATAACAAAAAAAATGATAAATTTTAGTAATATATATTTTGATGTATAGATTTTTCGTAAACCATAAAGAAAGTAATTATTTTGTATTGTCAAAAGAATTATTAAATCATTTGAAAGTTATTAGAATAAAAGAACAAAATATAATTTGCATATATAAAGAAGTTTTTTATATATGCAAATTAGAAGGTCACTTAGCAGTTATTATAAAAACATTAGATGAAAATCATGAGTATTCAAACAAAGTAATTTTATGCGCATCTCTTATTAATTTCAAAAGATTTGAATGACTAATTCAAAAGGCTGCTGAACTAGGTGCGACTCAACTCATTCCTACAATCACACAAAATACCAATTCTAAATATAAGGAAGTTTCTGAAAATAAAATAAATCGATGAAATGAAATATCAAAGAATGCGTGTGAACAATCTTTTAGAAATAAAAAGATGATTGTTCATAAACCCATGAATTTTAAAGATGTCATAAAAATAGAATCTAAAACAAAGATAATCGCTCACGAAAAATACAATAAAGAGAAAATATCTTTGTTAAATGATGACATTTTAATTTTAGTCGGACCCGAAGGTGGATTTGATGAACAAGAAATTGAAATAGCCCAAAATAATGATTTTAAAGTTGTTTCTTTAGGAAAGAGAATATTAAGGTCTGAAACTTCATCAATTTTTTTACTTTCAATAATAAAATAATGTATAATAAATAAGCAACATTTACTATATAATTTTAAGTAAATACCATATCATTGGTAAAAATAAGAAGAAGAAGAAGGTCTACAAATGAGACAAACAACAATTGTTAAACACAAAGAAGTTGATAAAAATTGATACGTTATCGATGCTGAGGGTCAAGTTTTAGGAAGACTTGCATCTTTAGCTGCTACATATTTGAGAGGTAAAAACAAACCCACATTCACACCAAACGTTGACATGGGAGACAATATCATTGTAATTAACGCAGATAAAATTATCCTTACAGCAAATAAAGAAAAAGATAAAATTTATTATTCACACTCTGGTTATCCTGGAGGTCTTAAAACAACTAATCCTGCAGAATTAAGAATAAGAAAGCCTATATCAATTGTAGAACGAGCTATCAAGGGAATGATTCCTCATACCAAACTTGGAAGCAAACAATATAGAAATCTTTATGTTTATGCTGGTCCTGAGCATGAACAAATAGCACAACAACCAGTAAAGTTAGAGGTTAAATAATATGTCAAAAGAAGAAATAGTTTATAGAGGTTTAGGTAGAAGAAAATCTTCAACAGCCAGAGTTATAATTAAAAATGGTACTGGAAAATTCATTATCAACAAAAGAGATTCGAAAGAATATTTAAGATCTGATATCCTTATCAAAGATGCTTTACAACCATTAGAAATATTGGAAGCAATGAATCAATGAGACATTAGTGTAAATGTTAAGGGTGGAGGACTTGCTGGTCAAGCAGGAGCTATTCGTTTAGGAATAGCAAGAGCTTTAATAACATCAAGCGCTGATTATAGACCAAAATTAAAAAAAGATGGAATGTTGACACGTGATGCCAGAATTAAAGAACGTAAAAAACCCGGTTTACGTAAAGCTAGAAAAGCGCGTCAATTTTCAAAGCGTTAACAATATCAAAAAACAAAGTATATTCAATTTATTTGATTTACTATTATGGGAGCGTAGCTCAGCTGGTTAGAGCACACGACTGATAATCGTGAGGTCGATGGTTCGAGCCCATTCGTTCCCACCATATAAAGAAATTTACCAATTCTCAAATCAAAAATATCTTATTTTTAGTAAGGTTTTTTTTAATACCTTTTTATAAATAGTAAGTGTTTGTTTAATTAATAAAAATTACAAATAAAAAAGACTATAGAGACTTTTTTAAATAATGTGTTTTAGGTTTTTTAAAGAAAGTTATTCTTGATTTCTTTCTTTTCTTTCGCCACCATATGATGAACCACCACGACGATCTCTATTACCAAAACTTCTTCCACCTCTTCCTCTAGAAGAAACTACATTAAAGAAAGTTTTGATGAAGATGTTTTTTTTATCAAGAATGTGTTTAGATAATTCTTCAGGTGTATAATCATTTAATAGTTCTTTTTCTAAATATGTTGGATATTCAGAATCATCTTCTTTGAAATCACCAACTATTGTATGTAATGTTGTTGCAAGGTTAATTTTTCAAGAGTCTCTAATTTCTATAATTAAATAATGTCAAAACTTAGTTTACATAAATCCAGAAAAACACGTCAATTTCCAAAACATTAACAAAAGAAAAAACAAAGTATGTTCAACTATATTATTTATGGGAGCGTAGCTCAGTTGGTTAGAGAACATGACTGATAATCGCCCATTCGTTCCCAACCATTAACAATTCTCATAAAAAGTGTTTGTTTAATTAATAAAAATTACAAATAAAAAAGACTATAGAGACTTTTTTAAATAATGTGTTTTAGGTTTTTTAAAGAAAGTTATTCTTGATTTCTTTCTTTTCTTTCGCCACCATATGATGAAGAAGATCCTTTGTCACCACCATAACTTCTTCTTTCGCCACCTTGTGATGAGCCTCTGTCGCCACCGTAACTTCTTCTTTCGCCACCTTGTGATGA
>CAMRBN010000012.1 GCA_947040455.1 uncultured Mycoplasma sp.
TTTAGATTCATTAATCAAATGCTTAATTATAGTATGTTTTAGTAATGTTGAGATGTATCTGTGAATCTAAGTAAAGCACAAAAATATTTATTACAACAAATGAATTTATCAAACTTTATATATGAGATAATTCCATTTTGAGAAGTTGATGATAAAACGCAAAAAAATCATTATAGATACTTTATAAAATAAGGAGTTTCAGGAAATGACATTCTAGAAAGTAAAATTAATTTAAAATATACTCTAAAATTATTGATTTATTGGTAAAATTCTTTTCTATGAAACAAATTCTTTTTATAATGCCTTTTGGGGAAAAACCAGTTCTTATAGATAATGGCAACAAACAACCTATTATGATTGACTTTGATAAGAAGTATGATGAATTGAAAAACGCTATTGATAAATTGAGTTTAGGATTTAACGTCAATAGGGTAGATAATATTGGTGGTGCAAATATTTACAAAAATATGTACAAATCTATCAATGCTGCAGATATTGTTTTAGCTGATTTAACTGCTCTAAATCCAAATGTTATGTATGAACTAGGAGCAAGACATGCTTTACGTGATAAAAAAACAATTCTATTTCAACAAAATGAAATAATTAATAATGATATACCTTTTGATATATCGATTTTTAAAGTTTTGAAAGCAAGCGACCTGATAAAAGATTTTAAAAGTATAATTGAAAAGGATGAATTAGACTCTCCAATAAAAAGAGAAATTCAAGAAAAGCATTTTAGTGATAAAGATGTTTTTGAGAATTATACAAACACTTGAAATGATTTTGATTATGAGTATGATGAAAATCTTGATTTAAAAGAAAGAAAGTTAATTTTAGAAAAATATAAAATTTATTTTGAGGGAATAGAGGAATTTGATCAAAAATATGCTGTAAATAATTACAAATTAAACGATAATTTACAAGGTTTACAAGAATCTTTAAGAATAATTCAAAAACACAATCCGAATACATCAATAAATCATGAAACGATAGGCATCGCGTGTTCTATTTCTAGGAAAATATTTGAAATAACTCAAAATTCCAAGGATGAAATTACTTCCTTTGACTGTTCTAATCATTTTATATCAATTTATAAAACCAATTATTCTTTTGGATTGTATGGGTTAAATTTAATGGCTAAAATAGAAAAAGAACAAAAAAATTATGATAATACAGAAGATATGCGTATTTATTATAAACAAACTGTCAAAATGTTATTAAGTAATTTTGATAAAAATAATGATTCTTCAATCGAGCCAGAATATTTTTTAAGTACCAAATATATGATAGAAGCTCTAAATGGAATAGAAATAGATTTAACAAAAATTATTGGTTCTCCTCATTTGGTAAAAACATCAAAAGAAGCTTGCGATAGAGCCAGAAAAATTTGATATAATTATCTTAACAAAAGAGGTGATGATGTCTAGAAGAGTTTTTATTAGTTATGAATATACCAAAGATCAAGAGTTTGTAAATGGTATAAAGGGCATGCTTGCCAATCCTAATATAGATGTTGATTTTTATAATGAATCAATTATTGAGCCTATAAATAGTATTAATGCTGGATATATTAAACAAAAGATTAAAGAAAAAATATCTCGTGTAAGTCTCGTGTTGTGTATAGTAGGACAAGATACTCACTCGAGTGAATGAGTTGCTTGAGAAGTTAAGACTGCAATTGATTTAGGAAAAGAAGTTTTTTTTATGAGAAGAAAAGATAATTATACTAGTAGAATGCCTGTAAGTGTATTGAGCAATCTAAAAATATACGATTGAGACCTTGATTGATTAAAAAAATTATAATTTAAACAAACGATAAATCAATATTAAAATGTTTTTAATACTTTGTTATAATTTTCTTAATAAAAGAGGTAATGGTGTCTAAGAGAGTTTTTATTAGTTATGAATATACCAAAGATCAAGAGTTTGTAAATGGTATAAAGGGCATGCTTGCCAATCCTAACATAGATATTGATTTTTACAATGAGTCAATTATAGTGCCTATTAATAGTTCTAATGCCGGATATATTAAACAAGTGATTAAACAAAAAATAGAGCGCGCAAGTGTTATATTGTGTATAGTGGGAGAAGATACTCATTCAAGTGGATGAGTTGATTGAGAAGTTAAAACAGCAATTGATTTAGGAAAAGAAGTTGTTTTCATGAGAAGGAAATTCAATCTTTTAAGTTCTATGAAACAAAGTTTATTGGGATATTCTAAAATTACTGGTATTTTTTCTTATTCAAATTTCAGTAGTGCTCTTCAACTGTCGAATGCACAAAATTCAATACGTCGAATACATAATTGAGACATTGAATTATTAAAAAGCCTATAAACAATTAAAACCCTATGGCGTTAAATTATTTAAGTTTTTAACTTTTGATTATTTTTATTATTAATTTCAATATATTTTTTCAAAATTCGTTTAAAATTGACGATACGAATGATAAATAAAAATTTAAAAAGAACAAATGTTATAGATGGTAATTTCTTAACTTCCAGAAATTTATTTTTTCTTTATGAAATTATTGAAAAACACACACTTAAGAATAATGATTACAACAATATTTATTTTATTATTGAAAGAATTAACTCTACAAGATTTTCTATTTTTGTTCTTTGTGATGATGTAAAATTTCCCTTTAATGATAAAAAAGAAGTCTGGGCAATTAATACTATTTGATATTGATTAATTGGTTTTTATATCTTAAATATAACAAATAGAGAATTAACAACTAAAGAATTGAAGAATTTAGGCTTTGGTGAAATAAAATTAAAAATAAATTGCAATTCGCTATTCAAAATGTTTGAAAATATTGAGAAAGAAAACATAAGTTGCTTTCATGTTTCTCAGTATATTTTCAAACATAAAAATGATGAAGGGACTTTTTTAAAAATGCTTTTAAATGAAGAAATAGGTTATGACAAAACATCTTTTATTTATAAGCTTTATCATAAATATCCGTACAAAGAGAAAATGCAGAACAACATCACTATATTAGATAATAAATTAAAAAACTTTTTAGACACTTTAATTGATGGAATAACTGGAAAAATAAAACAAAAAGACAATCTAATTAAAATAATAGAATCTATTCATAGAGAACTGAATAAATATAAAGGAGTTTTAAATGCTAATGATAGTATTTTAGGTCACAATAAATTAAACACTTATAAGTCTGAAATAGAAATAATTAAAGAAAAATTAATAAAAATTCTTAAAAAAGATTTTAGGAAAATATTAATTAAATCAAGGCAACAAGAGCAGGGATATATTAACAACGATTTATACTTAAATATAAATAATGAAAAAACAATAATTTCAAGCGAAAACCCTATCTGATATGTGGAAGCAACTCATATTGTTCCGGTGGAAAATCTTGTAGAAGAAATTATTGAAAAATATATTAATGAACCAAAAAATTTTGGTGAAGATTTATATTATGATAAAAAAATTGAAAAATATACAGATCCAAAAAATGGATTACTACTACCATTCAATTATCGTCAATTTTGACATAAAAATTATTTTTACTTTGATACAAATGGAAAAATATGTTTTGATGAAAAAAATAGAAAATTGTTGGAATCATTTAAAATTGATTGCAACTCTAGGTTAAACATACAAATAGATTCTGAGGTTAAAAAATTAATTCAAGAAAGAAATGATGTTTTTAATAAAATATAAATTAAGTTGTTAACAAATCAACAATAAGATTTGTGGTTTATTTCCATGATATATTAGTTGAGTTTAACTGCGCTCATATTATATTGTTTACTTCAAAAGATATTTGATCATTCATAAGAGTTTTTTATTGGTAAATAGTTGATAATTACTTATCTTTTCATTAAGCTTGCCGTTCAAATTAGGTAATTTGTGCAAATTATTACTATATCGGCACAAAAAACACTAAATTAAAGTGTTTCCAAAAATATTGCATTAAATAAAACCACTTTCAATTTAAATGTTATAAATATTCTTTTTAAATGCTTCTCAATCACTATGGGTTTGTCTTATGGTGCGAAAAGTTTTATCTTTTCATTGATTATTAATTATCAGTATCTAAAATTTGTTCAATAATTTTTGAACATTTATCAAAATTATTTTCATCTATAATTATTTCTGTATCGCCATTGCCTCAGTGTCCAATATTTTCAACATTTTTACATATTTTCTGATCATCTACTAAATCTTTTGTAATGTAAAAATACATTTTAATATTTGTTTTATTTATAGAAAATGAAGCCAAGATATCTTCATCTTCTAAGATATTGATATAAAGTTTCTTTGCTTTAATGCTAATGTCTGGATTAATATTTTTAGAAAAGTTAATTAATTTATCATACAACTTATTCATGTTTGAATCATTATAGTATTTATAATCTGACAAGGTGTATTCAACATTTCTATTCTTTGAATTTTTATGATATTTTTCTAAAATACTTTGTTCAATAATCGGTCTTTCTCATACTGATAAACAATATTTAAATAAATCTTGAGCTCTTGCTTTTATTTTTAGATCATTTCATTCTTCACAGTTAACAACAAATTTATTTAATTTGAGTTGTGATTCAATAAAACCACCATCCATAGATTTTTTCTTTGTAAAAGTATGATTACTTAATTCAGAATTATAAAGAGTTAATGTGATGTTACCGATTGTTTGAACTCAAGTTTCAAATTTATTTTTTCAATCATCTCCTAAGGCTTCTTTTCAAGGGGTTGGAAGATTATCTCCTTGCGGCAATATATGTTCAACTGTATAATTTGAGAATTCAATTTGAGTTTTATTTGCATGATTTTCAATAATTTCTAAAATAGCATTTTTGGATTTCATGTCATAAAAATTTCTGGTAATAAATGATTCTTTGAATTCAGTATCGGTAGGAAATTTTTGAGTATTTTCAAAAGTCAATAAACTTGCCAAAATACTTTCTTTAATATTGTTAGTATTTTCAGATTTATTAATCAAAGAAACAAAAGCTTTATTTAAAGCTGCTGAAGGCAATGAACAAAATTGTCTTCTAACAATATAAGATGTGAAAATATCTATTAAGTAATTTAAGTCTTCTGAATTTATTAAATCATTTTTATTGTGTTTGAATAATTCTATTAATAAAGGATTAATTACTTCTATTTTTAAAAGACTTAAACTTTTCATTGATTTAGCGAGTTTTTTTTCTTCAAAATTATTTGTAAGTATTTTGTGAAAAATTTCAAAATAATCATAAATGTCTTGGACAAAATCAAAAATATTAATATTACTAAATGATCGGTGGTATTTTTTGAATTCTTCATATATTTTTTTGATGTTTGGAATTTTCCCGGTTTTAATAGTTAAAAAATGTTTAAAGAAGGAATCTAGTTGTTTGAATCTAATTAATTCATCTTCAATCTCTTTTCAAAATTTATCATAAATATTTTTTTGTTCTTCAGGATTTAATCCCATTAAAATATAATTCTTAATTAAATCACCTTCAGATAAATCTAGTCCTGTAGAGTTAATTGATTCAAATATTAATTGTGGCTTATCATCAATATCTAAATCAATAATAACGACCGTTAAATTTTTCAAGGCTTTGAGAAGTTGGTTAAAGGTAAATTCAGTTTTAACAATTTCTTGCTTAAATAAGACAAAGTTAATATAAAGTTGTGATTGTTCATCTTCTTTACTCATTTTAGTTTTATTAATAATTTTCTTTAAAATTTCCATATCTTTTTCAATCAATAGTAACTTATAATGCTCATCATTACTCTTATATTGATTAACTAAGTAAGTGTTTTCAATTTCATCCCAGTTTTCAATTTCAAAGTGATTCATTAAAGCTAAAATAAATAAGGTAAAAGTTGTAAATCTTTGCTGCCCATCAATTAATACATTTGATGAAAGAGTTCCAGAATTAGTTTCTGGATGAATGATTTCAACGATAGAACCCATGAAGTGTGTCTTGTTCGTATCTACTAGATCAACAACATCTAAAAACAACTTTTTACAATTTTCTAAATTTCAAGAATAAAGTCTTTGATACATCGGGATCACATAATGCTTATCTCCATTTAATAAATTGAATATTTTTGTAATATCAGCTTTCATACATAACCTAACTTTGTTTTAAAATTATATATCATAGTGTTTAAATTTGCAAAACACCATTACTTTTGCTTTTTTATTTTCGCTATACATATAATATAATTTTAACACCAAATATTCATATATCTAATAGATATAAGTATAATTATAATTTGTTTAATATAAATGGAGGAATCTAATGACATTAATGAAAA
>CAMRBN010000013.1 GCA_947040455.1 uncultured Mycoplasma sp.
TTATTTGAGCATCAGTAGTACGAGCAGGCATTGTATCAAATGCTTTTTTCATAATCGCTAATTTAGTAGCATCAATATCTTGTGGTTCATTAGTAATTGAATTGATTTCTTCAAGAGTAATTTCTTCCAAAACTTCTTTGGCTGCCATCATCAATTTAACATGAACAGTGAATTCATTTGAAGCTAATTCTATTTGATTTTCATTAATTAAATAACCTGGTTTAACAGTTAATTTCAATGTATATTTATTAGTTCCATCTGGACCCATTTTTTGAATTTGTAATCCTGCCATTATTTGAGCGTCAGTAGTACGAGCAGGCATTGTATCAAATGCTTTTTTCATAATTGCTAATTTATCTGCATCAATATCTTGTGGTTCATTAGTAATTAAATTGATTTCCGCTTGAGTAAGTGTTTCAACAGTTGTTTTGGCATTTATCAACAACTTAACATGAACAGTGAATTCATTTGAAGCTAATTCTAATAGATTTTCATTAATTGAAAATCCTGGATTTGTTGTTAGTTTGAAAGTGTATTTCCCTTCGCCTTTTGAAATTTTATTCACTTTTAGTCCATATTTAACAAAATCATCAATTTCATTTGGAGTATTAGGAATATTAAAAACTTTTTTAATTATTGATAATATATTGTTATTAATATTTTGTTCAGTTTCCAAAATACTATTAATTTCTCCCTCTGTCAAATTTATTGATTCTGATTCTTTAGAATTTATTGTTAAATCAATATTAATGATAAATAATTCTGATTCTAATTCTGAATTTGGAACATTGTTTATTTCAAAATTATCTTTTGTTTTTAACACAATTTTAAATTGATTAGTATCTGTTATATTACCAATTTTTTTAACTTGCAAACCTCCAATCATTTCTGAAGATGATAAATTTCAAAAACTAAATATTTTGTTTAAAGAAAATATTTGTGAATTTGAAATATCTGTAAATTCATTTTTAAAACTTTTGATTTCATCTAACACAATGTTTGTTACATTAATTTTGGGTACAATTTTAAAATTTACATTAACAATGAATTCGTTTGAATGTAAATGTCCTGAAGCGTCATTAATTAAATATCCTGGTTTTGGAATTAATTTAAGTTGGTATGTGTTATTTATTGTAGTAGAAGAAATTTTTTGAATTTTTAATCCAGCCATTATATGAGCATCAATATTACGAGTTGATATTGTATCAAACACTTTTTTTACAATTGCTAATTTAGTTCCATCAACATCTTGATGTGAATCAGTTATTGAATTAATTTCTTCTTCGGTCAGTGCTTCAACAGTGTCTTTTGGTTTTATTGATAATTTAATGTGAACCATAAATTCATTAGAAGTTAATTCTTGTAATTCATTAATTAAAAAACCAGGATTTGCTATTAGTTTAAGAATATATTTCCCTTCACCATTTGAAATTTTAATCACTCTTAGTCCGCGTTTGATAAAGTCATCAATTTCATTTGGAGCATGAGGAACATCAAAAACTTTTTTAATTATTGATAATATATTGTTATTAATATTTTGTTCAGTTTCCAAAATACTATTAATTTCTCCCTCTGTCAAATTTATTGACCCTGATTCTTTAGAATTTATTATTAAATCAATATTAACCATAAATAATTCTGACTCTAATTCCGAGTTTGGAACATTGTTTATTTCAAAGCCATCTTTTGTTCTTAATACTAGTTGAAATTGATTTGTGTCTTTTATACTGCCAATTTTTTTAACTTGTAAACCTCTAATTATTTCTGAAGATGAAATGTCTCCAAAATCAAATGTTTTTTTCAAAGAAATTATTTGTGAATTTGAAATATCTGTGAATTCATTTTGAAAACTTTTTATTTCTTCTTCCGTCATATTTGCTACCACTGTTTGTTTTTTAATTAAAATATTTGCATTAACAACAAAAGTATTTGAAGTAATTCATTTCTTACCATTAATGGTAAAATTTGGTTTTGCCATTAAAGTTATTTGATATTGATTTGCCGGTGTTGGTTCAGTTATTTTTACTTTTAAACCATACATAATTTGTTCATCTTTAATATTTGGAAGTGAAAAATTAAAAACTTTTTTAATTACTTGCAAAGAATTTTTATCAATATCTGATTCTACATTTGAAATAAGATTTATTTCTTCATTACTCAATAAAATTATCCCACCTTCAATTACTACATCAAAATTTATATCAACAATAAATGAATTAGATAAAATAGATTCTTTTTGACCATTAATTGTAAAACCATCATTAGACATTAAAGAAAGTTTATATTTATTTTGTCCAACAAACACTTCTTCCATTTTAACTTTTAAAGATTTAATGGCGATATCATCGTCAATACTGATATCAAAAACTTTTTTAATAATTTCCATTGTTTTTAAATTCACATCTTGAAATTCTAAATTAAAATTTTTAAGCTCTTCTTCTGTAACATTTATAAATTCTGATTGTTTTGGATTTATTGTTAAATCTATAGAAGGGTTACAATTAAATGTAAATGATGTTAATGACAATAAACCATTTATTAAAAAACCATCTTTAGCAATTAGCACTAAATTATATGAGTGAGGTTTTTCAGGATCAAGATTTTTTTTAACTTCTAAGTTATTCATTATTACAATATTATGCATTTCAGATAAATCGAAAACTTTTTTAATTGTTGAAATATGAGTTTCATCAATTTCATGTTTTTCGGTATTAAAAAGCAACATCTCTTCATGTGTAAGATGTTGCTTATTGATTTCTTCAGTTGGATTTGTTGTTATTTCAAAATTATTTGAAAAGGCGATAAAACTATTTGATTTCAAAGAGTTAAGATTTCCATTAATTTCAAAACCTGGTTTTGCAGTTAATATTAATTCATATTGATTTTCTTCTAATAACATATTTTTATGAACCCAAAGTCCTTCAGTAATGGTTTCGATATTGTTTTCAGCTATATCAAAAACTTTTTTAATTGTCATGAATTTTGATTCATTTATTTCTTCTGGTTCATAACTAATGTTTCTTATTTCTGCCAAAGTTATAACAGAAGTTTGAGATGAACTTTGTTGTAAATCTATATTTACTATGCTAGATTCAGCTGAACAAGAAGCCAGAAGGGCTAGTGGTAAAACTGTAATTGCCAATGATTTTAAGTATATTCCGTTTGATTTTATTTTTGTTTTCATAATTAAATTATAGTCCTATTAAAAAATAATTAAGAAAATTAAATTAACTATTTTTTATTTAATTATTTATTTGCTATCAACATATCAATTAATGAAATATAATTATTTTAGGAGAGATATATGCCAGAATTACCAGAAGTCCAAACAGTTATTAATTATTTAAACACAAAAGTTATTGGTCAAAAAATTATAAATGTGGATATTTTTGCTTATAAAATGTTAAAAAATTCTTCAGAAGAAAACTTTAAAAAAACGCTAATAAATTCTAAAATTTTAAAAGTAATTAGAGTGGGGAAATATTTAATTTTTAAATTAGATAACGATTATGTGATGGTTAGTCATTTAAGAATGGAGGGTAAATATTTAATAAAAAATTTCGAAGAAAATATTTCTGATAAGCACATTCATTTAGTTTTTAAGTTATCAACCATAAACCTTTGTTATCATGATACAAGGAAATTTGGGACATTTACCATTTATAAAACAAGTGATTTTATGAATTCTACTGAATTAATAAAAATTGGAATTGATCCTTTGGATTCACTTTTTGAGGCTAAATATTTATTTGATAAAATTACAAATTCAAAAAAAACAATCAAAACTTTATTGTTAGATCAAGCAATTGTTTCAGGAATTGGAAATATTTATGCTTGCGAAATATTATTTAGTTCTAAAGTTTCTCCATTTAGGATTGGTAATACTATAACATTAACAGAATGCAAATTAATTACAGAAGAGTCAACAAGAATTTTAAAATTAGCTATTGAAAACAAGGGAACTACTGTATCATCATTTTCATTTGATAATAATCATTCAGGAACATTTCAAAAATATTTAAATGTTTATGGACGTGCAAATAAAAATTGTAATCAATGTAATTGTTTAATAAAAAAAGATTATATAAATAAAAGAGGAACTTATTTTTGCTATAAATGTCAAAAATAATTTATAAAATAAAACTTGAAATATAACAAAAAAAAACTTACTTATGGTTATAAGTAAGTTTTTATTATTAATTTTACAATAATAATTATTATCTATTAATTGTATAACCTGGTTTAGCGATTAAAACTAGTGTATAAGCTCCAGTAATTTTTGTAGGCATCTTTTTAATTTGTAATCCATCCATGATCATTTGATCAGTTACATTTCCTAAATTAAAACTTTTCTTGATAATTGATAATTTTCTCAAATCAACATCTTCATTATTAAATCCTATGCTTTCAATTTCTTCTCTAGTAACAGTTGTTTCAGAGGCTTTTTTAGGAAGCAACTTAAAGTTATATTCATTTATTATATAAGAAATATTTTCAATCATAACTGGTGGAACACCATCTGTCAGCGTAAATGAATAAGATTCCAAAGAATTTGAACCAACATTAGTAATTGAAGATCCATCTTTTGCAGTTAACATAATTCTAAATTCTGAGCTGTTTGCTTGTGGGATTTTTCTAATTAATAATCATGATTTCATATCTTCGGCAGAAACTCGGGTTGCATGAAAAATTTTCTTGATCAAGGTAACATTCGCATCTGTCACAGGAGTGTTCTCCTCTGTTATCAATGATAATTCACTCAAATATACAAATACTGGAGCTCCTTGAGAAAAATTTTTAGCAGACATGTCTTTAAGAACTTTAGGAGCAGTAAATGTATTAGAAACTAAAGTTTTTTGGCCATCAATTGCATATCCATCATGAACTATTAAAGTTAATTGGTACTTATTGGTTTCCAGATCAATAATTTGTTTATCAATAGTAATAATTCGAGTAAGTTGACTGTTGGTCATACCACCAAAATTAAATACTTTTGAAATAATTTCGAAATTAGATGATATGTTTGAATTAATTCTTTCGTATTCTTCTAAACTCATATGGATAGATGGTCCTGTTTTTTTACTTATTGGGAGATTAATAATATCTGGAGATCCACTAAAAACATTAGATGTATATTCATCTGAAGTACCATTAATTGTATAACCGTGTTGTGGCTTTAAACTAAATGAAATATTTTGGGTTCCACTCCCTACTCTTTTAATTTTTATTCCCGACATAATGTATTGTTCATCGCTTGGATTAATTTCAAAAATTTTCTTAAGTGTTTCAATTGTATCACTTGTGATAGGTCTATAAGTTGATCCAATTACTTCTATTTCACTCACAAATATAGATTCTGTTGGTGTACGCCTATTTATTCCCAAATCATTAATAGCTGTAAATTCATTAGAAATAAATGATCCTTCATTATTGATTAAATGTCCT
>CAMRBN010000014.1 GCA_947040455.1 uncultured Mycoplasma sp.
TTTAATTACTTCAAAGGAAGTAATTAACTCTTTATTAATATCATTAATAATTGCTCTATCAGGTTTTAAGTTAAATAACAAAGCTCCGCCACCAACAAATGGTTCGATATATGTATTATAACTTTCTGGTAATAAAGGCATTATTTTATTTAATATTTGTCTTTTTCCACCAGCCCATTTGACAAATGGTTTGGTAATGTAATCATGTTCATTTTTGTTATTCATTAAAACCCCGATGTGTCTTTAATTTTACCTTAATTTTTATAGTAATATGTATAAGTTTGATTTTAATTTCAATATATTGAAATTAATTACTTTGATTGAGAAGTTGAAGTGAGTTTATATGATGATTTAGGAAAAGCACTTATAATCATGTTTGTTTGCAGAGATCCTTGCTTGTTTTGAAAATATAAGCAAGGATCTAGTTTTCTATACTAATGTGTGTGAAGGTTTAAATGGGTTTCATTGTAATTGAACAATTAGAATGACGTATAGCGCAAGATACTTTGAAATAGGGAACTTTCTAATAGTTGGATTTGTTGCTGAGATAATGAAGAATATTAATTTAAATAGCCTATCTAATCTTCCACAACTTCAAAATTTTTTTCAAAAATAACAACCTCAAAAAATCCTATATCATTCTTTGACATTTCCACAATACCCTTAGATCTTAATTTAGCAAATATAACATCATTTCCAGCAACATGTTGTCCAAATATACCTAAACTATATTGTAATATTTTGTTATAAACTTCATATTCTGATTTAGTTATTTTAATTTTTTCTCTACTGTTTTTAATATTATCTAATTCATTTTTAAGTTTAATATTTTCTTCCAATACTCGTATATATTTTGAAGTGTCTATTCCATTATAATTAGTCATATTTTGACTTTGATATAGATTATTTTCTATTTCAAAATTTAATTCTTGATTATCTTTTAATTTTTCAATTCATTCATCAAATCCTATTCACTCTTTGGCTTTTTCTTTTGACAATTTTTTAACTTTATCTAAAAGTCGTTTTAATTGTTCGCTCATAATTTATACCTCATATATATCTATATCTATATCTTAAATAATTATACTTACTTATCTGTTATTTTTTTTGAAACAAAACAACAAATTCGGAAGTATTTAACATCAAAAAAATAATAAAGGTTGGTCTAACTTTCTTGATTACTTTATATTAATATAGAATAATGTAAAAATATTTATTAAAAATTAAGGATAATAAAATGCTGTAATTTCTTATTTTTGTTTTTTGATATATTCAATAAGATCTTCAATATTATTAGTTTTTTTCTTGCTTTTAGTTCAATTTTACTATTCATTAAAATTTATATATTAATATTAATTTTTGTAGCACCATAAATATAGTTTATTTCTTAACATCTTTTTTAATTAATCAAATTTAATTGTTTCGTTGATTTTTTTATTAATATCAATTTTGTTCGCGATATCAACTTCATTTACTATTCAACCTCTCAAAGAACAATTTCTTATAAATTCTTCTATTCTATTCACTCCATTTATTTCTCTTAGTGTAACTATTATCCCAAAGCGCAATCCTCTGCCTTCTGCCGGGTCAAGTCTATTATTTGTCTTAACTTCAATCCCTCAATTTTTATTATTTTTATATGACTTTTTAGGACTTTCACGTTTTTTTTGTGTTTCAACAACATATTTTACATTATCTCATTTTCTGAAATTTTTTCTGGCATCTTTTTCTAAGATAGAATTAGATTCACTATTTAAATTATCTTCTTTATCATCCTCATTTTGCTTATCATTATTTATGCTTTTTAATTTTTCATTGTCATCGATTCGTCCGAAATGAATGTTCAATTCTGTGTTGGTATAATCAACTCCTTGTGATTTGTTACATGAAGGGAAATAGCATAAAATAGCCTTTGCCTTGAAAGGGTATTTATTTTCATGTAATGGAACTGGGAAATCATAATTATAAGTATTTCACTTTTCACTTTTATCTGAAATAAAAAATTTAATTTCATTTTCTTTTGTTTGAATAATATCATTGATTTTAATTGGAACAATCCCGTGACCAAATAAAGATATTTGTTTTTGCGAAGGTTGTGCATCTCAACCTCTTGCTGCATCAATAATTAACGCTTTTGCAATTTCTCTTTCAAATCCAAGAATATCAATTAAATAAGATAATTTTCTAGAAATTCAAGGAGCTGCAAAGGAAGTTCCTGAAACATTAGATGCTCCCAAGGGCTCACAAACTTTAATGTATTTTTCCTCACTACCACCATAATAACTAACATCAGGTTTCGCAAAAAAAGACAAAACAATACCTTCTCTAGAATAATTTGCTGATTCATTTTTTACAGTTACAGAATTAACAACAATGCTATTTATTGAATCTGCAGGTGAACCAATTTTTTTTCTTTGTTTTCCTGATTTATTGGTTCCTGATATAACAAAAATAACATTATTTTCATATTGTATTCTATCTAATTCAGCACCTTCTGAAGAAATGAAGTTATCATTTATTTCGCTATTGCTACCAAGAGAAAAATTTCAAACCTTTATATCTTTATTGCTTGCAATAATATTTTTTATATGTTTTATTATTGTAAAAGATGAAAAACTTTTTTTTATAGCTACTCCGAAGTGCCTTACTTTGAATCTCCCACACCCATCTTCCAATCACGGATTGAGTTTAGGGCCATCTACAATAATTGAAGTTACAGCAGTTCCATGTTTATAATCTTCAGGTTCTTTTGTAATATTTTCATCTACTAAATCATGATATTCAACTCATTCATTAAAATAAACTTTTTCATCAAATAAAGTATCAATAACACCGATTATTGGTTCATTAACAGGAGAAGGGATGCTCATAAATTCTTGATCTTTATTTGATTTAAAATCATTATTTTCGACATTTAATTTTGTTAAATCAACCATCGCCATAGAAATAAGGTAGGGTGCTTTTCCTAATAAAATTTCTAATTCATTTGCAGTTAAAAGAACTGTTGTATCGCTCAATATTCTAGATTCTAAAATATCTATTCCGATTTTTTTAAGGAGAATTTTGGTATTTTCGTCAGTTTTATATAAGGTAATAATGCTTTCTAATGATTCAGCTTTTGGAATTTCTATTTCAAAATTATCAATATAAGAAACATCGGCTACAACTTGTTTGAATTTAGATTTAGATATTAAGTATTGCCCAAAATCAATTTCCTCAAATTTTGGTGAATTTTTAAAAATTTCTTTATTTATTTCATTATCAAAATAAATTTCTAATATTTTCTCTGTTTCCTTCAGTAAATCAATACTTGTAATCAAATTTTTCATAGATAAAAAATAAGTAATTATATGACAGGTTTTCTCATCATTAAATTTTGCACCAACAATTGAGTAATTAGAATCAGCACCTTTAAACAATCCAGAAATACGATTGCTTTTAGCGGCTATTTTATTGTAGTGAACACTAATTAAAATTCCTTTGAAATATGGTGTTTCATTTTCTCAAAATATCTTAATTTTTTTCAATTTATCTTTAAGTTCAAAAACTCTTTGAAAAGTAACATTTTGATTACCATTCATGGAAGGCATAACTATTCCAGGAGTTCTTGATTTTTGTGTAAAATTTTTTCCTTTCAAATGTAATACTTTATTCACTGTAATCACCTTTTTTATTTAATTTTCTTGAAATTGAACTTTTTGATTCTTCTTTTATTTTTTCTATTTCTCTTAATGTAAAACCTTGTTCTTTAAGTTCTTTTGCTTCTACATTATCTATATTTTTAACCAAAGAACTATAAATACGTTTTAAATATTCATATTCAAAATCAGGATTACTAAATGCTAATGATGTTTTTATGATATTTTTCATTTCACCTGGATACGGCATTTCTTTTGCTGTATTTAAAATTTTTTTAAATAATTTGGTATCACGAGAAGCGTTTTTAAATTTTTTAATAAATAAAGATAAATAATTATTGGCTACTTCAATCAAATCTTCATTACTATATCTATTAAAATTTATAATAGCATCAAAGCGCCTCAATAATGCTTTATCAAAATTTTTATATAAATTTGTTGTAGCAATTATTATAATTTTCTTGTTTAAATTTGTTAATTTATCAAATTCTTTTAGAATTAAAGAGGTTGCTCTTCCCATTTCACGAACATCACTAGAGTCTATTCTATTTAATGCAATTACATCAATTTCATCAAATAAAATAACTGTGCTTTCTGGATCTACTATGTTATTTATTTCATTAAATAACATAGATATATTTTTATTTGTTTGACCTAATTTACTGTCTATTAAGCCATCAAAATTAACATAATATAGATTTCTTTTTAGTAGTTTTGTTATGTGCTTTGCACCTTCAGTTTTTCCGCTGCCTGGTAAACCTTCGAATAAAAATTTATTAACTCCTATGTTATGTTGTGTAGCATTTATAACACCTTGAATATCATTTGCTATTTCGGTAGGTAAACTTAAGGAATCTATTTGTTCAATGTTAATTTTTTTTAAAAATATGCTTTTAAATTCATTTGCTTGTGGTGTATATAAATTTCCTGTTGATATCAAACTCATAATATATTCGGCCAATTGACTATCTCCAGCTTCATCAAAATATTTTGCTATATTTATTGCTTCATTAACAAATGAACTATCATTCCCTTCGGAATGATATTTTATTAAATTTAAAACACTTTGCTTTTTCATATAAATTACCACCCTTATCACAAAAAAATTATAACATAACACTGGGACAAAAACATTTTTTTTGGGACAAAATAAATAAATAATCAATATATTAATCTTCCCCCCCCTCTGTATATTTTATTAAAATAAATAATTAAGAAATGATTAATATTGATATCAAAAGCTATTTATTATCAATTTTATATTAATTTTTTTATAATACTGTGTATATAGTTTAATTTTCATAAATATATAAAGAAAAAGCGATATGAAGACAATGAGAAACAGCATTTAATGTCAATGAATAATAATTTAGTATAAAAGAGCTTTGACATCCAAAATCAATTCTAAAAAACATAGTGTTGATTTCTATATGGATAATCTAATCTTGATCAAATAAACAAATAAAGATTAACTTTATTGGTAATCATTTTTTTGTTTATTGTTTAAATGATAAAACATATGATAAAGCTAATAAATTAACACATATTGTAAGAGGAAGGATGATGAGTGTGTGAGTTTGATAAT
>CAMRBN010000015.1 GCA_947040455.1 uncultured Mycoplasma sp.
CATTATTTTTTGATAATGATTCATTAAAGTCATATACTAAAGAAAGAAATTCTCCATAGTGTAAATTAGACATCTTTATTCCTACATTTGTTGATGATTCAGTTAAAACCAAAATATCATTTGTATTGAGTATTAGTTTATTTTTAATAGTTTCAGGTAGTTTATTAGAGTATTTTGCTTTCAATTCTTTTAAATTCTTATTATAAGAATTAAGAGCATAATCAAAATTAGTATATGTTGGTTTTGGACCATCTCCCGAACTTGAATTATTTTCCGGAAATAAAGTTCCTTGATACTCATCTGTTTGAATAGAAAATAAACCATCATCATTTAAATCAATTTTAACAAAAGCATTTTTACTAGATATAGATATAATATTTCCGTCATCGGAAATATTATTTGAAATATTTGATAGAGATTTCAAAAGATCCTCTGATCACTTATTAAATTCATTCAAATATGTTTTGTAAAAATATTCATCTCCAATAAACTGTTCAATTGAAAATTGATCATCAATCTTAAAAATAGGAGAGTTTTTATAAGTTAAAAAATGATTCGTATTTCGATAAAAATCTGAAAAATAAGGAACTATTTTATTATTATAAAAATCTTCACCAACTGATTTTAACTTATTTGAAATATTTGATAGAGATTTTATTTCATTACTCTCAACATTATTATATTTATATGTAACATTAAAATAATCTTTAAGTAGATTACCATCTTTAAATAAATTATCTTTAAGGAGTGAAAAAAGATTATTTTTAAAATCTCACTCTAAAGAGTCTATTGCATTATTTTCCTTTGCATTACTTAACCAACTTATTTTACTTTTCAATAATTCAAGAAATCCTGTTTCATTTTGAATAGGTGCTTTTTCAAAGGTATTCCCAACTTTTAAAGTTTTTTCTAATTGAAAATTGACATCAAAATCTAATTGACGTTTCCTGAAAGCTCCTTCAGCCAAAATTCTAACATTAATACCACTAACAGAAACACCGCCATCGCCCCCTTGATAAAGAAGTTCAAATTTGCCTTCTCTTCCAAGAAAATTAGTAAATGTGAGTTTATCTGCTCTATCAGAATTTCCATGGTGTTTTTGAGTTGATCTTGCTACACCATATGCGTTTGGTATATGGTTTTTTTCCTCTCATTCATCTCTGTTTAGAAAAACATCAAAATGATTAAGTGAATTATAAGGAACATTATAAAATTCTATCGATGTTACTTGTTGATTGTTTAGTGGATTGTAAATAATTTTAGGAAGAATAGTACCATCCATATTATTTATCGCCTTTAAGTAATATTCCATATTATCAGTATCTGAATAATTGAATTTTACAGTTGCTGTAAAAAAAGAATCTTTAAGTACTTCTGAAATTGCTAATTGAAATTCATCAATAATGTTTTTAATGAAATCATTATGTTTTTGTGTATATAAATTATTTAATCATGAGGTACTTGGAAGAGATACAAAATTATCTGTTTCAGAGTTGCTTTTGGCAGTATTAAACATGGGCATGATCCCAAAAGTATTTGCCGTACTTGGTTCCCCTGCTGAATGAGTTGCATTTCTCAAAGTTATTTCTTTCATAATGTTTATATCATCTTTGTTTAAAGGATTTATTTTGACAGTTTTATTTTCTTTTACATCATGTACTTCATAAAAAACTGTTTCATCAACTTTGATACCTTTAAGGATTTCTCGTTGAGCTTCAGCATAAGAAGAGTGCAAGACACCATTTGTATCTTGGTATTTATATTTAACTAGCCCTTCATTAACAAATGATTTTTTGGCTTTATTGAAATCTTGTTCATAACCACCAAAAGCATTTAAATATGCTGCAGAAATTCTGTTTTGGTCGAATTTTTTTAATTCATTAACATTTATTTGATTAGTTTGATAATCAAAGATAGCATTTTTAGCATTTCCATAATATAAATCATCATTGATATACTTGTTGTTATTAACTAATTCATTAGTAATGTCATCTAATGAATCATAATATTTGTTGTTAAACAAGTATTTAAAATCATTAGCATTACCACCGGTATTGGTGTTAGATAAATTTCCTTCTTGACTAACAACAGAGATTCCAGAACCTTGTGCAATAACAGAAATAGTTGCAATAACAGATGAGGTGAACAATATTCCTGAACCGATTATTTTAATTTTGTTTTTCTTTTTCATTATTTATCCTCCTTGGTTGCTGTTTCTAAGATGAAATTAATAAATTCATCTTTTGAATTAAATATTTGCCCTTGATATTCATAAATATGATTTTCTGTATTGTAAGTATAAAGAGTAAAGTTTTCTTCAGATAATAACCAATTAAAGGCATCTCCTTCACTAAAGAAGTATTTTGATAAATTATTACTTAACGTTGCTTCATAAATATAATTTGATTTTATTGAAGAACTTAATGCGCTAAACATATTATTACTATTTATTTCATTATTAATCACTGTTTTTGAATCAATATCAAAAGAAGCGTGGAATAATTTTCTAATATTTTCTTCGACTTCTCTATCTGTAATAACTTGACCTGAAAGTAATTCTTGATTTGGATCAAAAATAATATATTGCTTATTTGTTCTGTTAGTAATAAATCCTTGAGCATTTCAGGAAATTGAGGGTAATGTGTATTCACTCATAGAACCATCATCTTCATTTGTTCCATCAATACCTTTAGGTTTGTTATTACTCAAAATAGGCATAAGTGCTATTTTAACACTTCGAATATCGTTTATTACTTGGTCAATAATCAAACTTATATTCGCATTAATATCACTAACCGCTTGTCCATTTGCAAAAACAAATTTTTTCGAATGATATTCAGGCGCTGATCCATCTTTAGAATAATAAATTTTATTGTAAACATATTGTGATAAAGATATGTAATTTTTGTCATTCGGATTCAAAATTATCAAATCATTAATATCTCCAAATTTATCAAAAACTTTATCATTTCTTATCACGGAAGGTTTAAGGGGTGAAATATCATCAAAACTATAAACAACCTTTATATTATCATTATTCAAATTTTCAACATTATTTAAAATTGATTTTAATTGATCAATTTTCAAAGAATCCAAATTAGTTTCTTGATATGTCTTCCCATCAAAATAGAGTTGATTTTCAACTTTTCCGCTAATAATTTCTCAAGGTTTCAATAATTTCATGTCATCAATTGTTGTCGATGATGTTTCTGCTAGACCAAAAAACATTGTTGTTTTTTGTCCGCCATTTCAAATAAAATTAGAACCTTCTATTTTATCAAAAACATATGAACTATAAGAAGTTTTTGGAATGAAAATTTGATTAATTAAATCAATAGCTACAAGAGCCACTTGAACATAAGGAATTCCTTTGGCAAAAAGCGCCATTTTTGGTGATGAGTTAATGTCATTCAACAACTTTGCCAATCCTTTTGCATCAGTGTTTGTTACAATGTTAAATTTATCGCTTAATCCAGAAATGGATGCTTTCAACATTAATCTTGTGTCATGGCTTTGAATTCAATCGTGAAGACCAATGAAAGAATTAATGAATTCTGTTGATGATTTTGAAATTACAAAAAAATTGTTAACAATTTTTGGTTCAATCACAAAGTTTATGGAATATTCTTTTAAATGTGTTCTATTAACTATTGCTTGCAATTTGACATAAAGATTTTCTTGATTCCCATTAAAATTTACAAATTGATTAAGTTCTGTTGAACTAGCATTGTTGATAAACTTAATCAACATATAATTTTCTCAACTCAAATCATCTTTCGCTTCAAGAAGCTTGTCTCCATTCAAATCTAAAACTCCATCACTCTTTTCAAAATCATCTAATAATCCATATTCATCATTTCCTATAGAAATCTCTTTGAAATTTTTTTCAAAAATAAATTTAGCAGAACTTGAAAATAAACTATTTGTAGTTGATAGTGCAATAACTATATTATCAAGGAAATCAGAATCAATAGTTTGACTATTTTGTTGAACAATTGTATTTTTAATAATTTCCATATTTGAAGAAGAAAACATATTTCAAAGATTTTCATATAAGTGTATATTTGAGGTCTCAAAAACTCCAGAACTTTTTCCTAATAATTGTTCGATAAATTCATTTTTATAAGGAATTGTTCCACCATTATACATTGCATTTAAAGTAGCTTGTGAATATATTTTAATTCCTGCAATAAATTGTTTATAGTTTTTTGATATTTCGCTAATAAAATATTCTATATCTGTATTTCAATCTATATTGTTGTTATCAAAACTAAATATTTCTGTTAATGATAATGTTTTTCCAGGAGTATTTGGGTTAGTTGATTTTAGTAAATCTGCAGGGAATAATAAAGCAATTACATAATCTAGATATTCAGTAATGGCAACAAAAAGTTTTTGAACTTCTTGAATGGTGCTTTGTTTTGCCTCGGCTTCGATTAAATTATCTAAAAGAAACATAAAAGAAATTGGCAAATTATAAAAGGTATTGTATTTTTGTCCTTTTCTCATTTGAATATTAAGGTCAACTCATTCATTGTAAATGTATGAGTGTTTTGATTTTAACATTTTATAAAAAGGATTGATGTGACTATCATTTAAATATTTTATATTGAAAGGTAAGTTATTGTCTATTGATTCATCTGCCACTAGAATAAGATTCATTAAATTAGCAATTAAATCAACATTTTGATTTTCAGATAATAAAGGATCATTTTTCTCAATTTCAACTCACTGGTCTGGATCTGTCATTGTCTCTAAATCAGAACTACTTTTTATATAATAAGGTCCAAATAGTGAGTTTGGATCTTCACGATCTAAATCAACTACATAAGTGCTTTTTCCTTGATTAGAATGTATTCTTGTATACGAAGGATTGTTGAATGCACTTAGAAGTTCTGGATTTGGGTTTTTTAAGTCTTCTTGATTAGCGTAAAAATATTTACCAGATTGATCTTTGAATTCAAGATATTTTTTTGCTTGATTGTTCATGCTATCCATGAAGTCTTTTTTACTTTGTAAAGAATTACCTTCTACGGAACTAAATAATTCTTGGACATTAATTGCTGAAGAAATAATACCATCAGGACCAATGATTCCAATATTTTGACTTGCATTGGCAGTGTCATAACCA
>CAMRBN010000016.1 GCA_947040455.1 uncultured Mycoplasma sp.
AAGATAGCAGCAACAAGAGTTAAAAGAGAAGAAATTCCAAAAAATACTCAACCTACAATAAAAACCATTTCAGTTGCATAAGATCCCACAATAAGATGAACAACTATTAGAAAGAAGGATATAAATATCACAACCAATGCTACGATTCCTAGTTTTGTTATCATTTGAAATTTTTTCATATTAATACTCCTTTTAAAAACTCTTCTTTTAAAGGTTTTTTTCCTTAATTTTATCAAACTCTTCTTGTGTAATTGCGCCAGCTTCAAATAACTTGAAAGCCTTGGTAATATCTTCTAGTTGATCATTCGTTTTATTGATCGAAGAAGATATGGTTGTTGATATTTTTTCATCAGCAGATTCATTAACCAATTTTCCTGCAATATTTTTCGTAAAAATTATAATACCTATTGGACCTATTAACAATAAAGATAATAAACCCCATAGCATCCTTGAATTATTAACCTCGTTGTTTTTGAAATCTGTAGCCAAAATTAAAATAGAACCCGTTATAGAAAAAATGCTAGAAACAACCAATCCCAAGATAACAATAATCTCTGAAGCAACTAACATTGCATAATAATAATTAGGCATAGATATATCGTAATACATAAATGAAATAAGTATCCAGACACCCAAAAGCAAAACAAAAATTATTGCCAATACCAAAGAGGTTATCCCAAAATTTAAAATTAATTTTGTTTTTTTCATATTTTAATCACCACTCACCACTTTTGAAAAGTTGTTGCAAATTAATTAAATCATAATTGCTGTATAAATTTCAGTTTTTATCTTAATTTGCAACTAAAATTAATAATATTTTTGCTTTTTAATTATATTAAACAACTTTATTTTGTAAAATCCTAAAACCAAATAAAATTAGTGAAAATTACCTGAAGGTTTAAATATTTGCATTATTTACTACATAACTTTTTTATAATAAACATTGCTTGTATATTAAAAATTAACTTACAAAACATACTCAAAATTTATATTTAAAATACAAATTAACATTTGTGTATATAATTTTATTATATGAAATAAAGTGAATGAATTAGGTAGAAATTATGAAAAAAATAAACAGAAGTTTAAAATGAATATTAGTTGGAGGCGTAATGGTTTGTTCAGCATCATCACTAATTTTAGTATCATGTGCCGCTAACCAAGATAACGAAGGAGATATCAATCCTCCTAATCCTAATCCAAACCCTAATCCTAATCCAAACCCTAATCCTAATCCAAACCCTAATCCTAACCCTACACCCCCTACTTTTATTGAATTCCAAAAGGGTGGTGAACTATCTTTAAATTCCGTTACATTAAAAGTAAATAAGTACTTGGAAGTAATAAAGACACTTCATTTTTCTGAATATTCTAATATTAGTAATTTAACAGATGATATTTTAAAAACTAGTTTAGAGCGTGCTGGTTTTGCAGGTTTAACACCAAAAATCATTAGTGGTTCATCACAAACAGGAACATTAAGGCTATCTTTAAATGGAAATTATGATGGTCAAAGCATTAATGATGAAATTATTAATATTTCTGGATTTTTAACAAATAACTATACAAATAACAGTGCATCTTTAGTTCATCTTCCTAAAATTAATGAACTTAAATTCATTAGTGATTTAAGAGATGTAGAAAACATTAAAACATTAAATGTCAATGATTTTTTGAAATATAATAACGAAATCATGATTCAAAAGACTCATACACAAAACCCAATATTAAGTTTAAACAATTTAGTTGAAAACCAATTTCTAACAAACTTTATATTTGATAAGATTAACTTAAAGGGTCAAAAATGAGCTATTTCATTTGAATTTATTGGCAAAATATATGAAAATAATATATGGAAAACCGAAAAAACACAAAAAATAAACTTATCAAATTATTCTGTGAATTTAGATGTTGACCAAGCTGCTTTAAATATTTTGGCTCAAACAATTAAAATTAGAGAGCACAATGCACTTGCACCAACATACTCTTCAACAATTTGAGCCAAGTGAAAACAAACAATTCCACCATTTAATCAATATATTATTTTAGATGCTAGAATAGCTAACAAATATTTTGCTGATGTAGAACTAATTAAAATTGAAGCACAAAATCTAACAGCCAATGATGTTACTGGTTCTTTGAATGGAGATTTCACAATCTCTGTCCAAAGAATTCTTAAGATTGCAGGTTTTAGCGCTACTATAAAAAACTTTAAAACAACAACAGACTTATTAAGTGATGCTAATTTAATGGCTAATAAAAATAAAATTGTTGTTAAACAAAATAGTCGATTTGCAACTGATTTAGTTAAGGATTTAGTCACTCAAAAAAACAATATAGAATCTTTAGAAATTGGTGCTAGTAGCAAATTAAACACAAGTTTGTTTGCCAAATCTTGAAATACAGTTTTTAAGTCAAGTGACACTTTATTTAATAACGACTTAAATGAAGTTCGTCCTGGCGAAATTTTCGAGGACTCTCTAAGATCTTTAACACAACTTAACAACAAAGGTATTGAACTCAACATCTTAGGAAGACAAGGTACTTTAAAGAGTATTTTATCAAGAGGAAGATTGGGAGCATTTGAAGATATGTATATAGAATTAATAAGTGTTATTCCAGATAATACCCAAGAAGTTACAATCACCAAAATAAATGCAACAGATTATAAAGTAACTTATGAAACCAAAATTAATTTAACATATTTAGGTGGATCACAAAACATTACCTTAACAAACGAAACAACAATTAACATTAATGCACAAACTATTGTAAGTTAATTAAAAAAACACCTTAAATTTTAAAGCGTTTTTTTATCCAGCATTAACAATCATGTAAACTTCTTCATCGATTCACACCATTGAACCAACAAAATATATAACATCCACTGAAACATGAAGACTTCTTTGTTTTCTCTTTACAC